>QUFC01000048.1 GCA_003478355.1 Lachnospiraceae bacterium AM48-27BH
AAAGTATCGTTATCTTTTTCAATGCGCAAAGGAAAGCAATGATTTTGATTCATTTATGAAATTCGCAGTGTAGTTTTGTGCAATTTTTCAAATTTGCTCATTTATAGTATTTTATTTGCACAAACAGATTGTTATAATTATCATAAAAATTCATTACTTTAATTCAGAAAGGAGCCGCTTATGCATCCACTGACTTTAGAACCTTTGGATCAGATCAACGGATTTTCTGTCCGGCCCGGACTTTATGAGATCAATGGAGCCATGGTCGTTCCCGGAGGTGTGAACTTTACCATCCACTCACACGGAGCCACCTCCTGCGATCTGCTGCTCTTTCACCGCAAAGAAACTGTTCCCTACGCAACGATCCCATTTCCCAGCCACTACCGCATCGGCCACGTCTATTCGATGATCATCTTTGGTCTGGATATTGAAGAATTCGAATATGCCTACTGCCTCGATGGACCTTATGACGAGGGAAAGGGACTGCTATTTGATAAAAAGAAGCCTCTGTTAGACATTTATGCCAAGGCAGTCACCGGACAGAGCGTCTGGGGAACCAAAAACCCAGAGGGCTCCTTCTATAAAGCCCGTGTTGTCCAGGACCGCTTTGACTGGGGAAAAGACCGTAATCCACTGCTGCCGATGGAGGATCTGGTCATTTACGAACTCCATGTCCGCGGATTTACCAGACATGCCTCTTCCAGTGTTTCCCACCCCGGAACCTTTTCCGGCATTATGGAAAAAATTCCTTATTTAAAGGAGCTGGGTGTCAATGCCGTAGAGCTGATGCCGATTTTTGAATTCGATGAGATGAAGGACAGCCGAGAGGTAGACGGAAAGACCCTGATCGATTACTGGGGATACAATCCAGTCAGTTTTTTTGCCCCAAACACCAGTTATGCAGCAGAAATCGAATACAACCGGGAAGGTACCGAGTTGAAAGAGCTGATCCGGGCGCTGAACCAGAATGGCATCGAGTGCTTTCTGGATGTGGTATTCAATCATACAGCAGAGGGAAATAAGCAGGGACCCTGCTTTTCCTTCAAGGGCTTTGACAACAATATTTATTATATGCTGACACCGAACGGTTATTACTACAATTACAGTGGCTGCGGCAATACCTTAAACTGCAATCACCCCATCGTGCGCCAGCTGATCCTGGACTGCTTGCGTTACTGGACCACTGCCTACCATGTGGACGGATTCCGTTTCGATCTGGCCAGTATCCTAGGTCGAAATGAGGACGGAATGCCGATGGAACAGCCTCCGCTTCTGCAAAGCCTGGCCTGCGATCCGATCCTCGGCGATGTGAAGCTGATCGCAGAAGCGTGGGATGCCGGCGGGCTCTACCAGGTGGGCAGCTTCCCATCCTGGAGCCGGTGGGCAGAGTGGAATGGCCGTTACCGGGATGACCTGCGTAATTTTCTCAAAGGCGATTACGGCATGGCTGATACTGCGATCCGCCGGATCACCGGCTCCAGGGATCTTTATGATCCGGCGATCCGTGGAAATAATGCCTCTGTGAACTTTTTGAATTGCCATGACGGCTTTACTCTGTGGGATATGTATGCCTATAACTGGAAACACAATGAGGCAAACGGCTGGGCCGGTCAGGACGGAAATGATGATAACCGAAGCTGGAACTGTGGCATCGAAGGTGAGACAGATGATCCGGAGGTACTCGCCCTGCGGCATAAACTCGCAAAAAATGCCATGGCTGTTCTGCTGATGAGCCGCGGCACTCCGATGTTTCTGTCCGGTGATGAATTTTTAAATACACAGTATGGAAATAATAACGCCTATTGCCAGGACAACGAGATCTCCTGGTTAGACTGGACATTTCTTGAGAAAAACAGAGAACATTTTGAATTTGTAAAAAACATGATCGCATTCCGCATGGAACATCCGGTGATCCGCAAATCCTGCGGTCTCTGTTCCGTTGGTTTTCCGGAGATCATTACCCTGGGCGGTGACTGCACTGCCAGAGCCTGCTCAGTCACCTACTCCGGTATAAAACCCCAAAACGGAGAAGATGACATCGTCTGTCTGGCTGTCAATGTCTTCTGGGAAGAGCAGGACTGCCCTCTCCCGGCACTTCCTGATCCTTACAAATGGACGGTCTATACAGAAACAGCCGGAGAACAGGATTCTCCGGCCGTATGCAGCCTTTCTTCGATTCGTCTGGCACCACGGAGCGTGGCAGTTTTAATGGCTATCCCACATAAGGAAGCCACTCAAAGCACTCCTCCTCGCTGACTCCATCGATATCCCAGCCCCAGCCTCTGCTTCCTTCTTTTATCTGGATGCGGCAGTCGCGGCCATCGTTTAAGTGGGCGTCCGCATAAGAAGCTCCGTCTGTCCGGAATATGGTGTAGCCGGTTCCGGACAAAACGGTGGCTTCGGTCTCAGAACCATTTTTCTCCAGAATCGTTACCGCTAAATCTCTCGTAGATCGTAGCATACTACTCTCATTGATCACATATGCCTCGTCATCGGATGCCGGAAGTCCAGCTTCATCGACATGATACCTCTTCATGCCATAGTAGGTTCCCAGAACATCCAGTCTTGTATACAACATAAAGGAATCCGGATCTAAGATCTGCGTATTATACCAGGCCATTCCCTCATACCCCACGTAGGAGGGTCTTCCCTGGTCTAAACGGAATACGTTCACATAACGGTAATCATTATCATCCAGATGCTGCAGATACAGATAGGTTCTTCCGTCCGACGTATGCAGCACATAACCTTCCGAAGAGTATGCACCGTATGCACCATATGCATCAGAAGCATCTTTATCAACCTCTGCTGTATCAAAGATCTGACCATCGCAGGTTACTGTGATAGCGCCGCCGAACCCATATTCATCGCGGGCAACGGAATAGGAAATCTCTTCTTCTTTTCCGTCTCCATCTACATCCGCAAAGCAACTGTTATTTTCCCTTATTACCTTGCTGTAAGACTCCTTTTCCACCACATATCTGCTCTGGAACAGCTGTGGCTGGGCCTTAAAGGAAATATCCACCTGCTGGCTTCCTGCTACATATGGAGCCAGATCATACTGATTGAAATAAATGCTTAGCCCTGTCTGGGAAATGGTCCACTGTACCGTTCCATAATCGCCACTTTCATCATAGAACATTTTCTGAAGAGTGTCCTGGTAATCCTCAAAAAACATGGACTGGTCATAGTTTTCTTCCAGCTGCTTCTTTACATACTCATAAATACCATCATAATCGGATACCACGTCTTTCAGTGAAAGTTCTTTGCCTGTCTGGGTATCATACGTCCTGCCAGTAGTCATGCCAAATGGATGGGCACCGCCAGGTAAGAGCCTTCCATCACCGCCATGCTCAATACTGTCTCATCGGAACGGGCTACCAGGATATCCCGATCAAAGGTATATTCAACCATATCTGGATTAGAAGCGTATTCCTGCTCCGCATATTCCTTATTCTCATCTATCACCGATTTCTGATCGTCCAGTGCACTCTGGTTCAAAGCCTTTAATGCGTCCTGAAGCTTCTCATGGCTGTCATCCATCAGCTTGATCTGGGCCACTTTACTGGAAAACAGGGTTTTCTGGTCTTTCCAGTCGCCGTCATAGCTGTAGTCTACCGTCACCGGAACAATTGCAGCCGAATCCTGATTCTCCTGATTCTCCTGGCCCTCTTCTTCCGCTTTTGTCTCTTCCGCGCTGCTTTCCTTCGCCTGCGTGGTTGTCTCTTCCGCGCTGCTGTTCTCCTGGATGGCGGCTGTGCCTGCGACTGCATCTGCTGCTTTCTTTCCGCAGCCATTTAACATAGAAACCGATAATATTCCGCAGATCAAGGCAGTACTTACCAGACGTTTTCTCATACTTCTCTCTCCTCCCATAACCGTTAAAAGCAAGATCGTGATCGTTCTTTTTCAGTACACTTATTATACCAAAAGTTCAAACGGAGAAACCGATATTTCTCTTTCAGTTTCATTACGGGAAAATGAAGATTGGTTTAGAGCGGGGGAATCTGTTGAACCGTCTCACTGAGGTTTTCTGCCGGTGCCACAACCGGTTCCGGTTCGATCACTGTCTCTGCCTCTGTGGTCTGTACCTTCTCTGTCCCGGTTGTTTCACTGACCGCTGTGCTGCTCTGGGTTCCACTCTGGGACATCTCGCCATCTGTCCTGGAGCTCCGCTATGGGTCTCATCGTCCATGCCGTCTACCGGAATCGCAGCGGTAACAGCCGCCTCCGTGGTCTGGCCATTCGCTGTTCCATCTCCAGCCTCTGCAGTCACCTGGGTAGTCCCTGTGTTCCTTAAGATCACCGGTGTATGCCCCTTGTAGATCTTCTCGTGATCCTTCACACGGTCGATCTCCACACCATCTTTATAAATGACCTTGTAAGTCACCCAGGTGCTTCCCGTCGTTCCGTTGCTCTTTACCTTTTCTGTGCCTGGCGCCAGGGTCGGGTCCTCCACATATTGAGGCTCTGGTTTTTCCCCTTCCTCTGTCTTTTCAGAATAAAGCTTCCAGGTCACACCGTCATCCAGAACCGGAATTCCATAAATCGAAACCGTAGCTTTCTGGTCCGCATAGCTGGCCCGGATGCCAATAGCTCCCTCAGAAGTATTCACGAACCGAAAATCCGGCATATCCCAACTGATCGTGGCATCCTGTCCTGGTGTCACATAGTTCGGCTCGAAGGTATGGGAACGGCGGTACGTCACTTCCATTCCCGTTTCGAAGACCACCCGATATAAGGTACTGGAAATCTGGCAGACACCGCCGCCCACCTCCTGTACCACCTCGCCGCTATTGTAAGCCGCAGCTGCCTGATAACCCTTTTCCTCTGTTCTCGGACCAATGACCTGGTTAAAGGAAAATTCTTCTCCAGGCTGCACAATGGTTCCATTCAACGCCTCTGCAGCCAGACGGACATTGGTGTTTCTCTTGGGATTACTGGTGGTATTGGTAGTAAATGTCTCCAATGTCTTATATTTTGCCTGAACCGCCTCATCAGAATCAGCCGCCTGGAAATTGCCTTCGGCACTTAAACTCTGATCCAGCTTCTGATCCTTCACCGCCTGACTGATATCCGCTGCCAGTTTTTCCTGGTCAATGACCACGCCGTCTTTTCCACCGCAAAATACAAACTTCCCACTGGCCGCGTCATAGTGATCCAGGGTACTGTTCTCCGGTTTCTGATCCCAGATTCCGGCAAGCCGGCCGGCCTCCTCTTTCGCCAGTTCAGACACATCCAGAAGGTCAAAGGTGTAAGAACCTTCCATATTTTGAGTGCAGATCTCATCCAGATACTGTCTGGTTCTGGCTTCGATCAGATTGTTCAGTTTCTCCGTTTTGCCCTCATAAGAAACTGATAAATTCCAGTCGTACCCTTTTATTAAAGCTGCAACGGTCTCCTCATACCCCAGTCCCTTTACAGAAATGCCGTTGATCTCTTTTAATTTCTGCGGAAGTGTCTCTTCCATACTGGTGATATGCTCCTGGTTCTTGGTCTTATGTCCTCCAACCAGCGTCCGGATGCCAGACACTGCTCCGATCACCGCTGCCAGACACAGAGCCGCTGCACCGGCCCTGATCATCATTTTCTTTCTTCTTCGGGCCCTTTGTCTCTTTATTCTGCTGTTTCTCGGCCCATTATATGCTGATTTTTTTACCATAACGATACTCCCTGATATCAAATATCCAATTCACAAGACGCAATTCTATGAAACAAAAAACCAGGAACAGCATCAGAGGCATTCCGCTTCCGTTCCATTCCTGGTCTCCATTATATATCACGCTCAGGTTTTAATCAACTAACTTGTCCAGCTCTTTCACATGTTCTGTTCCATCAGAAGTCTTGTGTCCTGCTTTATTCGCATACATATTGACCGCTGCCTGGGATTTCTTGATGGCCTGCATGGTTCCTGCTCCAGCTACGCAGCCGCCCGGACATGCCATACCTTCCAGCAGATATCCATTATATTTACCGGCTTTTGCCAGCTGCATCATCTTCTTACATTCCTTCAGTCCCTCTGCATTGGCAACCTTTACCTCCAGATCCGGATATTTCTCTTTCAGAACGTTGGTCACTGCTTTTGCAACACCGCCAGCAACTGCAAAATTACGTCCGTCTGTAGAAGCATCGTTAACACCTGCTGGATCTTCCTCGATGGTCTCTAAGTTTACATGCTTCGCATCAAAGATACCTGCCATCTCCTCAAAGGTCAGTACGAAATCCACCTCGCTTCGAACAGTCCGGCGCATTGCCTCCAGCTTCTTCGCTGCACACGGTCCGATAAATACAACCTTCGCATTCTCATGATGCAGCTTGATCAGACGAGCTGTCAGTACCATAGGTGTCAATGCCATGGAAATGCAGTTTGCATACTCTGGGAACAGCTTTTTCGCCATCACAGACCACGCCGGACAGCAGGAAGTACCCATAAATGGCAGCTTCTCCGGAACCTCTTTCACGAAATCCTCTGCTTCCTGCGTTGCACACAGATCTGCACCGATAGCAACCTCAAAAATATCTGTAAATCCAAGAGCCTTCATAGCCGCTCTTAATTTTCCTGGTGTTACCTTCGGACCAAACTGGCCAACGAATGCAGGCGCTACCGCCGCATAAACCTTCTCGCCAGACTGAATTGCACGAATTACCTGGAAAATCTGGGATTTATCTGCAATAGCACCAAATGGGCAGTTTACCAGACACTGGCCACAGGATACGCACTTCTCATAATCGATATCTGCTTTTCCATTCTCATCGGAATGAATTGCATCCATACCACAGGCAACTGCACATGGACGCTCCTGGATGATGATCGCATTATAAGAGCAGACATCCGCACAGCGTCCGCACTTAATACATTTATCCTGATCAATGTGGGAACGTCCTGTTGTATGATCCAGTTTCACTGCATCCTTCGGGCAAACCTCCTCACATGGATGAGCCAGACAGCCCTGACATCCCTCTGTTACATAAACCCGTTTTTCCGGACAACCGTTGCAGGCAAACTTGATCACGTTGATCAGTGGCGGAGTATAATAAGTCTCTGGTTTATCTGCTGCCTCGATGTTATCAGACAGCGGAGCATGCTCTGCGGCGCTTCTATTTGGAAGACCCATTGCCAGACGCAGACGCTCTCCTACAATGGCTCTCTCCAGAAATACATCATTCCGGAAATTTCCAACCTCTCCTGGGATAATCTTGTATGGTAATTCTTCAATTCGCTTATCAATCGGCCACTCCGTATGATAAGCCATTCTTGCGACCTCTCGGAAAATTCTGTGACGGATTTCCTGAATTCTGGTCTCTACACCTCTCATGAATCGTTCCTCCTATTGCTTTTTGACCCGTTTTGTGGTTTTCCCAAATCATAATTGTGAATCTTTTCTCAATAGAATTATACCTGGAAAATGACAGATTGCAAGTGCTTTTCCACAAATTAACAGATTTAGAAGAATTTTCATCTTCGTTTTTGTAAATACATTGCCATAAATTCCCCTGCGATCACCGATGCAGCCACCTCACTGACTGCTCCGGCATACCACAGATTTTTCGCTCCCAGTACCTTTGGAACCAGCACTAATGCCAGTACCGGGAAGATCAGTCCTCTTCCCACAGAAATCGGGAATGATCTGGACGCCTTTTCTATCGAAGTAAAAAATGCCGCCAGTACCACATTAAATCCCATCAGTACAAACGCCAGGGAATATTTGCGCAGGGCAGCTACACTGCTGTCAAACAGCAGACTGTCCCGTTTGATAAACAATCCAACAATACTGCCTCCGAACATCTGGCAGCCCAGAAAACTACCCACACTCAGGATTATGGCCATGGCAAGAGCCATTTTCAGAATGGTCTCATAGCTCTTGCGCTCCTGTTTTCCATAATAAAAGCTGCTGATAGGCTGGATTCCCTGGGCAATTCCTGACATGACCATCAGCACCAGGGTATTGACATAGCCGATCACTGTATAACTGACCACACCACTCTCCCCGATCAGCCGGAGGATCGTCTGATTAAATGCAAATAATACCACTCCATTGGACATCTCTGTGATGCTGTCCGCCACTCCCAGCGGAAGTGTCCGGCGGTAGATCTTGAATTCTGATGGTTTTAAGGACACTTTTACAAAATGAAGCTGTTTGGAACGTTTGGCAAAATAATAGAGATAAAGCACCGTAGACACCACCTGGGCCAGTCCCGTAGCAACAGCCGCGCCTCTGACCCCCCAGTGAAAGATCATGACAAACAGCCAGTCCAGTACCAGATTCGTCACACCTGCCAGACTGACGCCAATGGTTGACAAAAGCGGGGTTCCGTCAGTTTTTACCAGAATCTCCATATTATAAGAGCAGATAAAAAATACGGCAAACGGAGATACACCGCCTACGTATTCCATCACATAGCCCAGCGTATCCCCTTCTGCACCTAAAAACTGCGCTACGGAGCGGAGATTTAACAGTGTCAGAACTGAGATCACGATAGAAACAATGACTGCTACGATCAGATTCCTGGTAAAAAGACTGCTCGCCTCGTGATGCTTTCCATTTCCCAGGCGGATGGCAATAGTAGTAGACATGCCCACAGCCAGAAGAAGTCCGGCCGCAAACATCACAGAATTATAAGGCGACGATAAATTTACCGCCGCCAATGCTGTCTCACCGACACCCTTCGCCACGAAGATTCCATCTACCAGGGTGTACAGGGAAAATGCCACCATAGACAGGATCGTTGGGATCGTAAATCTGAAAAACTGCCGGGTTAAACTTTGATTCATTTTTAATACATACCTTTCCTTTATGATCAATTTTTATCATAATTATACCGGAAAGTTTCATTTTTTCCAACCGATTTTCTTAACCAGATAGGTGGATCATTTTGTTACAGAGACAATCCCAGTCCCTTACATACATTGGTCACGAAATCCTGGGCATTGGTTACAATACCTCTGGCAGATAGGCTGCCACGGTCTGTTAATTTATTGACCGTAAATTCTGAAATATCCACACAGTAAAAATATACCTCACGGATCGTACCATCCGGCAGAACACGGAAGGATGGAGTCATGTTGCCCGTGGCAATGGTGTGAAGCATGGTTGCCAGGCAGATCACCGTAGTGGCTTTCCGCACATGGTTTCTCATGGCATCCTGGGCCTCATAGACATTGCCGTAGACCTCCGGAAGCGGGCCGTCATCGCGGATAGAACCTGCTAATACAAACGGAACCTGATGTTTCACGCAATTATAAATGATGCCATTGTTGATGTGCTCTTCTTCGATAAACTTCGGGATGGAACCACACTGGCGCACCCGGTTGATGGTAGCCAGATGGTTGTAATGACCATTTTTTACGCTTTCCTGGGTGTAAATGTCCTGCCCAAGAGCTGTGCCAGATAAGCGCCCTCTAAGTCATGGGTCGCTAAAGCATTCCCTGCCAGAAGGGCATTTACATATCCGTTTTCCACCAGTCTGGAAAACGCATTTCTTGCATCGGAATCAAAGCTGAATGCCGGTCCCATGACCCACACCACATAGCCGCCATGTGCTTTCTCATACCGTAACAGATCATAAAGTTCATCATAATCCCTGGAAAAAGAAGTCTCTCTGGAACGGTTCTGACGGAATGCGAACACATCCTTTTCCTGGTTTATGCTTCCAAATCCATCTGGATGGACATAGATTCCATCTTCACAGTTTTCCGTCCGCCCGGTCACCACCAGATCACCTTTTTTCAGATTCCGCGGTTCCACAACCAAAACCCTGCCATCCTGATACACCGGAACGCAGTCCATTCGGCTGTCTTCCGCCAAAAGCCAGGTTCCATGGATCTTAAAATACTCTGGGAAAATACTTAACGCATGGAAATGATCTGGAGCGGTCTTATCCTGTGGTGCCGGAACCAATACCGCATCCGGGGCTGTCTGAAATTTCGCTTCGGTAAAATCTGGCGCATGATACTTTCTTAATTGAAATGCCATCGACATGTCCTCCTGTTCTTCCAAAATCTGATAATTGTTTTACTATTTCCACACAGTATACACCATTCCATGAAAAGCGTCTACTTTATATCCAACAAATTTCGTAACTGATTCATGCTCCTGTGACAATGCCTTTTTTACTGCTGACACAGCCTTTTGTCACGAGATGCTACTGGTATGAATGTGGATCATTTCTCCAGCCGTCTGCCATTTGCCTGCCACCTGGAACACGATTCCAAATCCGCCGCCCACTTAGAGCTGTGGAATCACCCGGAACTGGACAGCGCCATCGTGATCCTGTTAAACCGCAACCTGGGAGGCGCTATCATCACAGACCGGCACATCCACCAGGGTAGTACCATGCACAGCGGCACTCTGGAGCATATGTGCGTCAACCCGGACGGACCTCTGTGCTACTGTGGAAACCGTGGCTGTCTGGAAACCTACTGCTCCGCCGATGCCTTAGAGCAGGCTTCCGGCATGCCAATCCCGGACTTTTTCCACTCTCTGCGTGAAATCAGCAGACATACAGCTGACACAGATACAGACGAAAAAAAGTCTTCCCAGATCTCACAAATCTGGGAAGACTACTTAAACCACCTGGCATTTGCCATGAAAAACCTGAATCTGATCATCGACGCCCGATGATCCTCAGCGGCTATCTGGCATCTTTCCTTACGGAAGAGGATACGCAATATCTGCTGAAACAGATCAATGCTGCCACTCCATTTCCACTCAGAAAAGAACAGATCCTGGTTGGAACATATGGACAGTATACACAGGCAGCAGGCGCGGCACTGTATTATGTGGAAACATTTCTAAATACACTATGACAAAAACTATCTCATTTTTTTCTCTTTCAGATAGCAGGCCACCTCATGTGGCCAGTCTGTCTGCAGGATCTGTACACCCTTGTCAATCAGAACGCCCCAGCCTTTGTCTCCACCATAACGCAGTGACTTCAGATCATCGTATCCTGCGCCATATACCAGACGTCTTGCAAGGCTTAAGGAATTGCACCATACCTTGATGTGATGTTCTTCCAGCCACCGGAATGTCTCATCAGAAAAGATCGGTTCGTCCTCTGCATGAGGCAGGATTTCTACTGCTGGTAATCCTGCGTGTTCCCGCAGCTCTAACAGCTTCGGAAACATCTCCGGGTCGCCGCACATCGGAATAAAGATACAATCTTTATGGGCTTTGGCCCAAACCATCGGCTCCTCATCCTTTAAGTAGAACTTGAAGATCGTCTGCTCTACCATGTCCTTCTCTTTCAGAAGTGCATAGACTTTATCCCAGCAATCCCAGCACTTATCCAGCACCAGAATCGTCTTATCCTTTAAGCTGTCCAGAATCTCCTCGAAGGTCTCGATCCCTTCCACACAAATCTCACCCACATAATTATAAACCGGCATGGCTTTCAGCTCGTCTAATGTATAATCGCTGATCTTACCGTCATTGTGGAACAATCTCTTCATATGGTCATCATGATGGCCTACGATCCTTCCGTCCTTTGTCTCTTCCAGATCCATTTCCACCATATCCGCACCTTCTCTGATGGCAGTCAGAAAGGCAAGAGACGTATTCTCCATGACACTGGAGGAGAATTTACCACGGTGGGAAGCAATCAATACCTCATGATTCTCCGGATCATATAATTTTCTCATGGTTTCCTGATATGTATTCATCGTCATAATTTTCACCTATTTTCAAACAGTTTGATAAATTTCAAAAATTTTATTTTACCGCACTGTCCATTGCTCCCTTCACAAAATATTTCTGTAAGAAGATGTAGATCAGTACCGGAGGCAGTACCACAATAAATGCCGCTGCTGCTGCTGCTCCCAGATCCTGCTTGGAATCCGTAAAGAAGGTGCTGATGGCCAATGTAATGGTCCGCATAGCCGGTTTCTGCAGGAAATAAAGCTGAAACTGATAGTCATTCCAGATACCAACGCCATTTAAGATGATAACGCTGACCGTGGTAGATTTCAGGCATGGCAGGATCACCTGGAAGAATGCCTGCATACGGCTGCAGCCATCGATCATGGCTGCCTCATCCAGTTCCTTCGGAATGCTGCGGATAAAGTTGCTGTACATATAGATCGCCATTGGCAGATGGAAGGTTGCGGACACGATCACGATACCCCACAGCTTGTTGATCCCTTTCAAAGTAACCATTTCCTTATACAGAGGTACCAGAATACTAAGCTGCGGCACCATCATAACACCTACAATAAAGGTCAAAATGATCTGATTCTTCCTGGATGCTTTTCTTGCCAGCGGATACGCTGCCATGGCTCCTGCTACCACGATAATGATCACGGAAAGCGCTGTAATCTGAAATGTATTCCACATGGCAGACATTAGATTTCCATGCTCCATGGCTGTCACATAATTTTCAAAATGCGGATGCAGTGCAGGCATCCATCGGGAGGAACGATCCGACAATGTCTTTAAGGACATGTTGATCATGATGTAAAATGGAGAAATATGGAACGCTGCGATCAGAAGCGCCAGCAAAGTAAATATCCATGTTCTTTTCTTCTTCGTCATAAGCTAAGCCCCTCCACTTTCTTCTCCAGGAAACGGCGGACAACCGTACCAAGGATCATGATAATCACAAACAGACAAAGCCCAACTGCTGCGGAATAACCTGCGTTCTGGTTCTGGAAGTACAGGTAATTGATCAGGGTTGAGAGTGAATGGGAGGAATACCCAGGTCCACCGGAAGTCGTAGACAGGATGATTCCAAACAGCTTCAGTCCGCCGATCAGGTTTAATACCACGCTGGTGGTAATTGCCGGAAGCAGCAATGGCAGCGTAATATAACGAAGCTTTTCCAGATAACCTGCCCCGTCGATCTCTGCTGCCTCCTCGTAAGACTCCGGGATTCCCTGCAAGCCGGCGATCATAATGATCATGGTCTTTCCGACGAACTGCAGCGCATTGATGACTACGATGATCCATACAGCCCTCTTGCCATCTGCCATCCAGTCCACGGCTTCTTTTCCAAACAGGATCATGATATCATTGATGGCACCATGATTATACTGTACCAGAAAGTAAGAAATATAGCCCATGATCAGGGAAGCGATCATGGCCGGAAGATACACGATCACGCGGGTCAGTGTCTGTCCATGGAATCTCTTCTGAAGCAGCAGCGCATATGCCACTCCAACGATCGTCTGGATCGTCGTACTTCCGACACCATAGATAAATGTATTCTTTAATGCGGTATAAAACATCTTATCATTGAACATTTTGACATAGTTTGCCAGTCCCACATATTTGTATTTTGAAGAATATCCGTTCCAGTTTGTAAATGAGATCTGGACACCGGAAATCAGGGGATATATGACAAACACTGTCAGCAATACCAGTGCCGGCAGATAAAGAATATCTATCGGAATGGATCCCTTGCGTTTCTGCTTCATAAATATTCACACTCCTTTACATGATTTGATCGTAACGATTCAGTAGGTCTGCGCACATGCTGCGCTGACCGTAAGAACACATAGGCTAGAAAGCAAAAATCCCATCAGCGAAGCTGATCTGGAATGGATTTTTGCTCGTAACTATGAAGGTACTGAATAGTTACATTTGATCATAATTGTGCCTCTCGTAAAGCAAAGCGCAGGTCCCGTCCCGGTTTCCCGGATGCGGGACCTGCCCATTTTGTTTCCTGGTTAGTTCTGCTCACGAAGCGTATTGTAATCGGTTTCCATCGTCTTTACGCTCTCTTCTACGGTCATCTCACCGCCCATCAGTGCAGAGCCGATGGTCCGCATGGTGCTCCACATACCACTTGGCAGATATACTCGGTCAAAGGTTGGGCTGATCTTTACGTCCGCATATTTCTTATAATCTTCTGCTACAGAACCCAGATCTGCATCAACACCCTGGATTGCAGAACGCTTACCGCTGAACTCGCAGACCTTCTTCACGTTCTCCGGCTTTGCAAGATATTTTAATACCTCCAGGCAAAGCTCTTCATTCTTGGTATCTTTCCAGATACCATAAGCCTCACGCTCACCGCCTGCAAACACATTTTCCTGAGTCTCATCCAGTGCCGGGATCGGAGCCATGCCATACTGGGCATCTGGATTTAACTCGGATGCCTGACGGATCAGATCCATGTTTGAAGTGATCAGGAACAGAACATTATTCTCAGACATACGTGGTGCGATATCAACGGTATCACAGGTCACACAGTCTTCATTCAGATAACCAGATTCTTTTAAATCAACCAGCAGCTGGGAAAGTGGTGCCCAGTTATTCCAGTCAAAGGAACCATCCAGAAGCTGGGAGCAGTAATCCTGATCATTTCTTGCTTCCAGATAAGTCTGAGCCGCAATATCCAGCAAGGATGCCGGCTGTCTGCTGTCTTTACCTGCGATAAATACGCCGGTGTAGCCTTTCTCTTTTCCTTTTTCACAGATATCTTTTAATTGATCCCAGGTCTTTGGAATATCAACGCCGAGCTCGGTCAACAGTTTCTTATTGTAAATCAGACCTCCCTGATCCATGTTGATCGGCAATACATAAACCTGTCCATTTTCATCCTCAATGTTCTCCATGAAGGATGGCTCGATCTGAGAGAACCATGGCTGATCATTCAGTGGGCGAAGATACTCACTGTAACGGACCACGCTCCATCCATGGGTTGCAAAGATATCCGGCAGATCATTAGAAGCCATACGTGCCTTCATCAGCTGCTCATAATCAGAGCCCTGTGTGGTGTAACTGATCTTAACACCCGGATTCTCCTTCATGAACTGCTCCAGGATCTCATTTACCGCATTATAAGTCTGCTCGTTGGCATTCGTCACGATCTCAAGCTCGCCTTCCAGCTCCTTCTTCTCCTCGGTTGTCTCTGCCGCTGCTTCTGTCTTGTCTGCTGCAGCCTCGGTTGCCGCTTCTGTCTTTGGAGCCTCGGTCGCAGGTGCTTCTTTTGATCCTGAACATCCTGTAAGCCCTGCTGCTACCATTGCCGCCGTACCGAGTGCCAGCCAGCTTTTCATGTACTTTCTCATAAACTGATTCCTCCTAGTTTTTTTATACGAAGCATTGATTTGATGGTTTCATTATATGACTATTTTTATCCTTCTTGGTGTTAATTTTTTACGATTTCATTGAACTATCATTCACTTTTTTATGTAATATTGTAAATTTTCCGTAAAAACAGTATAATAAATGTGGCATTTTTAACAAAGTCCGTTCATTCAAAGGAGAAACTTTCATGCATACACACCGTTCATTTTCATTTCAGCTTCAAAAGAGTTTCCTCATCAGTACCTTTTTTCCGTTTATTCTGGTGGCATCCTTTATCGCTGCCATCTATTCGTTCATGTACCACCGGGACATCCAGATCCTTTTGGACTCTACCGCCCACTCCATGGTCAGCAACATCCGTACTTATATGAATGAATTAAATCAATTAACCCTTCAGCCCTACTATACACAAAAGGGGTACTACTATTTAAAAGCAAGATCCATGGGAAACCAGAATCCCAATGGCTTTGACGAATTGGACGCCCAGAGACAGCTGGATGAAAACATGACTTACCTGCGCTTAAACCGTCAGGATGTGGACGGTATTTACATCGTAACCGACCATGACTGTATTTATTACACCGTCTCTGCGCCAGACCACAAATCCATCGTTTCTCCATTTCAATATTCTGCTGAAAACTGGTACCAGAAAGCCATAGCGGCAGACGGAAAGGCGGTCACCATTGGTCCCCACAGTCCTGATTATATCCATCCCTCAGATGCTAAGGTGGTTTCTGTGGCAAGAGCAATCCTGTCTCTATATCCAAGATTTCCCCTATGTGTCATGAAGATCGATGTGAATACTTCCATGTTCCAGCGTATTTTTCTGGATTTTGCCCTCCATGTGGATTCTACCATCCTGATCCGGGATGAAAATGGACTGATCGTGTATTCCAACACCCCTTTAGGCACGGATCAGCAAATGCTTTTGTCCACAGCTTCCGATGGCGAAACCATTTCCATGAATGGAGCTTCCTATCAGATCCACTCCTACCCGGTGGATGGATACCCATGGAATATCTGTATCGCTCTTTCCGGACGGGAGCTGGATCGGCGGATACAGACCATTTACATGACCACCCTCTTCCTCTATCTCCTGGGAATCGCTGCAGCTACCCTGTCTCACGCTACTACTTCCAGGAAAATGGTACATGCGATCGATGCCATGCGGCACGTATTTGACGGAATCCAGAAACAGGATTTTGGCAGACGGTACAGCTATATCTCCAACACAGAGTTAGATGATCTGGGTGATCAGTTGAATTATACCGTAGAGAAACTGGAACAGACCATCCGACAGGAATATATCTTAACCATCAAGCAGAAAGAAAGTGAATTTAAGGCCCTGCAGTCTCAGATCCAGCCGCATTTTCTTTTTAATACCTTAAACAACATGATCGCCCTAAACCAGATCGGTGATCAGCGGACCCTGGAGGACTCTCTCTATGGATTGTCCGGAATGCTGCGCTACATCTTAAAAGCGCCATCCATCATTCCACTGGCCCAGGAAATCCAATTCGTGAAGGATTATTGTGCCCTGCAGAAGCTGCGTTTTAATGACCGTTTGAATTGTACCTTTGACATTGCCATTTATCAGAATGACTGGAACATCCCCAAGCTGCTGCTGCAGCCAATTGTGGAGAATTCCATCCGCCACGGTATCGAGCCCTGCACCCATCCTTGTCTCATTGAAATCAAGATCAAAGAGCTGGATGAGGAAGCTTTACTGATCACCATTTCTGATAATGGCATTGGTTTTGATATCGGTCAGCTAAAGGAAGGCGGCATCGGTATCCGCAATGTAAAAGAGCGGCTTTCCTCCTACTCACCAGAAAGTACCATGGAGATCCAAAGTTCCATTGGAAATGGCACCTGCACCATGATTAAACTAAAAAAAGTAACGGAGGCTGTAAATTCATGAAAATATTAATTGCAGATGATGAATCTTTAGTACGCCAGTCTATCCGGCTGTTCTGGCTGGAGCTCGGTATCCAGCCGGAAGATATCACAGAAGTATCTAACGGAATGTCTCTGATAGAAGCGTTAAAGAACCATTATTTTGATCTGGCTCTGGTAGACATCCAGATGCCATATAGGAACGGATTAGATGCGATCCGCGAAGCCCAGGACATTTCCCCGGACACGCTCTTCTATATTTTGACGGGATTTGATGATTTTTCTTATGCCAGAGAGGCGGTGCGGCTCCAGGTAAAAGACTATCTTTTAAAGCCCATCCGCCGCACAGAATTAGAAGAAATCTTAGAAGAAGTGATCTCCCATGTAGAGCAGAAAAAAGCAAGACTGATACGGGAGCTGAAGCTGTGTATCGCTTCTTTGTTCTCCGATGGCGGCCCGGATCTGTCCAGCATAACATTTCCCATTCTCTGTCACCCGCTTCTGATCACTTCTGATCAGCCGGAAACTGTGCTTTCTGGCACCCTCTTTTCTGAAGAGGCAGACGACCATATGATCGTAATCCCTTACCGCCGGACTGACCAGTTGTTCCTGTTTTTATTTGAAACACCGGAATATCCCAATGGTTATGTGGAATTTCTGCCCGGATTCATCAAACGGTATGGAAACACCCACACCATCATTGAGGGGAAACCATTCTCCAACAGCAGCTTATGGTCATCCGAATATGCCCGTATGACGTCTCTGGCCTCCTGTCGTTTTCTCTTTGGCAGCAGCCGGTTTTATAAAAATACAATCACAGCACCAGAACTTTCTGCTTTTTCCAAAGGAATCTGTGTCCAGTGCCAGGATGGACTGAATGCCTACAGCAATGGAGATTATGCAGGATTTTCCCTGGCAGCAGAAGCTCTGGTAAAGGAACTGCCACGGCTTGGCACAGAATCTCCAGCGAATGCTGCTCATCTGCTTTCATTTTTGGAACATGCTTACGGCATTGATCCAGGCGCAGAGCTTTCCGGACAGTTTTCACGGCTGGCTTCTACCATGATGCGGAATACCTCCAAGGATTTCCGTTATGATGAAATTCTTAAATATCTGGAACAGCATTATCAGGAAGATTTGAGTCTGTCTTCCGTGGCAGAGCGTTTTAGCCTGTCACCTGGGTATTTTTCTACGATTTTTAAAAAGAAGGCCGGTCATAATTTCGTGCATTATCTGACAAGCCTGAGAATCCGAGAAGCAAAACGGTTATTGCTGGAAACGCAGATGACCATTAGTGAAGTAGCGCTGGCGGTAGGATATAGCTCGGCCAGCTTCTTTATCCGATCATTTAAGAAGACGGAGGGGATATCACCGTCGGAGTATCGAAAGGGAAAAAAATAGGCTGCCTGATCAGCAGCCATGAAATGATTATTTCATCAATATTGCTGTTTTTTTCTGACAGCCTCTTTCATTGGAAGACCCGTGTCATAATCAAGCTGTCTTGGCTCGTAGATCTCCTCTTCTTCTTTCTGTCTTGTACAGCCGCTGTTAGCCCAGGTTGGCTGATAATCGCTGCGCCATGGACGGACTGCCCACTGGTAGCCGCGGTACATGTCACGGGTTTCGTCCATTTCTTTCAGGATCTGATCGTGGAGATCGTTGCGTATCTGGGCATAGGCTTCGTCAGCGATGCGGTTGCGTACCTCGCATGGATCATCCTGGATGTCATAAAATTCATCGGTATCCATCAAATGAAGGGCCAGCTTGTAGCGCTCAGTGGATGCAGCACGCATCATCTGAAGACCCCCAAAGCCATCATGATCCACCTCGTAGCGGGTAAATTCGGTAAATACCACATCGTTGATCTTTCTGGTGGTGTCGTAGATCTGCGGAAGCATGCTCTTCCCTGCAAAGGCTTTCGGAAGCTTCTTACCAAAATAATCCATAATGGTCGGAGCCAGATCGATATGAGAGGCTGGATACTGAACCACTTTACCCTTCTCACCGCCACGGATGAGCAGTGGAATATTGGCTACTTCCCGGTAAATGGCGGCATTTTTCTGGTTCAAATGGTGGGAGCCCAGCATCGCACCATGATCAGAGGTGTAGATCACCAACGCATCCGGCATTTTCTCATTGATGACTTTTAAGACTCTTCCGATCTCATAATCCGCAAAGGAATTGCAGCCCAAAAACATAGACAGCTTCTCCGTCGGTTTTCGCAGTTCTTCGGAGGATGCCTTCAGATCTTTTCCGGCCCAAAGTCTCTGCATCAGAGGCTTGTCGGATAAATCGTCATGGAAGCCCTCATTGTCATCAAAAGAAAAACCATCGTACATATGATTAAATGGAGGTGGACACAGAGATGGTCCATGAGGCTCGTCCAGGGAAACGGTCAGGAAAAAATCCTGGTCACTATATTGCTCCAGGAAACGGATAGCCCGGTTACAGCAGCGGTGCGCGTAGGTGAAGCCCTCTGTCATATCCGGTTCAAAGGCAGTTGCCCGTTTTCTGGATTTCATCCGTTCCTCGTCAGTCAGCTCTTCCAGATAGCACCGCATATCATACCAGTACTCCTGATCCCAGCCTTCCGGACATTTTCCATAGCCGAAATAATCGCCACCATCCAGATGCCATTTGCCAATGTAGCCGCAATGGATCTGCTGGTCTGTCAGACGCTGGCCGATGGTCTTGACACCCTCGCCAAGAGGCATACTATTCGTGGAAACACCGTTACTGTGAGGGAACATACCGGTAAAAATGGCGCCTCTGGCCGGACCGCAGACTGGCTGGCAGGAATAAGCATTCTCATAACGAATTCCCTCCTGGGCCAACCGATCCAGATTCGGCGTGATCATCCGGCTGTCACCATAACAGCCAAGCATATCTTTTCTTGTGGTGTCCGTCATAAAAAGAATCACCTGTTTTCGTTCACTCATACCCTAACCTCCTCGTTTTTGTTTGCAGCATTGTTATCACCACTGTATCATACGACATTTTCAGTTCAGAAAATGCCTGCTCATGTACATGACTTTTTCTGTTATCCACATTTCTTATAGAACATGATTGATTTCCGAAGTTTTCCTAAGTATAATCCTATTATAAATCAGTATCCCCTGTTATCTCCATATCTTTTTACGCTTCCTATATGGATAATTCTGTTATTGTATACAAACAGGGCTATTGTATGCATACAGGACTTTTCTTGACAGTAACTTTATTGCATTTTACGGAGGACATCCCATGATCGACAACCGAGGCTATCTCTATCCAGAACGAAAAGAAAACGGCTATGAGAATCTTAAGACTCCCATCACCGTCAACTGCTGTGGCTCCAAGTGCCGTTTTTCCCGCGATTATCTGCGAAGGCGACCAGAAGGACGGGCGGATTATCAGCTTCTATACGTCTACAACGGTACCGGACATTACCTGTTTTCCGATGGATGGCGAGCCATGAACGCCGGTTCTTTGATTCTTTATAAACCCGGGGAGATCCAGGGCTACTGTTACTATGCTGAAGAATCCCCCGAAATCTACTGGATCCACTTTACCGGTTCCCAGATCCCGTCATTGTTGAAACATTTTCATATCTGCACCGGCATGATCGGACGATCCAGTACACTGAAAAATCTCTTTGACGAGATTATTTCTGAACTGCAGTTAAAAAATCTGTATTTTTCCGAACTGGTCAACAGTGATTTTCTCAGGCTTCTGGTTCTGATCGAACGTACCAGGGATCACTATCTCCACCCGGCACACACCAACCTTTCCATCAACCGTCTGATTCTCCATCTGAACCAGACCTACATGGAACCCTGGACCGTCGCTTCCATGGCTGTGTTTTGCGGCATCAGCTCTGACCATCTGGCCCACTTGTTCAAGTCCGCCACCACAACTTCTCCCATGCGCTATCTCAATCATCTGCGCATAGAAAAAGCGCAGGAGCTCCTGACGGTCACAGACCTGCAGATTCAGGAGATCGCTGCGCTTGTGGGATACTCTGACGGGCTTTACTTCAGCCGGATTTTTAAAAAAACAACCGGAATGGCGCCCCTTATTTACCGGAAACAATCAGGACAGACCATCTGCACCGGATGCTGAGCATTGTGTAAGCACAATAACGGAACAGTTAATTGAATACATACTTATCCAACCGTTCAAATGCCTCTTTCACCCTGGAAAACGGCAATGCCAGATTCATGCGGATATGGCATGGACCATGGAAAGCGACACCGTCCTGCCAGATAACACCAACTTCAATACCTGCTGCCTGCAGCTCTGTGATACTCTTTCCATGCTTCTGGCACCACTCAGTGCAATCCAAAAACAGCATATAAGTTCCTTCTGGCTTAGAGACATGGATGCCCTCGAAATGTTTCTCGATGTAGTCGCAGGCGTAATTGATATTGCCGCTCAAAACCTCTTTCAATTCATCTACCCACTCATATCCTTCTGGCTTATAGGCACCGATTAACGCATACATGGATAGCAGGTTCATGGAATTGTAGTGGCTTAAGGAAGATTCTTTTAAAATACGGTCCCGCAGCCAGTCATTATAGATAATATGATAACTTCCGATCAATCCCGCCAGGTTAAACGTCTTAGACGGCGCATACAATGCCACCGTTCTCTGTCTTGCATCTTCTGATACAGACTGGGTCGGAACATGCTTATGACCATTTAACAGAATATCGGACCAGATCTCATCGGAAATCACATACACATCATGCTTCCGATAGATCTCCATGGCCTTCTCGACTTCCCACTGTTCCCATACACGGCCCGTCGGGTTGTGAGGACTACAGAAGATAGCCGCATGGATATGATTTTCCACGATCTTCTTCTCCATATCTTCAAAATCCATACGATAGACCTGGTTCTCATCCTTCACCAACGGACTAAGTACCATATGATAACCATTGTTGGTCAGACTATTCGTAAATCCAATATAAGTTGGGGAATGAAGAAGTACACTGTCGCCCTTGGAACAGATCACGTTCAACGCACTGACTACGCCGCCAAGAACGCCATTTTCATAACCAATGTGCTTCGGTTCCAGACCCTCTACACCGTTTCTCACCCGCTGCCATTTGATGATCGCATCAAAATACTCTTCTCTTGGGCTGAAATATCCATAGGTGGTATGGTTCGTTCTTTCAATGATCGCCTCTGGAATCGTAGGCACCGCCGGAAAATTCATATCCGCCACCCACATAGGGATCAGGTCAAACCCTTCTTTTGTCTTCGCCGGCCATGTCATCCAGTCTGACGCAAATGGCTCTACTGCGATGGAATCCTTTCCTCTTCGGTCTAAAACAGTTGTAAAATCGTACTTCATTGCGCTGTTATCCTTTCTGTATTCTGCATCTCTTGGCAGTTTTATTTTGAAATTTTTATTTTTCCTTCTCGGTGTCCGGAATCTTCTCAGTATCCGGGACTTTCTCTGTGTCCACGTTCTTCTTCACAAACTCCTCTTTTGTTTTGGGAATGTTTTCGCTCCGGAATTCATGGATCATTTTCTCCTGGATCGATTGAAGCTCCTTTAAAATTATTTTCTTCTTCCGAACCGTATATTCCAAAGCTTCCCCGTTGCTTAGATCAACTCGGTCCTTAATATCATGGACAGCCATCGCAGAAACGAGGCAGCCACGATGTATCTTTAAAAATCCATCCCCGAGCTTCTCCTCGATCTCGGCAAGTGTCATTCTCGTCTTATATACATGATCCCCGAGGACATGAAACTCCGCATATTTTCGATTCATCAGAACATATAGAATCGTACCGGTCTTTAGAACGATATTCCTTCTGTCTGACACGATCGTAATGGTTTTCTCTTTCATCATTGATCCATCTCCTATGGCTCATTTTCATCCAAAGAATTTCTGCGAGATCTTATGTCCCACATTTTCCGCAGCGTTCTCTCGACTCAACTGCTCCACTTCTTCATATTCAGAAATAATTGTACCTTTCCTGTACAACATAGTCAATCAGTTTCGATCTCAATCGACAACTGTATTTTTTTACACCTCCCTGTCATTCCAAGTAACACAAAAAGAGCTAAAACCCTGCATAAACGCTAGGTTTCAGCCCTTTTATGATCTTATAACATTCTATACGATTTTTATCAGCAAACTCTGCGAATCCGCATTATTTACCCATCTGCTTTGCAACTTCTGCTGCGAAGTCCTCGTTCTTCTTCTCCATGCCTTCGCCGGTCTCGAAACGAACGAATCTCTTAACAGTGATATTAGCACCATTCTCTTTCGCAACCTGTGCTACGTACTGAGCTACGCTCTGCTTGCCATCCTCAGCTTTTACATAAACCTGGTCTAACAGACAGATCTCTTTCATCTCTTTGTTGATACGGCCATTGATCATGCCCTCGATAACCTTAGCCGGCTTGGAAGCCTCCTTAGGATCGTTCTGAATCTGAGCCATCAGAATGCCTTTCTCATGCTCGATGAAATCAGCACTGATCTCGTTGCGGCTTGTGTACTGTGGCTTTAATGCTGCGATCTGCATAGCAACGTTTCTAGCCATCTCTTTTACTGCATCGTTTACAACGTCAGTAACAACGTCTACTAAAACACCGATCTTTCCGCCGCCATGGATGTAAGAAGCTACGAAACCGTCAGCCTCCTCAACCTGCTCGAAACGACGGATATTCATGTTCTCACCGATGATAGAGATCTGGGAAGACAGAGCCTCTTTCACGGTTAAAGTAGGATCTTTCTCCCACTTCTCAGCCATGAATGCATCCATATCTGCTGCAGTAGTCTTCAGAGCCTGTGCTGCAACATCTGCTGCGTAGGTCTGGAATTTCTCGTTCTTAGCAACGAAGTCTGTCTCAGCGTTAACCTCAACAACAACTGCCTTCTTCTCGTCAGCAGTCAGAGCGGTAACAACAACACCCTCTGCTGCAATACGGCCAGCCTTTTTCGCTGCGCCTGCAAGTCCTTTTTCTCTTAAGAACTCTACTGCCTTATCCATATCGCCATCAGTAGCTGCAAGTGCTTTCTTGCAATCCATCATACCAGCGCCGGTCATTTCTCTTAACTCTTTTACCATTCCTGCTGTTACAGCCATTTGTATTCCCTCCATTTAATCAGATATGGGGTCAAAAATGCTTTTGACCCCTGTTGGTTATTACAAAAAATTAAGCCTCTACGTTCTCCTCAGCCTCAGCAGCCTCAACTTCAGCAGCTTCGCCCTGGTTAGCCTCGATAACAGCGTCAGCCATCTTAGCTACGATCAGCTTAACGGCTCTGATTGCGTCATCGTTGCCTGGGATTACATAATCTAACTCTTCTGGATCACAGTTTGTATCGCAGATACCGATTAACGGGATACCCAGAGTATGAGCTTCCTGTACGCAGATTCTCTCTTTCTTAGGATCTACGATGAAGATAGCATCCGGAATCTTCTTCATTTCTTTGATTCCGCCTAAGTTCTTCTCCAGTTTCTCCCACTCTTTCTTGATCTGGATAACTTCTTTCTTTGGCAGTACATCGAATGTACCATCAACAGACATGGTCTCGATCTCTTTCAGTCTTGCGATTCTGCTCTGGATAGTCTTGAAGTTGGTCAGCATACCGCCTAACCATCTCTCATTTACATAGAACATGTTGCAACGCTCTGCCTCAGTCTTGATTGCATCCTGAGCCTGTTTCTTAGTACCAACGAACAGGATTGTTCCGCCGTTTGCAGCGATATCAGAGATTGCATTGTAAGCCTCGTCAACTTTACCTACAGATTTCTGTAAGTCGATGATGTAGATACCATTTCTCTCAGTGTAGATGTATGGAGCCATCTTAGGGTTCCATCTTCTTGTCTGGTGACCAAAGTGTACACCTGCTTCCAGCAGCTGTTTCATAGAAATAACGCTCATTTTTTTGCCTCCATTTGGTTTTTTTACTTCCGCCTGTGTCTTATGCTTCCTCAGGAACCGCCATGGGCACCACCTTCAGAATCGACAGACGTGTTTTTTCAGCCTTTTGAATATAACATAGGACTGGGGATTATGCAAGAGTTTTTTCTAAAAATGCTTGACATTTTTTCTAAAAAATTGCATTCTCCCGCAAATCCACCGGATGAAACAAAAAGTAAGAAAAACCCTGCCGCAAATACGGCAGGGCATAAAACTCTCTTTTCTATTATTTTGATGCTTTGATATTCTTCAGTTCATCAAATACCACATCATTCAGAACCTTTATATAAGTACCCTTCATACCAGAGGAACGGGACTCAATGACACCGGCACTCTCAAATTTTCTTAATGCATTGACAATCACTGACCTTGTAATGCCTACCCGGTCTGCGATCTTGCTGGCTACCAGGATTCCCTCGTTGCCATCCAGTTCTTCAAAGATATGAGTGATCGCTTCCAGTTCAGAGAATGATAAGGTACTGATCGCTGATTTTACGATCTGGACTTTACGGTTCTCCTCTGCATTCTCCTCATTCACGGAACGCATCATCTCCAGACCAACTACTGTAGTACCATATTCACTTAAGATAATGTCATCAATATCATACTGGGAATTCTCTTTGTAAATGAATAAGGTTCCCAGACGCTCTCCTGCAATATCGATCGGAGTGATAATTGCCTGATATTTCTTAACATATTCCTCTGCAAATCCCAAGGTTGCAAGATTCACATTCTCCTTGGTAGAAAGAATACTTAACAGGCGCTCGTTGAGCATCTTGTCAACAAACCCACCTAAATGTTCGTCGATCAGTTCTTCGATCTCATCAACTCCCGGCCAGGTTCCAATGCCAAGAACCTTCCCTTTCTTGCTGATGACCAGAATATTGGATTCCAGGATTTCACTCAGAACTTTGCAGATATCGTTAAATACCACTTTGTTGGAGTTGTTATTATGCAGCAATTTACCAATTTTACGTGTTTTGTCTAATAACTGAACGCTCATTTTCGGAAAAACCCCCTTCTTGTTTTAAAAGGAATCACACTCATAGGATCATCCACCTGTAATATCTGAATTGTAACATATCTTTCCGAAAATAACAACAGTTATTAGAGATTTTTGAATCTTTAACTATTCTTCTGATTTTGTTTTCAAATTTTTGGAATAGCCACACTGTTCATTGCTGCACAGCAATTTGTTACCTTTTTCTACCATATAGCTGCCACATTCTGGACATTTTTCTGTAGATGGCTTCTGCCAGGACATAAAATCACAATCTGGATTATTCTCACAGCCATAATACTTTCTGCCCTTCTTGGTCTTCTTGATCACAACTTCCTTTCCGCATTTTGGACAAGGAATTCCTGTTTTCTCGAAATACGGCATGGTATTCTTGCACTCTGGGAATCCAGGACATGCCAGAAATTTTCCATGAGGACCATACTTGATCACCATATGACGTCCGCACTGGTCGCATACTTCGTCACTGACCTCATCTGCGATCGTTACAGATTCCAGTTCCTTCTCTGCTTTCTTTACAGCCTCGTCCAGATCCGGGTAAAAGTTTCTGACTACCGTTTTCCAGTCTACAGTACCCTCTCCCACACTGTCTAACAGATACTCCATATTAGCAGTAAACTGCAGATCCACAATGCTTGGGAAATTCTCTTTCATGATCCGGTTTACCACTTCACCAAGCTCCGTCACGTAAAGGTTTTTATTTTCTTTTGCCACATATCTTCTGGCAATAATGGTGGTAATCGTTGGCGCATAGGTACTTGGGCGGCCAATCCCCTGCTCTTCCAGAGCCTTTACTAAGGATGCCTCTGTATAATGGGCTGGTGGCTGGGTAAAATGCTGGCTGCTGTCTAATTTTTCCAATGTCAGCTCCATACCAGGCTCCAGCTTGCCAATCAGGGCGTTTGACTGCTCTTTCTCGTCCTCTTCTGCATAAACCGACATAAAACCGTCAAAGGAAAGCTTCGATGCAGACAAATGGAACTCATAATCCGAAGCCTTTACCTTCACACTGACCGTATCATAAATCGCCGGCTCCATGCGGCTTGCGGTAAAACGCTTCCAGATCAGCTGATACAGGCGGAACTGGTCCCTTGGGAGAGAATCCTTTACACTTGCGGGTGTTAAGGTAATATCCGTTGGACGGATGGCCTCGTGAGCATCCTGGATCTTAGCTCCGCCTTTCTTTGCAGTCTCACCTTCAGAAACATACTTCTCGCCGTAATTCTGACCGATATAGGCTCTTGCCGCCTGATCTGCCTCTTCTGCTACACGGGTAGAATCCGTTCTCAGATATGTGATCAACGCAATGGTTCCATGTCCCTTTACCTCCACGCCCTCGTAAAGCTGCTGTGCCAGACGCATGGTCTTCTGTGTAGAGAAATTTAAGACCTTGGATGCCTCCTGCTGCATGGTACTGGTGGTAAATGGGATTGGCGGCTTCTTGGTCCGCTCACCATGCTTTACCTCATCCACCACATAATGGGCATTCTCCAGGTTCTTTAAGATCTGATCCAGTTCTTTTTTGTTATGGATCGCCACTTTTCCATCAGCTGTTCCATAAAATTTCGCAATTAAAGGTTTCTTTGCATGGCCATCTGTTAAATCAGCATCCAGATTCCAGTATTCTTCCGGAATAAACGCGTTGATCTCTTCTTCACGATCACAGATCATACGCAATGCTACAGACTGTACTCTTCCGGCGCTCAGACCGCGTTTTACCTTCGCCCATAACAACGGGCTGATGCTGTAGCCTACCATACGGTCCAGAATTCTTCTGGTCTGCTGGGCATCTACCAGATTCATATCGATCTGACGCGGAGCCTTTAAAGAAGACTTTACCGCGTTCTTCGTAATCTCATTGAAGCTGATCCGGTAAACCTTTTTATCTTTTAACTCATCCAGCTTTAATGCTTTCATCAGGTGCCATGAAATTGCTTCTCCCTCACGGTCCGGGTCAGTTGCCAGATAGATCACATCTGCCTTCTTTACTTCCTTGCGAAGTCTGGCAAGCACATCACCTTTTCCCCTGATCGTAATATATTTCGGCTCAAAATCATTCTCCGGGCCAATTCCCATCTGGCTCTTTGGAAGATCTCTCACATGTCCGCCAGATGCGTCCACTTCATAATTTGTCCCCAAAAATTTTTTAATCGTCTTTACCTTTGCCGGTGACTCTACGATCACCAAATATTTTGCCATACCGACACCTCTTCAACTACTTCATGATAACTTTTTCACATAATAGTGATTAACCGGCTGCTGGATATACCCCTTGGTTTCAAGCTCCAGCAGTAAAATCATAACTTCCCCTAATGGCAAACCACTTTCTTCCACCACCTGATCAATATATTTCGGGTGGAAATCCAAGCAACTATACACCATTTTTTCATTCTTGGCAAGCCCATTCTTATTTTTTTCACGAAGTCTTAACTTTTTCCCAATCTGAAAATAGTCAAAAATGTCGTCCGGCGATGTCAAAATTCCAGCTCCCTGTTGGATCAGCTGATTGCATCCCATGCTTAAATGATCCGTGATCTGTCCAGGTACTGCATAAATCTCCTTCCCCTGTTCCAGTCCCTGTTCCACGGTGATCAGAGAACCGCTTTTTTCCCTTGCCTCAACCACGATGATCACATCAGCCAGTCCACTGATCAGACGGTTTCTCATAGGGAAATGACTGGCCATAGGCGCAGTTCCCAGTGGGAATTCTGAGATCACGCCGCCCTGCCTCTGCATCTGCTCATACAGTCTCCAATGCCCTTTGGGATAACATACATCAACACTACTGCCTAATATTGCAAAAGTCTTCCCATCGACATCTAATGCGCCCTGATGACCAGCTCCATCAATTCCCAATGCCAATCCACTGACAATCTGGATTCCGGCACTGCCAAACTCTCTTCCTAACATTCCAGCCACCTGCATTCCGTAGCTGGTACAGTCTCTGGCGCCGATCACTGCTGCTGTAGGAATGTCATCATCCGGCAGATTCCCCTTCACATAAAGGCCAACTGGCCAGTCATAGATCTTTTTCAATCTCTCTGGATACTCACTGTCAAAAAAGGGGACAAAATGAATTCCCTTCTCAGAAAGCCGATGATATTCTTCCTGACACCTGACCAAATCCTTCTTATGCTCCTGAATTCTGACAAGATCCGCCTCCCTCAGGCTTTCTTCCTGTCTCAATTGTTTTTCTTCTATACTATAAATGAGCAAGTTCGTGATTTTGCATAAAAGAAAGACACCTCGATTCCATGTGTTGTATAATGAAAGTGCCAAAACAAACATTTGCAACATTTACGAAAGAAGGT
>QUFC01000049.1 GCA_003478355.1 Lachnospiraceae bacterium AM48-27BH
GCTTCACAGGTCTTAATATGGAGCGTCCTGATTTACAGAGAATGTTGAGAGCCATTGAGCGCAGGCAAATCAACCTTGTCATCACGAAAGACCTCAGCCGACTGGGGCGGAACTATCTGCAAACCGGGCATTTGATTGAGGACTTTTTCCCAAGAAACGGTGTCCGCTATATCGCCATGAATGACGGTATCGACACCCTGCGGGATAACAACGATATTGCCCCGTTCAAGAATATCCTGAATGAAATGTACAGCAAGGATATTTCCAAGAAAGTCCATTCCTCCTATCTTCTGAAAGCGCAGAAAGGACAGTTTACCGGGTGTCTTGCCCCCTTTGGGTATCGGAAAGACCCGGAGGACAAAAACCATCTGCTCATTGACGAGGAAACCGCCCCGATTGTGCGGCTGATTTTCGGATATGCCCTGAACGGTCATGGTCCGAACTATATCCGCAGACGGCTGGAGGAAGAAAAAATCCCCTGCCCCACATGGTGGAACCGGGAACGGGGGCTTCGCAATACCCGCACCAAATGGGAAAAAAAAGACCCGGAAAACGGGCGGTATATGTGGGACTTCTCCGTTATCAAAGACCTTTTGATGAATCCCGTCTACACCGGGGCGATTGCTTCCCAGAAAAAGGACTACCGCTTCAAAATCGGCACGATTGGGGAAAAGAAGCCGGAGGACTGGATTGTGGTGGAGGGACAGCATGAACCGCTGATTGACAGCATGAGCTTTGACATTGTGCAGAACAAGCTGAAATCCCGCCAGCGTCCGGGGCAGACCAATGAAATCAGCCTGTTTGCCGGACTGTTAAAATGCGGCGAGTGTGGGAAGTCGCTGACGGTACGCTACACAAACGCAAAACATCCCCAGCGGATTTATTCCTGCAAGACCTACAACGCCTTTGGAAAGAACCACTGCACCCAGCACCGGATTGATTATGACACCCTTTACAGCCATGTGCTGCGGAAAATCCGGGAATGTGCCAGAGCTGCCTGATGGACGGGGAAGCGGTTGCCGACCGCCTGACCAATACCTGTGAAGCAGAGCAGCGGGAACAGCGGGAAGCAATGGAACGCTCCCTTACAAGGGACGAGGAACGGATTGAGGTTCTGGACAAAATGGTCATGCGGCTTTATGAGGATATGATTGCAGGGCGTATCAGTGAGCAGAATTTCAACACCATGCTGGAAAAGACACAGACCGAGCAGACGGAGCTTAAAACAAAAGTGTCCGAGGGCAGAAAACGGCTGTCCGATGAAGTCCAGCTTGCCAATGACGCAAAACAATGGGTGGAAGCCATTCAGGAATATGCCAACATCACAGAGCTGGACGCAGCCACCCTCAACCGCTTAATCAAAGAAATCGTCGTGCATGAGCGCATTGACGAGGATAAAACAAGACACATTTCTATCGAAATTCATTTTAATCTCAAACCCATCCCGGAGGTGGAACAGGTCACTGCCTGACCTGTCCCGCCGGGACGTTTCTCTTACAAACACCATATAGATTTTTGTACGCCGCCGCCAGCCATCGAGCAGAGTTTTACACCTAATTGGGGATAAAACAGCTCATGGCGGGCGGCGGCGTTGCCCTTATCGGTATGACCCTTGTACCCCTGCTTTCCGGCTTGTTCGGTTAAGAAGCGCGGGTAAAGGCTTATGCAGAGCATACTTGACGCGATTAACGAATGGATAAAGGAAATCCTTATCGGAACTATCAACGGTAATCTGTCAACTATGTTCGGGGACGTAAACGAGAAAGTCGGCACTATCGCCGCAGAAGTGGGACAGACCCCGCAAGGTTGGAACGCGAGCATATTTTCCATGATACAGACGCTATCGGAAAATGTGATTATCCCCCTTGCGGGGCTTGTCATTACCTATGTCCTGTGCGTGGAGCTAATCAGTATGGTAACGGAAAAGAACAATATGCACGACGTTGATACATTCATGTTCTTCAAGTGGTTTTTCAAAGCGTGGGTAGCAGTCTATCTTGTTACCCACACCTTTGACATTACTATGGCAGTATTCGACGTGGCGCAGCGTGTCGTTTCCGGCGCGGCAGGGGTAATCGGCGGCAACACCAATATTGATGTGACCGCCGCCCTGTCGTCCATGCAGGACGGGCTAAACGATATGGAAATCCCCGAACTTCTGTTGCTTGTCATGGAAACAAGCCTTGTGAGCTTGTGCATGAAAATCATGTCCGTTCTGATAACCGTTATCCTCTACGGCAGAATGATTGAAATTTACCTTTACTGTTCGGTGTCGCCTATCCCATTTGCAACTATGACAAACCGGGAATGGGGACAAATAGGCAGCAACTACCTAAAATCCCTGTTCGCACTTGGCTTTCAAGGCTTTCTCATTATGATTTGCGTCGGCATTTATGCGGTTCTTGTGAACACGCTGACCGTTGCGGATAACCTGCATAGCGCGATTTTTTCAATCGCCGCCTACACCGTTATCCTGTGCTTTTCCCTATTTAAGACCGGCGCACTTGCAAAGTCAATCTTTCACGCCCACTGATGAAAGGAGGTTTTTTCTTGGCGTATGTACCCGTACCCAAAGACTTAACAAAAGTAAAAACAAAGGTTGCGTTCAACCTTACCAAACGGCAGCTTATTTTCTTTGCGGCGGCGTTGGCTCTTGGCTTGCCGCTGTTCTTCCTGCTCAAAAACAGTGCAGGGACAAGCCTTGCTGCTATGGTAATGATTGTGGTTATGCTCCCGTGTTTCCTCTTTGCCATGTATGAAAAACACGGACAGCCCCTTGAAGTGGTAATTAGAAACATCATCAATACAAAATTCACCCGACCAAAGGAACGCCCTTATCAGACACAGAATTTCTACGCCGTTCTGGAACGGCAGGCAAAACTGGAAAAGGAGGTATCAGCGATTGCAAAAGGCAACTTCAAAAAAGGCGCAGCCAAAAAGCCCCGCAGCCGGGGCTAAACGGAAGCTGACCCGCGCCGAAAAGAAACAGATTGCGGAAGTCATACAGACCGCAAAGGGCGACGGGAAGCCCCACACCGCACAGCAGACCATTCCCTATATGCAGATGTTCCCGGACGGTATCTGCCATGTTTCCGGGAAGCGGTACAGCAAGACCGTAGCCTTTGAAGATATTAACTATCAGCTTGCACAGGCAGACGATAAGACCGCCATTTTTGAAAACTGGTGCGATTTCCTCAACTACTTTGACGCAAGCGTACAGGTGCAGCTTTCGTTCATCAATCAAGGTGGGCGCGGCAGCGAAGCCGAAAGTGCTATCCATATCCCGACGCAGGACGACGCTTTTAATTCTATCCGCAACGAATATGCGGATATGCTGAAAAATCAGCTTGCAAAGGGCAACAACGGACTGGTGAAGCATAAATACATCACCTTTTCCATCGAAGCGGACAGCATGAACGCGGCAAAATCCCGCCTTGCCCGTATCGAAACCGATATACTCAACAATTTTAAGGTCTTGGGCGTATCAGCACACCCCATGACAGGCTATGACCGCTTGGAAATGCTGCATGGATTTTTCCACCCGGAGGGCGAATCGTTCCGTTTCTCTTGGGACTGGCTTATCCCGTCCGGGCTTACCACAAAGGACTTTATCGCCCCGTCCTCGTTCCGTTTCGGTGAGGGGCGCACATTCCGCATGGGAAAGAAAATCGGTGCGGTATCATTCCTTGAAATCCTTGCGCCGGAACTCAACGACCGTATCTTATCGGAGATTTTGGACTTGGAAAACGGCGTTATCGTCAATCTGCATATCCGCAGTATCGACCAGAGCGAAGCTATCAAGACCATTAAGCGCAAAATCACTGACCTTGACAAAATGAAAATCGAGGAACAAAAGAAAGCGGTACGCAGCGGCTACGACATGGATATTATCCCGTCTGACCTTGCCACATTCGGCAACGAAGCAAAAAATCTCTTGCAGGATTTACAGAGCCGCAATGAACGAATGTTCCTGCTGACGTTCCTTGTGGTGAACATGGCAGACACGAAGCGTAAACTTGACAATGATATTTTCGCCACGGCGGGCATTGCACAGAAAAACAACTGCGCCCTTACCCGTCTGGACTATATGCAGGAAGCGGGCTTTATGGCGAACGTTCCGCTTGGGGAAAATCTTATCCCCATTCAGCGAGGACTTACCACATCAAGCACCGCTATTTTTATCCCATTCATCACGCAGGAGCTTTTTCAGACAGGCGCAGCCCTGTACTACGGACTGAACGCACTTTCTAACAACATGATACTCTGCGACCGCAAGCAGCTTAAAAATCCAAACGGGCTTATCTTGGGAACACCGGGCAGTGGTAAATCCTTTGCGGCAAAACGGGAAATGGCAAATGCCTTTCTCATTACTGACGACGATATTATTATCTGCGACCCGGAAGCCGAGTATTTTTCCCTTGTGCAGCGTTTGAACGGTCAAGTTATCCGGCTGTCCCCGACAGGCAGGGGCATTGACGGAAAGCCCCAGTATGTGAACCCTATGGACATAAACCTCAACTATTCCGAGGACGACAGCCCGCTTGCCTTGAAGTCCGATTTTATCCTCTCCCTGTGTGAACTTGTTATCGGCGGCAAGGAGGGCTTGCAGCCCGTGGAAAAGACCGTCATTGACCGCGCTGTAAGGAATGTGTACCGTCCGTTCCTTACCGACCCAGACCCGGAGAAAATGCCTGTCTTGGGTGATTTGTACGACGAGCTTTTGAAGCAGCCCGAACCCGAAGCTGCCCGTATCGCGGCAGCATTGGAGCTTTATGTTTCCGGCTCTTTGAATGTCTTTAACCACCGTACCAACGTGGAGCTTGAAAACCGCCTTGTCTGCTTTGATATTAAGCAGCTTGGGAAGCAGCTCAAAAAGTTAGGTATGCTGATTGTGCAAGACCAGGTATGGAACCGAGTGACCGTCAACCGGGCAGAAAAAAAATCCACCCGCTACTACATGGACGAATTTCATTTGCTTTTAAAAGAAGAACAGACCGCAGCCTATTCCGTGGAGATTTGGAAACGATTTCGTAAATGGGGCGGCATACCGACAGCAATCACACAGAATGTCAAGGATTTGCTTTCGTCCCGTGAGGTGGAGAACATTTTTGAAAACTCTGATTTTGTCCTCATGCTCAATCAAGCGGCGGGCGACCGGGCTATCCTTGCAAAGCAGCTCAACATTTCCCCGCAGCAGATGAAATACGTTACCCACTCCGAAGCGGGCGAGGGGCTGATTTTCTATGGAAATGTGGTGCTGCCATTTGTTGACCGCTTCCCGAAAGATACCGAGCTTTACCGTGTAATGACAACAAAGCCGGAGGAAGTCGAGGGCGCATAATGCGTCCTCTGGAAAGGAATGGAGGTGATACCGCATGAAAGACCCATTGAAGCCCCGTGATAAAATCACGCAGAAAATGAACCGTGACGGACTTATTGAGGTAAACGAAACCAAAGAAACCGCCGAGCGTATCAGCCGCCGGGAACAGGAAACGGATTTTTCCAAACCGCCGGAACAGGCAGCGCAGGACACGACGGCACAGCTTACCTCTCCCGGTACTTTTCCCAAAAACGATACCGGGAAAACAGAGCGCGTCATGGAGCATATCGGCGCAGCGCAGACCCGGCAAGCGTCCAAAAACGCAGTACGACGGGCGCAGGAGGAAGCCGCAGCCAATGTGAAAACGTCCCGGCTGCAATTTACCGCCGAAGAATTATCCAACCCGGAGTTTGAAACGTATATCCGAAAATCCCAGAAAGCGGCTGACAACTTGGACGCAGCACGGGCAGCTCTCCCAAAGGAAAAAGTGCTTGTCAAGGAGCGTGTCTTTGAGGAAGCCAAAGGCAAAGGTAAGACCCGCCTGCACTTTGAAGAACGGGAAAAGCCCATGCCAAACGGCAAGCACCATAAAAACCCGCTGTCCCGTCCGGCACAGGAAGCGGGAATATTTGTCCATAACAAAATACATGAGGTGGAGAAAGACAATTCCGGCGTGGAGGGCGCACATAAGACCGAGGAAGTCACCGAGCGCGGCGCAAAGTATGGGGCAAGGAAAATCCGTGAGGGCTACCACAGGCAGAAACTGAAACCCTACCGGGCAGCGGCAAAGGCAGAAAAAGCCACGTTCAAGGCAAACGTGGAATTTCAGTATCAAAAGTGCTTGCAGGAGAACCCGCAGCTTGCCGCGTCAAACCCACTTTCCCGGTACTGGCAGAAACAGCAAATCAAAAAGCAGTATGCAAAGGTGGTACGGACTGGCGGCATGAAATCGGCAAAGACCGCAGCCGACCATACCCAAAAGGCAGCGAGGAAAACCGCTGAATTTGTGACAAGGCACAGGAAAGGTGTTGTGCTGCTTATAGCTGCGCTGCTTCTGTTCATTATGACAGCAGCCGGGGTGTCGTCCTGTTCCTCTCTGTTTTCCGGGCTGATGAACGGCGTACTTGGAACGTCCTACACGTCCGAGGACAGCGACCTTGCGGCAGTTGAAAATAACTATGCCGCTATGGAAAATGAACTGCAACAGCGGATTGACAATATCGAGCGTGATTATCCCGGCTATGATGAATACCGCTATGACCTTGATAATATCGGGCATAATCCCCACGCGTTAGCTTCTTATCTGACCGCACTTTTGCAGAGCTATACCCCGCAGAGCGCACAGGCTGAATTAGAACGTATCTTTGATATGCAGTACACCTTGACGCTGACCGAGGAAGTGGAGATACGCTATCGCACCGAAACAAGCACCGACCGGAAACCGGGGAAACAACCACCGAACAAGTCCCTTATGAGTATTACATTCTCCATGTGTCCCTTACCAACCGGGACATTGCCACGATTGCCCCGGAAGTTTTAACTGCCGAGCAGCTTCAAATGTTCCGGGTGTACTTGGAAACAAGCGGCAATAAGCCCCTGCTGTTTGGCGGCGGCTCTGCGGATACGTCTGCGTCCGAGGATTTAAGCGGCGTTCAGTTTGTAAACGGGACGCGCCCCGGCAATCCGCAGCTTGTGGAGCTTGCAAAGGGGCAAGTCGGAAATGTGGGCGGTGCGCCGTATTGGAGCTGGTACGGATTTGACAGCCGTGTTGCATGGTGCGCCTGCTTTGTTTCTTGGTGCTATGGACAGGCGGGGGTATCCGAACCGCGCTTTGCAGCCTGCCAGTCGCAGGGCGTTCCGTGGTTTACCTCTCACGGACAATGGGGTGCGCGGGGCTATGAAAATATCGCTCCCGGCGACGCTATCTTTTTTGACTGGGACTTAGACGGAAGTGCAGACCATGTAGGGCTTGTCATTGGAACAGACGGAAACCGCGTCTATACCGTAGAGGGCAATTCCGGCGACGCTTGCAAGATAAAGAGCTATCCCCTTGATTATGCCTGTATCAAAGGCTATGGACTGATGAACTGGAACTAACATTTGAAAGGAGTATTGACCGTATGGCAACAAATAAAATTGACCGTATCAATGCGGAAATCGAAAAGACCCGCGAGAAAATTTCCGAACAGCAGGCGCACTTGAAAGAGCTGCTTGCACAGAAAACAGAACTTGAAAACCTGCAAATCGTACAGCTTGTGCGCTCCATGCGCCTTACCCCTGCCGCCCTTACCGACCTGCTTTCCGGCGGCAGTATTCCCGGCATGAAAACTGTACCCGAAGCACTCACCAGAGAGGAGAACACCGACTATGAAGAATAAACCATTTTTCCGCAGCTTTCTTACGTTGCTTTTTGCCCTTATCTGTATGGGCGGCGTTTCCGTGACCGCGTATGCACAGGGCAATGATATTCCCACCGACGACAGCGGCGTTATCGTGGAAACCGAGCCGCAGCCCCTTACCCCGGAGGGCAATATGAGCCTTGTTGATGATATTTCCGGCGAAGCATCCGAGGATAAACAGTTTATTGTTGTGCAAAGCAAAGGCGGCAACTATTTCTATATTGTTATTGACCATGCAGCCGAGGGCGAAAATACCGTCCATTTCTTAAATCAAGTGGACGAAGCTGACCTCATGACGATTATCGGGGAGGAAGAAACTACCGCCCCGGCAGTCTGCACCTGTACGGATAAATGCGTGGCAGGCGCAATCAATACCACTTGTCCGGTATGCTCTGTGACGATGAGCGCGTGTACGGGCGTAGAGAAACAGACCGAGCCGGAGCAGCCCGAAGAACCGCAGGAAAAGCAAAACAACAACGTGGGCGGTCTGGTTATCTTCCTTGTGGTGGCAGCTCTTGGCGGTGGCGGCGCGTTCTACTACTTTAAGATTTGGAAACCGAAACAGAATGTGAAAGGCAGCACAGACCTTGACGAGTTCGATTTTGAAGATTACGACGAGGACGAGCTGGAAGAAACCGACGACACAGGCGGCGGGGAAACGGAGGGCGAGGAAGTATGCCCCTTTTTACGGACAGCCCTTTTGAAAAAATGATGATACAAAGACCTACCGGGCGGCGTGAACCTACGCCGCCCGTTCCTGTTTCTTCGGCTTGTGCGTCCTGTCCCTATCGGGGGCAAGCCCCTTGTGTGGGCTACTGTATCAAAAATTTGTTATCGAAGTCGTCAAAATAGACTCGACCATTCAAATATGGTACAATAAAAAGAAAAAGAGGTGCGGTTTATGGAGAAAAAAACTTTATTTGAAATACCTATTTATTCCATGAGCAAAAAAGAATTTAATAGGCGGTGGGATAAGCAAAAACAGAAATTACACGATACTTACGTTAGTCATGGACATTCCGAAGAAGATACACAGTATTATGTATCACGTTTTAGTTTTCCGCGCAGCTTATGGGAATATAATCAAATCATAGGTTATATCAAAATTTCTGTTTCCAGACATGATGTTTGGTTTGACATATATTGTTCTCTCGATAAAATTTATTATGCTGACAGCAAGCAGAAGCATTTTATACAGAACATTCAAGCAAACGGAACGCATTTTTATTCCTCTAAGCCTGATAACAAAATAATTAAAGAGGAAATATTCAAATGGTTAAAGGCAATCGAAAAAGACCACCTCAAGAAAAGTTTTTATGTTGATTACACTGCCTTTAATAATATCATTGAATATGTAGATATTGAACAGATAATGAAAACATTATAGCTTTGTTTTATTTCTGTAACGGCAAATTTCTTTATGAAATTTGTCGTTTTTTTGTGCTTAAAAAGGAGGATTTACATTGATTTTAGTTATTGCAGAAAAGCCGAGCGTGGCACAGAGTATCGCCGCCGCACTTGGCGTAAAAGAGAAAAAAGACGGATATATCGAGGGCGGCGGCTACCTCATTTCATGGTGTGTCGGACATTTGGTACAGCTTGCGGAAGCTGCCGCCTATGGGGAACAGTACCGAAAATGGAGCTATGACAGCTTACCTATTCTGCCCCAAAACTGGCAGTACACCGTAGCCGCAGACAAAGGAAAACAATTCAAAATCCTAAAAGAGCTTATGCACCGCGCCGACGTTTCGGAAGTCGTGAACGCCTGCGACGCGGGACGCGAGGGAGAATTGATTTTCCGTTTCGTCTATGAAGTTGCCGGGTGCAAAAAGCCCATGCGCCGCCTGTGGATTTCCTCAATGGAGGACGCAGCTATCCGTAGCGGTTTTGATAACCTCAAAGACGGGCGGGATTATGACGCGCTCTTTGCGTCTGCGCTCTGCCGCGCAAAGGCAGACTGGATTATCGGTATCAATGCAACACGCCTGTTTTCCTGCCTGTATAACCGCACCTTGAACGTGGGGCGTGTCCAGACCCCAACCTTGAAAATGCTTGCCGACCGGGACGCGGCTATCTCTACATTCAAGAAAGAAAAATACTACCATGTGCGGCTTACCTTATCCGGCACAGAAGCGGTAAGCGAAAAGCTCTCCGACGCTGCCGCAGCGGACGAACTGAAAGCAGCCTGTGAAACCGCACAGGCAGAGTGTATTTCTGTGACCCGTGAGAAAAAGACGGTATCGCCGCCGAAGCTCTTTGACCTCACCAGTTTGCAGCGCGAAGCAAACCGTATTTACGGCTATACCGCGAAACAGACCCTTGATTTGGCGCAAGCCTTTATGAAAAGCGACTGCTGACCTATCCGCGAACCGACAGCGCATTTTTGACCGACGACATGGGCGGTACAGCGACGAATATTGCCGCGCTGCTCTGCGGAAAGCTGCCGTTTATGCAGGACGTATCTTTTACCCCGGACGTGTCCCGCACCCTTGACAGTAAAAAGGTGTCCGACCACCACGCAATCATCCCTACTCTGGAGCTTGCGAAAACCGACCTTGCAGCACTGCCCGAAAGTGAACGGAACATTTTAACCCTTGCCGGGGCACGTCTGCTGTTTGCTACCGCCGAGCCGCACAGTTATGAAGCAGTCACGGCGGTATTTTCCTGCGCGGATAATTCTTTTACGGCAAAAGGAAAATCGGTACTCTGTGCCGGGTGGAAAGACCTTGAACGCCGCTACCGTCTGACACTGAAAGGAAAGCCGGACACGGACGACGGGGACAGCGATTTTGTATCTGATGTGCCGGACTTTACCGAGGGACAGACGTTTTCCGGCTTCTCTGCAAATGTAACAGCCCACGACACACAGCCGCCGAAGCCCCACACGGAAGCAAGCCTTTTGTCTGCTATGGAACACGCCGGAAGCGAGGACAAAAATGCCGAAGCGGAACGCAAAGCTTAGGTACGCCTGCCACCCGCGCCGCTGTCATTGAAAAACTGGTGAACTCCGGCTTTGTGGAGCGCAAAGGCAAGCAGCTTTTCCCTACAAAAAACGGTATCAACCTTGTCTGCGTCCTGCCGGACAATCTGACTTCCCCGAAACTGACTGCGGAATGGGAAAATACGCTGACGCTGATTGCAAAGGGAAACGCCAACCCGGAGGACTTCATGCAGGGCATTGAAGCAATGGCACAGGAGCTTGTGAAATCCTATCCATTCCTTTCCGAGAAAGACAAGGAACTTTTCAAGGAAGAAAAGCCCGTCATTGGAAAATGCCCGCGCTGCGGTTCTCCCGTCCATGAAAGCAAGAAAAACTATTATTGCTCTGACCGGGACTGCACCTTTACCATGTGGAAGAATGACTGTTTTTTTGAGGAATGTAAAACGGTCTTTACCCCGAAAATCGCCGCTGCACTCTTAAAATCCGGCAAAGCCAGTGTCAAGGGGCTTTATTCCCCGAAAACGGGAAAAACCTATGACGGAAACATGGTTTTAGCCGATACAGGCGGGAAATACGTCAACTACCGTGTGGAACTGCCAAAGAAGAAATGACTTGAATAGCAAGCATAGGAAGTGTGTACCCACTTCCGTAAATTCCCCCTTTCCTCTCACCGAGGACTGCGGGGAATTTTGCTTGTTGGGATAATCCCAAACCCTTATGGAAACTGCCGCGAAAGGAGGACTGCACATGGCAAGTTTACGGGACACCGTGAAACAGTATCAAGAGGAATTACGGGACGGTATCGCTTGGATTGCCTTTTGGCGTGAGGGGCGTTCATGGAACGGTGAGGACTTCTATCTGGACGCAGGCGACAGCCTTACCGCCGAACAGAAAAGCAGCCTTGAAGAAATCCGGCAGAACGACCCCGCAGCCGTTATTCTGAACAGCTATTACTGCGGCTATTTAGCCGGGGATATGACCGTTGACGAGCTGACCGCCGGAGTGCGTCGGCATTATGAAAACGGCTATAACGACGTGGTGGATTTTATCGCTGCACATGATGATACCTTATCCCCGGAAGTCTTGGAAAAAGCGCGGGCATTAGCCCATGCCGCAGGGCTTCCCTTTTATGAAAGACCTTATAACGGGGAAGAAATCGACCCGTATATCTACGACGGATATATGAGCATTGAGGACTACGAACTCATGCACCAAAAGATTGCACAGGAAAGGAGCGAACATTTGGCAGAACAATTTTCGATTTTGATTGACAGCCGCAGCCGTTTTGAAACCGGACAGCCGGGTGGCGTATGGCTTCCTATGCCGACGACTACGGAGCAGCTTCACAAAGCTATGAAACGTATCGGCATTACCGCAGAAAATTCACAGGATTTTTTCATCAATGGATTTGCAAATACCGAACAGCAGACCTTTGACGTACCGCTTTCCGTTATCCAGAGTGCAGGAATTGACGAGCTGAACTATTTCGGAAAGCTCTTAGAAATGCAGCGTGACGAGGACAGGGACAAATTTGCGGCGGCGGTAACACTGGGCGAATATGCCGGAAGCGTGAAAGACCTTATCAACCTTGCACAGAACCTTGACTGCTACTGGATTTATCCTACCGTACAGGACGAAGAAGCCTACGGGCATTACCTTATCGACGAACTGGACGAATTAGAGCTGCCCGAAGCCGCAAAGAACTATTTCATGTATGAGGAATACGGACGGGACGCGGTAAAGAATGACGGAGGGATTTTTACCGTGCAGGGCTATATTTACAACAACAAAAACACCTTTTCGGAATGGTACATCGGGCATAAAAATGACATACCGAAAGAATACAGGGTTATGAGCTTCCCGCAGCCGGAACGTCCAGACCCGGCAAAGGTGGAAATGGACGCTGCCGCACCACCGCAGCAATCCGTACCGCCTGCCGCAGCGCAGGAGCCGCGCCCAGTTATCCCGATTGTGCTGACTTCCGAGAAACCCGCGGATAAGCTCAAAGAAATCACAGACCGCTTGGAACAGGGTATCAAGGAACTGTTTGACAGTGACCGCTACAAAGAATATCTGCGCGTCATGTCAAAATTCCATAATTACAGCTTCAACAATACGCTGCTTATCGCCATGCAGAAGCCGGACGCGTCCCTTGTGGCGGGCTTCCAGTCTTGGAAAAACAACTTCAAGCGCAATGTGGTAAAGGGGGAAAAAGGTATCAAAATCCTTGCCCCGTCCCCGTTCAAAATCAAGCAGGAAATGGAGAAAATCGACCCGGCAACGCAAAAGCTCGTAATCGGTGCAGACGGGAAACCAGTCAAGGAAGAAAAAGAAATCACTATCCCTGCTTTTAAGGTGGTATCGGTCTTTGATGTTTCCCAGACCGAGGGAAAGGAGCTGCCGGACATTGCTGTGGATATGCTGACCGGGGACGTAGAACGCTTCAAGGACGTTTTCGCAGCCCTTAAAAAGACTTCCCCTGTCCCTATCGGCTTTGAGAAAATCGAGGGCAATTCACACGGGTATTACCACTTGGAAGAAAAACGTATTGCCATTGACGAGGGAATGAGCGAGATTCAGACCATAAAAACCGCTATCCATGAAATCGCCCATGCGAAGCTGCATGATATTGACCCCAACGCCCCGCAAGAGGAACAGACAGACAGACCAGACCGCCGTACCCGTGAGGTACAGGCAGAAAGTGTCGCCTATGCGGTCTGCCAACATTACGGGCTTGATACGTCGGACTATTCTTTTGGGTATGTCGCCGGGTGGAGCAGCGGACGGGAACTTGACGAGCTGAAAAGCTCCCTTGAAACAATCCACAGCACCGCAGCGGAAATCATCAACAGCATTGACGAGCATTTGCAGGAAATTCAAAAGGAACACGACAAGGAACAGGTACAGAAAGAAGTAGCCGAGCCGGACAAAGACACATTTTCCATTTACCAGTTAAAGCGTGGTGATGAAACGCGGGATTTCCGCTTTGAACCGTATGACCGTCTGGCAGCAACTGGACGTACCGCAGACCGGGCGAATTATGACCTTATCTATACCGCCGAGCTTACGCCGGGGACTTCCCTTGAAGATATTTATACCCGGTTCAATATCGACCACCCGAAAGATTTTAAGGGACACAGCCTTTCCGTTTCTGACGTTGTGGTGCTTCATCAGAATGGACAGGACACGGCACACTATGTTGACAGCAGCGGTTACAGGCAAGTGCCGGAATTTTTACAGCCGCCGGAAAAGGAAAACCCCTTAAAGCACGTCGAGGACACTATCGAGCAGAACGACAACAATTTTGACGGGATTATCAACAACACCCCGTCCGTGGACGAATTGGAGAAAAAAGCAAAATTCGGGGAACAGATTTCTTTGACTGACCTTGCAGACGCAATCAAAGCAGAGAAAATGTGTGGTAAGGGCAAAGAAGAAAAACCCTCTATCCGGGCGCAACTTAAAGCGGATAAGAAAAAGGCACAGAAGAAAACTGCAAGGCAGAAATCACAGGACTTGGAAAGGAGCTGACGCATGGGAAAATTGAGCAAATTTGAAGATGTGGACGTGTTTGCTTCCCTTAGTGCAATTTTGAAGCAGAACACAGGATTTTATCAAAGTGATTTTGACATTGATAAAAGCATAATCACGCAGGCAGCGGCAAGCCCACACAAAGAGGATAAAACTCTCTTGTGGCTCTGCCGCCCTATGGGAACGCATTGCTTTCGGGAACGTGACGTGTTTCTAAAGGACACAGCACCTCACAATACTTGGCGGTTTTATAGGGAACAGACAAGCGACCGTATTCTTGCTTACGCAATCGAGCTGACAGGTACAGAACGTGGAAAAATTAAAGGCAATCTCTATGAGCTTGACTATACAAGACATTATGAGCGTGTCAAGGACAAGGAGCTTGCCGCCAATACGGTGCGTTTGATTTATGAACACGGTACACGGGATATACCCGCCGGACAGTATTTTGCAGGCAATCCCGATACGCTTTACGGAAAATTTGAACGCTTTGAAGCTATCCCTAACGACCCGGACGCGCTGCGATTTCTCTTGCAGGAGGAAAAGCATAGCCGAGAGCAGCTTGCGCCGGGGGATTTCAAAGCTCATATCGCTGTTTTGCATGACGGGTTGCTTGAAACAGAAGCGCGACGCATTGTGGCAGAAATGAAGCGGCGCGATACGCCGAACAGTCCCAACAGGACACATTTCATGGTAGAGCTTTCCAACGCATTTATGCAGCTTGCGAACAGCAAAGATTTAGACCGCCTTTTTTCTATGCTGCCATATCAGACACTTTCCTTTTCCAAAATCGAGGGCATACACGGGACGTATGCACTGATTGATAAAAACGAAAGCAGGAATAAGGATATACGAAAGCCCCGTCCCTCTATCCGGGCGCAGCTTCAATCCGAAAAGGAAAAAGCTGCCCCGAAAAGAACAGCCAAAGTAAAAAAACACGATTTGGAGGTATGACTATGAACCGTTTTACCGTGGAAGAAACAAACCTTTTGAGTATTTACGCAGACAGCAGCAAACCGGCATTGCTTGAAAATATCCGCGCCGCGCTGCCATACATGGACGCTGATTTGCGGGAACTTGCACAAAGAACCATGCAGAAAGTAGGCGCACTGACCGAAGCGGAATATACCGAGCTTGCCGTTTATGCCGCTGATGAAGTATGATCGGGAATAGGCGGCTGACACCGCCGCAAAGCCGCAGGGTAAATTCCCTTGCGAAAAAATCATGCTGCAACTGCGACAATGGAAAATGTATGCTGCTTGACGACGGGGAAGAATGTGTATGCCCGCAGCTTATTTCTTATTCGCTGCTCTGCAAATGGTTTCAGACAGCGGTGCTTCCTCTGGATAAGGAATTGTATGCGGAACTGTTGAAAGCCGAAGATATGCGACGTTGTACTGTATGCGGTGCTGCCTTTGCGTCAAGCTCCAACCATGCGAAATACTGCCCGGACTGCCGAAAGCGTGTCACCCGGAAACAGGCTGCCGAGCGTATGAGGAAAAGACGCGCCATTATTACGCGATAGAGGGCAAAACAGCCCATTTTATAAGGCGTTCCGGGTGCGTTTTCCTGCATGGGTAAGGAATTGATACCTAACCCTGCAAAAATGGGGTTCTACTGCGTAACAGTATTTATAACTGCAAAACAAAAAGGGCACAGAAGCCAATCGGTTTCTGTGCCCGCTATTTTTTTCTAATACCCCAAACAATCAAGAGGGGTTATAAAATCTAAAATTTTCACGATTACTAAACTCAAAAATCCAATAACGGTACTCAATTCAGAAATCATAGACACACCTCCTTGAATGTTAGCTATCATATTGCAGCTCCCGTTCACTTATTACTAAGTCCTATTAGCAACACAACCTCTCGATTGTGTGGGGCGGAGCATTTATATTATACTTTCTTTTTCTATACTTTTCAACTGCCTTTCCAGTCTTTTGTATGTAGTAATGTTTTTGGTTGAATGGTTAGGCAGTTCCAATAAAAGTTTCGGTAATACCTTTCTTGGAAAACGACGTTGAAGCAGATACAAATTTAATTCGTTATACTTCTTATCTGAAATATGCAGTAATTTGTATGTACGCAAATTTTTATTTGATTTCAAATGCTCAAGTGCAGCTATGAGTTCTTCTGTTAAAACGGATTTTGGGTAGTTATTATATACTTCTGTTTTTTTAGAAAAAGTCATATTATTACATTCCGCTAAAGATGTATTAACTATAACTGTATATTTTATCGTTGCACCAGAAAAATTACAGTTTTTGAATTTACAAGCCATGAATACACAATCCGAGATTTCAGCCCCAGTAAAGTCACAGTCATTAAAAGTAGTTCCCCAAAAATCACACCCAGATATTTTGCAATTTTGAAATTTCACTTTCTTAAAAATAGAACCACGAAAATTTGCATAAATCAAATTTTGATTTTTTGCAGTACAATTTACAACATGGCTCTTGGCTAAATAACGGCAACGCACAGATTTCAGCACTTTCTTTTTCTGGCATTTATATGTAATTAGATTTATTCTATCTATTTTATTAGTTGGCAAAAATACTCCCTCCTTTGAGTCCTTTTTTATATTCTATCAAAAGCAAACGTAATTTTCTACTATGTCTGATTATTCTAGTGATGTTTCTTTCCCCCGTTCCGGCTCTTTGTTCTGACGCAAAATGCTGTCAATATTCTGCTTGATAACATCATATTCCTTGACTTGCTTTTTCAACTTCCCATAGTCCGCATACAGAGCTTCTTTCTGTGCTTGGAGCTGTTCATATTCTGCTTGCAGCAAAGTAAGGTTCGGGAGTTTCTTTATGCCTGCCGTTTGTAGTGCCTTTGCCGCCGCTTCATGGAGGATTATTGCCCGTTCATGGTCTGCCCGGTATCTGTCCTTATTATTGGCTTTGCGGTATGCGTCATAGTCAGGCTTTGTTTTCTGGTAGGTGGTAACATTCTTAATCAGCACCGCCATATCAGCAAGCCGTTTTTCGGCTGCCTTTAAGCTGTCCGCTGCCTGTTCACTTGCAGCCGTAATTTCCGAGATTTTGGCGGTCAAATCGGCGTACTGTTCAATCTTGTGTTCGGTAAGGAAATTCAATGTTTTTGCAGCCTGTTTCAGATTATGGATTTTCGCCCATTGTTCATAGCCTTTACTTTCCTGTGCCTTGATACAATTTTGAATATCAATCAACAGATTGATACCGCTGCGCTGCTGCTTTGGAGCTTTGACAGTGCGGGCGCGCGTTCCGCTGATACGTTCCCGTAACGCTTCCTCTGTGTAATCTGTACCGAGGGTTTTCAGACGGGTAAATCGTTCCTGTCCCGGAGCGCGACAGGAAACATATTTCCCCGGTTTTATTTCATAGCCTGTCGCTTGCAACCGGGATAGTAATTCTTCAAAACTTGATACTTGAGGAATGAGTGCGTCCACCGCAATTTTAAGTTTGCCTTTCCAACTTGTCCCTGTCTTTTCGGCTTGATATTCCGCATAGCTTTTTCCTTTGCTGCCTTTCCCCGGAACGACCACAGACAGCCCATTTTCCCGGCATAGCCTGTCACTTATATTGCGTATGCCGTAATAGCTGCGCTTGTTGGAATTGTACTTGTGGTAATCTACAAAATTTACCGCGCAAAAAATGATATGATTATGGATATGCCCCTTGTCAATATGCGTTGTTAATACATACTCATGCTGTCCCTTTGTAACTGCGTCGGCAAGTTGCCGCCCGATTTTATGTGCCTTTTCATAATCGACCTCTCCCGGTGCAAAGGACTGTATCAAATGGTGGGCTAAGTTGTTTCCCTTATCCAACGCCTGCGCTATGGTAAATTCAAACTCAATATCTGCCGTTTCATAGCTGCACCCAAAAGAGGACACCAGTATTTTTTCATCGGTCTTATCCGGGTTCTGGATATAGTCAAGGGCTTTGCTCAACGTGCTTTTAATAGGCTTAATCTTTGTAACCGCCATATCTCCGCAAGCACCCCCTTTATTTCTTCCATGTCCTCTTGGTAGACGCTGCCCGTTGCATTGACACGCTTTGCAATCTGATTGATATTGACACCGATTTTCTGTATCTCTGCGGTCATAGCTTTTATGTCGGCATGGTCTACCTGTATGATGTAACCGTCAATGGCGATTTTCCGAAGATACGCCGCCATGTTCCGGGTAGGTATCAGTTTCATTTTTTCTGCAATCAAATCCCGTTCTTCCTCTGTCACATAAAACTTGATTTGTACGGTTCGTTTTCTGCCACTCATGCGCTTATCGCTCCTTTCCGTTCCGAGGGTTTGGGACACTTCCCAACAAGCAATTTTGCAGGGCAAATACGGAAGTGGGTACTCACTTCCTATGCTTGCTAAGAAACTTATCCCTACACTACCTACAACACTTGAAAAGGCAAAAATGACGGGATTTTTCAAAAATTTTGCAAAAAAAGACGCCGCAGGCTGCGACGCTCCAATCTATCTTATGCAGACAAAACGAGGGAACTTCATTCCCCCGCTTCGTCGTTTTCGGCTTCCTCTATTCCTTTGGCAGTAGCGGACATGATTTTCAAGTCCTTTTCGCTCATGCTGTCGAGCATGGTATCAAGTTGGCGGCGGCGTGTGGACTTTCTTGTTCCTTTTCGGGAAAAAAGAACTGGTCTACCGACACGTCAAGCAGCGTGACAAGCTCATACAAAATCTGTAAACTTGGGTGCTGCCCGCTGTTCTCAATGGACGCGATATATCGGGGCGCAATGTTCAGCGTGTCCGCTAACTGATTGCGTGATAAGCCCTTTGCTTTTCTTGCCGCTTTGATAGCCTTTCCGAAAGCCTTAAAATCAAACTTCTCTTTGCTCTGTTTCATAATCATTTCACCCAACTACATTGTATATTTCATCTCCCTTGCAAGATATGAGTACACACATCATAGTATGGATAGAAATAGAGCATATTATTTGCAGCAAAGGTCTTGTCACAAATTTTTTAATAAGTTAAAGTTTACAAAAGAGGACATGAAAAGAGAGGAATATAATTTCAGATTTCGATAGAATTATGGCGAGGAGGTAAGAGTAATGAAATGGTTGGAAAATTTAAGCAATGCCATTGAGTATATAGAAAGTAATTTGGATAAAGACATATCCATAGACGCAGCCGCTCAAATTGCGTGTTGTTCCGCCTATTATTTTCAACGTGTATTTACATACGTTGCTGGAATATCTTTAAGTGAATACATACGTCGTCGCAGAATGTCACAGGCTGCTTTTGAATTACAGAAATCGGATAAAAAAGTTTTGGATATAGCATTGAAATATGGTTATTCTTCTCCCACAGCTTTTAACAGAGCGTTTCAAAGTGTGCATGGAATAACACCAGTTGCTGCTAAAAATATGGGTAGCGTTCTAAATGCTTATCCACCAATAAGATTTTCTGTCAAGATTACAGGAGGAACAGCTATGTCATATCGAATTACAGAAAAAGCAGCTATGCGTATTGTTGGTATTCGTATTCCATTAGTTGCGGATATGGAAGAAAATCAAAAGGTAGTTCCCGAATTTTGGAAAAAGGCTTTAGAAAATAATTATCTTCCTAAAATCATAGAGCTTACCAATCAAGAGCCGGGTGGTATCTTAGGGGTTACGGTATATGAAAATCCACAAGAGATTTTTTACTATATTGCTGCTTCAACAACCGAAGCAATTTCCCAAAATATGTTTGAATATGAAATACCTGCGTCTACATGGGTTATCTTTGAAAACGACGGACATTTTAAGGAAGATGTTCAAAATGTTTTCAAACGTTTCTATACAGAATGGCTTCCGTTTTCGGGATATGAATATGCCGGATTGCCAGACTTAGAAGTATATCCAGTTATGCCGGGAAAACCGCTAAATGGTCATTCCGAAGTGTGGATTGGAATTAAAAAAGAAAAGAAAGAGGACTAATGAAATGAATTATACCATTGAACTCAAAGATATTGAGCCTATTCGAGTAGCATACATGAAATATAAAGGCATTGCCACAGAAGCAAATAAAGTTTTTCCTAATGTGTTTAAGGCTATTCGAGGAAAATCAAACGGCGCACCATTTTTCAATTTTATTTCTATGAACTCTGAAACCAAAACAGGGGAAATAGAGTTATGTGTTCCGACAGCGGAAACGCCAAACGGAAACGGAGTTGAAGTGAAAGAAATCCCGCGTGTAAAAGCAATATGCGTTACTCATATCGGCTCTTATGAAACTTTAGGTGCGGCATATATCGCCATTGATGAATATGCAGCTAATCACAAACTGAAACTTTTGCCACCATTTCGAGAAGTATATATTAAAGGACCGGGAATGTTTTTGAAAGGAAACCCCGATAAGTACGTTACAGAAATTGTTTTCCCAATAGAGGGAGAATAATTTATGTACGCTATCCAAATTAAAAACGTAGTAAAAGAATACAAAAATGGCGTTCAAGCACTTTCCGGTCTGAATTTGACTGTTAAGCAAGGGGAGCTTTTTTCATTGTTGGGTCAGAATGGAGCAGGCAAATCTACGCTAATACGAATACTTACCACATACCTAAAGCCAACTTCCGGTCATATTGTAATGTTTGGGAAAGACATTGAAAAAGAAGCGACTACCATTCGTACAGAAATTGCTTGTGTTTCACAGCAGACTTCTATTGATACCTACCTGTCATTGGAAGAAAATATGCTTTTTCAGAGCCGATTATATAAAATACCAAAAGCCGAAGCATTTGACCGCATGGAAAAACTGATTGTAGCATTTGATCTGGAACAATACAGAAAATACCCTGTATCTTCTTATTCCGGCGGCGTAAAAAGACGACTGGATATTGCCCTTAATATGATGACAAATCCGAAATTACTGTTTTTGGACGAGCCAACAGTCGGCATGGATATACAGTCAAGACGACTTATGTGGGAAATGATAAACAAAATCCGTAATGATTTTGGAACAACTATATTTCTTACAACACACTATCTTGAAGAAGCCGATAATTTGAGCAATACAATTTGTATTATGAAAGATGGAAAGGAAGTAATTCAAGGAACACCTTTTGACTTACGTTCTTATCTTAGACAAGATAATGTGCAAATTCATTTTACTAATGCGGCTATTCTTAAACAATATATGTCAAAATTAAAAGAACATTTTGGCGAGCAAGAGTTGTATGTTAAGAATACGACCTTAATTGTTCATACGCATAATGGTAAAAATGATATGGAAAAAGCCATTTATTTCCTTTTGCAAAGGAACATTCCTTTTATCGGGATAGAAGTCGCACAGCCAACTTTGGAAGATGTATTTTTACGTTTAACTTCTAAAAGCGAGGGGAATAGCCTATGAGTATCTTTACTATATTGAAAAGAAATATGAAGTGGCGTTTCCATAATGCTTTTACAATCGTAATCACAATCTTACAACCGCTTTTATGGTTAGTCCTTTATAGTGCTGTTGCCGGACAAGCCATGAAAAATACAGGGATAAGTAATTATACAGGCTATATTTTGCCCGGATTGATTGTATTAGTAAGCTTTTCAGCTTGCAGTAGTAGCGGGATTATGAATTATATGATGAAAGCTGACGGGAGCTTTTACCGTATTTTGATTGCGCCTATTAAACGCAGTTCAATTATTTTAGGACAGCTTTTGGAAGCCGTTATTTGTACATTTCTTGAAGTAGGAATTATGAGCGTTGTGAGCCTGCTATTCTCTGTTAATCCACAAATCAATTTAATTGCGTTATTACTAATATTGATTTTGGTATTTTTAACAGCGTTTTCAATGGCGGGGCTTGCATATGGTATTAGTCTTATTTTGCCCAACGAAGTCATGTATGAAACAGTAATGAACGCAATAGTGTTGCCTATCTTTTTTTGAGCAATGCTCTGTTTCCGGTAGACGGTATCAAAGGTGTGTTAGCTTTTATTATTAACATCAATCCATTTACTCACGTTATTGGCGCGATACGTTCTCTGCTTTTATATGGAACGATAGATATTGCAAATTACCTGTTTGTAGTATCTCTATTCGTACTAATTGCAATCATAAGCTTTGGGTGGGCGTTCTATCGCTTAAACAAAGAAATGAATTTATAAATACAGAGCTGCCTAACGGTAAATAAAAAAAACCGTTGTTTGGTGGCAAAGTTTTCATGCACCCAACAGAATATCAATAACCTAACGGCGGTTTTGAAATAACAATCAAAACCGCCGTTTTCTTTTTCAAAATGGAAATACGGAGGGCGTGTTAAAGTCACCCATTTTTAAGGACATGGCGGTATCAAGGAGGTACTGTTGTGTCCTTTTTTATTGTTGCCGGACGACCTGATTTATCAAAAAAAGTTTATGCTCAACAACGGGATATTCCGGCTATGTGGGTGAGCTAAAAACTCATATATATGCTTGCAATATTTCCTTTGCGCCTGTCTGCGTTCTGCGGGCAGGCGCATTTTGTCGTTTAGGAAAAACTTTTTCAAAAATTTTCTCTGAATGTTTGGCATTTTCCCCGCGCCATTTGTTGAGGGGTTACGAAAGGGGAAATCATCACCCGCTTTCGCGGTTGCGAAAGGAGGTGATACCATGAATGAACCTAATCGTACCCAGTGGCAAATCCGATGTGCTTTTAACGGGTTTTGCAAGCGGACGTTGAAGAATGAAGCTATCAACGCCCACGGGGAAATCAAAAGGCGGCAGCTACAAGAAGTTTCGTTTTCTGACCTAACTCCGCAAGAGGAAAATCAGCTTTACACCTACGACGCTTACTTTGAACATGATGAAGCTGAAAAATCCTTTTGTGTGGCAGGCAAGGAAATAACTGCGAAGCTGCTTGCCGAAGCCCTGCACAGCTTGCCGGACGACAAACGAGAAGCCGTATTGCTGTACTACTTTTTTGAAATGAACGACGCGGAAATTGCAAAGCTCCGTGATGTTCCGAGAAGCACAATACAGTATCGGCGTACAAGCTCTTTTGAACTGTTAAAACGCTATTTGGAGGAACGCGCCTATGACTGCACATAATGGTAACACCGAACAGGACGAACGCGGCTTGTTACCGTACCCGGTAATCATAGCCGCAACAAAAGGCGACCCGGAAGCTATGAAGATTGTCGTACAACATTACGAAAGCTACATAGCGTCCCTGTCTATGCGGAAGCTCATTGACGAGCGCGGTAATACTTACTATGGCATAGACGAGGACATACGCGACTGTTTACGGTCAAAGCTCATGCGGGCTGTCCTTTCATTCAAGGTATAAGGTAGACCCGGCAGCGTCCCCCCTTTCCGCTGCCTATCTCTATCCTGCCTTTTTGTTCCTTGACAAAGAAAGCGACGCAAGATAACGGCGACGCAGCATAGGGCAAATCAGATACGTTCCTCTTGCGCCGAGCCATACGGCGGGTGCGCCATGACTTCCTACTGGGAATGAGCGACCAACACCGCGCCGTGAAATAAGTGTAGCAGCTTATGGGCGACAACACGCAAGATACATAATGATACTCCCTTATAGCCATAGTCCGAGCGTTCAAAGCGTCGCAGGCAATGGGTAGGGCTGTGCGAGAACCGCGCAGGGGTGAAACTCCCGTGAGATTGCAGCTAACAATCGTCTGATTAAAGCTCTCTTTTTTATGTTGTAATAGTGGACTTGCCGCTATTCATATAGTGTATTAGCCATTTCTGAAAGGGGGCTAAACATTGGAAAAAGTACAAAACCCTATACCTATTTGTAAGAGTGTTTTCAAAAGCGGCGAAAACACTACTTCTAAAATGCAGTTCACAAAGACGTGGATTGAAATGATAAATAAAATTGAGAAAGGCAAAGTTGTAAACTTTTCTAAAAGATAATGACAAGCCATTTTTGTTGTGGTACGATTACAACAGAAATGGCTTGTTCTATCTCTTGGAGGAGATACGAACATGAAAGTAGCTATTTATTGCCGCTTATCCGAAGAAGATAGAAACAAGCAGTTTGAAACTGACGACAGCAACAGCATACAGAACCAGAAAGCTATGCTATTGCAATACGCTATGGAACAGGGGTGGGAACTTTACAACATATACAGTGACGACGACTATACCGGGTCTGACAGACGACGCCCGGAATTTAACCGTTTGTTGAAAGACGCAGAAGCACATAAATTTGATATAATTCTCTGCAAAACACAATCTCGATTTACCCGTGAACTGGAATTAGTTGAAAAATACATACACGGGTTGTTCCCTATTTGGGGTATTCGCTTTATCAGTATCGTTGATAATGCAGACACCGCAAACAAGGGAAACAAAAAGTCCCGCCAGATTAACGGGCTTGTCAATGAGTGGTACTTAGAGGATATGTCTGAAAATATCCGAAGCGTCTTAACAAACAGGCGTGTGAATGGTTTTCATATCGGTGCATTTGCTCTTTATGGTTACAAGAAAGACCCAGAGCAAAAAGGACATTTAATAATTGATGAAGAAGCCGCAGTCGTTGTCCGTGAAGTGTTTACCCTATTCGCACAAGGTTACGGTAAAACTGCAATCGCCCGTATGCTCAATGACAGGGGCATACCAAATCCAACTGAATATAAGCGTCTACATGGGTTGCGTTACAAACAGCCAAAGACCAAAAACAGCACCTTATGGAAATATTTTGCTATTTCCGATATGCTGATAAATGAAATTTATATCGGTAATATGGTGCAAGGTAAATATGGCAGTGTTTCTTATAAAACGAAGCAGAACAAACCCCGCCCTAAAAGTGAGTGGTATATCGTAGAGGGAACGCATGAGCCTATTATAGACCGTGAGTTATGGGACAGAGTACAGGTGTTAATCGAACAGAGGGCAAAACCCTTTGACATTGGTACAATCGGTTTATTCGCAAGAAAAGCCCGGTGTGCTAACTGCGGTTATACAATGCGTTCTTCCAAAAATCACAATAAACATTATCTGCAATGCTCTAACCACCATGTAGCAAAAGACGCTTGTATTGGTTCTTTTATTTCTGTTGATAAACTGGAACAGCTTGTAATTGACGAGTTGAACCGTTTGTCAGCCGAATATCTTGACAAAGACGAGTTAGAACAGAACATAGAATTTTGTGATAACTTACAGGCTCAGAAAGCCCGTCTACTCTCCGATATTGCAGTCTATGAAAAAAAGATTGCAGAGTATTCAAAAGGTATTCGGGAGCTTTACATGGATAAGGTCAAGGGCTTAATTTCTGAAAGTGATTATGTGGAAATGTCTAAAGATTTTACCACAGACCGCGACCGTTTGGAACGTGTTGTTACTGACGGCAGGAAGCAGTTAGCCGAAATCGAAGAAAAAATTGCGGCAGGTGATAATCGTCGCGAATTGATTGAACAATACACCAACTTGGAACACCTTACCCGTGAGATTGTGGAAACGCTGATTGATTATATATCTGTTGGCAAGCGTATTCCGGGAACAAGGGACGTTCCCATTGAAATTCACTGGAACTTTTAATGAAAAGTTGTTCTTATAAGATTGCAGCAGAACAGAAAGCCAGGAGCACCTACGATAACATCCTCCGCGTTGTCAAAGACCCGGAGGTCTGCGATCCGATCCGCTTCCTCAGAGAGCGGGAAGTGGTTCATTTCCAGCGTTTCGGTGAAGCCCTGCGTAATGTACAGGATCACTTAAGCAGTCGCAATTTCTATGCGCTGAACCCGGCCTTTGATAACCCGGCGAAAGCAAACTGCTGCAAATCGTAGAGTTAACCAGTTACTGTACACGGGAAGATATTTCTGAACTGTAGACTTAACCAAAAAATCTGGAAGAATTTAGGAAGAATGCCTATTGCAAATTCAGGGAGAACGTGTTAAGGTATAGATACAAAGATTTGTATACAAATTTTAAAAGTTGTATACAAACAAAAAAGTCAGAAAAGGAGAATGTATCATGGAAAACAAGACAAATTTTTCCCTGGAAGGTAAAGTAGCTCTGGTTACAGGTGCTTCCTATGGTATCGGATTTGCAATCGCAAAGGCTATGGCTGGTGCAGGCGCAACGATCGTATTCAACGATATCAAGCAGGAGCTGGTAGACAAAGGTCTTGCTGCATATAAAGAAGAGGGCATTACTGCTCATGGTTATGTCTGCGATGTAACAGATGAGGATGCAGTAAACGCATTTATTAAGAAAGTAGAAGAAGAAGTTGGCGTGATCGATGTCTTAGTAAACAATGCCGGTATCATCAAGAGAATCCCGATGATCGAGATGGCAGCAAAAGACTTCAGACAGGTTATTGATGTTGACTTAAACGCTCCATTTATCGTATCCAAGGCAGTGATTCCAGGCATGATCAAGAAGGGTCATGGCAAGATTATCAACATCTGTTCCATGATGTCCGAGTTTGGCCGTGAGACTGTATCTGCATATGCAGCTGCAAAGGGCGGCTTAAAGATGCTGACCAGAAATATTGCATCTGAGTATGGTGAGTACAACATTCAGTGTAACGGTATTGGACCTGGTTACATTGCAACTCCTCAGACTGCTCCTCTGCGTGAGAAACAGCCAGATGGTTCCAGACATCCATTTGATCAGTTCATCGTTTCCAAGACACCAGCAGGCCGTTGGGGCGAGGCTTCCGATCTTGGCGGTCCAGCAGTATTCTTAGCTTCTGACGCTTCTGATTTCGTAAATGGACAGATTCTGTATGTTGATGGTGGTATCCAGGCTTACATCGGAAAACAGCCTTCATAATTTTGACTGTTCGTAACGGGGAAAGTCAGAATCATTATAAGTGATTGAATAAGGGCGTGTGAAAAATGATTTCTCATTTTTTCACACGCCCTTATCTTTTAGAATCATTCCCTTCCGCATACAGGTAAACAGGTATGACATAAATGCCTCTCTTGTCTCTTTTTTCTTTCGACGGCTGCAGAAGAAGCAGGAACCATTTTTCAGATGGACAGAACCATCCTCATTTACAGAAGCTACCTGTGAAAAATTGAGGAGGAGACTGCGCCCGCTCATATAAAAACGTCCGCCTTTTGGCAGCAGCGCCATTAAATCCGAAAAGGAGAGACGTGTGGCCACATCCCCCTTTAACGTGTGGATGATCAGGCGATGATTCTGCGTTTCCGCATATAAAAAATCATCCAGAAGAATCCTCTGGCAGGATGACTGTCCCTGACCAAGGATGGCTGGAATCTCAATATAAGCCGGTTCGGCCAGAAAGGTGCGGATCTCATTGAGGCACCAGGCCAGTGTGTCCTCCTCCACCGGCTTTAAAAGGTAGTCGAGCGGATGTACCCGGTATCCTTCAAGGGAATAATCCCGCTCATTGCTTACAAAGATAAGAGGAATCCGTGCGGCAACAGATCGAAGTTTTTCGGCTGTTTCAATCCCGTTCAGACCGTTTTTTGCAAGCATAATATCCATGAATACAGCGTTGAAAAGACCAGGATGGAAAGCCTCTAAGAATGCTTCACCGCTTTCATAGCAGGTAAAATCGGCTATCTCCCCATGGTTCTCGAAATTTTTTTGTATTAAAGTGATCAGATGCTTCTGATCAAAAGTGCAATCTTCCACAATAGCAAGATGCATCATAACTGCAACACTCCCTTCACCACGATGCTTCTGAACCAATTAGGTCGAGGTTTGACCATTTGCGTCGAGGTGGTTTTCAGAAAAACACGTGATTGATATGATATTAGTATAGAATCTATAAATGAGCAAGTTCGTGATTTTGCATAAAAGAAAGACACCTCGATTCCATGTGTTGTATAATGAAAGTGCCAAAACAAACATTTGCAACATTTACGAAAGAAG
>QUFC01000005.1 GCA_003478355.1 Lachnospiraceae bacterium AM48-27BH
TGTGCTTGGCAGAATCCGCCGTTTTCAGAGAGAACATTCCTCCAGACAGGTCCAAAGCCGATGGGATTATGCAAAAAGACTGAACATGGAACTGTCCCGCAAAATCGCTACTGAGATCACGAAATATGCCTTAGAATACCAGGCGGATGTAATTGTGTTCGAATATCTGGAAATGCAGGGGAAAATATCCGGAAAAAAGAAACAAAAGCTTCATTTATGGAGAAAGCGGGATATTCAGAAGCTGTGTGAACACCAGGCACATCGGAATGGGATTCGTGTGTCCAGAGTCAGTGCCCGGAACACCAGCAGGCTGGCTTGTGACGGAAGCGGAGCAGTAGTAAGAGATCCGGAGAACCATAGCCTATGTACCTTTCGGACTGGAAAACAGTATAATTGTGATCTGTCGGCATCCTATAATATCGGAGCTAGATATTTGATACGGGAACTTTTAAAACCCTTGCCGGAAACGGAAAGGTCTTTACTGGAGGCAAAAGTCCCTGCAGTGAAGCGTAGAACCTCATGTGTTTATGCAGATTTAAGAAAGCTTTATGTAGAAGTAAATAACTTAAAAGCGGCATAAACACAGGCAGATATCCAGCGGATTACCTGTAATGTGGAAACCAGCCGTATCCGGCATGGAAAAAGTGCGTATCCGCACAATTCTAAGTTACTGGCGTATCCGCCGATATTTAGTCTTGCCGTTTAAAACGGCTGAGAAGCACGTGGCTTTAGCCATGTGAGGTTCACAAATATATTTCATCTTCTGAATATGATCATGATGAGGAGTGCGAAAAACCGTGTGCTTTTTCGCACTCTTTTTATTCAGTGTTTACGAATTATTGGTCGATGAAAAAGTTCGTCTGGAAAAATGATAAAGAATGATTGACTTTGAACGAGAATGATTATATTATAGGGTTAAAGATGATTAAATACAATCATAATAAGTCAAAAAATAGCAAAACCAAAGCAGCTGAATCAAGAACGCCTGGGCATTCTTGAACTACAAATGAAAAGGGGAATCTGTTATGTTGATGGAGAAACGCTTCCAGGAGATCCTGCGTATCCTGGAGGAGCAGGGAACGGTGTCGGTGCAGGATCTGACGGAAAGCCTGGATGCATCGGAGGCAACGATCCGGCGGGATCTAAGCCAGCTGGCCCAGATGGGAAAGTTAAAAAAGATTTATGGAGGAGCAGCCAGCTTAGAGACTGGTTATCAGACCAGGGAGATCCGGGTGGAGGAACGGCAGGAACTCTATGTGGAGGAGAAGAAGCAGATCGCAAAGTATGCGGCTTCCCTGATCGAGCCGGGAGACTTTGTTTATGTGGATGCAGGAAGCAGTACGGAATATCTGGTGGAGTACATCGAGGAACGTGACGCCTCTTATGTGACGAATTCTATGTCACATGCTTTGAAGCTGGCAGGAAGAGGCATGAAAGTCAGTATTCTTGGCGGCAATGTGAAGGGAACCACGGAAGCAGTAGTCGGAGCAGATGCTATGGAAACGCTGCGGCGGTATCATTTCACCAGGGGCTTCTGGGGAGCGGACGGAATCCGCAAGAAGGAAGGCTGTACCACGCCGGAGATGGAAGAAGCAGCGGTGAAACGGCTGTCCATGAAACAGACCAGGGAATGCTATGTGCTTTGTGACGGCAGCAAATTTGGCAAGATCGCACAGGTGACATTTGCAGAGCTTGCGGATGTGACGGTGATCACAGCGGGACTGAAGGATAAGAAGTATAAAAAATATGAAAATATTGTGGAGGTTGAAGACATATGATTTACACAGTGACATTTAATCCATCCCTTGATTATATTGTGCGGGCAGATCATTTTGCGGTTGGTGAGGTCAACCGGACAACCTATGAGCAGATCCTGGAAGGCGGAAAAGGACTGAACGTATCCGTAGTTTTGAAAAATATGGGACTGGACAGTGTGGCGCTGGGCTTTACCGCAGGCTTTACGGGAGAAGAGATCGAGCGTCGGGTGGCAGAGAGGGGCGTAAGCGCTGATTTTGTCCGGGTAGAAGAGGGGATGTCCAGAATTAATGTGAAGTTAAAGGCTGAGGTGGAAACGGAACTGAATGGACAGGGACCTCATATTGAAAAACGACATATTGAGAAGCTCTATGAAAAGCTGGAGCAGTTAAAGAAGGGAGATATTCTGGTACTTGCCGGAAGTATTCCGAATACGCTTCCGGATGATATGTACGAGCGGATCATGGAGCGTCTGGATGGCCGTGGAATCCGGATCGTGGTAGATGCCACCAGAGAGCTTTTGACCAAAGTCCTTCCATATCATCCATTTTTGATCAAACCCAATCATCATGAATTAGGAGAGATTTTCCATGTGAAACTCAGTGATAAAGCTGAGATTGCTTCTTATGCGAAGAAGCTTCAGGCGATGGGGGCAGAGAATGTACTGGTGTCCATGGCAGGCGATGGTGCAGTGCTGGTTGCTGAGGATGGGGCCGTTTATGAATGTCCGGCTCCCAGGGGAAAGGTGGTTAATTCCGTAGCGCCGGAGATTCCATGGTAGCAGGATTTTTGACAGGGTATCTGGAGACCGGAGATTATCAGGAAGCATTTTTAAGAGGTGCCGCAACCGGAAGTGCCAGTGCATTTTCGGAGCAGCTTGCTACCAGAGAAGAGGCAGAGGCACTTCTTACCCAGCTGAAGGAAGTGCGCTTATGAAAATTACAGATCTGTTAAAGAAAGAGAGTATTGAACTGCATGGTCAGGTGAAGACCAAAGAGGGAGCCATTGACCGGATGGTGGAATTGATGGTGAGATCCGGAAGCATTATAACCATGATGGCGATGGGGATTGGTGTAAAGAGAAAGTGAGTGTAAAGAAAAATAGATATAAAAATCCCTCATAATATCTATATGATACCATGAGGGATTTTTTTTGCAATTATTCAGCCTTTACTTCTTTCCATGCTTCATTATACAGATCATCTACTTCATCGCCCAGATACTGTAACACTTCTGCGTTTTTCAGGTTATCAATATCAGGGAAGAGCGCCTTGTTATTCTGCAGATCTGCGTCTAACAGATCGAAAGCCCCTTTGTTTGGAGTGGAGTAGGTGATGTACTCGAAGTTCTTCTTGGCAATATCCGGGCGGCACAGGAAATTGATCCATTTTTCAGCATTTTCTTTGTGCTTGGCGTTTTTCGGAACAACCCAGCAGTCGATGAAAATATAAGTACCTTCCTCTGGAAGAACATAATTTAAATTGTAATCAAGACCCAGTTCTTTTACTTCGTTCTGGATGTAGAGCATCTCGCCGGAGTAGATGACGCCGACTGCTGCTTCACCGCCGATCATCTTATCACGGACCTGGTCAATGACGTAAGCCTGGACCAGAGGCTTCTGGGCAATCAGGTCATTTTTGGCGATGGCGATTTCATCCGGGTTGGTGGTGTTTAAGGAGTAGCCGTTTTTCGTCAGGGCAATGGTGAATGCGCTGCGGATGCTGTCCTGCATCAGAAGCTCGCCGGATAAACGCTCATCCCATAGATCAGACCATTTGGTAGGCGGGTCAATGCCAAGCTCCTCTAAACGTTTGTCATTGTAGAGGATACCAAGGTCACCCCAGGTGTAAGGAACGGCATATTTGTTTTCCGGATCGAAAGCGGTGCTGGCCATCTGCAGGTATAACGGGTCGATCTCCTTGATATTTGGGATATTGTCGAAGTTTAACTCTGCCAGAAGGTCATTCTGAACCATTTTCTGGATCATGTAATCGGAAGGGCAGACAGCATCGTAGGAAATAGCGCCAGCCTCGATGATCGGGTACATCTCCTCATTGGTCTCAAACATATCGTAGATGACCTTAATACCGGTTTCTTCCTCAAACTGGGAAATGACAGATTCATCAATGTACTCACCCCAGTTGTAAACGTAGAGTTCATTGTCTTTGTTGGCACTGGACTTGGAAGAGCCGCAGCCGGTCACAGATACAGAAGCAGCAAGGACTGCCAGAGCAGCCATGGAAATGCGAGTGTAAGATTTTTTCATGTAAATATTCTCCTTATAAAAGATAACTATTCAGTAGGTCTGTTGCAATTTAGTTGGATTTTACTTCTTTCCAGAGGTCATTGTAGATGGAATCTACATCATCTCCAAGATACTGAAAAACTTCACAGTTCTTTAAAGAATCAATATCAGGGAAAAAAGCCTTGTTATTCTGTATTTCTTCGTCTAACAGATTAAAAGCCCCCTTGTTTGGAGTCGCATAGGTAATGTATTCGAAATTCATCTTGTCCCGGACACTGTCCTGCATCAGGATCTCGCCCTTGAACTTTTCATCCCATAAATCTGCCCATTTGGTTGGAACATCTTCCGGGGCTACCATGCTGGTGTTATAGAGGATACCCACAGTTCCCCAGTTGTAGACATACACTTCACCTGCATCGTCGGTGGCAGATTTTTTGCCACAGCCGGAAAGGAGGCACGCAGCGCCAAGGAAAACGGCTGTAGGAAACAAAAATACACGTTTTTTCATTCAGTTAATCTCCTCTAACGCTCTTCTTTTTTGCGACCTGGAGCGAAATTGGTGATTAGGAGAAGCACCAGAACTGCCAGGAAAATAATCGTGGACAGGGCGTACATGGAAGGCTTGATTCCACGGCGCACTTCACTATAAATCAAGGTTGATAGGGTGTTGATGCCGGCTCCCTTGGTGAAGTGGGTGATGATGAAATCATCCAGGGACATGGTAAATGCCAGCAGGAAACCGGACAGGACTCCAGGGAGAATATCCGGGAAAACTACCTTGAAAAAGGCATAGATCGGGGATGCGCCCAGATCCATGGCTGCCTCGTAGGTGCTCTTGTTGGTCTGCTTTAATTTTGGCATGACGCTTAGGATCACATACGGAATATTAAAGGTAATGTGGGCGATCAGAATGGTCTGAAAGCCAAGGGAAATGCCGAAAGCGATGAACGCTAACATTAAGGAAATACCAGTTACGATATCTGCATTCAGCATAGGAATATTGGTAATGCCCATGATGATCGTCCGGGGCAGCGGTTTCATGCTGTTGATGGCGATGGATGCCGCAGTGCCGATGATGGTGGCGATCAGCGCCGATACAAAGGCGATGAGCAGTGTGTTGACCAGAGCATCCATGATGGTGGCACTGTCAAACATCTGGGTATACCACTGAAGGGTAAAGCCGCCCCACTGGGTCCTGGATTTGGAACTGTTGAAGGACAGGACCATCATGGTCACGATAGGTGCATATAAAAAGATCAGGATCAGAACCAGATAGAAGTTCTCTACGATTCGTTTTGCATGGTGCTTTAATGTTTTCATCAGAATGTAGTTCCCTCCCCGTTCTTATCATATTTGGCGATCAGCGCCATGCTCAGTAAAATGAAGATCATCAGCACCAGGGAAAGGCCGGAGCCTAGGTGCCAGTTGCTTCCTTTGGTAAACTCCTGTTCGATGACATTACCGATCAGCAGGATCTTGCTTCCGCCCAGCAGGTTAGAGATCACGAAGGTGGTCAGCGCCGGGACAAATACCATGGTGACACCGCTGATGATGCCAGGGACACTGAGCGGCAGCCAGATATAGAACAGAGTCTGGAAAAAGTTTGCGCCCAGATCCTGTGCTGCGTTGATGGTGTTGTCATCAATCTTGCAAAGCACATTATAAATAGGAAGAACCATAAAAGGCAGGAAGTTGTATACCATACCTAAGATAATGGCTCCGGAGGTATTGATCAGAGACTGGGTTGGCAGATGCAGCGCGGAGAGAATGCCGTTAATGACACCATTTTTCTCCAGCAGGGTCTGCCATGCCAGGGTACGCAGCAGGAAGTTCATCCACATAGGAAGAATGAAAATAAAGACCACAAAGCTTCCTTTCCCGATATTTCTCTTTCGTAAGATCATAGCCAGTGGATAAGCCAGAAGCAGACACACAAGGGTGCTGATCAGGGAAAGACCCAGGGATAAAAACAGGGCCTTCCGGTGCTCGGCGGTTCCGATGGAAAGGACGTTGGCCAGAGTAAATGCGCCGCTTCGGTCAGTGAGACCATAGAAAACGATCAGCGCAAGAGGAATGACCGTGAAACCGATCATCCATAACAGATAAGGACCGGATAATAATTTTTTACTCATTGACTCCCACTGCCTCCTCATCTTCAGAAGCCGGTTTATTCATGATCTGAATATTGAACGGATCAACCCGGATGCCGACCTCTTTGCCAACCGGACAGAGACTTGTGCTGTGAACCAGCCATTCAAAACCGTCCGGCGTGGTGATCTCCATCTCGTAGTGAACACCCTTGAAGATCAGGTGGGTGCAGATACCCTTTAACGTACCTTCTTCCGGAGCGACCAGTTCGATATCTTCTGGACGGATGACTACGTCAACAGGGGTATTGTTCCCAAAGCCCTTATCCACACAGGCAAATCTTGCACCGAAGATCTCAACCAGCTCATCATGGAGCATAATACCCGGAACAATGTTGCTTTCACCGATGAAATCCGCTACGAAGGCATTTTCCGGCTCGTTGTAGATCTGCTCCGGGGAACCCATCTGCTGGATGTAACCCTGGTTCATGACAACAATGGTGTCGGACATAGTCAGCGCTTCCTCCTGATCATGGGTGACATAGATAAAGGTGATGCCAAGCTCATTTTTCAGGCGGATCAGCTCGTACTGCATGTCCTGGCGCAGCTTTAAGTCCAGAGCGCCTAAAGGCTCATCAAGAAGCAGGACTCTCGGCTCATTGACGATGGCGCGGGCAATGGCGATACGCTGCTGCTGGCCGCCGCTTAAGGAGTTGACGTCACGGTTCTCAAAGCCGTCTAAGTTCACTAATTTTAACGCATATTTGATCTTGTCCTGGATATAGGACTTTGGTTTATTCTTAATTTTCAGGCCGAAGGCGATATTTTCCGCGATGGTCATGTGGGTAAACAGGGCATATTTCTGGAAAACGGTGTTTAACTGGCGCTTATTAGGCGGCAGGCTGGAAATATCCTGACCATCGAAAATGACCTTACCGGAATCCGCGTGTTCAAAACCGCCTAAAATACGAAGCGTTGTAGTCTTGCCGCAGCCGCTTGGGCCTAACAGCGTTACGAAGGAATTCTCCTTAACAGAGAGATTTAAATCATCCAGCACCATCGTGCCGTCAAAGCTTTTTGAGATATTCACCAGATCAATAAGTGGCTGACTCATGATATGTTTCCTCCTGATAATGGTAATGGCCGGGCCTTAAAAACTAGGCGGTGAGCTGACCCATAAGATGATGGCTCCGGTTTTGCTTGTAAGATAATGTTTTTTGTCCGGGGTAAAATAGAAAGATTCACCTTTCTTGGCCCGGTAGAGCTTATTCCCTAAATGAATGGCGATACTGCCCTGAAGAACGTATCCGAACTCCTCCCCCTCATGGGGATTGTCCGGGTAGGTCTCGCCGCCTGCCTCCAGAGTCAGGAGGATGGGCTCCATCATATTTTTCTGGGCGTTTGGAATGATCCATTTGATCTCATTCTTTAAGTCTGTATCAATTTTTTCAAAATAGTCGGCTTTTCCGAACACGATCTGTTCATCCGGGGCTTCTGTGAAGAAATCCGCCGTGGTCGTGCCCAGACACTGCAGGATATCCATCAGGGTGGCGATAGAAGGCGAGGTGAGATTCCGCTCGATCTGGGAAATAAACCCCTTTGACAGCTCCGCACGATCTGCCAGCTCCTCCTGCGTCAGCCCCTTTAAGATACGCAGCTCTTTTAATTTCAGCCCAATATCCATTAGTTGCCTCCTCCGTGCTCATATGATACTTATGTAACTGTCCAGTACCTTTACAGTCACATCCTCATTATAATAGTAATCGAAAAGTTTACAAATACTAACTGACACTAAAAATAATCAAAAAGTTTAGTAATAATAAACCAGACGCAAACTCCATTATACAGAAAAATATATGAGTGTCAATAGATTTTTTGTTAAATCTATGGTACAATTTAGACATTCAGTTTGGTAGGAGGAATGTGACATGAAAGAGATGTACATGGCTTATGTGGGATCTTATTCTTATACGGGTAACGCAAAGGGAATTACGGTCTACGATGTGGATGTGGAAAAGGGTGTTTTTAAGGAGAGATGTGAAGTTGAGGTGGACAACTCTTCTTATGTAGTGGCATCACCGGATGGTAAGATTTTATATTCCATTGCTGATGAGGGTGTGGTTTCCTTCCGGATCCATGAGAACGGAAGTATTACCAAGTTAAATACAGCCAATATTAAAGGAATGAGGGGTTGTCAGCTTTCCGTTGATCCAGATGGAAAATACCTGTTCGTGGCAGGATACCATGATGGTAAGGCAACGGTTATGAATCTGAATTCAGATGGAAGCATCGGCAGCATCGCGGCCGGTATTTACCATAAGGGACTGGGAAGTGTGGCTGAGCGTATGTTCCGTCCGCATGTCAGCTGTGTCCGTATGACACCGGACAAAAAGTTTGTGATGGTGGCAGATCTTGGTGTTGACCAGGTGAAGGTTTACCGGATCAATGAGAATGATGATACGCTGATGCTGGTGGATACACTTCCATGTGACCTGGAATCCGCTCCAAGGCATTTCATTTTCAGCAAAGACGGAAGATATATGTATCTGATGTATGAAGTGAAAAATGTAATTGATGTGTATACATACGAGACCGGCAAGCGGGCTCCGAAGTTAGAAAAGATCCAGACGATTTCCACCACAGGCGAGAAACGGTTAAGCCAGCTGACTGCAGCCTGCGCCATCCGGTTCTCTTCCGATGAGAAGCATTTGTTCTGCTCCAATGCAGGTGATGATACGGTAAGTATATACAAACGTGATGAGGAGACAGGACTTCTGGAACTGATCTGCTGTCTGCCGATCAGTGGCGAGTATCCGAAAGACATCGCGATTTTCCCGGATGATCAGCATATCGCAAGCCTGAACCATGAAACGGGAAGTATTACATTCTTCCATATTGATTACGAGAAAGGACTTCTGGTGGGCAGCGCGAATCCAGTGAGGGTGGATGAGCCGAACTGCTGTGCTATCGTGAAGGTAAGAGGATAATTTATGGCTGGATCGACATGGGGGACACTGCTTACGATGACGACCTGGGGTGAGTCGCACGGAAAGGGAGTTGGGGTTGTAGTAGATGGCTGCCCTGCGGGGCTTGCGCTTTGTGAGGAGGATATTCAGACTTATTTAAATAGGAGAAAGCCGGGACAGAGCAGGTTTACTACCATGCGTCAGGAGCGTGACCAGGTGGAGATCCTGTCAGGTGTGTTTGAAGGAAAGACTACCGGAACGCCGATCTCGCTTCTGGTAAGGAATACAGACCAGAGATCCCATGATTACAGTTCCATTATGGATATTTACCGCCCGGGACATGCGGATTATACGTTCGATGAAAAGTACGGATTCCGCGATTACCGGGGCGGCGGACGATCCTCCGGCCGGGAGACCATCGGGCGCGTGGCAGCGGGAGCGATTGCGGCAAAGCTGCTGGCGAGCCTTGGAGTGACGGTGACAGCTTATGCCAGATCCATCGGACCGGTGGAGATCTCCATGGAACGTTTTGATCTGGAGGCGGCATCGGAGAATAAGGTCTGTATGCCGGATCGGGAAGCTGCAAAAGAAGCAGAGAGCTATCTGGAGCAGATGTTAGAAGATCAGGATTCCGTAGGAGGCGTGGTGGAATGTGTCATCACCGGGCTTCCGGCGGGAATCGGGGAGCCGGTTTTTGAGAAGCTGGATGCCAGACTGGCCCATGCCGAGATGTCTATCGGTGCAGTGAAAGGCGTGGAGATCGGTGATGGCTTTGAAGCGGCGAAGGCCGTTGGTTCTGTCAATAATGACGATTTCTGCAGAAATGCAGATGGAACCATCGGAAAGCGCACCAACCATTCCGGCGGCATCTTAGGAGGTATGAGTGATGGAAGTCCGATCGTTCTGCGGGCGGCTTTTAAGCCGACTCCGTCCATCTCAAGACCTCAGCAGACCGTGAACCGGGCCGGCGAGGAGGTAGAAACCGTGATCAAAGGGCGTCACGATCCCATCATCGTACCGAGAGCCGTGGTTGTTGTAGAGACCATGGCAGCGTTTACGGCGGCAGATCTGATGCTGCAGAATGCGGTAGCGAAGCTGGACAATGTCCGGAAGGTTTATGAGAGATAGGAAATGGTTCAGCAGGTCTGTGCACTTGTTGCGCTGACCGTAAAAAATGCAGGTAAAAATATTTTATATATAAAGAGGAGAAATGTTATGAAAATCGCAATTGGAAATGATCACACAGCACTGGAGATGAAGGCAGCAATCAAAGCGCATCTGGAGGAGAAAGGCTATGAAGTCCTGGATCTGGGAACCAATTCCACAGACAGCTGTGATTATCCGGTATATGGTGAAAAGGTAGGCCGTGCAGTGGTAGACGGAGAGGCAGATCTTGGTATTGCCATCTGCGGAACCGGTGTTGGTATCTCTCTGGCAGCGAATAAAGTAAAGGGTGTTCGCGCCTGTGTCTGCAGCGAGCCATACACAGCAAAGCTGTCCCGTATGCACAACGATTCCAACGTTCTGGCATTTGGTGCGAGAGTGGTCGGTGTTGAGCTGGCAAAAATGATCGTAGATGAGTGGTTAAACGCAAGCTTCGAGGGCGGACGTCATCAGAGACGTGTAGACATGCTGATGGACATTGAAAATCATGTAACTGTTCAGTAGGTCTGCGCATTTACTGCGCTGACCGTAAGAAAACATAGGCGGGTAGGCAAAAATCCCATTGCCGCAGGCAATTTTTCATGGATTTTTGCTCGTGACTGTGAAGGTACTGAACAGTTACAAAATCATTAATTGATTGGAAATGACAGAAAATGACTGCAAGTGACAAAACGCAGAAGCAATCGAAAGTGCAGGAGGATTTTCTATGAGTAAGCAGGTTTTAGTGGTGATTCCGGTTGAGGAGCGTCACAAAGAATATTTGGAAAATATAGGTACCGGCTGTGTGTTCACCTACACATCCCCGAAGGCGGTGACAGAGGAAGAACTGGCGAATGCACAGATCATCATCGGTAATGTCAGTGCCGAACAGCTTGCGAAGGCGCCGAAGCTGGAGTGGTTCCAGTTAAATTCTGCAGGCTCAGATGCCTTCTGTAAACCAGGAGTGTTAAGGGAGGGGGTTCTGCTCACGAATGCGACCGGTGCATATGGGCTGGCAATCTCAGAGCATATGTTAGGTGTTACGCTTATGATGCAGAAGCACCTGGCAGAATATTATGTAAACCAGAAAAACCATCAGTGGAAGGATGAAGGAACGGTAACTTCTATCTATGGATCAACGACATTGGTGGTTGGCCTGGGGGATATCGGCGGTGAATATGCGAAGCGCATGAAGGCGCTGGGAAGTTATACGATCGGTCTTCGAAGAACCGAGGGTGAGAAACCGGATTATCTGGATGAGGTATTTACGACGGAACATCTGGACGAGCTGCTTCCAAGAGCAGATTTTGTTGCCCTGTCATTACCGAATTCCCCGGCAACTTATCACATCCTGGATGAACGGCGACTTCGTCTGATGAAGAAAACGGCATTTCTGTTAAATGTCGGCCGCGGAAGCGCGATCGATCCGGAGGCATTAAACCGGGTACTCCATGACGGATGGCTTGGTGGCTGCGGCGTAGATGTGACAGAACCGGAGCCGCTTCCGGAAGATTCTCCACTGTGGGATGCACCGAGAATGTATATCACGCCTCATATTTCCGGACAGTACCATCTGCAGGAGACCTTTGAGCGGATCGTGCGGATCGCAGGCGGCAATCTGGAGAAGTTTCTAGCGGGCGAGAAAGACAGCATGAAAAATCTGGTAGATTTTAAAACTGGATATCGGAGGAGATAACATGAAGAAGATAGGATTTGTAGGAGTCGGGATCATGGGCAAATCCATGGTCCGCAACCTGATGAAAGCCGGATTTGAGGTTTCTATCTATACAAGAACCAGGTCTAAAGTTGAGGATGTCATCGGAGAGGGCGCTATCTGGTGTGATTCTGTGGCAGAATGTGCCAAAGGAAGAGATGCAGTGATCTCCATCGTCGGATATCCGAAGGATGTGATCGAGGTGTACTTTGGACCGGCCGGGATCTTAGCCAATGCAGATCCGGGAACTTACGTGATCGATATGACAACGACCAGCCCGAAGCTTGCAGTCCAGATCTTTGATGAGGCAGAAAAGCTGGGACTGCATGCCATCGATGCACCGGTGACCGGAGGCGACAGCGGTGCGAAAGCTGGTACGCTGACCATTCTGGCAGGCGGCAAGAAAGACGATTTCGATACCTGTATGCCAGTTTTTGAGGCGATGGGTAAGAATATCAACTACGAGGGTAAGGCAGGCAATGGCCAGCACACGAAGATGTGCAACCAGATCGCTATCGCCGGAGCTTTAGCAGGTGCCTGCGAAGCCATGGTATATGCCAAGAACGTAGGTCTGGATGTGGATGTGATGTTAAAATCTATCTCTACCGGTGCAGCAGGAAGCGCACAGATGAACAATGTTGCTTCCAAGGCATTGAAGGATGATTTTAATCCAGGATTCTTCCTGAAGCACTTCATCAAAGATATGAGCCTGGCAGAGGAAGAGGCAGCTGCCGTTTCCGTGAAGCTGGATGTCTTAGAAGACGTGCTCCAGATGTGCAGGGGACTGGAAGACGAGGGTATGGGGGACTTGGGAACCCAGGCACTCATTAAACATTATAAGTGGTAGAGAGTGCCTGTTATAAAGTTTTTCGATAATCTCCCGGAGTCATTTTCTGAATTTGCTTAAATCGACGGATAAAACTTGATACATTATAATATCCCACCTGTTGGCTGATATCCTTAAGTGTAAGATTAGGATCGGCCAACAGGTTTTTTGCTTTCTGCATGCGTAACTGAGTCGTATAATCAAGAATATTTCGTCCTGTCTTTTCTTTAAAGAATTGGCTCAGATTAGGAAGCAGCATATGAAAATATTCTGCGGTTTCCTGAATGGAAAAATCGCATCGGAAACAGTTACTTTCAATGTAATGTTTTAACTCATCGAGAATATCTGAATCTTGTTTTTCTGTTCCCTTGTTGGTTTCCACTAATTGAATATTTAGTTTTTGGATCAGGGCAATAACATCATCAACCGTTTCCATATTCATAAGAGTGGACGGATCAATATTGTTAGGAAGCAAGGTCTGCTGCGAAGTGGCTGCTTCCATAAACGTGCTGAGGATATCAAAACAGATTCCTTTGGCAGCAAACAATGGCAGGTTTTCCCTTTCAATATCATTGGCAATTGTACACACCAGATCATGGATACTGGTTTTATCTCCACAGGTAATGACATTGCGCAATTGTTCTAATGCCTGCTTGGGATAAGGTATGGAAGCGCATTCCTGGATCTGTAGACTTTGGAAAAGGATTACCGTACCATTTCCTTTTACAAAGCGGTAATCAAGGGCACTTCTTGCTTCCATATAAGATTTGGGGATGGAAAGTGTACCGAAATGAGCATTTCCCACACCAATGGTAATATCAAGAGGGAATTGTTTCCGAGTTTCCAGGCGCAGCTGTTTTAACGTGTCTTCAATCTCCCGGATCATGGAAGCCTCTTCTTTAATTCCAAGGATAAATATAATTTTATCCGGCTCAGGAGTAAAGGTATAGTAGCATTCCATAGTTTGAACCAGAAATTTTTGAATACACAGAGCAAGGGCATCATAGTCTTCAATCTGCCCGTGAATCTGAGCGACTGCAACAACAAAACGGTTATTCAGATAATCCATGTTCAGATCTTCCGCATCCATATTAAAATCTTCCCGGCTCCGGTAATGACCTGTGAGAAGATGATAGATTCGTCCGCTTTTGATGGCAGCAGTACTGTTTTTTAACTTATCAGCCAGATAAAGGTTTTGGTCTGACAGATAATCCAGAGTGGTAGAAATGGTTTCCAGACTGTTTTCGTGGATGCTCTTATGATGAAGATTCGTTAATGCAGATGCCTTTTTTTCTAATTTCCGGATAGGAGAGTAATTTATCCGCATAAAAATAGAAATAATTACTCCAGAGATCAGCAGAACAAAAAGGGTTACTGAAAACAGCTCATGGTTAATGATCTCTATTTTTTTAACAAATTTCAGACTTTCTGGTATATAGGCAGTGTATACACAACCGGTCTGGGAAGAATCATATCGAGAGGTGATATAAGGTTCTTCAGGCATAGTATTAGATGAAAATAATAAATTTCCTTCTGCATCTTCAATAGAAAAATAAGCTTCATATTTGTTTAACCGGCTGTCCGCAAAGCGCTTTAAATCTACAGAGCGTATAAAAAACAGGCACATACCCTGGACAGATTCATAGTCGGTGTATAAAGGCTCTAAAATAACCAGAAAAGAGTCACTTCTTCCAGGAATAATCACTTTTTGTTCAGGTAAGATAGTTCTGTGGCTGCCATGAAACAGCAAATCTCTCATTTCCTCAGAAGAAGTTTTTTCAAATAAATACATGTTGTTCAAAAAGAAATCGACAGGGCAGGTGGATTGATTCATGAACATATAATCTTCACCACGTAGATAAATAGCAGTTTCACTAAGAAGAGGGTTTGTGACGCTGTAAACCTTTAATTGATCCACATAATTGCGGCTGCGTAAAGGATTCTCTGTAAAGCGGTAGCCATCAAAATCCATAGACATTCGTATCTGATCTGCAGTAGTAGCGATCGTTTGCAGTTCAGAATCCATCATCTGGCCAAGATTGATCAGGTCAGTATTGGCCTGCTCCTGGATTTCTTTTTTGTATGCTTTCATAAACCGATGGCCAAAAAGACCATTAATAAATAAAATGGGGATCAGCAGGATCAATAGATAAGAGATCAAATATTTGAAAAAAATGTGATCGAAGGTTTTTCGTTTCATTGTAAGTGCTCCTAAGGACTGTGTTTATAATTATTGGTAGCTATTCAGGACCTTCATAGTTACAATTATTGTAACAATCCGTATCAGAATTATCAAGTTGAAAGTGTGCATTTTTTATAAAAAATGCATATAAACCTGCATGTTTTATGAATAAAGTAAACGCGATTTATAAAACAAACCGCTTAAAATCTAATGATTTGTTTAAAATACACTATCAACAAAAATAATGTGCATTGAATTTGTGCATTTTGAATGATTATACTGAATACAGGAGGTGACTTTCGTGATTGAAAAAACAAAGCAACCATTAAATGTTCGGATCAAACGTGCGTTCCGGAAAGACTGGCAGCTATTTCTTATGTGTCTGCTTCCGGTCATCTATTTCATTGTGTTCCATTATCTTCCTATGTACGGAGTACAAATTGCCTTTAAAGATTTTCAGGCAAGTAAGGGAATCTGTGGGAGCAGCTGGGTAGGGGTTAAATATTTCAAAAGATTTTTTGAATCCTATCAATTCTGGCCTCTGATTAAGAACACATTGTCATTGAGCTTACTGCAGATCCTGATTGGTTTTCCAATTCCGATTTTACTGGCAATTCTTTTAAATCAGATGAAGAACCAGAAATTCCGCCAGTTTGTTCAAACGGTAACCTATTGTCCACATTTTATCTCCATTGTTGTTTTAACCGGTATGCTCTATATATTTCTTTCTCCACGTACCGGCCTGATCAACAACCTGATCACATCGTTAGGCGGAGATGCAAAATTCTTTTTGGGACAGCCTGAATGGTTCCGGCCGATTTTTGTATTGTCAGGGGTATGGCAAAATGCTGGATGGAGCGCGATTATTTATATTGCTGCGCTGGCAGGGATCAGCCCGGATTTATACGAAGCAGCCAAAATGGATGGAGCAAACAGATGGCAGATTATCAGACATATTGATATTCCTGGAATCATGCCTACAGTGACGATGCTGCTGATTATGGAAATGGGTAAGGTTATGAATATTGGTTTCCAGAAAGCATATCTGATGCAGAACGGTTTAAATATTGCAGCCAGTGAGATTATTCCTACTTATATTTATAAGATCGGTTTGATTGATGCCCAGTATAGTTATTCTGCTGCTATTAGCTTGTTTAACAATATTATCAATATTATTCTTCTGGTAACGGTGAATAAAATTGCTCAGAAAACTAGCGAAAACAGTTTGTGGTAGGAGGAAGCATGGGATGAAAGAAAAAAGAAAACATAATTTCTTTAAAAGAAGTAAAGAGGATATATTTTTTGATATATTTAACTATGCGGTACTAGGCATTATTACCGTATTAGTACTTTACCCATTGTATTTTATTGTTATTGCTTCCTTTTCTGATCCGGATGCGATCAACACCGGACAGGTGGTGTTTTTTCCAAAGGGCTTTAATACTTTAGGATATCAGAGAATCTTTGAAAATACAAAGATCTGGAGAGCTTATGGCAACACTATTTTTTATACGTTTGTAGGGACTGCGATTAACATTATCATGACTATGGTATTTGCGTATCCATTATCCAGAAAAGATTTCTCCGGACGAAAATTTATGACATTTTTCATGATGTTTACCATGTATTTCCAGGGTGGACTGATGCCGACTTATTTACTGATGCAAAAGATTGGTTTATATGACACTCCATGGGTTATGGTTCTGCTGCCGGCGCTGAATGTGTTTAATGTAATTATTGCAAAAACGAACATTCAGCACAATATTCCGGAGGAATTATATGAGGCGGCATCAATTGATGGATGCAGTCATTTTAAATTTTTCTGGCAGATTGTAATGCCGCTGTCAAAATCCATTATGGCAGTTTTGGTGCTCTATTATGGAGTTGCCCACTGGAATGAATTTATGAATGGTCTGGTATATTTACGTGATGAAGGATTATATCCATTACAGTTAGTTTTGAGAGGAATTCTGGTACAAAATCAGGCATCTGCAGATATGATGACGGATATTGAAAGTATGTTAGAGCAGCAAAAAGCGGCAGAATTGATCAAATATGGCTTGATCATTGTTTCAGCATTGCCTGTTCTGGTCATTTATCCTTTCCTGCAGAAGTACTTTGCGAAAGGTGTTATGGTTGGTGCTGTAAAGGGTTAACTATGAAAGTACTGAATAGACAAGGGTTAAATAATTATGAAAGAGGAGGATATACTATGAAACGTAAAAACAAACAATTTTCTTGTGCTGCATTGGCAGTAGCCATGGCACTGGGATGTCTGACCGGCTGTGTTCCACAGAAAACATCCAGTCCTGCACCAGAAACAACAGCTCCAGCGGCTGCAAAGGAAACCGAGGAAGACAAGCCATTGATGAATCAGACAGGAATGCCGATTGTGAATGCACCTGTTACCTATGAGATGGCAGCAAAATCCCGTCATAATAAAAATTTTGCTGATCTTGAGTTTTTCCAGAAGCTGGAAGAAGAAACAGGAGTTCATATCGATTGGAATATGAGCTCTGAGGATGGATGGAAAGAGAAAAAGGGTCTGTTATTTGCGGGTGAATTGCCAGATGCATTCTATGGACAGGGTATCTTAAGTGATGTGGATGTGATCAAATACGGTACCCAGGGTATGCTGATTCCACTGAATGATCTGATCCAGGAGTATGCGCCTAACGTGAAAAAACTGTTAGATGAACATCCAGAATACCAAAAACAGCTGACAGCTCCAGATGGAAATATTTACAGTCTGCCTTCGCTGACCGAGTTATCTCCAACTACTCATGATAAGCTGTTTATTAATAAAACCTGGTTGGATCAGCTTGGAATGAAGGTTCCAGAGACTCTGGATGAATTTAAAGAAACTCTTCAGGCTTTTCATGATAATGATTTAAACGGAGATGGCCATACGGATGATCAGATCCCGTTCACATTCCTGTATAACCGAAAAGAAAATGGCCTGTATTCTTTGTTTGGAAGCTTTGGACAGTTGGATCGTGGCGGGCAGGTAGATAAAAATGATCATTTTATTGTAAAAGATCAGAAAGTGGTTTATACGCCATTAACAGAGCCTTACCGTCAGGCAATTGAATATTTCCATGATCTTTATGAAAATCAGTTGATTGATAAAGAAGGCTTTACGCATGATTTTAATGTTTATACTGCAAAAATCAAAGCTCCTGAGAAAAATATCGGTGCCTTCATGGGATGGAGCCTGACTTCTACAGCTGGCCCGAATAAGGATGATTTTGTGCCGATGGCACCACTTAAGGGTGCTGACGGTAAGCAGATATGGAATACATATACATCTGCGATTAATTCCAAGGGCTCTTTTGCAATTACAAACAAGGCTGAGCATCCGGAGATATTGATGCGCTGGGTGGATACCCATTTTGATCCAGAAACATCTCTGCAGATCGATCAGGGTCTGTTAGGCCGTACACTTGAAAAAGCAGCAGATGGAACCTATCATTATCTTCCAGTACCGGATGGTAAGTCCTTCACAGAAATGATCCATGACTATTCTCCAGGAGTAAACAGTCTGGGTGCTGTTACAATGGAAATTGCTTCTAAACTGGAATTAAATGCGAACTTACAGGAACGTAAAGAGCTTGATGCTTTCTATGCTCCATATAATGTGCCGGCAGACGAGATCTTCCCAAGTGTATTTTTCTCCATGGATGAGGTTGAGCAGATATCCGCATTGGAAACAGATATCAAGGCATATGTGGATCAGTGCTATGCAAACTGGATCGTAAATGGTGGAATTGAAGCAGAGTGGGATGGCTATTTGAAGAAATTAGATCAGATGCATGTTCAGGATTATATCGAAATCTATCAGAAAGCATATGATCGTTATCAGAGTATGGATTAAATAATATGATCAGTTGAGAACAGGAGAACAGAGGTTAATAATGAAACAGAATCTGGTATTTATTATGACGGATCAGCAGAGAGCAGATACTCTTGGCATGATGTCCGGGAATACAGAAATAACGCCAGCACTGAATCAGTTAGCCAGAGAAAGCACAGTATTTGAGCGGGCATATAACACATGCCCGCTATGTGTTCCTGCGCGAACCGCATTGGCCACAGGCATGAATCCAATAAAAAATGGTATGCAGTTAAATGATCTGCCAGGGAAGTATGCAAGGGACAATGAGACGATTCATCAAATGTTTTATAAAGCTGGTTATGAAGTTGCACATGTAGGAGTGAATCATATCAGTGTGAAACCGGGGCTGAAGGAATCGATTCCGTTTGCATTATGGGAAGATGATGATACATATGCAGCTTATGCAAAGAAGAATCATCTGGATATCCAGAGAAAGGAAGAAGATTCCGTTGTGATCAATGAGCTGGCAGATGGTGAATATGCCCGTCATCGTTATTCAAATGCCAGAACATCAATCTGGCCATATGAACTTTCTGAGTTCAAGGATGTCTGGTTTGCTTCGAGAGCAGAAGAATTTATTGGAAGAAAGCATGACAAGCCATTTGCACTATTTTTGTATATGTGGGCACCACATCCACCGTTAATTGTTCCTCAGGAATATTGGGATCTGTTTCGTGATGAAGATATAGTCCTGCCTCCAGGGACAGGGGTTCCATCAGAAGGAGAGCCGGAAGGAAGAAGAAAAGGCGCTGCAGCACAGCTGGGAGAATCTCCTCCAGAATTGGGATGGAAGCAGGGATGGCATGCACATCTGGCACTCAGCCGTCTGTGTGACGATCAGATTGGACGCATCTGCAAGGCTTTAAAAGAGAATGGTCTGGATCAGAATACGATGATCGTATTCACCACCGATCATGGCGAACATATGGGCCAGCACTCCATGTATCAGAAAATGGAGATGTATGAGCCAGCAGTGCGGGTTCCGGCGGTATTTCATCTGCCGGGGCAGACACAGGATCACCGGCTGAAAACTGCAATTTCCCATATGGATTTTGTCCCAACACTGGTTGACCTGTTTGATCTTTCAACGAAGAATGATCTGGACGGGATGTCATTGAGGTCATCTCTGGAGAAAGGGGTTGAACCGGAAAATAAGGATATTTTCAGTGTCTACTGCGGTAATCATCAATATGGTGATATGCGCCGTATGATCGTCAGCGGATCCTATAAATATATTTATGATAATCAAGATGAAGAATTGTATGATCTGCAGGCAGATCCATGGGAACAGAAGAATCTGTGTCTGAATGCAGATTATAAAGAAAAGGCTTCAGAAATGTATCAAAAACTGGAAAACTGGGCCAAAAAACAGAAGGATGCTTTTTTTAAACCGAAAAAGAAGAAAAATCTACTGTTTGTTTTTGCAGATCAGTGGAGACGGGATGCGATGGGTTTTGCCAAGGCAGATCCGGTAAAAACTCCAAATATGGATGTATTTGCAAGTGAATCCGTATATTGTACAGATGCAATCAGTACCTTTCCATTGTGTTCTCCGCATCGTGCAAGTCTTCTGACAGGCAAAAATCCGCTGCATACAGGTGTGTTTACAAATTGTAAAACAGGACTTGCTATGGGATTGAAGGAGGAAGAATACTGTATTGGAGATGTATTAAAGGATTGCGGTTATCAGACAGGATATATCGGAAAATGGCATCTGGATGAGCCGGATCTCAATCATTCTGAGAAACCGGAATCTGGCGCCCGTAATTGGGATGCTTTTACACCACCTGGAGCACGCCGCCATGGTTTTGATTTTTGGTATTCCTATGGTGCGTGGGATCAGCACATGAGTCCTCATTATTGGAAAGATACACCAGAACAGATCCAGATACATGATTGGTCCCCGCGTCATGAAACAGATGTAGCATTAGAGTATATTGACAATCATGCTGGTAAAGATCCATTTGCGTTATTTATTTCCTGGAACCCACCGCACAGTCCTTATGATCTGGTTCCAAAGGAATACCTGGATTTGTATCCGGATGATGTGGTTTTAAAGGAGAACGTGGATCTGACAAATATCCATCATCATACCTATGAACCAGTGGGATATTCAAAAGAAGAGCTTATGAAGGTTACAAAGGAGTATTATGCCGCAGTTTCTGGTTTAGATGATCAGTTTGGACGTCTGATCGCCCGGTTAAAGGAACTTGGCATTTATGATGATACGATCATCGTTCTTTCTGCAGACCACGGAGATATGATGGGTTCTCACGGTCTCATGGCAAAGCATGTGTGGTATGAAGAATCAATAGGAATTCCACTGGTAGTAGGTGGTGGGGCTTTACCGGCATCTACTTGCCATACTTTAATAGGAAGTCCGGATTTTATGCCAACACTTCTTGGGCTTTTGGATCTTCCGGTACCTGAAACTGTAGAGGGGGTAGACTGTTCGCAGGATATCAAGGGAAATCCAATGCATGCAGAGCATGTCTGCTTTTTGACGGCATGTCCGGGACGTGATGTATTTTTGGAAGATTTCAAGAAGGCTGGAAAGAATCCAAGGGATTTTGGATGGAGAGGTATTCGCACCAGCCGTTATGTGTATGTGATTGATGTAGGATACAAGACAGAGCCAAAGCTGGTACGTTATCTTTATGATCTGGAATGTGATCCTCTTCAGATGCATGGAGAGGAGATCAAGAATCCAGAGGAACATGCAATTACAAGAGAATTGGAGCAGAAGTTAAAAACATGGCTTCAGGATCAAAACGATGGTTTCCTTATGCATATTACAGACGGCGAGAGGTGAATGACTATGAAATCCTATTATGAGGCAACAGATATCATTACGGAAGCAACCTTATATCTTCATCAGGTTCATGCAACAAGAAAATTTAGTTTTGGAACCTGGACGAGCAGACAGCATGTGTTTGTTTCGATTAAAGCGGGAACAGAAACCGGATATGGGGAAAATATTGTGTCCGTGAATCAACCAGATGTCTCTCTGGAGGACTGGAAGGTATGGCTTCAGGAGCTGGTTGGTTTAAGCGTAGGAGAGGCGATTGACTATTTAAGAGCCCATCTGGAGACCTGGAGGGACCGGATGACTGAGATGACAGAAATGGCATTGGTCGATCTATGGGGAAAAGTAGTCAGAAAGAATGCTTTGGAGCTGTTAGAACTGCCGGGAAGAGACCCGGTATATGGAGTCTATGTGATTCTCAGTGATGATATGCAGGTAATTGAAAACAAGGTAAAATATGCAATCTCCTGTGGAAAAACAAAATTTATAAAAGTGAAATTATTTGGTGATGAAGCTTTGGACTGCCAGGTCATTGGCATGGTACGAAAATATCTTTCCAGAGAGGAAACATATCTGATCGGTGATGTAAACTGTGGTTATCGTCCAGAAGGAACAGAAAAACCGCTGAATGAGATTACTGATAGTATGATGCAGCTTTATGAGGCAGGTTTAGATGCCTGTGAGGATCCTGCATTCTTGAATTTGAAGGAATGGCAGGCACTGCAGACTCAGGTGCATCCATTATCACTGATTCCGGATTACCCTATGCGGCCTTCCAGAGTTGCTCAAAAAACGATTATAGAGGGAATGGGAGATTGCTATAACATTCACCCGGGCTCTGCTGCATCTATATTTGATGCGATTTCGTTAGCTGGAAGAATTCGGGAATTAGGCGCTGATCTGATGATCGGTGACGACAGTCTGGTAGGTCCTGGATGTACGATCTGGCAGCAGCTGGCGATTGGACTTTCTGCCCAGTGGGTAGAAGCAACCGAGAAGGAAGAAGATTCTGATTTCTATTATGGATGTATAAAACAAATAGCTACAGATAGTCATACCAATCCTATTGTATATGATTCTAAATGTTTTGGATTTGGGTTGTATCTGGATGAAGAAAAACTGAAGGAAAGCTCCGATCAGGTTATTAGGATATCTGCTGATCGGTAATGGATTTTTGCTCGTAACTATGAAGGTAGTGAATCGTTACAAGGATTGAATTAAAAAGAACGCTCCGGAATATGAGAATTTATACTCATGGTCCGGAGCGTTTTTGTAAAGAAGCATCAGCTCTTGTGACAATGTAAATTGACTTTGTCACATTTAACCCACATTTTACATAACTCTCCTTTTGGATTTTACATAAGGATTTTACAATGCACTTGTACTTAAGGAAAGCAAGTAAAACAACATAAATGATCCGTGAGATTCGGATACAAAAAGGAGAGTAAAAAGTTATGAAAAAATCAGCAGCAGTTTTATTAGCACTTGGCATGGCAGTTATGGGACTGGCTGGTTGCTCGGGAAAATCTAACAGCGCAGCAACCACAGCTGCAACAGAAGCAGCAGCAACCACTGCAGAGACAACAACCGCAGCAGCAGAGACAACGACAGAGGCAGCAAAGGACAGCGCATTAGAGGGACCGATCACCGTGATCTCCCGAGAGGACGGTTCTGGTACCAGAGGCGCATTTATCGAGCTGTTTGGCATTGAAGTAAAAAATGATGCAGGTGAGAAGGTGGATATGACTACCGATGATGCAGAGATCACCAACAGTACTTCTGTTATGATGACTTCTGTAGCTGGCAACACAGAGGCAATCGGTTATATCTCCTTAGGGTCTTTAAATGATACCGTAAAGGCAGTAAAGATCGATGGTGCCGAGGCAACTGTTGACAATATCAAATCCGGTACCTACAAGATCGCAAGACCATTTAACATTGCAACCAAGGGTGAGGTCAGCGATGTGGCTCAGGATTTCATCAAATATATCATGAGTGAGGATGGACAGAAGGTTGTTGAGGATAACGGTTACATCAGTCAGGGAAACGATGGCGCTTATGAGTCCGCTGGTTTAAGCGGCAAGGTCGTTGTAGGCGGTTCTTCTTCCGTTACTCCGGTTATGGAGAAGTTAAAAGAGGCTTATGTAGCTCTGAATCCAGATGTCACCATCGAGGTACAGCAGAGTGATTCTACCACTGGTATGACCTCCGCGATCGAGGGTGTCTGCGACATCGGTATGGCTTCCAGAGACTTAAAGGACAGCGAGATCGAGAAAGGCTTAACTGGAACTACGATCGCTATGGATGGTATCGCGGTGATCGTAAACAATGACAGCCCTGTAGAGGAACTGAGCAGTGATTCTGTAAAGGGTATCTACACCGGTGAGATCACAGACTGGGCAGATGTACAGTAAATAAAAGTAGCTAAGATGGGCCCGCTCCTGAGATGTTGGGAGATGGGCTCATTCTCATAAGGAGACCAGTACGATATGAAACATGTGAAAGAAATAATTGCAGAGGCCATTTTCTTAATATCTGCCCTGGCATTGATCTTCGCGGTGGCAATGATCTGCTTTTTCCTGTTTGCCAACGGACTTCCGGCGATTTTTAAGATCGGGCCGTTAAAGTTTTTGACAGGAACGATCTGGAAGCCCGGAAATGATATCTACGGTATCTTCCCGATGATCCTGGGAAGCATCTATGTAACAGCGGGAGCGATCCTGATCGGCGTTCCCATCGGAATTCTGACAGCGATCTATTTATCCCGTTTCTGTCCGAGAGGGATCTATCATGTGATCAAACCGGCGATCGATCTGCTGGCAGGTATTCCATCCGTAGTTTACGGATTTTTCGGTATGGTGGTGATCGTACCGGCGATGGACAAGATCGAACCGACAGTTATGGAATTTTTCCATATCAGTGGAAAATGCAGCGGAAAGAGTATTGCGACTGCATCGATCTTACTGGGAATCATGATCCTTCCAACGATCATCGGTGTAGCGGAATCTGCGATCAATGCGGTTCCGGACAGCTATTATGAAGGCTCTCTGGCGCTGGGCGCCAGTCATGAAAGAAGCGTGTTTTTTGCAACACTTCCGGCGGCAAAATCCGGTATTCTGGCAGGCGTGATCCTGGGTGTGGGTCGTGCGATCGGTGAGACCATGGCAGTGATCATGGTGGCAGGAAACCAGCCGCGTATGCCTAAGGGCATTTTCCAGGGAATCCGTACCATGACAGCCAATATCGTGCTGGAAATGGGATATGCAACGGATCTCCACAGAGAGGCGTTGATCGCAACAGCCGTTGTGCTGTTTGTATTTATTCTGATCATTAACCTTTCATTTTCCATCTTAAAGAGGAGGAGCGAATAATGGAAGCAATCAACAGACAGACCTGGAAGCAGCGGATGGCTTCCTATAAAAGAACTCCATTATCCTTTTTACTGCTTGTACTGGTGACAGCATCTGCGCTCTTTACGGTATGTATCCTGGCATTTTTGCTGATCTATATCCTGGTAAAGGGTATTCCATATCTGACCCCAAGTTTATTTGCCTGGGAATATAATAGTGAGAACGTATCCCTGATGCCGGCGCTGATCAATACGATCCTGATGACAGCCTTATCGTTAGTGATCGCAGTACCGCTGGGTATCTTCGCTGCGATCTATCTGGTGGAATATGCCAAGAGAGGCAATAAGATCGTTGGGATCGTCAGGATCACGGCAGAAACCCTGACCGGAATCCCTTCTATCGTGTATGGCCTGTTTGGATTTTTGCTGTTTGGTGTTGCCTTAAAATGGGGCTATTCCATGTTGGGAGGCGCCCTGACGCTGGCGATCATGATCCTGCCTACGATCATGAGGACGACAGAGGAGGCATTGAAATCCGTACCGGATTCTTACCGGGAAGGCAGCTTTGGACTGGGTGCTGGACGATTAAGAACCGTGTTCCAGGTTGTGCTCCCTTCCGCAGTTCCGGGTATTCTGGCAGGTGTGATTCTGGCAGTGGGACGTATCGTAGGTGAGACAGCAGCCTTAATGTATACGGCAGGTACCGTAGCAGGAATTCCGGCCAATATCATGGGATCTGCAAGAACTCTGTCCGTTCATATGTATGTGCTGACCAATGAAGGACTTTATACCAACCAGTCTTATGCGACTGCGGTCGTGCTTTTAGTGATCGTTGTGCTGATCAATGCACTGTCCGGCTTTATCGCAAAGAAAATCACAGGAAAGGGAATTGGCTGATCATGGATAAATTTACTATCGAAAATTTGGATCTGTATTATGGGGATTTTAAAGCCCTGAAAAATATCAATCTGAACATCAGTCCGAATGAGATCACCGCATTTATCGGTCCATCGGGCTGTGGAAAATCAACATTATTAAAATCATTAAACCGGATGAACGATCTGGTCGAGGGCTGCAGGATCAACGGCAAGGTCTTGCTGGATGGTCAGGATATCTACGGAAATATGGATATCAACTTGCTTCGCAAGCGTGTCGGAATGGTATTCCAGAAGCCGAATCCATTTCCAATGAGTATCTACGATAACATTGCATATGGACCGAGAACCCACGGAATCCGTTCCAAGGTAAAGCTGGATGATCTGGTGGAGCGTTCCCTTAGGGATGCAGCAATCTGGGATGAGTTAAAGGACCGTTTAAAGAAGAGCGCTTTAGGATTATCCGGTGGTCAGCAGCAGCGTCTGTGTATTGCAAGAGCCCTTGCGGTAGAACCAGAGGTGCTTCTGATGGATGAGCCGACCTCCGCACTGGATCCGATCTCAACCTCAAAAATCGAAGACCTTGCGGTGGAATTGAAAAAGAACTATACTATTGTCATGGTAACACATAACATGCAGCAGGCTGCAAGAATTTCTGATAAGACCGCATTTTTCCTGTTGGGAGAAGTAGTGGAATACGGCGAGACGGAGCAGATATTCTCCATGCCTAAGAACAAGAAGACCGAGGATTACATTACAGGAAGGTTTGGTTGATATGAGAAATTATTTTGATGAGCAGCTGGAGCTGTTAAATGTGGAACTGATCCGTATGGGATCTCTGTGTGAGGATGCCATCATGGGCGCTTCCCGTACTCTGATGGGGGAAGAGGGCTTTGCCAAACAGGTCCATGATGCAGAACATGAGATTGACCAGAAGGAAAGAGATATTGAAAATCTGTGCTTTAAGCTTCTGTTAAAGCAGCAGCCGGTGGCAAAAGATCTGCGTCAGGTGTCTGCAGCACTTAGAATGATCTCTGATATGGAGCGGATCGGTGATCAGGCATCTGATATTGTGGAAAACGCCGGATATATCCAGGACAATACCTATGAGAGCAATCTTCATATCCGGGATATGGCAGAGGCGACCATGAAGATGGTGACGGACAGCATTGATTCCTTTGTAAAACGGGATCTGGAGCTGGCCAGAAAGACCATGAAGGAAGATGATGTGGTGGATGAGCTATTTAGTAAGGTAAAAACAGAACTGATCGGACTCATCGGAGAGGACAGCAGTAAGGGTGAGATGTGTCTGGATCTTCTGATGATCGCCAAGTATTTTGAGCGGATTGGAGACCATGCCACCAACATTGCAGAGTGGGTGGAGTATTCCATCACAGGAGTGCATATCGAAGACTAAATTGGGAGAAAAATGATGATCTATCTGGTAGAAGATGATAACAGCATTCGGGAGTTAGTGGTTTATACCCTTCAAAGCACAGGCTTTGAAGCCAGGGGATTTGCCTGTGGAGCGGATTTCTGGGAAGGCATGAAGGAGGATATGCCGGAGCTGGTGCTTTTAGATATTATGCTTCCGGATGAGGATGGACTTTCCATTTTGAGAAAACTGCGTGGAGCTGCAGCAACCCAGAAGCTTCCGGTGATGATGCTGACAGCGAAGGGAACGGAATATGATAAAGTGATCGGATTGGACAGTGGAGCGGATGATTATCTGCCGAAACCATTTGGCATGATGGAGCTGGTGTCCAGAGTGCGGGCGCTGCTTCGCCGGACTGCGGCTACCCCGGAGAAAGTGCGGAAATTCTATCAGATAGGGCTGGTTTCTGTGGATGTGGAAAAGCATGAGGTGCTGGTGGATGGAAACCCGGTAACACTGACATACAAAGAGTTTGAGCTGCTTTGTTACCTGATGGAGAATGAAGGAATCGTGTTATCCAGAGACCGTCTGCTGTCCAAGATCTGGGGCTATGATTTTGATGGCGAGACCAGAACCGTGGATGTCCATATCCGGACCTTACGTCAGAAACTGGGAATCGGAGGAAGCATCATTGAAACCATCCGCGGTGTGGGATATAAAGCGGATTCCTGTGGAAAGAGAGAGTAGAATGAAAAAGAGAATTTACAGAAATATGTGCCTGGTGACGCTGGTGGCAATTCTGTTTTCTGCGATTCTGACTTCCTTCTTATATTATCAGAACCTTGAAAAACAGATGCGTCAGGAGCTGGTGACAGAGGCAAAGTACCTGGAAGCGGGAATGGATCTTTCAGGCGAACATTATTTGACGAATATTACAAAAATCATGAATAATTCCAATCGGAACCGGATTACCTGGGTAGCGGCAGACGGTACAGTATTGTTTGATAATATGGCTGATGTCTCTACGATGGAGAATCACAAAGACCGCCCGGAGATCCAGATGGCTCTGAGCAGCGGTTCTGGCCGGGAAAGCCGGATGTCCAGTACCTTATCGGAGCAGACCTTTTATTATGCTCTTCGTCTGGAGGATGGGTCTGTGATCCGTGTAGCCAATACGACCAGAAGTGCCCTGGCAGGCAGTATGGCCATGCTTCCGGCTCTTGGAGGTGCAGCGGTCCTGATCATGGTCCTGAGCATGATCCTGGCAGAACGGCAGACCAGAGAGATCGTAAAGCCGATCAACGAACTGGATCTGGATCACCCGGACAGCGGCAGATTGTATGATGAGCTGGCTCCGCTGGTTGGAAAGGTGGAACGTCAGCAAAGAACCATTCGCCAGCAGATGGACACATTAAAAACCAAACAGAGGGAATTTACGGCAATTACAGAAAATATGAGTGAAGGCTTTCTGGTGGTTGGAAAACAGGGTGAGGTGGCTTCTTATAATACCAGCGCCTTAAAGATCCTGGATGTGGAGATCCCGGTGCCGGAGGAGCGGACACCAGGCAGCTTAAATATCTTAAACTTTAACCGCAGCCATGAATTCCGGACCGCGGTGGATGAGGCGCTGGCAGGACATCATCATGAAGAGAACTTAAAGATCGGAACCCGGATGTACCAGATCATTGCCAATCCAGTGACAGAAAAGCAGAATGTGACAGGAGCGGTGATCGTGATCTTGGATATTACGGAACGAGAAGAACGGGAGGATCTGCGCAGAGAATTTTCAGCCAATGTTTCCCATGAGTTAAAGACGCCTTTGACCTCCATTTCCGGATATGCGGAGATCATGAAGAATGGTCTGGTAAAGCCGGAGGATATGAAGCGTTTCTCTGAAAATATCTACCAGGAGGCCCAGCGGATGATCACCTTGATCGGTGATATTATCAAGCTGTCCCAGTTAGATGAGAATCGGGTCGAACTGGAGAAACAGGCAGTGGATCTTTATCCGATCGCCCAGTCCGTGGTAAGCCGTTTGAAAGAACGGGCATCACAGGCTAAGGTGGCTTTGGAGATCCGGGGCGAAGGACAGATCATCGAAGGTACATCCCAGATTTTAGATGAGATGATCTACAATCTGTGTGATAATGGAATTAAATATAATAAAGCCGGAGGCCATGTGAACGTGACCGTCGGCAGCCGACAGGGATGCCCATTTGTTTCAGTAGCGGATAACGGGATCGGAATCCCGGAGGAAGACCAGAAACGGGTATTTGAGCGGTTTTACCGGGTGGACAAGAGCCATTCGAGACAGATCGGCGGTACCGGACTGGGGCTTTCCATCGTGAAGCATGGTGCAATCTACCATAACGCAAAAGTGGAGATGGAGAGTACCCATGGCCGGGGAACCAGTATCACCATTGTATTTCCGGAGGGAGCAGCGAAGTAAGCTGCTCCCTTTTTCTATCAAGAAAGGCTCTGATGCATTAAAGTGAAAAAGTTGCGATTTCGATAGAGCAAAAAGTCCCTTCGGGCTGGGTTGTGCTGCGTCAGGCCCGGTGGGTTATTTTCTTCATGCCGGTTTCATATAGTTTTAGTAAATCCAGAGACTGTGTGGAGAGCGAACATGAAGAAAATAACAATGAAATGGTGGAAAATGGTTTTTTTCCTGATTTTATCCTGTGTTCTCGTGGGGTGTGGGAAAACCAGAGATACGGCAAAAATCCGTGATCTGGAGTTTACCGTTATGGATCAGGAACGGATACCGGAAGAATTAAAAGCGATCATTGAGGAAAAGAAGGTACAACCATTTAAGATGACCTATAGTGATGAGGAAAAGCTCTACATCGTTACTGGCTATGGTCCACAGGAAACGGGAGGATACAGTATACAGGTAAAAGAACTGTACCTGACAGAGAATGCCATTGTATTTGATACGGAGCTATCAGGACCGGAAAAGGGAGAAACGGTGACAAAGGAAACTTCTTATCCCGTGATCGTGATCCAGACGGAGCTTCTGGAAACCCCGGTAATTTTTCAATAATCGTGGACGGGGAAATCTGCATATGCTATACTAAAGGACAACGATAACATTTGGCAGGATCAGGAAGCGGCTGAACGATTACGATCTGACAGACACAGGAAGGGACTGGAGAAGATTATGATTTTAAAAGATATTTGGCTGGACGTAAAGGCTGTACAGGAACGGGACCCGGCGGCGAGAAGTGCATTGGAGGTATTGCTTTTATATCAGGGAGTTCATGCACTCATCTGGCACCGGTTTGCCCATTGGTTTTATAAGCATCACATGTTTTTCATTGCCAGATGGATTTCTCAGATGGCCCGCTTTTTTACATTGATCGAGATTCATCCGGGCGCACAGCTGGGCCATGGGATCCTGATCGATCACGGATGCGGCGTAGTGATCGGTGAGACTACAGTAGTCGGTGACAACTGTACCATTTACCAGGGCGTTACCCTGGGCGGTGTCGGAACCCAGAAAGGCAAGCGTCATCCCACCCTTGGCAACAATGTGACCGTAGGCGCAGGAGCCAAGATCTTAGGCGCCTTTGAGGTTGGAGATAACTGTACCATTGCGGCAAACGCAGTATTATTAAAGCCATTGGAGAATAACATCACGGCAGCAGGCATTCCTGCAAGACCGGTGAAAAAAGATGGCATGCGGCTTCCGAAGGAAGAAAAACCGGTTCTTACCATGGAACATTACTGCAAGATGGAAGAACGGATCAAGGAGCTGGAGAAGCAGATCAAGGAACTGGAGAAGCAGATCGATCAGCCCCGCTGAGTTTGCCAGTTAACGAATTTCCACATAGATTTGAAAGTTAACGCATACACTGTCACAAGGAAAGGCAGGTGCGGAGTATGAGTAAAATCGAACTGATCAGGCAAAATTTACATAGGAGCCGGTATAAGAGCCAGGCGTCCACGCAGATCACGCTGGATGATGATTTTATTGTTCCAGATTCCATGGATGATATGGAGAAGATCATCGTAAATTCCGGGGATGTGATCCTGGATTCCGTAAGGAATCAGACGGAACGAGTGATGATCCGTGGAAAACTGGCATTTCAGGTGCTTTACCGAAACCCGGAAGGCGGTTTACAGACATTGGCAGGAAGCATTGCGATCGAGGAGCCGATGAACGTGCCGGGACTGGAGGAAAAGGACGAGACCGGAGTCAGCTGGGAGCTGGAAGATCTAAGTACTGAGATGATCAATTCCAGAAAATTAAATGTGAAAGCAATCCTCACATTCCGGGTCCGCTCCGAAGCACTGATGGATGGCGAAGCTGTGGTGGAGGCCAGGGAAGCAGGGTCAGGGAACATGGAAGCCCTGGAAGACTCCCCGCTTCAGGTACGCAGGCAGACGATGGAAACAGCAGCCCTGAAGGTCAGAAGAAAGGATACGGTGCGGGTACGGGAGAGCATCACACTTCCAGGCAATAAACCTGCCATGGAGCAGATCCTGTGGAAGCAGGTGTCTCTGCTGGCAACGTCAGCCAAATCGCAGGACGGCTCGCTTCTGGCAGAGGGACAGATCCAGATATTCTGCCTTTATGAGGGAGAGGGGGAAGAACTGCCGGTTCAGTGGTTTGAGGAGACGATCCCATTTTCCGGAACCATCGAACTGGACCAGATATCAGAGGGCATGCCATCTTTTACCCGGATGCGGTTGGTGCATAAGGAACTGGAGGCGAAGCCAGACGCAGATGGAGAACTGCGGGAGCTGGATCTGGATGCGGTGGTGGAACTGGATATAAAAATTTACGAAGAAGAACCACTGGAACTGGTGGAAGATCTCTACGCCACAGACCGGGAAATCGATGTGGTCAGAGAAGAAAACCAGTTTGATAAAATTCTAACGAACACAACAGGAAAATGCAAAATAACCGACCGGATGAAATACGATCCCACCGACCGGATCCTGCAGATCTGCCATCATGACGGACAGATCAAGATCGATCAGGTGGAAGTGAAGGGGGATGGACTGGAGATCAGCGGCGTGCTGGAAGTGATATTTTTATATATGACTTCGGATGATAAGGAACCGCTCCGCTCCGGCTCAGATGTGATCCCCTTCCAGTATTTCATTGAGGTCCCTGAAATAGACCAGGAAAGCATATGGCAGCTGGCATCGGAAGTGGATCAGCTTTCGTCAGTCATGATGGGAAATGATACGATCGAGGTACGGGCGGCGCTGAATCTTGAATTGCTGGTTCTGCAGCCGGTGCGCTGTCCGGTCATTACAGGGATACAGGAAAAGCCCCTGGATCTGGAAGCGCTGAAAGCCCTTCCGGGAATTACCGGATATATTATGAAGAAAGGCGACCGGTTATGGGATGTGGCAAAACGATTCCACACTACGGTAGACCATGTCATGGAGATGAATGAACTGGATCAGGAGGAGGTCAAAGAGGGACAGAGATTACTGCTGGTGAAAGAGCTGCACTGAAAAATGATGCAGAAGAACCTATTTGTGCCGGTTGACATGCACAAAATCCGGATTTCAGGATATCCTATATTATAAGCTCAACAAAACCTGATGCCGGTTCTGGCATCCAGCTGGTGCTTTCAGATAGATTCAGGGCAACCTGGGCGGCTGGCGGTGGATTGCAAACACCGGGAGCCGTCTACATAGACCAGGTTCGCGCAGCAAGCGCAGACCGGCTGAACCGTGATAACCAGCTTACAGCAGGAGAAACGAACATGAATTACACCTATTTGCTACAGTGTGCCGATGGCACACTGTATTGCGGATGGACAAACCATCTGGAAAAACGGGTGGAAGCCCATAATGCCGGAAAAGGCGCCAAATACACAAAAAGCCGCAGACCCGTGATATTAGTCTATTACGAGGAGTATGAGACCAAATCCGAGGCCCTGCGGCGGGAGGCAGCCATCAAAAAGTTAAGCCGCCAGGAGAAGTTAAGAATGATTCAGTACTTTCATAGTTGCTTTTATGCTTCAAATGAATCCTCCCCCTGGGGATTCAGCAGGACTGACACATAAAACATTCCATTTTTCCATTCAAACCTTGCATCGCCGTGATATCTTGCGGCGATGTTTTTGACTGATCTGGTCCCGATGCCGGTTCCGTTATGCTTGGAAGAGTGAAGGCTGTTATTCTGCCATTTTGGTGGCTCCGGGCAGGTGTTATCAACGGTCAGGGACAGGAGTGATGGACATGTCTGCAATAGACGGACATGAATCTGGCTAGAACCGGCCTGCCTCTGACAGGCTTCTATGGCATTCTCTAAAAGATTGCTCAGAAGAACGCAGAATTCCGGTTCAGGAATGATCAGCGGTTCCTGCAGTTTTGCAGAAATATCAATGGAAATCCCGTTGTCTTTGGCAAGTCTGGAAAAATATCCCAGCACGTTATTGACGGCGGGATTTTTGCAGTAGGAACAGACTGCCTCCGGAAGCAGGGAGGTCTGCCAGGAAGATAAGTATTCCCGGATGGCTTCCATATCGTTGTTGGACGCATATCCGGACAGTACCGTAAAATGGTGACGCAGATCATGCCGCGCCATGCGGGTTTCATCAATGGTACGCTGCAGAGTCCGGTACTGGGCAGACTGAAGCTGGAGAAATTCATTTTCCTGCATGAGCCTCATGTTTTTGGTAAGTCCTCTTGCCATCAGATAAAACATCAGATAGAAACAAAGAAGAATCCCTAAAAGCAGCAGATTGAGTATCGGGTAAAACTGCATCACACGGTTTGTATACAAAGTGCTGTAATAACGCGGACGGATCAGATGGTTGGTGATCCAGAAGGCAGTAGGGAAGATCCAGAACACATACCAGGTATGGGGTGTTTCCAGATCATCCAGAAGCCAACGGGCCGCATGTGTGGCTGGATACCAGACCGCCAATGTGATTCCCCAGTCATGACATGGAAGATCAGGCATCCGGGGATCGTCAGAAGGGACGGTGATCCGTCTGGAGCGATCAGGCATCAGCTGCCACTGCCAGATTGCCGATGGTGGAAAATACAGCGCCAACGGCCAGGAAAATACTGATGCTTTTCCAGATGGAAAGATCAGTACTAAAGTAAAATACAAGAGCGAAAATTGGAAGCATGGGAGCAAGCCATTGATAAAATTCCACATGGAACCGGGTGCCTAAGCCTCCACCGATGGCGGCCCAGAAAAAAAACAGAGGAATCCCACCCAAAATCAGCGGTGTTTTCCGTACACGGACATGGTGGATGACCGGAAGATAACACAGGATTGCAGCAGGAAGCAGGGCCAGGTATGATAAAAAATAGCGCATTTAAAGACCTCCTCTTGTTCGGCTGTAGAAAAAAGAAAGAAAAGCTTCTCGTACTTTTTCATATTTTAAACGGCTGATGGGAATGGATGTGCCGTCCTTCAGGAGGAAGCGGTCCCGCATCAGACTGTCAACAGCTTCAAAATTCACGACAATGCCGCGGATGCAGTCGCAAAAATAAGGGTAAGCCAGAAGGAGAGGTGCAAAATCTCCGTGGCGGATGGCATATTTCTGGCAGCTGCCGTCCAGATAATGGATCAGTATGTAGCGCCCCTGCTGCTCCGCATAACTGATCTGGTGGAGATAGATCCGGTTCTGCAGAGCTTCTCCTGGAAGAAGGATCGACTGCTGCTGTTCAAGTGCCTCTGTCTCGCAGTGACTCATGGCCTTGGCGAAGGTCTCATAAGAGAATGGTTTTACCAGATACCATGATGCGTTCACATCATAGCTTTCTACGGCAAATTCCGTAGACGAGGTAGTGAAAATAATCTTGCAGTCCGGGTCCATTTCCCGGATACGTCTGGCAGTTTCCATGCCATTTAAATCCTTCAGATAGATATCGAGAAACAAAAGATCGTAGCTTCCGCCACTGAAGGTGGTTAAAAACTCCTCTCCAGATGAAAAACATTCCGGCTGTGGTGCCAGAGGAATCTGCTGTTTCTCAGACCATTGTGCCAGAAAATGCAGAAGGATGGCTGCATCATCTGATTGATCTTCTATGATCGCAATGCGCATAGTTACGAAATCCTCCATGAAAATAGACATCAAGTGTCCGTGTAAGTCTATTATAAGGAAATAGGAGTGCAAAATCAATTTGTCAGATGTGGTAAAACCTTACATCTCATGACATATTTTGACATCTCGTGTCATCTGTGTTGTTCTCTGGATCAAAAATCGCTATCTTTATAAGAGAAGGAAAAATCAGGGAGGTATAGGCGATGCGAAAAGAATGGAGAAGATGGGGTGCACGTCTTATGGCAGGGATCATGATCGCGACCTCAGTTTGGATGCCAGTCCATGCGGATGTAGCGGTGGCAATACCCGCAGAGGAGAAATATACAACAGAGATCACGGAATATAAGAAACTGTCTGTGGCGACAGATACAGAAGCGGACAGAAACGATGAGATGATAGATGACGAGATCCCGGACGATGAGACCCCGCTGCCGACAGCGACACCAACAGAGGCGATTCCAGACGACGAGATTCCAGACGACGAGATCCCGGATGACGAGACCCCGCTGCCGACAGCGACACCGACAGAGGCGATTCCAGTGGAGACAGTTCTTCCAGTGGCAACACCGACGACGCTGATGATGGCTCCGATGATGCTGGCGTCTTCCCAGGAGATCAATCTTGGTGGGGCGACGACCGTGTTTACCATTGAGCGGGATGGGGAATATACATTTACCGGAGAGTGGCCTGACAAGGGTGATCTTTACCGGGACACCAATGGCCAGGTCATTACCGTGAAAGCGGGAGTGACAGCAACGCTTAACTTTCGGGATGCGACGATCAAAAATGGAAATTCTAATGGAAGGTATAACGTACTGAATCTGGAGGCTGGAGCTCATGTTACATTAAGTTTAAGCGGTACGAATCAGTTCCTTGCGACGGCTTCCGTATCTGGTGCGGCAATCCATGTTCCAGCTGGGGCTTCTTTGACGATCGAAGGTGGAGAAGAGGACAGCCTTCTCGCCAGATCCAGAAGTTATGGAGCTGGAATTGGCGGCAACAGCGGTGAAGGCGCTGGAACGATCATCATAAACGGCGGAAATATTTACGCCACTTCCGGATACCGGGAAGATGAAAGCGTGATTCCAGGGCTTCGCGACAGCGGAGCAGGAATCGGAGGCGGAGCCGGTGGCGCCAGCGGAACGATAGAGATCCATGGTGGAACGGTTCTTGCCAAAAGTTCCAAAGCCGCAGGAATTGGAGCCGGTGGAACCAGTTCCAAAAATAAGTTTACAGTATATACATCCACTGAGCAGGCCAGAGTGGAGTTAAGAGGTACTGAAGCGGCGCAAAAAATTACAGTGCCAGCGGGAAAAAGTCAGATGATTGATGGAAGTGGCGCAATGACACAGGTTGAATATGGGGAAGCGCCATCGAATGCGGTTTTCCTTGTAACATCGGAAAAGGGTGATGGCGATGGAATCGAGGTTCGTTCCAACGGATCTGTAAGTTTAAGCGGAACAGGTCCGTATACCATATCGATGATAAATCCAAACTCAGAAGTGGTTGGCCGGGTGATTCAAATAAATAGCGCCTGTACCGTAACGTTGGATGGAATTCGGATAGATGCCAGTTCCTCTAATAAAGTTTCTCCGCTTGAGATTGACAGCGGACTAAGTGATGTAACCTTAATTTTAAAAGGGCAAAATTACTTGAAAGGCGCACAGCTTGCAGCGGCGATTGATAATCATGGAACGCCATTAACAATCGAGGGTGATGGAAGCCTGACGGCGATTGCAGGAAGTGGCTCAGCAGCTATTGGCGGCAGCCAGGGAAAAGGTGGCAGTCATATTACCATTGCGGGCGGTAACCTGACACTATATGGTTCCAGTGATTCTGCATGTATTGGTGGAGGCAGTAAAGCTGCCGGAACAGATATTCAGATTTCTGGTGGAGTAGTGCGCTTAATTCAGGAGAATACGGGATATCTTCTTGGAGGCAGCCGCAGCTCTGGGACGACTGAGGGGATCTGTATCTCTGGTGGTGAAGTGATAGGAACGATCAAGTACCAGGGTGATCCACAGTATAATTATTTGGCAAAAATAAGTGAAGACCCCATTAAAATCCAGGCGTCCAATGGCCAGGGAGCAACTGTTTATGCAGGGATAAGCAGTCCGGGCGAGGTTGTTTTTGGAACAACGACAAAAGGAATGCATACGTTCCAGGACAGCGACTGGTATATGCACGTGGTTTACGGAGATCCGCATAGCCTTACCGCGACAGATGGCGAGATTACAGATCCCAAAACAGCCGGATACGCCCAGGGTGAAAAAGTCTCTGTAACCGCAGAAGCAGAGAAAAATGGCCAGTATTTCTACAAATGGGAGGTAACCTCTGGTTCTGGAACATTTGAGGATCCAGATCGTGCAAGTACGACATTTACCATGGGCGATGCGGATACGGTGATTACGGCTTGTTATAAAGGGGAAAGTACCGTTACGGTTAAAAATGGAATCAAATCCCCGGACAAGGAAACCTACGCACCGGGAGAGCTGGTCACCATTACCGCAGCTGCGGCAGAGAATGGTAAATATTTCGATTCCTGGAAGATAACATCAGGAGCTGGAAGTACACTGGCAGATGCGAAAAAGAGTACGACCACATTAACAGTCGGGAAACAAGATACCGTGGTAGAGGCTATTTATAAGAATGGCCCGGTCCTGACAGTCAATCGGGGCAGTGGAAGTGGCACTTATGCGCCGGGAGCGAAAATCAATATTCAGGCCCAAAAAGGTGATCGAGATGAAATGTTTTTGGGTTGGATTTTAGAGAGTGGTTCCGGAACATTTGCACAGCCATCTTGGGAAAGAACGACTTTTACCATTGGCAGTGAAGATACTGTGATCACAGCACAGTATTATCGAGACACGGGTGACTTTGTGATCACAGGCGGCCAGTATGGAGTTGATTATTCGTTTGAAGAGAAGAAGGAATGGGGGCGTTTGAGAATTACAGGAAGCGGTACCTATGAGATTTCTCTAAAAGAGGGAATTCGAGATACGAATCAACAGATTCTGATCGAGAAAGGAACCCCAACCATAATCCTTCATGATGTGCGGATGGTCAGCTACGGTACGATGGAAATCTGTGGAACCAAAGCAAAATTGGTTCTTGATGGAGAGAATTCCTTCGAATCTACCGGATACACAACGTCCTATAAAAAAACGAATGGAATTACAGTATCTGAAAATGGCTCTTTGGAGATCACCAGTATCTGTGGCGATGGAAGTACGGAAGGCAGTTTGTATGCCAAAGGACATCGCAATCCATATGATGACTGGAATCGCGGCCATGCCGGTATTGGTGGTTTGGCAGAACAGATTACGATCAAGGGTGGAACCATTTATGCAGAAGGAAGTGATGGCGGTCCTGGAATTGGTAATAATGGAGCGTTAGGCAGCAGCAGTTCAGATCCAGTGTATATTTCTATCACAGGAGGTCAGGTGACAGCTGTTGGCAACAATGCGCCGGGTATCGGAAATGGAGAGAAGAACCTGGGCACAGCAGCCGTTATAATCGCAGATGGCCTGAAGATCCAGGAAGGTGATTCTGAAAATCAGCTGACAGAGGTTTCTGCAGCGGATATGGCTGGCGGCGCTTCTAAACCGTATGTAGAGATCACACCGTCCGGGACTGGTGAACCGTCCATCCGTATCCTTTCCGCACCGAAAGCGGTATACAGAGGAGAGCAGATCCAGTTCCGTGCCGCAGTCACTGGAGCCTCAGCAGATCAGGTGCAGTGGGAGGTCACTGGCGGATCCAGTGTCGATACGAAGATCCGTGCCGATGGTCTTTTGACTGTCGGGGCGCAGGAATCAATGGGAACCTTGACGATCAAAGCGATTCTGAGAGAAAGCGGAAAGAATACAAGTATTACTGTGCCGGTTCAGGATAGAATGGTTACATTGAGCCTGGATCGGAAAGAAATTTCATTTGGAGAAAGTGTTACGGCAACTGCGACAGTATCTGGATCTGGAGCGGAAGAAATCACTGGAAGAATCCGTTTCTACTTAGATGGAGCTCCAGTTGGAAGTATTCTTACATTAGAAGAAGGTAAGGCATGTGATACGATTCCGGCGAAATTACTGACTGGTGGAAAACACCTGGTAAGTGCGGTGTATACCAACGGAGATGTGAGGTCAGAAAGCAATGACGTGGAGGTTCTGGTCAATAAAAAGCCGGTGACAGTATCGAAATGGCCGGAATTTGAGACGACCAGTTATTTTCGCAAGTCATTGAAAGATCTGACCGTGAAAACGTCAGGAGAAGCATCTGAGGCAGGAACATTCCGCTTTAAGGAAAATAATCAGTATCCAGAAATAGGTACTCACTCTTATGAGATGGTATTTGTACCAACGGATACATCATTTGGAAATGTAGAAGGAACGGCTGCTGTGACAGTATCAAAGGGAACACTTGCCTCTGCTCCTTATTTTGGAAGTTTAGTTGTAGAGGGTAGTTCCGTATATTATGGACAGAAGCTTTCGGATTCAAAGCTGAGTGTGACCGGAGGATATCTGGCCAATGGACGTGGCCAGAAAGTAGAAGGCAGCTGGCGTTGGAAAGAGCCTGATAAGATTTTGGGAAAAGGTTGGAGAAGTGCAGACGCGGTTTATGAAGTATCGGATAAAGAACATTATGAAGATTACCCGAAAAATATTGAGATACGTGTGGATTTGACAACTCCGGAGGTTTCCCTGACGATCAGCGCCAACGAGGCAGCTGCCGGAAAGACTATTTCCGTATCGGCTAAGGCGGAAAATCCATATAACCGGGAATTAAACGATGTTCCAGAACCGGTGATCACCTATCAAATTGGACAGGATGGACAACCACAGACCGTGACCAATGGCACCATCACCATACCAAAGGATACAGCGGCTGGGACCAGCATTGCGGTCATGGCATCTATGGCAACAAGTAAAAACTACAATGCTGCGAATAAGCAGGCGAATGTTACGGTCATCCAGAAATGCGACATTAGCGACAACCTGTCAATCACCGTGAAAAATACAACCTACGGGGGGGTGATTTTACCACAGGGAAGTATCCGGAACGGTTCTTCTGACGGTACCGCAAACTGGACCTACCAGTACCGGATCGATGCAAGCCAGGAATGGAGCGATGACATTCCAAAGAAGGTGGGAACCTATGAGATCAAGGGAGTCTATGAGGATGAGTCTCAAGTTGGTGAAGTTACCAGAATATTCCAGATTGTTCCGAGAACTTTGACAGTAACGGACGCAGAGCTGAAGGAAAAGATTTATGACGGAACAACCAGTGCGGAAGTTCTTTCTGTGACATTTGCGGGAATGGCAGATGGAGATACGGTTCAGAAGACCGATTACACAGCGGAGGCTGTATTTGCGGATGCAAAGGCCGGAGCTGGAAAAACAGCCGTGCTTCAGGTGAAGCTGAATGAGACACCATCCATGGCCAACTATGTCCTGAAGGAAACCCAGGTAACCTTACATGGAAAGCAGATCCAGAAAGCGGAAGCGCCAGTTCTTGAGACACAGAAAGCGATTTATCTTACCTCGGCAAGAGGAGAGCAGAAGATCACCCTGACCGGACTTCCGGCTGACTGTGGAGAGATCAGCGGAGGACGGGCAGTGATCCAGAGTGATGAGGGCGGAATCTTGGAACGTACCGTCAGACTGGATGGAGGGCAGCTGGTCATCCGTTTCAATAAGAATAGCAGGGAGCAGGCAGGTAATCAGGCTCAGATCATGATTTATGATTTGGCCATGGAAAATTATAAATCAGCGGAAATTTCGCTGTGTGTGGAATTACAGGATGATCCGAACCAGAAACCAGACTCGGAACCGGCACCTGACACAGGCGGCAGTGGAAATACCGGAAGTGGCAGTGGAAACACCGGCAGTGGCAGTGGAAATAGCGGAGGCAGCAGCGGAAATACAGGCAGCGGAAATACAGGCGGCAGCAGCGGAAATACAGGCGGCAGCAGCGGAAACACAGGTGGCGGCAGCGGAAACACAGGTGGCGGCAGTGGAAATACAGGTGGTGGCAGTGGAAACACCGGCAGCACCGGCAGCAGAGGTCACAGCCACGATCATGATGAGAAGCGCATCACCAACAGTGACCGCACCACCTGGATCTTCACAGGCCGCAAATGGCGTCTTCGCCGTCCAAACGGTTCTTATGCGAGAGGCAGTATCGTAAGCCAGAGCTTCATAGATGGCATGAAGGTACGGCATCAGTGGGAACAGGTAAACGGCAGATGGTATGCCTTTGACGAACAAGGCTATCTAAAGACCGGATTCTTCTATGACGCAGGTTACGACGGCTGGTTTTATGTGGACGAAAATGCCGGAATGCAGACTGGCTGGTTCCAGATAAACGGCAAATGGTATTATTTTAAGGATGTTTCTGATGGAACCAGGGGAATCATGCTGAGAAACCAGAAGACACCGGACGGATATTTCGTCGATGAAAATGGTGTGTGGAAGCCATAGACCATTGGATTTTAGAAGACACAGAATCGTTGCAGACAATCAGATAGCAGCGTAGCCAGCAAGGCGGCGTGGTGGATATGGAAAATATCCAGCGCCGCCTTGCTTTTCCTTGTTCTTTCGTGTATTTTGCCCTTGCATTTTCCGATAGAACTTATATAATATACTGTATACAAAATAATTCGGAAAAACAATTTAGGAGAACATGATATGATAAAACACCTGAGTCTGAAGGCTTATGGAAAAATCAATCTGGGATTAGATGTCCTGCGAAGGCGGGACGATGGGTATCATGAGGTCCGCATGATCATGCAGACGGTAGGTATTTATGACCGGATCGATCTGATCTATAAAGAAACTCCGGGGATTACAGTTGAGACCAATCTCTATTATCTGCCGGATAATGAGAATAACCTGGTTTACAAGGCAGCCAAACTTCTGATGGATGAGTTTCATGTACAGAAGGGCGTCCATATCCGATTAAGAAAGTATATTCCTGTTGCAGCCGGTATGGCAGGAGGAAGCAGCGATGCGGCAGCAGTGCTGTTTGGCGTCAATAAGATGTTTTCCCTGGGACTGACCACAGAGCAGCTGATGGACAGGGGCGTGAAGATTGGCGCGGATGTTCCTTATTGCGTGATGAGGGGAACCGCTCTTTCTGAGGGGATCGGAGAGATTTTAACACCTCTTCCCGTGCCGCCGCAGTGTCAGGTGCTGATCGCCAAGCCTGGGATCAGTGTGTCCACGAAATTTGTTTATGAGAACCTTCATGCCAATGAACTAAGACCGGAGCAGCACCCGGATATTGATGGCATGATGGAAGCGATAAAACAGAAAGATCTGTACGGCATTGCAGACCGTTTCGGCAATGTATTAGAGAATGTGACCATTCCGGCTTATCCGGTGATCCAGGAGATCAAGGATCTGATGCTGGAGCAGGGGGCTATCGGCGCATTGATGAGTGGAAGCGGTCCGACCGTTTTTGGCTTATTTACGAATCCGAAGGCAGCGGCGAAAGCCCATGAGGAGATGCGCTTTGGCGCAGGTGCGGAACTGGCTAAACAGGTATATCTGACGAATTTTTATAATCCGAGAGGTTAACGCTATAGACAGCTGGGGACAAAGAAATCCAGGATTTCAACAGACCGTAAAAGATATGGGCTGACGGGCAAAATAGAACATGAGAATCGAATATAAGAATCGAACATAAGAATCGAATACGAGAATCGAACACAGGAGGAAAACCATGGAGTACAATTTAAAAGTAAATATGAACGAATATCTGCCACTTCGAGATGTTGTTTTCAATACCTTAAGAGATGCCATTTTAAAAGGGGAGCTGGAGCCTGGCGAGCGGTTGATGGAGATCCAGTTAGCGGAGCGGCTTGGTGTCAGCCGTACCCCGATCCGTGAGGCGATCCGGAAGCTGGAGCTGGAGGGGCTGGTTCTGATGATTCCGAGGAAAGGCGCAGAGGTAGCGAAAATCTCTGAGAAGAGTCTGCGGGATGTTCTGGAGGTGCGCCGTTCTCTGGAGGAGCTGGCTGCAGAGCTGGCCTGCCAGCGCATGGATGCAGAGGCGTTAAAGGATCTGGAGGACGCTCAGAAAGCATTTATCCAGGCGGTAGAATCCGGAGAGACCATGACCATGGCGGAAGCAGATGAACATTTTCATGATGTGATCTATATGGGAACCGACAATACCAGACTGGTGCAGATCTTAAATAACCTGCGGGAGCAGATGTACCGTTACCGTCTGGAGTACATCAAAGATGCAGAGAAGCGACAGATATTATTGGTCGAGCATGAAAGTATTTTAAGAGCCATCCGCAGCCGCCATGTGGCAGAGGCAAAGGAAGCTGTCCGTGCTCATATTGATAACCAGGAGATCACGGTTTCTAAGAATATTAAAGAGAGAGAATAATGGTTCGGCAGGGTTGTACATTCGCTGCGCTGACCGTAAAATGTTAAACATTTATAAACTAAAGAGGAATTCTTGACAAGGTGACAACCTGTCACTATAATGAGTGACAGGTTGTCACCTTTTTGTGCTGTCATAGGAAACTTCGCCCTATGACACAAAAAACGCTCCGCGGGATCGCACTGCGGCGGAGTGGAAGAGTGTCGCGAAAGCGACCCGCCGCAGGCGGAGAATCCTGCGAGCAGGATTCTTTTTTATTTTTGAGGAATCGCACAGAGAAAACGAAAGATGACAAAAGGGGGATATGAAGATGCCAAGTGAACGTTTCTTACGTCTTCCGGAAGAAAAGAGAGAGCTGATCTGCCAGATTGCCATGGATGAATTTGTCCATGTACCGCTGGAGAAGGTTTCGATTAACCGGATCATCCAGAAAGCAGGCATTTCCAGAGGCTGTTTTTACACTTATTTTGAGGATAAGCGGGAGCTTCTGATCTGGGTGTTGAAAACAACCAGGAAACAGTGGGTTGAAAAAAGCATCGAGTGCCTGGAGGATAATCATGGGAATATCTGGGATTCCGCAGAATATCTTCTGCGTATGACACTGGAATTCTGCCAGAACAATAATCTGGTGCAGCTTCACCAGAATCTGATGATGTATCCGGATTTTACCATGGGATCGCCAGATGATGAGAAAAAAGAGCAGGAATTGTTGTATGGATGTGTAGATCTGACAGATTTTCGTGAAAAGACAAAGCCATATTTTAAAATGGTCATGAACCAGGTGATGCTGCTGATCATATTTGCAGTGGCTACTTTTTATAGGAAAGAACAGACGGAAGATGAGATCGTAAAAGAGTTTAAAAATCAGCTGACCATGCTCCGTTATGGCGCGTGTGAGGTTCCTGAGAAAAAATAGGAGGATAAGGATGAAAAAATCAGTCAAAATTGCCATTGGAGCTGTTGTGGTCGTGGCAGCAGGTGCAGCTGCCGTATCCGGTTTGAAGCCAAAGAATACAGAAAATGAGACAGTTGCCCCGCCGGCAGTACGGGTAGAGAACCCGTCTAATGGAACCATCGAGCTGTTCCGCAGCCTGATCGGAACCATAGAGCCAGCAGACCAGGTGTATGTGATCCCGAAGGCAGCAGGCGAGATCACTGCAGTTTATGTAAACCCTGGTGACTATGTAGAAGAAGGGCAGTTATTATGCGAGATCGATACGAAGCAGGTAGATGGCGCAAAGCTGCAGTTAGAATCGGCAGAGATCCAGTTAAAGGATGCACAGACGAATCTGGAGCGTATGAAGGTGCTGTATGCCAGCGGAGACATTTCCGCCCAGTCTTATGAGCAGGTGGAGAGCGCGGCAAAGGGTGCGCAGATCGCTTATGACAGTGCGAAGCTGGCATACGATAACCAGGTAGAATTCAGCAGCATCACCGCTACGATCGCAGGCAAGATTGAGTCCAGCAGTATGGAAGTGCACGGCATGGCAAGTTCTGCCTCTCCTTTATGTGTGATCGCAGGAGAGGGCGCAAAATCGGTCAGCTTTTCTGTGACGGAGGCTGTGTTAGACCAGGTCCATGTAGGGGAGCAGATCAAGATCGAGAAAAATGGCAGCGATTACGTTGGTACGGTAACGGAAGTTAATACCATGGTGGACGCTGCAACCGGATTATTTAAGGTGAAAGCAACTGTAGAAGATAACGGAAGTCTGATCAGTGGTTCTTCTGTGAAGCTGTACATCACCTCCGATAAGGCAGAAAATGTCATGACCATTCCGGTAGATGCCGTATACTATAGCAATGGCGAACCGTATGTATATACTTATGATAATGGTACGGTACATAAAGTAACGGTGGAAACCGGTATCAGCGATGATGAAAAAATGCAGATTTTATCCGGTTTAAGTGCAGATAACGAAGTGATCACCACCTGGGATCCGGAGTTATATGAGGGCGCTCCTGCGGTGCTGGCTGGAGAAACCGGAACAACGGTAGAAACAGCAGAAACAGTAGAAACAGCAGAAACAGCAGAAACAGTAGAAACAACAGAAACAACAGAAACAACAGAAGTCCAGACAACGGCCGCTAACTAGAGGGGGAAAAAGAGATGAATTTGACAAAAACTGTCCTCAAACGGCCAGTCACCACGGTAATGGTGATCCTGTGCCTGATCGTATTTGGTTTAACTTCCGTATTTTCATCTAAATTGGAACTGATCCCGTCCATGGATATGCCCATGTTGATCGTTATGGCTACTTATCCGGGTGCAAGTCCGGATGATGTGGACCAGCTGGTCGTACAGCCTATCGAAGATGAGACAGGTACCTTGACCGGTATTAAGGGTGTGACCAGTGTTTCCAATGAAAACTATGGTATCGTGCTTCTGGAGTATGACTACGGAACCGATATTGACAGTGCTTATGATGATTTAAAGAAAAAGATGGACGCCATTGAGCTGCCGGATGATGTGAAGACTCCTACCATCATGGAGATGAATATCAATGATGTGGCAAGTATCACGCTGGCTGTCAATAATGATGCCCAGAATGATCTTTATAACTATGTCAATGATGAGGTTGTTCCTGAATTTGAGAAGCTGTCTTCCGTGGCAAGCGTGGATATTTCCGGTGGTCAGAAGGAGTATGTAAAGATCGAGCTTCTTCCGGAAAAGTTAAATCAGTATCATTTGTCCATGAACGCCATCACTGCAGCAGTAAAATCAGCGGATTTTTCCTATCCGGTGGGAAGCACCCAGGTGGGAAAGCAGGAGCTGTCTGTTTCAGCCGGTGTGGATTACAGCACCATGGAAAGCCTGAAAAAGATCCCGATCACTGTTGGAGGCAGCAATATCATTTACTTAGAGGATGTTGCCAATATTTATAATGCCAAAGAAGCAGCCAGCAGTATCGGACGTTATAACGGCGTGATACGATCTCTGTAGCCATCAAGAAGCAGCAGAGCAGCAGTGATGTGGAAGCATCCAAAGCAGTCCGCAAGGTTGTGGACCGCCTGATGGCCAATGACGAGAACCTGGAGATCGTGGTTGTTGATGATAACAGTGATATGATCAAATCCTCCTTAAGCTCCGTTATGCAGACCATGGTTATGGCGGTTGCGGTTTCCATGATCATTATCTGGTTATTCTTCGGTGACCTGAAGGCCTCCCTGATCGTTGGTACTTCCATCCCGATCTCCATTCTGACAGCGCTGGTTGCCATGAGCGCAGCGGGATTTTCCCTGAACGTGATCACCTTAAGCTCCCTGGTGCTTGGTGTTGGTATGATGGTGGATAACTCCATCGTAGTATTGGAGAGCTGCTTCCGTTCCACGAAAGGCGTTGGCTTCCGTGAATATTCCAAGGCAGCCTTAGAAGGAAGCGGAATTGTCCTCGAATCGATCATTGGCGGTACTATTACCACCTGTGTTGTATTTATTCCGCTGGCACTTCTGGAAGGTATGTCCGGACAGATGTTTAAGCCTTTGGGATTTACGATTGTATTCTGTATGCTGGCGTCCCTGATCTCCGCTATGACCATCGTGCCGTTATGTTATACGGTATACCGGCCAAAAGAAAAAGATGCGGCGCCGTTATCCAGACCGGTAGAAATGCTGCAGAATGGATACCGCAGATTGATGAAGGTGCTTCTTCCAAAGAAGAAAACCGTTATCATGACCTCTGTGGTTCTGCTGGTTCTGTCCTTTGTGCTGGCCGGTCAGCTGGGCTTTGAGCTGATGGCTTCCTCAGAGGGTGATTCCATCAGTGTATCGGTAGAAACAAGACCTGGCTTAAAGATCGAAGAGGTTGATAAAATCTTACAGGGTGTGGAAGCAGTGGTTTCTTCCGATGAGAATGTGGATTCCTATATGTTATCCTACGGTTCTTCAGGGTTGAGCATGTCCGGCGGCTCCGGCGCTACACTGACTGCATACTTAAAGGATAAATCCGTAAAACCCAAGGCATTGATCAAAAAATGGAAGCCGGTCATGGCAGAATTCGCAGACTGCGATATCACCATGGAGGAAGTAAGCAGCATGAGCAGTTCCATGATGACGACTTCTGACGGTTACGAAGTGATTTTACAGAGTACCCAGTATGATGACTTAAAAGCAGCTTCTGATAAGATTGTAAATGAGCTGACCGCCAGCTCTGAGGTCACCAGAGTTCATTCTACACTGGAAAATGCCGCCCCGCTGATCAAGATCGATGTTGATCCTGTGAAAGCAGCTGCGGAGGGATTATCACCGGCTCAGGTTGCCGGTATGGTCAACACCATGTTAAGCGGAAGCACTGCCACGACGTTAAAGGTCAATGGCAATGATATTGACGTGAATGTAGAGTATCCGGACGGCGAGTATGACACTCTGGATCAGGTCAAGGGAATTGTGATCCCGACAACAACGGGCGCTTCTGTGGCTCTGGTTGATATTGCGGATATTTCCTATAAAGACAGCCCATTAAGCATTACCCGTTCGGATAAGCAGTATCAGGTAACGATCACCGGCGATTATACCGGTGTAGTCAACACCGATGATGACAAGGCGGTCACTGCACTGGAGAATAAGATCAACCGGGAGATCGTGAACCTGAATCTTTCTTCTACCGTTGAGCGTGCCCAGAATGCCATGGATGAACGTATGGGAGAGGAGTTAAGCGCTTTATTCCAGGCGGTTATGATCGCGATCTTCCTGGTATTCGTAGTGATGGCGGCGCAGTTTGAATCCGTGAAGTTTTCCGTCATGGTCATGACCACGATCCCATTTGCCCTGATCGGTTCCTTTGGGTTCCTGTTCCTGGCAAATTGTAAGATCAGCATGACCTCCATGCTTGGTTTCCTGATGTTAGTTGGTACAGTAGTAAACAGTGGTATCCTTTATGTGGATACGGTCAACCAGTACCGTCAGGAAATGGATCTGGAGACAGCCTGATCGAAGCAGGCGCTACCCGTCTCCGCCCGATCCTGATGACCACATTAACCACCATTGTAGCCATGATCCCGATGTGTCTGGCTTACGGCAAATCCGGTAAGACCATGCAGGGTCTGGCATTAGTAGATGTTGGCGGCATGGTTGCTTCTACCATTCTTGCAATGCTGATGCTTCCGGTGTATTATTCAGTTATGAGCCGGAAACCGAAAAAAGAGCTGGTGGACTTAGATGATTAAGGAGAGTTGAAAATGAGCAGAAACTATGGAGCAAAAGTAATCACCATGTGCATGGGTCTAAGCCTCTGTCTGCAGGCTCCGGTCACTGCTCTGGCTGCAAGTCCGGAATTTGCCCGCACCACAGAGGAGTGGGCAAAGCTCCGCGACAATGTGCTGGAGTATGATGAACTGGAAGACCTGATCCATGAGTACAACCCGACTGTTCAGAATAATATCGAAACCTATAATAAGACCATGAAGGGTGTCGATTATGATGACTATTCCCGTCAGTATCTGCTTCAGGCAGAGGAGTATGACCGGGAAGCTGGTGATGCCACGGATGATGTGTCTACGATCACTGCGGAGCTGAGTGCAGCCCAGGCGAGAAACAAAGCGGCCATTGATGAGAAAGACGGCATCACCGTTTCCTGGGAAAATGAATTAGCGGAGAAGAAGCTGGTCCAGCAGGCGCAGAGCACCATGAACAGCTATTATCAGCTGCAGCAGCAGCTGAAGGCGGCCAAGAAAAGCCGGGAACTGACAGAAGCCAATGTCAATGCGACAAAGAACCGCCAGACTGTCCAGATGGCAACACAGGCGGATGTACTGGCGGCTCAGCAGAGCTTAGAGGATGCAGATGCACAGATTTTATCACTGACGAACCAGATTGAAACAACCAGAAAGAAGCTGATCACCATGACGGGCTGGAAGCAGGATGCGGTGCCTGAGATCAAGGCAATGCCAGAGGTGGATCTTGAACGGTTAGCTGCCTTTAATCCTGCAGCCGATCTGGCAAAAGCACAGGAAAATGATTATACCCTGAAAATCGATACCAGACAGGCAGCGAATGTGACCAATGGCTCCAATCAGAAGATCTACGCCCAGAACGTGGCAAATGATACACAGCAGATCGGAGTTGCTTTAAATACGGCATACCAGAGCGTGCAGCAGGCAAAGGCTGCCTATGATGAGGCGGCTTTAAATCTGGAAGTCAGCCAGAGGAGCATGAACAAAGCGTCTGTCCAGTATCAGGTGGGAAGTATCAGCCGTCTGGAATATCTGCAGGCGGAGAGCGGCTTTGTATCCGCGCAGACCGGACTGGAAGTGAAGAGACTGGCTTTGCTGCAGGCTATGGAAAATTACAGCTGGATCGTTAAGGGAGTGAGATCATGAGAACATGGAAACAGGCGGCAGCCTGACGCTGTCGGTCCTTTTGACAGTATCTGCCGCATTTCCTGCCCTGGCAGTGGAGAAACCGGCAGACATGGATGATGCCACCTGGGCAAGACTTCAGGATAATACCCTGGAATATGATGAGATTGAGAACCTGGTGCTTTATTATAATCCTACTTACCGGCAGGTGGTGGATACCATCGAAGTGCAGCTTGACCCGTTAAAGACCGCGGTGGCAGATCTGAAGGATTATGTTCAGGAACAGAGGGATGACGCCAGAAGAGCGAAAGATGACGGGGATATGATGTCATACAAGATTGGCATGGCAACTGCCTCTGCCATCGAAAAACAGGCGGTAAAGGGACTGGAAACCGGACTGAGAACCGCCCAGGGCGCAACAAAGACTACCAAAGACCAGATCCGCAGAACCATGACGTCTGCGATCGAGGGTCTGGTGATCACGTATCATCAGACGCTGGCTTCGAAGGAACTTGTGGATACTTCTGTGGCGTTAGCCCAGGCGGCCTATGATTCTGCGATTGCCCAGCAGGGCATCGGTATGGCTACAGAGGCAGATGTGCAGAGCGCGCTGAAGTCATTAACCAGTGCACAGAATGGACAGAAATCCTTAAATGACGGTTTGACGACCTTAAAAAGAAATATCTGCGTTATGACCGGATGGGACTATAATGCAGACATGGAGATCGCTGCAGTTCCGGCTCCAGAGCTGGCTTCCATCGATACCATGAACCCGGATGAGGATACCAGGAAGGCTATCAGCTATCATCCGACGATCATTTCCCTTCGTGGGACCAATGGCCATGGTGATGTGAACCGCGGCATCAAGGAACGTTCCCTGGAGGACACAGAAAATAAGATCAATACCAAGGTGCATGATCTGTATACAGCGGTGCTGCAGAGCAAGATCACCTATGATGGCGCTGCAAGTGCTTATGAGAGCGCCCGTCTGACTATGGAAGGCAATGAGAGAAAGTATGCCATGGGAATGTTAGGTAATCTCCAGTATCTTCAGCTGAAGCTGGTATATCTTCAGCAGAAACAGGCGTATGATTCCGCAGTTCTCAGCCTGAAGCAGGCGATCAATGATTATAATTGGGCACTGTATGGTGTGGTCACATTGGATTAGACTGTCATCCGAGCGGTGTGTATGACTTTACAAAAGAGATTTAAGCAGTTTTAGATGCCTGGCTGGATACTCAGCCGGGCATTTTGGCTTTCTAAGAGCTTGGCGTAGGTTTCTTCTCCCAGAAGCTTTGTTAACTTCTCCTTCGATTCTTCCGGCACGACTGCGTGGGTCAGATCCGGAAAGCAAAGCTCTGGATACAGGACACACCACCAGTTCCGCCCACGCCCCGCTCCCAGGCGGATTTCCACTGCGTCATACATTCCCTGTGGAAAAGTCAGATCTCCATAGGATTTGGTGGGGAAAAAGGTCCGGCTTACCGACAGCTTTACATCCAGGGGAATGCCAAGCTCCGATGCGGCATAGGAGCGGATGGCGTCTGTCAGACTGGTCTGACGGTTCTGGACCTCGAGCATCAGTTCGTCCTTGGAGCTGGCATTCCAACTGGAGATCTGTTTTACCACAAAGCTTTTTACCTGCAATTTTACCTGCTGGTCCTGATCGGAGTTACTGGCTCCGATCACGTGAAGCCGGAGCACTGCCGGGCAGATTTTTGCTGCCAGGTTTTCATCTCGTTCCTGATTCCATGCCATAAAACAGAGGAAAGAGAGGAGAAAGCAGGCAATGGAGAGAGATAGTTCTTTTTTATGTTTCATCGTTATGCAGCCTCCTTTTATGAATTTCTATTTGTAATTGTTACCAGGTGTGCTATAATTAATCACGCAGACTGGATGTTTGTTTGATGTGAAAACGTGAGATCTATAAGGAGATTTGTATGATGAAAGAAACGATAGCGGTATTATTTGGCGGACAGTCTTCTGAGCATGTGGTATCCTGCATGTCGGCAGCCAATGTAATTGACCAGATCGATAAAGATAAGTATGACCTGCTTCTCATCGGTATTACCGAGGAGGGCGAGTGGATTCTGACTCCATCTGTGGAGGAGATCCGCAATGACACCTGGAGAGACGGCAGGACTCATGCCGTATTATCCCCGGATGCGACCAGGAAATGTGTCATCATTTCCGAAGGGGACGCCATAAAAGAAGTCAGGGTTGATGTGGTATTCCCGGTGCTTCACGGACTGCGCGGCGAGGATGGAACGGTCCAGGGCCTGTTAGAACTGGCGCGGATTCCATATGTGGGCTGCGGCGTGCTGGCAAGCGCGGTTTCTATGGATAAGTTGTATACAAAACTGATCGTAGACAGCCTGGGCATCCGCCAGGCAGACTATGTTCCTGTGAGACGGAACCAGTTACAGGATATGAACAGCGTCATCGCGTCTGTTGAGAACAAGCTGTCTTATCCGGTTTTTGTAAAACCATCCAACGCCGGTTCCTCCAGAGGTGTCAATAAGGCTGATAACCGGGAAGAACTGGTCTTTGCCCTGAATGAAGCAGCAAAGCATGACCGCAAGATCCTGGTAGAAGAGACCATCATCGGCCATGAGGTAGAGTGCGCGGTCTTTGGCGGTGGCTTACAGGAAGTGAAGGCTTCCGGCGTCGGCGAGATCATGGCTGCGGCTGAATTCTATGATTTTGATGCAAAATACTATAATGCAGAGTCCAAGACGGTTGTTGATCCGGAGCTTCCGGGGCATGCGGCAGAAGATGTCCGCAAAGCAGCAGTGGAGATCTTCAAGGCAGTGGACGGCTACGGCTTATCCAGAGTGGATTTCTTCGTGACAGATGCCGGAGAGGTGGTCTTCAACGAGATCAATACACTGCCGGGCTTTACCGCCATCAGCATGTATCCGATGCTGTGGGAGGCAAGAGGAATCTCCAAGTCCAGACTGGTAGATGACCTGATCAACCACGCAAAGGAGCGTTATGATGTGTAATCAGAAGCCGGAGCTTAACCAGAAGCCGGATAAGAATGCCCCTATCGGCGTTTTCGATTCCGGCGTCGGCGGTCTGACCGTAGCCAGAGAGATCATGCGGCAGATGCCAGAAGAACGGATCGTCTATTTTGGAGATACGGCGCGGGTTCCTTATGGAAGCAAATCCCAGGACACCATCATCCGCTACTCCAGACAGATCATCCGCTTTCTGATGACGAAGCATGTCAAAGCGATTGTGATTGCCTGCAATACGGCAAGCGCTTATGCCCTGGCAACGGTAGAAAAGGAATTTGACGTTCCCATCATTGGCGTGATCCGCGCAGGAGCCAGAACTGCGGTGCAGGTAACGAGGAATGGCAAGATCGGCGTCATTGCCACGGAAGGCACCATCGGAAGCGGTATTTACACCCAGGAGATCAAGAAGCTGCGGCCGGATATCGAGGTCACGGGAAAGCCCTGTCCCCTGTTTGTGCCGCTGGTAGAAGAGGGGCTGCTTCATGATTCTGTCACAGATGAGATCGCCTCCCGTTATTTAAGCAGTTTAAAATCCCGGTTTGTGGATACTCTGGTTCTCGGCTGTACCCATTACCCGTTAATCCGTTCCACCTTAGGACGACTTATGGGAAATGATGTGACGCTGGTAAATCCGGCTTATGAAACGGCGATAGAACTGAGAGATCTCCTGCAGAAATATGGATTATCCTGTGATGAAGAGAATACCGGGGGAGAAAAATACCAGTTCTTTGTCAGTGATCAGACAGAGAAATTTACGGCATTTGCCACCTCCATTCTTCCAAATGATGTAAAAGAAACCAGAAAAGTAGATATTGAGAAATATTAAACCATAAGCAAGTTAGAAAGTGAGTACCCAATATGACCCGTGATGTGCTGGTCAGTATCACCGGAGCCAGGTTCTCCGAACACGATAAAGAAGACGTGGAAATGATCATCGGCGGTGATTATTTCTGGAAAAATGGAAAACATTATGTCCTGTATGAAGAGGTCATGGAAGAGAGTGGGGAAGTGGTGAAAAACACGGTGAAGATCACCCCGGATTCCATGGATATCCTGAAAAAGGGCAGTATCAATACCCATATGGTGTTTCAGAAAGGCCAAAAGAATGTGTCCTGTTATCTGACACCCGTCGGAGAACTGACGGTGGGAATTGAAACCAGGGATATTGAAATTACCGAAACAGAAGACTTTTTGAAAGTTGATGTGGAATATGCCCTGGAGATCAACTACGATCACATTGCAGACTGCAGCATCATCCTCTGTGCCAAATCCAGAGCCAGGGCAGCGGAGGAGTTAGAACAGGCAGTGAAAGAAATCCAATAACAAAAAATGAGCCAGGTGAGAAAATCTCTCACCTGGCTCATTTTGCGTTCTGAACTGGAATCGAAGATTATTTCGCGTTCTTTTTAAAACGGGCGAAAAATCCTTTTTTCTTAGGTGCTGCAGGAACTGCTCCACCTCTTACACTTTTGATCTCGGTTATGTAGATACCGCTGATCACAACCTTGGCCTCAGTTTTCACCGGAAGTGCCTGGAATACACGTTCATCTGCCATCAGGGTCATCACCTTCGGACCAATCTTGGCTTTTACGACAGGAACCTTCGCCCAGCGCATGTACTTTGGTGTCTGCTCATACACGATCTTTGGAAGATTTGCTTCTTTGATCTTCATCTTCTTCTTATCAATGACCAGCATGGATACGGTCTGTGCAGCCGCCTCCATCAGAGCCTGCTGCTCTACCTGGCGCTTCTCCAGCTTTCTTCCAAGGAAATACAGAACAGCCAGAGCCGCAACAATAATGATAAGAATAACCAGTATTACGTTTAAAACTGTGCTCACGGGGAATACCTCCATTAGTGTTTGTGCAGGCTTATGTGCTTTTACGGTCAGCGCGGCGGGCGCGCAGACCTCCTAAACAGTTATATACCTACTTAATATACAGTATAACATTTTTACGAAAAAAAGGCAAGAAAAAAATACTTGACACCTTGACAAACCTATGATAAGATGGAATGTGCACTATTGTGGCATCGTGTGCGTATATGGTATTCGTGTGCCCAAAAACAGTAAAGAAAGATTAGAAAAACAGGGGTGAAACGTCAATGGAGAAAAGCAGAATGCGTCCTGTAAAAGCAGGGAAAAACGTAAGAATGAGCTTCTCAAGACGAAATGAAGTTCTTGAGATGCCAAACCTGATTGAGATTCAGAAAAGCTCATATCAGTGGTTCCTTGATGAAGGTTTGAAAGAAGTCTTTGAAGACATCTCTCCAATCGCTGATTTCGCTGGTCACTTGAGTCTGGAATTTGTTGACTTTACGTTATGCAAGGACGATATCAAGTATACCATCGAAGAGTGCAAAGAACGCGACGCAACATATGCGGCACCTTTAAAAGTGAAGGTAAGACTTTGGAATAAAGATAAAGATGAAATTAATGAGCACGAAATCTTTATGGGCGATCTTCCGCTTATGACAGATACAGGCTCCTTCGTGATTAATGGAGCAGAGCGTGTTATTGTCAGCCAGTTAGTACGTTCCCCGGGTATATATTATGGTATTGGTCATGATAAAGTCGGAAAGGAACTGTACACATGTACGGTAATTCCTAACCGTGGAGCATGGCTGGAGTATGAGACGGATTCCAACGACATTTTCTATGTCCGTGTGGACCGTACAAGAAAGGTTCCGGTTACTGTGCTGATCCGTGCACTTGGTTACGGAACCAATGCAGAAATCATCGATTTATTCGGTGAGGAGCCAAAGCTGTTAGCAAGCTTTGGTAAGGATGTGTCTGAGAACTATCAGGACGGTCTGTTAGAACTTTACAAGAAGATCCGTCCGGGCGAGCCGCTGTCTGTAGACAGTGCGGAGAGCCTGTTAAACAGCATGTTCTTTGATCCAAGAAGATACGACCTGGCAAAGGTTGGCCGTTATAAGTTTAATAAGAAGCTGGCTCTGAAGAACCGTATCACTGGACATACTCTGGCTGAGGATGTAGTAGACGCTGAGACAGGAGAGATCCTGGCAGAGGCAGGTGCTGCAGTAGACAAAGAACTGGCAGAGACGATCCAGAACGCAGGTGTACCATTTGTATGGATCCAGGGCATTGAGCGCAACGAGAAAGTCCTTTCCAACTTAATGGTAGATCTGGCAGCTTATGTAAGCTTTGACCCGGAGAGTGTCGGAGTGACCGAGCATGTTTATTACCCGGTATTAAAGAACATTCTGGCTGAATGCGGAGATGATGAGGAAGCGCTGAAAGAAGCGATCCACAGAAATATCAACGAACTGATTCCGAAGCATATCACCAAGGAAGATATCATTGCTTCCATCAACTACAATATGCATCTGGAAGAGGAGATCGGTACTGCAGATGATATCGATCATCTGGGCAACCGTCGTATCCGTGCGGTAGGTGAGCTGTTACAGAACCAGTATCGTATCGGTCTGTCCCGTATGGAGCGAGTGGTTCGTGAGCGTATGACCACCCAGGATATGGATGGCATCACACCACAGTCCCTGATCAATATTAAACCGGTAACTGCAGCAGTGAAAGAGTTCTTTGGAAGTTCCCAGCTGTCCCAGTTCATGGATCAGAACAACCCGTTGTCTGAGCTGACTCACAAGAGACGTCTGTCCGCATTAGGACCTGGCGGTCTGTCCAGAGATCGTGCCGGATTCGAGGTTCGAGATGTTCACTACACCCATTATGGACGTATGTGCCCGGTTGAGACCCCTGAGGGTCCTAACATCGGTCTGATCAACTCTTTGGCATCTTATGCAAGAGTAAACACCTATGGATTTATCGAGGCGCCATATCGTGTGGTTGATAAGACAGATCCTAAGAACCCGCGTGTTACGGATGATGTTGTTTATCTGACCGCTGATGAAGAGGACAACTTCGTTGTTGCACAGGCGAATGAGCCACTGGATGAAAATGGCTATTTCATTCACGATAACGTTTCCGGACGTTACAGAGAAGAGACAACTTCTTTCCAGAAGAAGAATATCGACCTGATGGACGTATCCCCGAAGATGGTATTCTCCGTGGCAACTTCCATGATTCCGTTCCTGCAGAACGATGATGCAAACCGTGCACTGATGGGATCTAACATGCAGCGTCAGGCAGTGCCGCTTCTGTCTACAGAGGCTCCGGTTGTTGATACCGGTATCGCAGGCAAAGCAGCCGTTGACTCCGGTGTGTGTGTACTGGCTAAGAATACCGGTGTCGTTGAGCGCTCCGCTTCCAACGAGATCATCATCCGCAGAGATTCTGACGGCAATAAAGATGTATATCATTTAACCAAATTCAAGAGAAGCAACCAGTCCAACTGCTACAACCAGAAGCCGATCGTATACAAGGGCGACCATGTAGAAAAAGGTGAGGTGATCGCAGATGGTCCATCCACCAAGAATGGTGAGATCGCACTTGGTAAGAACCCGCTGATCGGATTCATGACCTGGGAAGGTTATAACTACGAGGATGCGGTTCTGTTAAGTGAAAGACTGGTTATGGATGACGTTTACACATCCGTTCATATTGAAGAGTACGAGGCAGAAGCCCGTGATACTAAGTTAGGACCGGAAGAGATCACCCGTGACGTTCCGGGTGTCGGCGAGGACGCCCTGAAGGATCTGGATGAGAGAGGTATCATCCGTATCGGTGCAGAGGTACGTGCCGGAGACATCCTGGTTGGTAAAGTAACCCCTAAGGGAGAGACAGAGCTGACTGCTGAGGAGAGACTGCTCCGTGCGATCTTTGGTGAGAAAGCAAGAGAAGTACGTGATACTTCCCTGAAAGTGCCTCACGGCGCTTACGGTATCATTGTAGACGCAAAAGTATTTACAAGAGAGAATGGCGATGAGCTGGCTCCGGGAGTAAACCAGAGTGTCCGCATCTACATTGCCCAGAAGAGAAAGATCTCTGTTGGTGATAAGATGGCTGGACGTCATGGTAACAAGGGTGTTGTTTCCCGCGTGCTTCCTGTAGAAGATATGCCATTCCTTCCAAATGGCCGTCCGCTGGATATCGTATTGAACCCACTGGGCGTACCTTCCCGTATGAACATCGGACAGGTGCTGGAGATTCATTTAAGTCTTGCTGCAAGGGCATTAGGATTTGATGTATCTACTCCGATCTTCGATGGTGCAGACGAGAATGATATCATGGATACCCTTGATATCGCGAATGATTATGTAAACACTTCCTGGGAAGAGTTCCAGGAAAAATATAAAGATACCTTAAAACCAGAGGTTATGGACTACTTAGGCAGCCATCTGGAGCACAGAGAGCTGTGGAAGGGCGTTCCGTTAAGCCGCGATGGTAAAGTACGCCTGCGTGATGGCCGTACCGGTGAGTATTTTGACAGCCCGGTAACCATCGGACACATGCACTACCTGAAACTCCATCATCTGGTTGATGATAAGATCCATGCACGTTCCACTGGTCCTTACGCACTGGTTACCCAGCAGCCTCTGGGTGGTAAAGCACAGTTCGGCGGACAGCGTTTCGGTGAGATGGAGGTATGGGCACTGGAGGCATATGGTGCTTCCTACACCTTACAGGAGATCCTGACTGTGAAGTCCGATGATGTAGTAGGACGTGTAAAGACCTACGAAGCCATCATCAAGGGCGAGAACATTCCGGAGCCGGGCGTACCGGAATCCTTCAAGGTATTATTAAAAGAGCTTCAGTCCCTGGGCCTGGATGTCCGTGTCCTGAAAGACGATGGAACAGAGGTAGAGATGGCCGAGAATATCGACTATGGCGATACCGATCTGCGTTCCATCATCGAAGGCGACAGACATTACGGAAACCGGGAAGACGGATTGGCTGACCAGGGCTATCAGTACCAGGAATTCAAAGATGGTGAGCTGGTTGGCGTAGAGAATGAGGAAGACAACGTTAATCTGGAAGAGGATGATTCCTACGACGATTACACTTCCGATGATAACGAATAGGAGGGAGTACACTGATGCCGGAGACGAAAGAAACTTATCAGCCATTGACATTTGATGCGATTAAGATTGGTCTGGCTTCTCCTGAAAAGATTCTGGAGTGGTCCCACGGTGAAGTAAAAAAACCGGAGACAATTAACTACCGTACATTAAAACCGGAGCGCGACGGTCTTTACTGCGAAAGAATTTTCGGACCAACCAAAGACTGGGAATGTCACTGCGGTAAATATAAGAAAATCAGATATAAAGGTGTCATCTGCGACCGATGCGGCGTAGAGGTAACCAAGTCCAGCGTTCGTAGAGAGCGTATCGGACATATTGCACTTGCAGCTCCAGTATCCCATATCTGGTATTTTAAGGGCATTCCAAGCCGTATGGGTCTGCTGCTGGACATTTCTCCAAGAATCCTGGAGAAAGTGCTGTACTTTGCTTCCTATATCGTTCTGGATCCTAAGGAGACTGGCCTGCAGTATAAGCAGGTCCTCTCCGAAAAAGAGTACAGAGAAGAAGTAGAAAAATATGGCTACGGCTCCTTCCGTGTAGGTATGGGTGCTGAGGCGATCCAGGAGTTGTTAAAAGCGATCGATCTTCAGAAGGATTCTGATGAGCTTCGTGCAGCTATGAAGGATGCAACTGGCCAGAAACGTGCAAGGATCATCAAGAGACTGGAGGTTGTTGATGCATTCTTAAATTCCGGCAACCGTCCGGAGTGGATGATCATGACGGTTATTCCAGTTATCCCACCGGATATCCGTCCTATGGTTCAGCTGGATGGTGGCCGTTTCGCTACTTCCGACTTAAATGATTTATATAGAAGAATCATCAACCGTAACAACCGTCTGGCAAGACTGCTGGAGCTGGGCGCGCCGGATATCATTGTCCGCAATGAGAAACGTATGCTTCAGGAGGCAGTTGACGCCCTGATCGATAACGGCAGAAGAGGACGTCCTGTTACCGGACCAGGAAACCGTGCATTGAAGTCCCTTTCCGACATGCTGAAAGGTAAACAGGGCCGTTTCCGTCAGAACCTGTTAGGTAAGCGAGTTGACTATTCCGGACGTTCCGTAATCGTCGTTGGACCGGAATTAAAGATCTACCAGTGTGGTCTGCCAAAGGAGATGGCGATCGAGCTGTTCAAGCCTTTCGTTATGAAAGAACTGGTTTCTAATGGTACTGCACACAACATTAAGAATGCGAAGAAGATGGTAGAGCGCTTACAGCCAGAGGTTTGGGATGTGCTGGAAGACGTGATCAAAGAGCATCCGGTTATGTTAAACCGTGCTCCTACACTGCACAGACTGGGTATCCAGGCATTCGAGCCGATCCTGGTTGAAGGCAAGGCAATTAAGCTGCATCCATTGGTATGTACCGCATTCAACGCCGACTTCGATGGCGACCAGATGGCTGTCCATCTGCCACTTTCCGTAGAAGCTCAGGCAGAGTGCCGTTTCTTACTGTTATCTCCGAACAACTTACTGAAACCGTCTGATGGTGGTCCGGTAGCCGTTCCTTCTCAGGATATGGTACTTGGTATTTACTATCTGACCCAGGAGAGACCTGGCGCAACCGGCGAAGGTATGTGCTTTAAGAGCAAGAATGAAGCGATCCTGGCTTATGAGAATAAGGCAGTTACTCTTCATTCCCGCGTAAAAGTAAGAGTTGAGAAGACCATGCCAGATGGAACCGTAAAGAGCGGTATCGTTGAGTCTACGGTAGGACGTTTCATTTTCAATGAGATCATTCCTCAGGATTTAGGCTTCGTAGACCGTTCCGTTCCAGGCAATGAACTGAAGCTGGAAGTTGATTTCCACGTAGGCAAGAAGCAGTGTAAGCAGATCCTTGAGAAAGTCATCAATGTTCATGGTGCAAGCAAGACTGCAGAAACTCTGGATGATATTAAGGCGATCGGTTACAAGTACTCCACAAGAGCTGCTATGACCGTATCCATTTCTGATATGACTGTGCCTGCAAGCAAGCCACAGCTGATCGCAGATGCACAGGCAACCGTAGATAAGATCGCGAAGAACTTCCGTCACGGTCTGATCACAGAAGAAGAGCGTTACAAAGAGGTTATTGAAACCTGGAAGAAGGCCGATGATCAGCTGACTCATGATCTGTTAACAGGTCTTGATAAGTACAACAACATCTTTATGATGGCTGACTCTGGTGCGCGAGGATCTGATAAGCAGATCAAGCAGCTGGCTGGTATGCGTGGTTTGATGGCAGATACAACTGGTCACACCATCGAACTTCCTATTAAGTCCAACTTCCGTGAAGGTCTTGATGTACTGGAGTACTTCATCTCCGCTCATGGTGCTCGAAAAGGTATGTCCGATACCGCTCTTCGTACCGCAGACTCTGGTTACCTGACCAGACGTCTGGTTGACGTTTCCCAGGATCTGATCATCCGTGAGGTAGATTGCTGCGAAGGCAAGGATATCCCATACATGGAGATCAAGGCATTTACCGATGGCAATGAGACCATCGAGGGTCTGGAGGAGCGTCTGACAGGCAGATTTATCGCAGAGACCATTACCGATCCAGATACTGGTGAAGTAGTTGTCAAAGCAAACCATATGTGTACACCAAAACGTGCGGCAGCCGTTATGAAGGTATTAAAGAAGCTTGGCAGAGATTCTGTTAAGATCCGTACCGTATTAAGCTGTAAATCCCACATCGGTGTCTGCGCAAAATGTTATGGCGCGAACATGGCGACTGGCCAGGCAGTACAGGTTGGTGAGGCTGTTGGTATCATCGCAGCTCAGTCCATCGGTGAGCCAGGTACCCAGTTGACCATGCGTACCTTCCATAGCGGCGGCGTTGCCGGCGGCGATATCACACAGGGTCTTCCTCGTGTCGAGGAGCTTTTTGAGGCCCGTAAACCTAAGGGTCTTGCGATCATCTCTGAGTTTGGCGGCGTAGTCAATATCAAAGATACCAAGAGAAAACGTGAGATCATCGTTACCGATTTCGAAACTGGAAACTCCAAAACGTATCTGATCCCTTACGGTTCCCGTATCAAGGTAACTGAGGGACAGGTGATCGAGGCTGGTGATGAGCTGACTGAAGGTAGTGTAAATCCACACGATATCCTGAAGATCAAGGGCGTTCGCGCGGTACAGGATTACATGATCCAGGAGGTTCAGCGTGTATACCGTCTGCAGGGTGTAGAGATCAACGATAAGCACGTTGAGGTTATCGTTCGTCAGATGTTAAAGAAGATCCGTGTTGAAGAGAGTGGAGATAGCGATGTGCTTCCGGGAGTTTCCATGGATGTTCTGGACTTCAACGATATGAACGAGGCTCTGATCGCAGAGGGCAAACGTCCGGCAGAGGGCAAACAGGTTATGCTTGGTATTACCAAGGCATCCCTGGCAACCGATTCCTTCTTGTCAGCCGCTTCCTTCCAGGAGACCACCAAGGTTCTGACAGAAGCAGCGATCAACGGTAAGGTTGACCATCTGATCGGTCTGAAAGAGAACGTTATCATCGGTAAGCTGATCCCGGCTGGTACCGGTATGAAGCGTTATCGTTCTGTAAAACTGAATACAGATGCTCATATGATCGAGGAGCCAACCGAGGCAGAGGATGAGAATGCAGAGATCACTCTTTCCGAGGGTGCAGAGGATTCCGTAGCAGAAGAGGTTCTGGATCTGGATGAAGGCTCTGATGAGGAATAAGAATGACACCGTCAGGTGAACAGAAAGGCGCAGCTGGGCGAAAGCTTAGCTGCGTTTTGTGTATCACAGGAAATTCAAAAGAATTCAAAACTTTCGGCTTGACATCTTTGGAGAATCTGTATATAATGAGAAAGCGTGCGAAAACATGTAGTTTTTGTGTGCAAAAAAGCTGAATTACAGCAACCACAGACAATATCACAGGAGGTGAAAAGAATGCCAACATTTAACCAGTTAGTTAGAAAAGGAAGACAGACATCTGTAAAGAAATCTACTGCACCAGCTCTGCAGAAAGGTTACAACTCCTTACAGAAACGCGCTACCGACATTTCTTCTCCACAGAAGAGAGGTGTTTGTACCGCTGTTAAGACTGCTACACCTAAAAAGCCAAACTCTGCTCTTAGAAAGATTGCCAGAGTTCGTCTTTCCAACGGCATCGAAGTAACAAGCTATATCCCAGGAGAGGGACACAACCTTCAGGAGCATAGCGTTGTTCTGATCCGTGGCGGTAGAGTAAAAGACTTACCAGGTACCAGATATCATATCGTTAGAGGTACCCTGGATACCGCTGGTGTTGCAAACAGAATGCAGGCCCGTTCCAAATACGGCGCTAAGAGACCAAAAGCGAAAAAGTAATTAGAAACACAAAGTGAATTGGAATCACTAACAGCAGTAAAGTGTATTAGTTAGTGCCGGATTTGTGATATTGCCTGTAGGTTGCAGGAAATAGAATGACCGAGCGCGAACACATTTTATGGAAACATGTGAGTACCGATGATTTGATTATTGCAATGAGCAGCGCAGCCGGGCTGGTACGGCAATGCGTGCAAGCTTGCTTGCAAAAGCATTGACGGAGCAGACAGGCTATGGGGCGAATGCCCCACATGAGCAAGCCTTGAAAAGGGTTGCGAATGGCCGCTGCGGACTCTTGGGAGAATTGCAAACCATAATTAAGGAGGGAAGTAACGTGCCACGTAAAGGACATACTCAGAAAAGAGACGTATTGGCAGACCCAATCTACAACAATAAGGTTGTTACCAAACTGATCAACAACATTATGTTAGATGGTAAGAAGGGTGTTGCCCAGAAGATCGTATACGGTGCTTTTGAGCAGGTTGCAGAGAAGACCGGTAAGGAAGCAGTAGAAGTATTCGAGGAAGCTATGAACAACATCATGCCTGTACTGGAAGTTAAGGCAAAACGTATCGGTGGTGCTACCTATCAGGTGCCGATCGAGGTTAAGCCAGAGAGAAGACAGGCATTAGCACTTCGCTGGATCACCGCTTATTCTCGTAAGAGAGGCGAGAAGACTCAGGAAGACAGACTTGCTAATGAGATTATGGATGCCGCTAACAACACTGGCGCTTCCGTAAAGAAGAAAGAAGACATGCACAAGATGGCAGAGGCTAACAAGGCATTTGCTCATTACAGATTCTAATAGGAGGAACCAAATTGGCTGGAAGAGAATATCCTTTGGAGAGAACCAGAAATATTGGTATTATGGCTCATATCGATGCTGGTAAGACCACACTGACAGAGCGTATCCTGTATTACACTGGTGTAAACTACAAAATCGGTGATACTCATGAAGGTACTGCTACCATGGACTGGATGGAGCAGGAGCAGGAAAGAGGTATCACAATCACTTCAGCTGCTACTACCTGTCACTGGACTCTGCAGGAGAATTGCAAGAGAAAACCAGGTGCTCTGGAGCATCGTATCAACATCATTGATACCCCAGGACACGTTGACTTTACAGTAGAGGTTGAGCGTTCCCTTCGTGTACTTGACGGCGCTGTTGGTGTCTTCTGTGCAAAAGGCGGTGTAGAGCCACAGTCTGAGAACGTATGGCGTCAGGCTGATACCTACAATGTACCACGTATGGCATTCATCAATAAGATGGATATCCTTGGTGCAAACTTCTACGGCGCAGTAGAGCAGATCAAGACCCGTCTGGGTAAGAACGCTATCTGTCTGCAGCTGCCAATCGGTAAGGAAGATGAGTTCAAAGGAATCATCGACTTATTCGAGATGAAAGCCTACATCTACAACGATGATAAGGGCGAGGACATCTCTATCGTAGAGATCCCAGATGATATGAAGGACGAGGCTGAACTGTATCGTACTGAGTTAATCGAGAAGATCTGCGAGTTAGATGATGACCTGATGATGCAGTATCTGGAGGGCGAGGAGCCATCCGTTGAAGATTTGAAGAAGGTTTTAAGAAAAGCTACCTGCGAGTGTACCGCTGTTCCAGTATGCTGTGGTTCTGCATACAGAAACAAAGGCGTTCAGAAGCTGCTGGATGCAATTCTTGAGTACATGCCTTCTCCAATCGATATCCCACCAATCAAGGGCGTTGACTTAGATGGCAACGAGGTTGTGAGACACTCTTCTGATGAAGAGCCATTCTCCGCTCTGGCATTCAAGATCATGACTGACCCATTCGTTGGTAAGCTTGCATTCTTCCGTGTGTACTCCGGTACCATGAACTCCGGTTCTTATGTACTGAACGCTACTAAGGATAAGAAGGAACGTGTAGGACGTATTCTTCAGATGCATGCAAACAAGAGACAGGAGTTAGACAAGGTTTATTCCGGAGATATCGCTGCAGCTGTTGGTTTCAAGAACACAACAACTGGTGATACCATCTGTGATGAGCAGCATCCTGTAATCCTGGAATCCATGGTATTCCCGGAGCCAGTTATCGATATCGCGATCGAGCCAAAGACCAAAGCTGGTCAGGGCAAGATGGGCGAGGCGCTGGCAAAACTTGCAGAGGAGGATCCAACCTTCCGTGCAAAGACAAACCAGGAGACTGGTCAGACTATCATCTCTGGTATGGGCGAGCTTCATCTGGAGATCATCGTAGACCGTCTGCTTCGTGAGTTCAACGTTGAAGCGAACGTTGGCGCTCCACAGGTTGCTTACAAAGAGACCTTTACAAAGGCCGTTGATGTAGACAGCAAGTATGCAAAACAGTCTGGTGGTCGTGGTCAGTACGGTCACTGTAAAGTACACTTTGAGCCAATGGATGCAAACGCAGAAGAGACCTTCAAGTTTGATTCCACAGTAGTTGGTGGTGCGATCCCGAAAGAGTACATCCCAGCTGTTGGCGCAGGTATCGAAGAGGCTTCCAAGTCCGGTATCCTTGGTGGATTCCCAGTTCTGGGTGTTCACGCTACTGTATTCGATGGTTCCTACCATGAGGTAGACTCCAACGAGATGGCATTCAAGATTGCTGGTTCCCTGGCATTCAAAGAGGCTATGCAGAAAGCAGGATCTGTTCTTCTTGAGCCGATCATGAAAGTAGAAGTAACCATGCCTGAGGAGTACATGGGAGATGTTATCGGTGATATCAACTCTCGTCGTGGCCGTATCGAGGGTATGGAGGACATCGGTGGCGGTAAGATGGTTAAAGCATATGTACCGTTATCTGAGATGTTCGGTTACTCTACAGATTTACGTTCCAGAACACAGGGACGTGGTAACTACTCTATGTTCTTCGAGAAATATGAGCAGGTTCCGAAGTCCGTTCAGGAAAAAATTATTGCTGAAAGAAAAGGCAAATAATGATTTAGGCTTGAAAAACATGTGCAAATAGCATATAATAAACTCTAGCCTGTATAAATGGAGGAGTCCGGCGTATAAACGCCGGACCCCTAATGAGAACCCCTAAAGGGGCAATTAAGGAGGACGTTATAAAATGGCAAAAGCAAAGTTTGAAAGAACCAAACCACATTGTAACATTGGTACCATCGGACACGTTGACCATGGTAAAACTACTTTAACTGCAGCTATCACTAAAGTTCTGGCTGAGAGAGTTGCTGGTAACACAGCTACAGATTTCGAGAACATCGATAAAGCTCCAGAAGAGAGAGAGCGTGGTATTACTATTTCTACAGCACACGTTGAGTATGAGACTGAGCACAGACATTATGCTCACGTTGACTGCCCAGGACATGCTGACTACGTTAAGAACATGATCACTGGTGCTGCTCAGATGGATGGCGCTATCCTGGTTGTTGCTGCAACTGATGGTGTTATGGCTCAGACAAGAGAGCATATCCTTCTGTCCCGTCAGGTAGGCGTTCCTTATATCGTAGTATTCATGAACAAGTGCGATATGGTTGATGATCCAGAGTTACTTGAGTTAGTAGACATGGAGATCCGTGAGCTGCTGAACGAGTATGAGTTCCCAGGCGATGATACTCCAATCATCCAGGGTTCCGCTCTGAAAGCTCTTGAGGATCCACATGGTGAGTGGGGCGACAAGATCATGGAGCTTATGGACGCAGTTGATACTTGGATTCCAGATCCACAGCGTGAGACTGATAAGCCATTCCTGATGCCTGTAGAGGACGTATTCACCATTACTGGTCGTGGTACTGTAGCTACCGGTCGTGTAGAGCGTGGTGTTCTGCATCTGAACGATGAGGTTGAGATCGTTGGTATTCACGAGGAGACCCGTAAGACTGTTGTAACTGGTATCGAGATGTTCCGTAAGCTGCTTGACGAGGCTCAGGCTGGTGATAACATCGGTGCACTGCTTCGTGGTGTTCAGAGAACTGAGATCGAGAGAGGTCAGTGTCTGTGCAAACCAGGTTCCGTACACTGTCATCACAAATTTACTGCTCAGGTATACGTTCTGACCAAAGATGAGGGTGGTCGTCATACTCCATTCTTCAACAACTATCGTCCACAGTTCTACTTCAGAACAACTGACGTAACTGGCGTTTGCGAGTTACCAGAGGGCGTTGAGATGTGTATGCCAGGCGATAACGTAGAGATGACTGTAGAGCTGATTCATCCAGTAGCTATGGAGCAGGGTCTGCGTTTCGCTATCCGTGAGGGTGGCCGTACCGTTGGTTCCGGTAGAGTAGTTTCTATCATCGAGTAATTTCGAAGAGAACTTCATAAAATATAGTTATTTATGTCCAAGCGTAAGATTGCCCCAGAGACTTTTAGTTTCTGGGGTTTTTCTGTTATAGAAATGAAAAAGGCGACAAAGACAGGAAACGAGGAGATTCATGAAATACCGCACGTTACTATTTGATATTGATAATACCATTCTGGATTTTGATGCGAACGAGGCAGAATCCTTTCGGAACATGACCATTGACCTGGAAGTGCCTTATACAGAAGAACTGTTTCGGCGTTACCATATGATCAATAAAAAAATCTGGGAACAGATTGAACGTGGAGAAATCGCTGTGGGAGACGGATGCTGCAGACGGTTTGAAATTCTGATGCGGGAATATGGACAGAAGGTAGATGGAGAACAGTGGGAACACGCATATCGGAAATATCTGAATGAAGGAATCCAGAAAATGCCTCATGTGAACCAGGTACTAGATCGGTTAAAACCGGATTTCCGATTGTATGTGATCACCAATGGTGTGAAGGATACCCAGTATCACCGTATGGCTGGATCAGGACTGGATCAGTATTTTGAACACATGTTTATTTCCGGCGAGATCGGTTACTCCAAACCTGCGAAGGAATTCTTTGATTATGTGAAGGGACATATCCTGGATTTTGATGAGAAAACAACTCTGGTGATCGGAGATTCTCTGACTTCTGATATAAGAGGTGGTATAAATGCTGGACTCGATACCTGTTGGATCTGTAGGGATGAAAACACGGATTGTGGCGAATGGAAGCCTGATTACCGGATTAGGGATCTTCAGGATCTGATTCCGATCCTTTATGGAACAGAAGGTTGATGGGCAATGGAAAAAGAAAAACTGTTAGGACTGATGAAAGGCCAACTGATCGTATCTTGTCAGGCGCTTCCTGGTGAGGCATTTTATGATGAAACAATCAGCTTGATGGACCGGTTTGCGATAGCGGCCCAGAGAGCCGGGGCGGCCATGATCCGTGCCAATGGCCTGCGGGATATCCAGGCAGTGAAAAAAGCAACAGGATTGCCGGTGATTGGTCTGATTAAGAAAGAATATCCGGGGTATGATGCTTATATCACACCGACTGAGAACGAAATAGAAGCTCTCCTTTCAGTTCACGCAGATGTGATCGCCCTGGATTGTACCCATAGACAGCGTGGGGATGGAAGGAATACAATAGAATTTATGACTGAGATCCGTCGAAAGTATCCAGATGCAATTTTTATGGCTGATATTGCCGTTTATGAAGAAGGAATTGCTGCATGGAAAGCAGGAATGGATCTGATCAGTACCACGATGAGCGGGTATACGGAGCAGTCAAGACTGGCAGAAAAACCGGATTATCAGCTGGTGGAACGGTTAAGTCAGGTACTTACGGTTCCTGTCATCGCAGAGGGGAGAATTGAGGAACCTGACCAGGCGGCCCGGATGCTCTGGAAAGGTGCTTATGCAGTGGTGGTTGGTGGAGCCATTACCAGACCACAACAGATCGCAGGGCGGTTTGTGAAGACGGTGAAGGAAGCTGACAGGATGCTCTTAAAAGAGAGAAAAGAGATGAATGACCGGGATAGATCGGAGAAAATAGCAGATTCCGAAAAGCAGAGAGGAGTGGACAAGCATGCAGAGTGACTTTTTAGCAAAAGTACATACCATGTATAATCAGTTTACGAAGGCAGAAAAGAAAGTGGCTGATTTTATCCTGCAGAATCCGAAGAGAGTTCTTTTTATGTCAATTACAGAACTGGCGGATGAATGTAAGGTTGGTGATACCAGCGTGTTCCGCTTCTGTCGCACCATGGGAGTGAAAGGGTATCAGGAATTTAAAATGCAGCTGTCACTCAGCATTCATGATGGAAAAGAGGAAGAAAGCCGTCTGGCAGGAGAAACCAGCCTGGAAGATAGTTTTGGTGAGCTGGCGAAAAAAGTATTAAATACGAATATGAAAGCACTGGCTGAAACCTACAGCCTTCTGGATGAGAAGGTCGTGTCTCAAACGGTGGATATCCTTCATGCTGCGGAACGGATCTGGTTTTTTGGCGTGGGAGCCAGCCTTCTGGTGGCCTTGAAAGCGGCGAACAAGTTTCTGAGGATTGAACCAAAAGTATATTGTGTACAGGATACACACACCCAGGCTATGATTGCGGCCACCATGCGGCCTGGAGAAGCGGCAGTGGTATTTTCCTATTCCGGAGCAACGAAGGATTCCATCCATGTGGCGGAGCTGGCAAAACATGCGGGCGCGAAGGTGATCTGTATCACGCATTTCGCCAAATCACCGTTGACCGCTTTTGCGGATCTTGTGCTGTTGTGCGGTTCTGAAGAGGGGCCGCTTCAAGGCGGTTCGGCATCAGCAGAGATTGGCCAGCTGTTTCTGGTGGATCTTCTTTGTACAGAGTATTACCGGAGATATTATGATGCCTGCAGCAAAAACAATGAAAAAACATCCCAGTCTGTACTGGATAAACTGTACTAGACTGGGATGTCCCAAAGCTATGAAGGATGATGGATTTACTCGTCCGCAGACCAACGGCCAGATGCACCGCAAGGCAGAATCAGACCATTTTTTGCAACCGGAAGACCGATCTCATCGGAAATCACGGAACCGCCAAATTTGCTCTTTACTTCGATGGAGAGCATATAGGTCAGAACTGCAGGAGCCAGACCAGTGGTATAGGAGTTGATCAGGAAAAATAAAGGTTTGTCAGATAACAACTGGGCACATAATTTTACCAGTGGGTGAATGGCATCCTCGATTTTCCAGATCTCGCCTTTTGGTCCGCGGCCATAAGATGGTGGGTCCATGATGATGGCGTCATAGTGATTGCCACGGCGGATCTCTCTCTCTACAAATTTTACACAGTCATCCACGATCCAGCGGATTGGAGCATCCTCCAGACCACTGGATTTTGCATTTTCTTTGGCCCAGCCGACCATGCCCTTGGAAGCGTCTACATGGGTAACGCTGGCGCCTGCTTTTGCTGCTGCCAGTGTAGCGCCGCCGGTATATGCAAATAAGTTTAGTACTTTGATCGGGCGTCCGGCTTTCTGGATCTTCTCACCAAACCAGTCCCAGTTCGCTGCCTGTTCCGGGAACAGACCGGTATGCTTAAAGCTGAATGGCTTTAGGTTGAAGGTAAGACCATGATATCCGATGGTCCACTGCTGGGGAAGATCGAAAAATTCCCATTCGCCGCCGCCTTTGGCGCTGCGGTGATAATGCCCATTGGGACGTCTCCAGCCACGATTCTCCTTGGGAGTTTCCCAGATTACCTGGGGGTCCGGACGGATCAGAAGAAAATCTCCCCAACGCTCTAATTTCTCGCCGCCAGAGCAGTCGAGAACTTCGTAATCTTTCCATCTATCTGCAATCCACATAAATGATACCAACCTTTCTATGATAGCGGGCGGCAACATGCCGACACCCCAATAAACAACTAATTATAAAAAAGATTATACTTGAGATGCTATAGCCCGTCAAGGAAAAACCGTGAGACTGGATTGTAAGAGAATTGAAAGATATTACTAATTGAATAAATGGAAAGAACTTGGTAAAATATAACATAGGATTGTAGGATTGAAGATAAAGGAGAATTTATATATGAAGAAAAAGGGATTGGCAGTATTGGCATTGTCCCTTGCTCTTTCTGCAGGTTGTGGTATGGAAGCTATGGCAGCGACAGGATGGGCATCGGAGAATGGAAAATGGGTTTATTATGATTCCAGCGGCGGTCATGTGACCAATGAGTGGAAAAAGGGTGCCGATAATAAGTGGCGTTATCTTGACGGTTACGGAGAGATGGCAGTTAACAGCTGGGTAGAGGATAAGTATTACGTGGATTCTAATGGTATTATGATCAACAACCAGTGGCTGCAGCTGGGAACCAGCATCAACGGCGCTACAGATGAGACTCACTGGTATTATTTTACCGAGAGCGGCAAAGCAGTTATGGATGCCTGGAAGAAGATCAACAGTAAGTGGTATCATTTCGATAGCGAAGGCATCATGGAGACAGGCTGGATCGAGGATAATATGTATTTCGCAGGCGATGACGGTGCAGCTTTGATTGGCTGGCATAAGCTAGATCCGCCTGATGGACAGGATGATGACGTAGATCCATTTGACGAACTGGAAGGCAAGAAGTGGTATTATTTCAATTCCAGCGGTAAGAAGTATGTTCCGGACAGCAACACAGTCAATGGTTATACGGAGAAGAGAATTGACGGCACATATTATTGCTTCGATTCTAACGGCGCTATGCAGACTGGCTGGGTAGATCTGGCGGGAAGCGGCAGGGATGACATTTCCGGATATCGTTTTTATGGTAAGGACGGAAAGGCAGTGACTGGCTGGTATTCCGCTGAGCCACCGGAAGGTGTTAGCGGATATGAAAATGATGTTGAGTGGTTCTATTTTGGTAAGAATGGCGTTCCGAAGACCGGTCCGCAGGAGGGAGAGGCAACAACCTCCGATTTTATCAGCATCAATAATAAAAAATATCTGTTCAATCCGTTGGGTGTGCCGGTATATGGTCTTCAGAGGGTTTATACGAGCAGGAGCAAGAATGACTATACCGCGTTTTATTTTGACGAGAACAGCAGAACAAGCCAGAAGGGTAAGATGACCATCGAGGAAGAGGATGGAACCAAGTCTACTTTTTATTTCCAGGATACCGGTAAGGGATATACTGGTGTGAAAGACAACAGTCTTTATTATATGGGCAAACTTCAGAAAGCAGATGAAGGTACCAAGTATGAAGTGATTCATATTCCAGGTGGAAGCAGTTATGTGGTAAATACTTCAGGTAAGATTTCCAAGAACAGCGCAGGCGTAAAAGATGCGGATGGAACCAAGTATTCCACCAACAGCAGCGGTGTTCTGACCAAGATCGATGGTGTCAGCGTATCTGGTTCTGATTATGGCCGTGAAGCCAACGAACCAATCTGGAAACATTAATTAAAAACATAGCCGGGTTTCGATTGAGAAATCCGGCTTTTTGCATACTAGGAGAACTATATGGATTTTTATGCATTGTATCCGTGTACTATTACAGATCTGGAGGCAGTGAAAGCCACAGAGAAGAAAGAGAATGCGTATTGTGAGCATTTGAAAGAAAGGATCAGGGCAAATAACGAAGAAGAACTGGATGGTCAGTTTTTCCACGGGATTACAAGAATCAATCTGGGAGCTGTGACGGTAAGCATACCTGTGGAACAACCTTCCTGTTCTCAGGAAGGTTTTGCTTTCCTGAGCGTTCATGAACAGACGAAGGCGGCGATGGTAGCGATCGTGATTCAGGATTTGCACATTCCGGGACTTTTATTGAATAATTATTTTGCCGGAGATTGTTTAACTGTGGGGAATGGAGTGCCTGTGAAGGAATGGATGGAGAAACAGAACGCACAAGCTTACGGAACGCCAAAATCCCTGATCATTTCCTATGAAGAGATTCCGAAAGAAGAAGTGATCCAGTATCTGGCTTGTGAGGCGTCACCTATAGGAACGATCAATGGAACTGTCTTGCATCAATGGAGTCAGGAGAATATCGCCCAGTATGATATGGCCACCGCATATGCATCGGATCGTTGCTTGCTGGAAATTACACCGAAGGTTGACCGCGACCGGATCGCACGTTTGGATCAGGGAGCTGTGGAATTATTTTTTCTGGAGCTTCTGATCATGCAGGAAGCAGCAATTTCCAGAGTTTCCGACCGGGTCTATGAACTGTTTCGCGATGGGGCTTTTCGGGAAACCGGAAAGAGAATCCAGACGAAATTATATGATCTGAACCTGGAAGCGGCGAATGCAGTCCTGTTTGTCAACTATAAGAAACTGCGCTATCCGGTTACCAGACTTTCGGCCAGACGCATTGGAGAACGGTTCGGTGTGGCGGAGGAATTGGAACATTATCAGAATTGCAGGGCGTTGTTGGAACAAATGATCGCCATCAACACGGCAGAAGAAGAAAAGATCGACAGCGATCTGATGAGTCTGCTACTTTTATTTTTAACCATGGTACAGATGATTCCCTTAATGGCGAGTCTGGTCCGGTATCTGATGAAAGGAACATTTTCAGATACAGATCTTCTGGCTACTGCAAGCGGTGCCATGATCTGTCTGGCGTTGTATGGTATCTACTGGCTGACCAGCAGACGGGCATTGAGAAGACAGCGGATTCTGCGGGAACAGGATTATAAAGGAGTGTAATCATTGAAAAAGACAGTTTTGATCCATGCAAATTATTGGGATGGAGAACGGATGTGCAGAGATGGGCGGATTGAGATTGCAGATGGATATGTGGGTGCAGTATACGGAGCCTGCGATGAACAAAATTTGAAACCATATAATATAGAAGAAACTTGCTTTGAAGACATGAGTGGAATCTATTTGTTTCCGGCCTGGATTGACAGCCATCTTCATATTCCGGGTGATTTCTTATTTGAAAAATTCGGTGTAGTATTGACCGGATTTGAGAGTCTGGAAACGTATCTGGATCGATTATCTACATGGAAAAAACAGTGTGAAAAACAGTGTGAAAAACAGGATTATCAGGATCTGGATGTGGCTGGTGATTTGTGGCTCCGGGGATTTGGATGGAATGCGGTCATAATGGACAGGGCCGAGAATGGATATGAACAGCTTTGGGATTTTCTTAATCAGGAATTTGCAGATAAGCCGGTACTTTTGTTTTCGGATGATTACCATAACTGTATTTGTAATAAGAAAGCTCTGGATGCAGTGAAACGTGCTGGGATTGCGGTAGAGCCTGATGAATGGGGGCTTATAAAGGAAAAGGATATCTTTCTGTTGACCAGATATCTTCCGAAGATGTGTTTTTCAGAATCGCAGATAGAGATGGCTGTTCTTGCTTATCAGGAAAAGCTTCTTTCGTATGGAATTACCGCGGTGCAGACGCTTATGTTTCTTGGAGGGAATGGGCTTCGTGAGTGGAAGGTTCTGTTGGCGCTGGAACGGAAGGGACTTTTAAAATTAAAAGTGAATCTGGCGCTTACCGTTCAGCCGTGGGAAAAATTAGAGGAGAGCAGGCAAAGATATGGGCAGTTAATGAAAATAGAAAAAGAAAGCAGGTTCTATGGCGGACACATTCAGATCCATACCGTGAAACTATATATGGATGGGGTGGTTGAGAATCATACTGCTTATATGGAAGCGCCTTATGAAGACCAGGCTGGCCGTGGGAAAAATTTTTGGGATCTGGAGACTTTAAGGGAATTTTGCAGGGAGCTTGATGAGGAAGGACATCAGATCCATATTCATGCCATTGGCGATGGAGCGGTTCATGACGCAGTGACAGCACTGGTGTATGCCATGGATCGGAATGGAACTGCCAGAAAACATCGTCATGTGATCGCACATCTTCAGATTGCTTCAGATGAAGATATCCGGTTGATGGGGCAGTATGGTATCATTGCTTCGATCCAGCCGTATTGGTTCCCTCAAAGTGAAAAAGACTATGGTTTGGAAAAACCATTTTTAGGAGAGCGGGCAGAAGAGGAATATAAGGCCAGGACTTTGGAAGCTATGGGGGTGCTTATTACCGGAGCCAGTGACAGTCCGGTGACACCACGGCCTGCTCCGGTACTTGGGATCGCGATGGCGGGGAACCGCTGCCAGGAAAAGGAGAGACTTCCGGTTCCGGCAATGATCCGGGCATTTACCAGGAATGGAGCATACCAGCTTTTCCGGGAGCGGGAACTGGGAATGATTCAGAGAGGCTTCCGCGCTGATCTGGTGGGATACCGGGAAGCAATCTGGGAACAGGTTGATGGAGATGAGATACCGGCGTTTCTGATGGTTGATGGAAAAATTTATCTAAAAAATTGAGATAAAAACAGCTAAAAACCCAGGTAAAAAAACATGAAAAAAGTGCTTGCATTTTATTTGAAACTATGATATAGTTATGAGGCTGTGGCATGATAGCGTTGAAGCGTGAGGTTGCTGTCGAAATGACAGGTTTTCCGTGGAGCGAATGTCAAGTTAGGAAACTGGCGACAAGTCACTGTACAAACAGATATTCTGCAAGCATAATAATGTAGAAATGGTGTGCCTTGAGGTTCACGACACACCCGGAAACGTGTACAGTCACCGCTTGTCGTACTTCATTTTTAATAAGTGCGAAAAGGAGGCGACTTTTTTTATGGCAAGTCAAGTAATGAGAATCACATTGAAAGCTTACGATCATCAGTTAGTTGATCAGTCTGCTGCAAAAATTATTGAAACTGTAAAAAAGACAGGATCACAGGTGAGCGGACCAGTACCGTTACCAACTAAGAAAGAGGTAGTTACTATCTTAAGAGCTGTTCATAAGTACAAAGATTCCAGAGAGCAGTTCGAGCAGAGAACTCACAAGAGACTGATCGATATCACAACTCCAAACAACAAGACAGTAGATGCTCTGTCCAGACTGGAGATGCCAGCAGGCGTGTTCATCGACATCAAGATGAAAAACAAATAAGCTGAAGTGTGATGAGGACTGCGACAGCAGTCAGAACCAAAAAGGTTCATGAAGTTTGAAATCCAGAAGGGTTAATATAGAAGCAACACTTTTTCCTAAAAAGGAATCAACATCTCCGGCAACGGAGTCATAGTGTTCCACTTATATACCTGTTCTAGGATGAACGCGAAAGCGTTCCGCTGTAGATTACAAACAGGAGGTAAAAGTAATGAAGAAAGCGATTTTAGCTACAAAAGTCGGAATGACTCAGATCTTCAACGACGAGGGAGTTTTAACTCCAGTAACCGTTCTTCAGGCTGGTCCATGTGTAGTTACACAGGTTAAGACAGTTGAGAATGACGGATACAAAGCAGTACAGGTTGGTTTTGTTGACAAGAGAGAAAAATTAGTCAGCAAACCAGTAAAAGGTCACTTTGACAAAGCAGGCGTTTCTTACAAGAGATTCGTTCGCGAGTTTAGATTCGAGAATGCAGAAGAGTATTCTGTAAAAGATGAAATCAAAGCAGACATCTTCGCAGCAGGCGACAAGATTGATGCAACCGCAATCTCCAAAGGTAAAGGTTTCCAGGGTGCTATTAAGAGACACGGACAGTCCAGAGGACCTATGGCTCATGGTTCTAAGTTCCATCGTCATCAGGGTTCCAACGGTGCATGTTCTGACCCAAGCAAGGTATTCAAAGGAAAAGGAATGCCAGGACATATGGGCAGCAAGCGCATCACCATCCAGAACCTGGAAGTTGTTCGTATCGATGCTGAGAACAACCTGATCCTGGTTAAAGGTGCTGTTCCAGGACCAAAGAAAGCATTAGTAACACTGAAAGAAACAGTAAAAGCAGCTAGATAGTGCTTTTATAGGAAAGGAGGACTACACAGATGGCAAACGTATCTGTTTACAATAAGGAAGGCAAAGAAATCGATACTTTAGAGCTGAATGACGCAGTGTTCGGCGTAGAGGTGAATGAGCATCTGGTACACATGGCAGTTGTTGCTCAGTTAGCAAACAATCGTCAGGGTACTCAGAAAGCAAAAACCCGTTCTGAGGTATCCGGTGGTGGCAGAAAGCCATGGAGACAGAAAGGAACTGGTCATGCAAGACAGGGTTCAACAAGAGCTCCACAGTGGACTGGCGGTGGAATGGTATTCGCTCCAACACCAAGAGATTATACAATCAGACTGAACAAGAAAGAGAAGAGAGCTGCTCTGAAATCTGCATTAACAAGCAGAGTAAACGAGAACAAGTTCATCGTTGTTGACAGCTTAAGCTTCGACGAGATCAAGACAAAGAACTTTAAGGCAGTTATGGATAACCTGAAAGTATCCAAGGCTCTGGTAGTATTAGACGAGGAGAGCACAAACGCAGCAATCTCCGCTAAGAACATCCCAACCGTTAAGACTGCACGTGTTAATACAATTAATGTATACGACATCTTAAAGTACAATACAGTAGTAGCTACAAAGGCAGCTGTTGCAAGTATCGAGGAGGTGTACGCATAATGGCTAACATTCAGTATTACGACGTTATTCAGAAACCTGTTATCACTGAGAAAAGCATGAATGCTATGAGTGATAAGAAATATACATTCCTGGTACACACCGAGGCTAACAAGAGCCAGATCAAAGAAGCAGTTGAGAAAATGTTCCCAGGAACAAAAGTAGAGAAAGTTAACACCATGAACTTAGATGGTAAGAGCAAGAGACGTGGTATGACTGTTGGTAAGACAGCAAAGACCAAAAAAGCAATTGTTCAGTTAACTGAGGATAGCAAAGAGATCGAGGTATTTGCTGGTTTATAGGCATTGAACGCTTAGCAAAGCGATGATACCACTATAAAACTATACGGTAAACAGTGATAAAAATATACTGTGCCGTGATGAAGAAACACGCGGATGCGTTGCAGCTCCGCGCTAATCGAAAGGAGTTAAGATCATGGGAATTAAAACATATAACCCATATACACCTTCCAGAAGAAATATGTCTGGCTCCGACTTCAGCGAGATCACAAAGAGCACTCCTGAGAAATCTCTGGTAGTATCTTTAAAGAAAAACGCTGGTCGTAACAATCAGGGTAAAATTACTGTAAGACACCGTGGTGGTGGAAACAGAAAAAAATATAGAATCGTAGATTTCAAGAGAAACGGTAAAGATGGTATTCCGGCAACCGTAATTGGTATCGAGTACGATCCAAACAGAACAGCAAACATCGCACTGATCTGCTACGCAGACGGCGAGAAAGCATATATCCTGGCACCTGCAGGTCTGAAAGATGGCATGAAAGTTATGAGTGGTGCACAGGCTGAGGCTAAGATCGGTAACTGCTTACCATTAAGCGAGATCCCGGTTGGTGCTCAGATCCACAACATCGAGCTGTATCCAGGGAAAGGCGGACAGTTAGTTCGCTCTGCTGGTAACTCTGCTCAGTTAATGGCTAAAGAGGGTAAATATGCAACATTAAGACTTCCTTCTGGCGAGATGAGAATGGTTCCGATCGTATGCCGTGCAACCATCGGTGTAGTAGGCAACGGCGATCACAACCTGATCAACCTTGGTAAAGCTGGTAGAAAACGTCATATGGGCATCCGTCCTACGGTACGTGGTTCTGTAATGAACCCGAATGACCATCCACACGGTGGTGGTGAAGGAAAGACTGGTATTGGCCGTCCAGGTCCATGCACACCTTGGGGCAAACCTGCTCTGGGTCTGAAGACCAGAAAGAAAAACAAACAGTCTAACAAGTTAATCGTAAGAAGACGTGATGGTAAGACCATTAAATAATTGAAGGAGGATAAACCATATGGCACGTTCACTTAAAAAAGGACCATTTGCAGATGCGCATTTACTGAAAAAAGTAGATGCTATGAACGCAGCTGGACAGAAACAGGTTATCAAGACCTGGTCCCGTCGTTCTACAATCTTCCCACAGATGGTTGGACATACAATCGCAGTTCATGACGGAAGAAAGCATGTTCCGGTATATGTTACCGAGGATATGGTTGGACATAAGCTTGGTGAGTTCGTAGCAACCAGAACCTACAGAGGTCATGGTAAGGACGAAAAGAAATCCAAACGATAATCGTCAGAATTTGAAAGGAGGTTTTTCTAATGGCTACAGGACATAGAAGTCAAATTAAGAGAGAAAGAAATGCTCAGAAAGATACCAGACCATCTGCTAAGCTGTCTTATGCAAGAGTGTCTGTTCAGAAAGCATGTTTCGTATTAGATGCCATCAGAGGCAAAGACGTACAGACTGCACTTGGTATTGTAACTTACAATCCTAGATATGCTTCTACATTGATCAAAAAATTACTGGAGTCCGCTATTGCGAACGCAGAGAACAACAACAACATGAGCAGAGAGAACCTGTTCGTTGAGGAGTGCTTTGCTAACAAGGGACCGACAATGAAGAGAGTAAAACCGAGAGCACAGGGTAGAGCTTACAGAATCGAGAAGAGAATGAGCCACATCACAATCGTGCTGAATGAGAGATAGGAGGCAAATATGGGACAGAAAGTTAATCCACACGGCATTAGAGTCGGTGTTATTAAAGACTGGGATTCCAAGTGGTATGCAGAAGCTGATTTTGCAGACAACTTAGTAGAAGATCACAAGATCCGTAAATTCCTGAAAAAGAAACTGTACAACTCCGGTGTTTCCAAGATCGAGATCGAGAGAGCATCTGACAGAGTTAAAGTTATCATCTACACTGCTAAGCCAGGTGTTGTAATCGGTAAAGGCGGCGCAGAGATCGAGAAACTGAAAGCTGAAGTTCAGAAACTGACTGAGAAGAAGCTTTTTGTAGATATCAAAGAAGTTAAGAGACCAGAGCGTGATGCTCAGTTAGTAGCTGAGAATATCGCACAGCAGTTAGAGAACCGTGTATCTTTCCGTCGTGCTATGAAGTCCACTATGGGACGTTCCATGAAGGCTGGCGTAAAAGGTATCAAGACTTCCTGTTCTGGTCGTCTGGGTGGTGCTGATATGGCTCGTACCGAGTTCTACAGCGAGGGTACAATCCCGTTACAGACATTAAGAGCAGATATTGACTATGGTTTCGCTGAGGCAGATACTACTTACGGCAAAGTTGGCGTTAAGGTTTGGATCTACAAAGGCGAAGTACTTCCTACAAGAGGAAACAAGGAAGGGAGCGATAAATAATGTTAATGCCTAAGAGAGTTAAGCGTCGTAAACAGTTCCGTGGAACCATGGCTGGTAAAGCTATGAGAGGCAATACTATTTCTAACGGTGAGTACGGTTTAGTCGCTACAGAGCCATGTTGGATCAAATCCAACCAGATTGAAGCAGCCCGTGTTGCTATGACCCGTTATATCAAACGTGGTGGTAAAGTTTGGATCAAAATTTTCCCAGATAAGCCAGTTACTGCAAAGCCAGCTGAGACCCGTATGGGTTCCGGTAAAGGATCTTTAGAGTACTGGGTAGCAGTTGTAAAACCAGGCCGTGTCCTGTTCGAGATCGCAGGTGTTCCAGAGGAGACTGCTCGCGAAGCTTTACGTCTTGCTATGCACAAGTTACCATGTAAATGTAAGATTGCTGCTAAGGCAGATTTAGAAGGCGGTGATAACAGTGAAAACTAATAAGTACGTTGAGGATTTAAAAGCAAAGACAGCTGCTGAGCTGAATGAAGAGTTAGTAGCAGCAAAGAAAGAACTGTTCAACTTAAGATTCCAGAACGCAACCAATCAGCTGGACAACACCAGCAGAATCAAGGAAGTTCGTAAGAACATTGCGCGGATTCAGACTGTTATTACAGAGAAATCTAAATTAGCATAATCGAAAGGAGAAGAAAGTCGTGGAAAGAAATTTAAGAAAAACACGTACCGGAAAAGTCGTAAGTAACAAGATGGACAAGACTATCGTTGTTGCAATCGAAGACCACGTAAAACATCCTTTATACGGCAAGATCGTAAAGAGAACTTATAAGCTGAAAGCGCATGATGAGAACAATGAGTGTGCAATCGGAGATACCGTAAAAGTTATGGAGACAAGACCTTTATCTAAGGATAAGAGATGGAGACTTGTTGAGATCGTAGAGAAGGCGAAATAATTAAGCTCGAAAGGAAGGAGTATCAGGCATGATTCAGCAGGAAACCAGACTGAAGGTTGCTGATAATACTGGTGCAAAAGAGTTACTTTGCATCCGTGTTATGGGTGGATCTACAAGAAGATATGCGAATATTGGTGATATTATCGTTGCCAGCGTTAAAGATGCAACACCAGGTGGCGTTGTAAAGAAAGGCGACGTTGTTAAGGCCGTTGTTGTACGTTCCGTTAAGGGCGCACGCCGTAAAGACGGTTCCTATATCAAGTTCGATGAGAACGCAGCAGTAATTATCAAAGATGACAAGACTCCAAAAGGAACTCGTATCTTTGGACCAGTTGCAAGAGAGTTAAGAGAGAAACAGTTCATGAAGATCGTTTCTCTGGCTCCAGAAGTACTGTAGGGAGGTGCAGGCTGTGCATAAAATTAGAAAAGATGACCTTGTAAAGGTTATTGCAGGAAAAGATAAAGATAAGACCGGTAAAGTTCTTAGCGTTAAGGACGGTAAAGTTCTGGTTGAGGGCTGCAACATGATTACAAAGCATGCAAAACCAAACGCAGCTAATCCAAACGGCGGTATCATCAATCAGGAAGCAGCAATGGACATTTCCAACGTTATGTTAGTTGTAGATGGCAAGGCAACCAAAGTTGGCTTTGAAGTAAAAGACGGCAAGAAGGTTCGTGTTGCTAAGGCAACTGGCAAAGTGATCGATTAATTACAGGAAAGGAGGAAATAGACAGTGGCTAGATTAAAAGAGATGTACCAGAACGAGATCGTAGATGCTATGATCAAAAAGTTCGGTTATAAGAATATCATGGAAGTTCCGAAGTTAGACAAGATCGTAATCAACATGGGCGTTGGCGAAGCAAAAGACAACGCAAAAGTGCTGGATTCCGCAGTTAGAGACTTAGAGATCATCGCTGGTCAGAAGGTCGTAACAACTAAGGCTAAAAAATCCGTAGCTAACTTCAAGATCCGTGAGAATATGCCAATCGGATGTAAGGTAACCTTAAGAGGCGAGAAGATGTATGAGTTCGCTGATCGTCTGATCAACCTTGCATTACCACGTGTACGTGACTTCCGTGGTGTAAATCCAAACGCATTTGACGGCAGAGGAAACTATGCTCTGGGTATCAAAGAGCAGTTAATCTTCCCTGAGATTGAGTACGATAAAGTTGACAAGGTAAGAGGTATGGATATCATTTTCGTAACTACTGCCAAGACTGATGAAGAAGCTCGTGAACTTTTGACATTATTCAATATGCCATTTCAGAAATAATTAGGAGGAGAATTCCATGGCTAAGACTTCAATGAAGATTAAGCAGCAGCGTCCGGCTAAATTCTCTACCAGAGAATATAACCGTTGCAGAATCTGCGGCCGTCCACATGCATATTTAAGAAAATACGGTATCTGCCGTATTTGCTTCCGTGAATTAGCATACAAGGGTCAGATCCCTGGTGTTAAGAAAGCAAGCTGGTAGGCTTATAAGCAGCTTGGTGTCAGGGTGTTGGGATCTGAGAGGATCCGGGCCCTGCACTGCTTAAGCCCCTTTCGAAGTGTTTCGCTTTGAAAGGAGGTCCAGACAAAGGAAACCAACCAACATTTTATAGGAGGAACATATATCATGACAATGAGCGATCCAATCGCAGATATGCTTACTAGAATCCGTAACGCAAACACTGCAAAGCATGATACTGTAGACGTACCTTCATCCAAGATGAAATTAGCTATCGCTGATATCCTTGTGAAAGAGGGCTACATTAAAAAATATGATTTAGTTGAAGATGGCGCTTTCCAGACAATCCGTATCTTCTTAAAATACGGCGCTGACAAAAACGAAAGAATCATCACTGGCATCAAGAGAATTTCCAAACCTGGTCTGCGTGTATACGCAAACAAAGAGGATATGCCAAGAGTCCTGGGCGGCTTAGGAACCGCTATTATTTCTACAAACCAGGGCGTTGTTACCGATAAGGAAGCACGTCAGTTAGGTGTAGGCGGAGAAGTTCTTGCATTTGTTTGGTAATATTCGATAAAGCAACTGAAAACAGAAAGAACAAGATGGTTCTTTCCGAAAATCTAAGTAGGAGGTAAATGGCATGTCACGTATCGGAAGAATGCCTATCGCGATTCCAGCAGGTGTAACTGTAACAATCGCAGAGAATAATAAAGTGACTGTAAAAGGTCCTAAGGGAACTCTGGAGAGAGTATTACCAGAGGAGCTGACCATTAAAGAAGAAGATGGTCATGTAGTGGTTAGCAGACCAAACGATTTAAAGAGAATGAAATCTTTACACGGTTTAACAAGAACCCTGATCAACAACATGATCGTTGGTGTTACCAATGGTTATGAGAAAGTTCTGGAAGTCAACGGTGTTGGTTACAGAGCTGCAAAGCAGGGCAAGAAGTTAACCCTGAACCTTGGTTATTCTCATCCAGTTGAGATGGAAGACCCAGAGGGTATCGAGACTGTCTTAGACGGACAGAACAAGATCACCGTTAAAGGTATTGATAAAGAAAAAGTTGGCCAATATGCAGCTGAGATCAGAGATAAGAGAAGACCTGAGCCATACAAGGGCAAGGGTATCAAGTATGCTGATGAAGTGATCAGACGTAAAGTTGGTAAGACTGGTAAGAAATAATTAAGGAGAGTGTAAAAATGGTTAGTAAACAGTCAAGAAGCGAAATGCGCGTGAAGAAACACAACAGATTACGTAATCGTTTTGCCGGTGCAGCAGAGAGACCACGTCTGGCTGTGTTCAGAAGTAATAATCATATGTATGCTCAGATTATTGACGATACAGTTGGCAATACTTTAGTTGCAGCTTCCACAGCAGAGAAATCCGCAAAGGCAGAGCTGGAGCACACCAACACCGTTGATGCTGCTGCATACGTTGGAACTTTAATCGCAAAAAGAGCATTAGAAAAAGGCATTGAAACTGTTGTTTTTGATAGAGGTGGATTCATTTATCAGGGCAAGATTCAGGCACTTGCAGACGCAGCTCGTGAAGCTGGTCTGAAATTCTAATAGAGAGGAGAATACAGCATGAAGCGTACAATCATTGACGCAAGTCAGTTAGAATTAAATGACAGAGTAGTTGCTATCAAGCGTGTGTCTAAGACTGTAAAAGGTGGACGTACCATGAGATTCTCTGCTTTAGTAGTAGTAGGTGATGGAAATGGTCACGTAGGTGCAGGCCTTGGTAAAGCAGGTGAGGTTCCGGAAGCAATCCGCAAAGGAAAAGAGGCTGCTATCAAGAATCTGGTAGAGATTCCAGTAGACGAGAATAAGAGTATTCCACATGACTTCCTGGGTCAGTACGGCAGCGCAAGCGTACTGCTGAAGAAAGCTCCAGAAGGTACCGGTATCATCGCTGGTGGTCCTGCACGTGCCGTTGTAGAGCTGGCAGGTATCAAGAATATCCGTACTAAATCTTTAGGTTCCAACAACAAGACTAACGTTGTTCTGGCTACTCTGGAAGGTTTATGTCAGATGAAGACTCCGGAAGAGGTTGCAAAACTTCGTGGCAAATCTGTAGACGAGATTTTAGGCTAAGGAGGACGAAAGAATGGCTGAGAAATTAAAAGTAACTTTAGTCAAATCCCCAATCGGTGCGATCCCGAAGCAGAAAGCAACCGTTGAGGCTCTTGGCTTAAAGAAATTAAACAAAACTGTTGAGCTGCCAGACAACGAGGCTGTAAGAGGCATGATCTGGCATGTAAAACACTTAGTTAAAGTAGAAGAAGTTTAATCATTAAGACAAGGAGGTGCAGACATGGAATTATCTAATTTAAAGCCTGCTGAGGGCTCTAAGCATAGCGACAGCTTCAGAAGAGGACGTGGCCATGGTTCAGGTAATGGCAAGACAGCTGGTAAGGGCCATAAAGGTCAGAAAGCTCGTTCTGGCGCACCAAGACCAGGTTTTGAAGGTGGTCAGATGCCATTATACAGACGTCTGCCAAAGAGAGGTTTCAAGAACCGCAATACAAAAGAGATCGTTGGCATTAACGTAGACGCTCTTGAGAGATTTGAGAATGATACCGTAGTTACCGTAGAGACTTTACTGGAGACTGGTATCGTTAAAAATCCAAGAGATGGCGTTAAGATTCTTGGTAACGGTGAGCTGACCAAGAAACTTACTGTTAAAGTTGACGCATTCAGTGAAGGCGCTAAAGCCAAGATTGAAGCAGTTGGTGGAACCTGCGAGGTGATCTAATATGTTCAAAACACTCCGAGACGCATTTCGCATTAAGGATTTACGAAAGAAATTACTCTACACATTTATGATGTTAGTAGTAGTACGTTTCGGTTCCGAACTGCCGATTCCTGGAGTTAACACAAGTTATTTTGCAGATTTTTTTGCAAAGCAGAGCGGAGATGCATTTGGATTTTTCAATGCCATGACTGGTGGATCTTTCACCAGCATGTCCGTTTTTGCACTTAGCATTACCCCATACATTACTTCTTCCATTATCATGCAGCTGATGACCATCGCAATCCCGAAGCTGGAGGAGATGCAGAAAGACGGTGAAGATGGAAGAAAGAAAATCCTGGAGTACACCCGTTATGTCACAGTTGGCCTGGCTCTGATCGAGTCCACTGCTATGGCAGTTGGATTTGGCGGACAGGGTCTTCTGCATGAATTTAATGTGCTGAGTGTCATTGTAGCCATTGCTACCATGACCGCAGGAAGTGCACTGCTTATGTGGATTGGTGAGAGAATTACAGAAAATGGCGTTGGAAATGGTATTTCCATCGTCCTTCTGATCAACATTCTTTCCAGCCTTCCAGATGATATGAGCACTCTTTACACCAGATTCCTGAGAGGTAAAAACGTACCAGTAGCAGTTGTGACTGCTGCCATGATTGTGGCATTGATCGCTGCAATGGTTGTTTTCTGTATCATTCTTCAGGACGCTGAGAGAAGAATTCCGGTTCAGTATTCCCAGAAGATGCAGGGAAGAAGAATGGTTGGCGGCCAGTCCTCAAGCATTCCGTTAAAGGTTAATACCGCTGGTGTTATCCCGGTCATCTTTGCTTCTTCGATCATGTCATTCCCGGTTGTGATCGCACAGTTCTTTACTGTTGATTACACGAGCATTGGTGGCAGAATCCTGATGATGTTAAACTCTTCATCCTGGTTCCGCCCAGAGCAGCCGGTTTACTCTATCGGACTTGTAATTTATCTTGTATTGATCGTAGTATTTGCCTACTTCTATACATCCATTACATTCAATCCGTTGGAGGTAGCTAACAATATTAAGAAACAGGGGGGTTTTATTCCAGGTATCCGTCCTGGTAAACCAACCTCCGATTATCTGAACAGTATTTTAAATTATATTGTTTTTATCGGAGCCTGTGGCCTGATCATTGTCAGCATCGTTCCGATTATTGTTTCTGGCCTCTTTAGTATCAGCCGTCTGTCCTTTATGGGCACATCCCTGATCATTATCGTAGGTGTTGTTCTGGAAACAATCAAATCAATTGAATCACAGATGCTTGTGCGTAATTATAAAGGCTTTTTAAACGATTAATGCACTTGAGAAGAGGAAGGGCATTTTCGCCTTTCCTCTTTTGCTTTTTGTGATTCCAGTTTAGTTCACATAAGGAGAAAATCCAGATGAAGATCATTATGTTAGGAGCACCTGGTGCTGGTAAAGGCACTCAGGCGAAGAAGATTGCAGAAAAATATCAGATCCCGCATATTTCCACCGGCGATATCTTCCGGGCCAATATTAAGGGCGGTACAGAGCTTGGTATGAAGGCAAAGACATTCATGGATCAGGGTATGCTGGTTCCAGACGAGATTACCATCGGTATGCTGATGGACCGTATTGGCCAGGAAGACTGTATCAATGGATATGTACTGGATGGTTTCCCAAGAACCATTCCACAGGCTGAGAGCCTGACCAAAGCGCTGGCTGAGAGAGGCGAAAAGGTCGATTACGCGATCAACGTAGATGTTCCGGATGAGAATATCATCAACCGTATGTCCGGCCGCCGTGCATGCTTAGGCTGTGGTGCCACTTATCACATTACATTCAATCCGCCTGTAAAAGAGGGTATCTGCGATACCTGTGGACAGGAACTGGTACTGAGAGATGATGATAAGCCAGAGACAGTAAAGAAACGTCTGGATGTTTATCATCAGCAGACCCAGCCTCTGATCGATTATTATAAGAATGCAGAGGTTCTGGCAGAAGTTGATGGAACCCAGCCTATGGATGCAGTGTTCCAGGACATTGTAGAGATTCTGGGAGAATAATATGGCAGTTACCATTAAATCTGAACGGGAAATCGAACTTATGAGAGAAGCTGGTAAAATCCTGGCGAAAACTCATAACGAGCTTGAAAAAGCTTTGAAGCCCGGAATGACGACCTGGGATATTGACCATCTGGGAGAGGAGATCATCCGCAGCTACGGATGTATCCCCTCCTTCAAAAATTATTGCGGATATCCGGCATCCATCTGTGTATCTGTCAACAATGAGGTGGTTCATGGAATTCCAAGTAAAAAGCGCGTGATCCAGGAAGGCGATATTGTCAGTCTGGACGCAGGCGTTATTTACAAAGGCTATCATTCTGATGCGGCAAGAACCCATGGAGTTGGTGAGATCAGCAAAGAAGCAAAGCAGCTGATCGAAGTGACAAGACAGAGCTTTTTCGAAGGTATAAAATATGCAAAAGCTGGCAATCATCTGAATGATATTTCTGCCGCTGTCCAGGCGTATGCAGAAAAATTCGGATATGGAGTAGTCCGTGACCTGGTAGGGCATGGAATTGGAGAGCATCTCCACGAGGACCCGGAAGTGCCTAATTTTGCCCGAAGAAGAAAAGGCATCCGACTGCAGGCCGGAATGACCCTGGCTGTAGAGCCGATGATCAATGTTGGTCGTCCAGGCGTCCGTTGGCTGGATGATGAATGGACTGTTGTAACAGAAGATGGTTCCCTGTCTGCTCATTACGAGAATACGATTCTGGTTGGTGAGGATGGTCCGGAGATTTTGTCCCTGCTTCCATCCGATGAGGAAAAAGCATAAGCGAAGGAATTTTTGTCATACACTGAGAATAAACAGCATCCAATGCTACAAGAGAAAAGTCAGGTCTAAGGAGGAAATCAGATGTCTAAGGCAGATGTAATTGAAATTGAAGGCGTTGTAGTTGAGAAACTGCCAAACGCCATGTTCCAGGTAGAGTTAGAGAATGGTCATCAGGTACTGGCTCATATCAGCGGTAAGCTGCGTATGAACTACATTAAGATTTTACCAGGTGACAAAGTTACCATTGAATTATCTCCATATGATTTATCCAAGGGAAGAATTATCTGGCGTGATAAATAATAAGGTGATAAAATAAATAAAAAAGTACTTGCATTATCCGAAAAAAGGTGTTATAATGCTCAAGCGACTTTGTTGAAGTACCAGGTGAACTTTGCCCAAAAGTGATCTTGGTTAACCTATATATCTAAAACTCATTTAGGTATATACGCGGATACGCCCGGCCGGGTGTACTGTTTCAAGCAGGTCTCGGAGTGGCGTGTGAACGTCAAGTGGGCATATCTGGTCATCCGATATTCGGGTGGCAGTAAGGAAAGGAGAATTGCTGTGAAGGTTAGATCATCAGTAAAACCGATTTGCGAAAAATGCAAAATCATCAAGCGTAAGGGCAGCATCAGAGTAATCTGTGAGAACCCGAAGCACAAACAGAGACAAGGTTAAGAACCAAAAATTTTTACAGGAGGTGTACTACACACATGGCTCGTATTTCAGGTGTTGATTTACCAAGAGAAAAACGTGTTGAGATCGGTCTGACTTACATCTACGGTATTGGTAGAACAAGTTCAAACCGCATTCTTGCAGAGGCTGGTGTAAATCCTGACACTCGTGTCAAAGATTTAACCGATGACGAAGTTAAGAAAATCGCTGCAGTTGTAGCTGATACTCAGGTTGTAGAGGGTGATCTTCGTAGAGAGATCGCTATGAACATCAAGAGACTTCAGGAAATTGGCTGCTATCGCGGAATCCGTCATAGAAAGAGCCTGCCAGTTCGTGGTCAGAAGACTAAGACAAATGCAAGAACCCGCAAAGGTCCTCGTAAGACTGTAGCAAACAAGAAGAAATAAGTAACTTAAGTAGAATCACGTTGCATGTTTTAAAAACAGGAGACAAAGATTCGAGCAATTAGGAAGAAAGTAGGTTAGTTTAAAATGGCTAAAAAAGTGTCCACTGCAAAAAAAGTGACAAAAAAGCGCGTAAAGAAAAACGTTGAACGCGGACAGGCACATATCCAGTCCTCCTTTAATAACACAATCGTGACATTAACGGATGCACAGGGTAACGCTTTATCTTGGGCAAGTGCCGGTGGTCTGGGATTTAGAGGTTCAAGGAAATCTACTCCATATGCAGCACAGATGGCTGCTGAGACTGCTGCTAAAGCAGCAATCGTACATGGTTTAAAATCTGTTGACGTTATGGTTAAGGGACCTGGTTCAGGTCGTGAGGCAGCAATTCGTGCACTTTCTGCTTGCGGTATTGAAGTAACTAGTATTAAGGATGTGACACCAGTTCCACACAACGGATGTCGTCCACCAAAACGTAGAAGAGTTTAATAGGAGGTACAAAAAGTGGCAGTTGATAAAGTTCCTGTTCTTAAAAGATGTAGATCCCTTGGTATGGACCCTATTTATTTAGGAATAGATAAAAAATCTAACAGAGAATTAAAAAGAGCTAACAGAAAGATGAGTGAGTATGGTCTCCAGTTAAGAGAGAAACAGAAAGCAAAATTCATCTACGGTGTGTTAGAGAAACCTTTCAGAAATTACTACACCAAAGCCGAGAGAATGAACGGCATGACTGGTGAGAACCTGATGATCCTTCTGGAGAGAAGACTGGATAACGTTGTTTTCCGTATGGGATTCGGCCGCACCAGAAGAGAGACCAGACAGATGGTAGATCACAAGAACATCCTGGTAAATGGCAAATGTGTAAACATTCCATCTTACCTGGTAAAAGCTGGTGATGTGATCGAAGTTAAAGAGAAATGCAAATCTTCACAGAGATACAAAGACGCATTAGAGGTAACTGCAGGAAGACTGGTTCCAGCATGGTTAGATGTTGATCAGGAGAACTTACGCGGTACCGTAAAAGAGATGCCATCCAGAGAAGAGATTGATGTTCCAGTAAACGAAATGCTTATCGTCGAGTTATACTCCAAATAATCCGTAAGGATATAAGAGTATTAGCCTCGATATATATCACCCAAAAGGAGGGGCTAGAGTGTTCGATTTTGAAAAACCAAACATTGAGATTGCTGAGATCTCAGAAGATAGAAAATACGGTAAGTTTGTGGTAGAGCCACTTGAGAGAGGCTACGGCACAACCCTGGGTAACTCCCTGAGAAGAATCATGCTTTCTTCTTTGCCGGGTGCAGCAGTCAGTCAGGTGAAAATCGACGGCGTTTTGCATGAGTTCAGTTCTATTCCTGGTGTTAAGGAAGATGTTACTGAGATCATCATGAACATTAAGAGTTTGGCAATCAAGAACAACAGTGACAGCAACGAAGTAAAAACTGCTTATATTGAGTTTGAGGGCGAAGGCGTGATCACTGGTGCTGATATCCAGGCTGATCCGGATATTGAGATTCTCAATCCGGAGCAGGTAATCGCTACATTAAGCGGCGGCGCTGACAGTAAGTTCTATATGGAACTGACAATCACAAAGGGCCGTGGATATGTAAGTGCGGACAAGAACAAGAGAGAAGATCTCCCGATTGGTGTGATTGCGGTTGATTCCATTTACACACCAGTTGAGCGTGTCAATATGTCTGTTGAGAACACCCGTGTTGGACAGGTTACCGATTACGATAAGCTGACCCTGGATGTTTACACCAACGGCACACTGGCTCCAGATGAGGCTGTCAGCCTTGCTGCAAAAGTTCTTAGTGAGCATTTAAATCTCTTCATCGATCTTTCTGAGAATGCTAAAACTGCAGAAGTTATGGTAGAGAAGGAAGACAACGAGAAAGAGAAAGTTTTAGAGATGAATATTGACGAGCTGGAATTATCCGTTCGTTCTTATAACTGTCTCAAGAGAGCCGGAATCAATACTGTTGAGGAGCTGTGCAACCGCACTCCTGAGGATATGATGAAGGTTCGTAACCTTGGCCGTAAGTCCTTAGAGGAAGTTCTGGCTAAGTTAAAAGAGTTAGGCCTTGAGCTTAACCCTAGCGAAGAATAAAGCAAATTGCCTGCGGCAATTTGCGTTACCCAAACGAAGCGTAAGCGGAGTTCGGGTTTCCCGTAAGAATTTTTTAGTGCCTGGCCCCGTAAGTCCGATGATGCAGGGGCCGGGTATTTCTACATGAGATGCGGTTTTAGTAAGTCCGAATGGCATGAGACTGCTCTCCACATTTTATTTAATATGGAGGAATTGAAAGATGGCAAAGTATAGAAAACTTGGAAGAACTTCCAGCCAGAGAAAAGCAATGATCAGAAGCCAGGTAACTGCTCTGTTACAGCATGGCAAAATCGTTACTACTGAGGCAAGAGCAAAAGAGATCCGCAAAGTTGCTGAGGGTCTGATCGCAAAAGCTGTAAAAGAGAAAGACAACTTCGAGACTGTTAAAGTAACTGCTAAAGTTGCTCGTAAAGACAGCGAAGGCAAGAGAGTAAAAGAAGTTGTTAACGGTAAGAAAGTTACTGTTTACGATGAAGTTGAGAAAGAGATCAAGAAAGATCTTCCTTCCAGACTGCATGCTAGAAGACAGATGATGAAAGTTCTTTACGAGGTAACTGAGGTTCCGACCGCAGCTGCTGGAAGAAAGAAAAACACCAAGTCTGTTGACTTAACTGCTAAGTTATTCGACGAGATCGCACCAAAGTATGTTAACCGTAACGGTGGTTACACCAGACTGGTTAAGATCGGCATGCGTAAGGGCGATGGCGCTATGGAAGTTCTGCTTGAGTTAGTTTAATCTCAAGATATTTAATCAAACGTCAGGGGAGAGTATTCCTCTGGCGTTTTTTATTTACGCGAGTAATGAGTCACAGCCTTTATTTTTGTTCACGGAAAAGAAAGAATATCGTAAGTTGACGCTCCCATGCACGAAATGTATAATAAAATTACAAAGAGAGTTGAGAATATTCATGAATGTTCCATTATTTCAGATGTAATGTTTCGTGATTTTGAGGAAGAGGGAGGGATAAGAATGAATAAAAGATGGAGATATGTGGCAACGGCCATGTTATTGTGCGTGATGACCATAGCCGCTTCGATTACATCCCTGGCGGCAACGAAGACAATCAGTTCCGTAACGATCCGTGTTGGAACAGACATTGAAGCTGGAGATACGTTGGATGACGGTATTGATGTATATTCAAATTCCCTGGAGGTAAAGACCGGATCGTATGCAGCAACGAATTCAGAACGTTATTCAATCCGTGATGCTGAGTGGGTCACATCTACCAGCAAGCATCTGACAGTTGGTGATGAGCCGAAGATGCGGGTATATATTTACATTGACGATGATGATTATGCATTTCGAGGAACGTATAGCTCCAGCAATGTAAAAATCAAAGGCGGTACTTTTATTAGTGCGAAACGTTCTTCTGATGAACTTGAGGTTGTTGTGAAGCTCAACGGCATTAAAGGCACTTATCCGGCGCCTTCTGATGCAGGATGGAAGAATTCTCCATTAGGAAAAGCAGTATGGAACAGGGATCTTGATCCAGATCGTGACCCATACGGCAAGAGTATCACGTCTGGTTATTATGATGTGTATTTATATCGTAACGGAAAGTCTGTGAAACGTTTCGAAGCACTGAATACTACGACATATAATTTATATCCATATATGACGAAGGAAGGTACTTACAGCTATAAAGTAAGAACAGTTCCATACACAGAGGAGCAGAAACGATACGGTGAGAAAAGCGAGTGGACGGAATCTGATGAACTGTATATTGATAAGAATCATGTATCAGATGGTACAGGTCAGCAGGATGGCAATATTGGTACCACCACGCAGGTAGGCTGGATCCAGTCAGGAAACACCTGGTATTACAAATATCCGGATGGATCACTTCAGAAGGATTCCTGGTTGAAGATTAATAACATCTGGTATCTGTTTGACCGGGATGGGAGGATGCTTACCGGATGGCAGGTTAAAAATGGAAGAACTTATTATCTGCAGGAAAGTGGTGCAATGTATACAGGCTGGATCAAATCGGGAGAATTATGGTATTTCTTAAATCGTCCGGAAGATGGCGATGTGGAAGGTGCCATGAGAACTGGCTGGCTGAATTATAATGGTAAGGTTTATTATCTGCATAGCAATGGCGCCATGGCAGAGGGATGGACGCAGATTGATAAAAACTGGTATTATTTCTACCCTGGTTACGGTTATAAAGCAGTAAATACTACCATTGATACCTTTTATGTAGATGCCAATGGAATCTGGAAAAAGTAAAAGAAATGAGGAAAAGCAGAATGAAACGATGGAAATCATGGATGAAAGCAATGATCGTGTCAGCAGTGCTGTGTGTGTTATGTGCATTTACAGCAATGGCCGATGATTACTATTATTTAAAGACACCGGATAGCGTATACTGGGGCGATGGTGAAGATGGAGTCGCGCATTGGACAAAGGTAGAGAAGGCAAAAAAATACGAGGTAGTTCTCTATGAAGGAGAAAGCCGGGTAAAACGCGTATATACCACTGGCTGCAGGATCAATCTAAGTGAATATTTCACCAATGATGGACAGTATTATTTTACCGTTCGAGCTGTGCCAAGCGATACCCAGAGACGGTTCGTGGCAGGAGAGTGGGTTTCTTCCGATGAACTGGATGTGGACTGGATGGGAGATACCGAAGGCCGTTGGAGAAAGTACAGTACAGGAACAAAATACCAGAAAGCAGACCGTACTTATTATACCGATGAGTGGGCAAAAATTAAGGGTGAATGGTATTATTTCGGTTCCGATAGCTATATGAAGACAGGCTGGATCCAGTTAGCCGGTACCTGGTTCTATCTGGAAAACGATGGCAAGATGAGTACTGGCTGGGAACAGATCAACAATGTATGGTATTATTTCAATGATTCTGGCGCCATGCAGACCGGCTGGGTACAGACAAAACCGGGATATTGGTATTATCTGAATTCCGATGGTGCGATGCTATGCAATACCGTTGTTGAAGGCCATCAGTTGAATGCCGATGGTCTGATGATCAACTAAAAGGATATAGGGTAAAGGATGTTTAAAGAAAAGGGACTTCTGTGGATTGTGGACAGAAGTCCCTTTTTTGGTCCATTCTGTGTACAATCGTTTTATTTCTTGACTAATATCTGCTTTTACACTAAAATGAATTAGCACATGAGGTTCGGAGAAAGAAAGGAAAGCTATGGGCATCATAAAGGCAAGTAAATTGATTTTTGATTATATAAGACATGATGAGGAAGAAAAAGCCGTAGAGGTGGATCGTGCTATTGATGGTTTAAGTCTGGATATTGCTAAGGGCAGTTTTGTGGCGATTCTTGGACACAACGGTTCCGGCAAGTCTACATTTGCCAAGCAGATTAATGGGATTCTGACTCCTACGGATGGTACAGTATGGGTGTCCGGTATGAATACGGCAGATGAGGATGCTATCTGGGAGATCCGTAAGAAAGCAGGAATGGTATTCCAGAACCCGGATAACCAGATCATTGGAAATGTAGTAGAAGAGGATGTGGGTTTTGGTCCGGAGAATATCGGAGTTCCGACCGATGACATCTGGAAACGGGTAGATGAGAGCCTGGAAGCGGTTGGAATGACTGCTTACCGTTACAAATCCCCTAACAAGTTATCAGGCGGGCAGAAGCAGAGAGTTGCGATTGCCGGAGTCATGGCGATGAAGCCGGAGTGTATCGTGTTAGATGAACCAACAGCAATGCTGGATCCGAATGGACGGAAGGAAGTCATCAAGACGGTGCGGGAGCTGAATCAAAAGGAAGGCATTACGGTGCTTCTGATCACTCATTATATGGAAGAAGTGATCCATGCGGACCGGGTGATCGTGATGGATGATGGAAAACTGGTGATGGACGGTACCCCAAGAGAAATCTTTTCGAAGGTAGAAGAACTAAAATCATACCGTCTGGATGTGCCGCAGGTAACGGAGCTGGCTTATGAACTGAGAAAAGCCGGAATGGATCTGCCGGAGGGAATTCTTTCCCAGGAAGAGTTTATGGAGTATATTCTGCCAATCTTTGCCCGGAAATTCCCTGGTCAGGTCAAGCTTTAAGAAGACAGGAGAATATGAGATGTCGATAAAAGCAGAGCATTTAACTTATAAATACGGGGACGGTACTGCTTTTGAGCAGTATGCCTTAAAAGATGTGAATTTTGAGATTCCGGACGGCCAGTTCGTTGGCCTGATCGGTCACACCGGTTCTGGTAAATCCACGTTGATCCAGCATCTGAATGGGCTGATCAAACCGACCAGTGGCCGGATTCTATACAATGGAACCGATATTCATAGCGAGGGTTACAGCCTGAAGAAGCTGCGAAGCAAAGTAGGACTGGTATTCCAGTACCCAGAGCATCAGTTATTTGAGATTGATGTGTTTTCGGATGTATGTTTCGGGCCAAAGAATCTGGGATTTTCTGATGAGGAGATCAAGAAGCGGGCAGAAGAGGCACTGCGACTGGTAAAACTGGATGAAAAATTCTGGAAACAATCTCCGTTTGAGTTGTCTGGAGGACAAAAACGGCGTGTTGCCATTGCCGGAGTGCTGGCCATGGGACCGGAGGTACTGATCCTGGATGAGCCGACGGCTGGACTGGATCCAAGGGGAAGAGATGAAATCCTGGATCAGATCCGGGAACTGCATGATAAAAAAGGAATGACCATTATCCTGGTTTCCCATAGCATGGAGGATATCGCCAGATATGCCGATCGTCTGATGGTCATGAATCATGGAGAAAAGGTTTTTGATGGTGCTCCTAAGGATGTTTTCGAGCATTATAAAGAACTGGAGGCTATTGGCCTGGCGGCACCACAGGTAACTTACATTACCCATGCGTTAAAAGAGCATGGAGTGCCCATTGGAGATCATATTACAACTGTGGAAGAAGCGAGAGATGCGATCTTGAAGCTTTTGAATCAGTAATCGTGGGCTGGAGGAGAAGATGATTAGAGATATTACGTTGGGACAGTACTATCCGGTGGATTCGGTGATTCACCGGATGGACCCCAGAACTAAATTATTCGGAACAATGGTATTCATCATTTCCCTGTTCCTTTCGGACAACATCGTGACCTATGTGATCGCCACGTTATTTCTGGTGATGTGCATCCGGTTGTCCAAAGTGCCATTTTCCTTTATGGTGCGGGGATTGAAGGCCATTGTGTTCCTGCTTTTGATCAGTGTCAGCTTTAATCTGTTTTTGACGGATGGTAAGGTGTTGTTTCAGATCGGATTTTTGAAGATCACCCAGGAAGGGATTGCAACCGCCTGCTTTATGGGTCTGCGTTTGATGTATCTGGTGATCGGCTCATCCGTGATGACACTGACAACGACACCAAACCAGTTGACAGATGGATTGGAGAAGAGCCTTGGATTTTTAAATGCAGTTCATGTGCCGGTTCATGAGATTTCCATGATGATGTCCATTGCCCTGCGTTTTATTCCTATTCTGGTAGAAGAAACAGATAAGATCATGAAGGCGCAGATGGCAAGAGGAGCGGATTTTGAGACCGGGAACCTGATCCAGAAGGCTAAGAGTATGGTTCCGCTTCTTGTGCCACTATTTATTTCCGCCTTCCGGCGGGCTACCGATCTGGCCATGGCTATGGAAGCCAGATGTTATCGGGGCGGTGAAGGACGGACTAAGATGAAACCGCTGAAATATGAAAAGCGGGATCATAAAGCGTATCTGGTTTATGCGGTTTATTTAGTATTGATTGTTGCAGGAAGAATCCTGTTCTAATCTGGAGAATATTTATGAAGCGAGTAAGAATGGTCCTGGCTTATGATGGGACAAATTATTGCGGGTGGCAGCTCCAGCCCAATGGGATTACCATAGAAGAAGTGTTAAATCAAGCTCTCTCAGAACTTCTGAGAGAGCCTGTTGTGGTTATAGGGGCCAGCAGGACCGATTCCGGCGTCCACGCAGAAGGAGCAGTGGCGGTGTTTGATACGGAGAACCGGATGCCGGCAGACAAGATCTGTTTTGCTTTAAATCAGCGGTTACCAGAGGATATCCGGGTGCTGCAGAGCGATGAAGTGCCGCTCACCTGGCATCCGCGAAAGCAGAACTGTGTGAAAACCTATGAGTACCGGATCTTAAACCGGAAGATCTCTATGCCCACCAGAAGATTGTATTCCCATTTCTGTTATTTTGATATGGATGTGGAGAAGATGCAGCAGGCAGCGGAATATCTGCTGGGAGAACATGACTTTAAGAGCTTTTGTACGGTGCGGACCCAGGCGGAGGAGACCGTCAGAACGATTTATAGTCTGAATGTGACCAAGGACGCCGATGATATGATCCATATCCGTATCAGTGGAAGCGGTTTCCTCTATAACATGGTGAGGATCATTGCTGGAACGCTCATGAAGGTAGGTATGGGTGTATATCCACCAGAGCACATGGAGGAAATCTTAGAGGCCAGAGACCGCCAGGCAGCAGGACCAACAGCCCCCGCCAGAGGACTGACCCTGATCAGCATGGAGTATGAGAAGGAACTGCGTCCGGTGATCACAGGGGAGAATAAGCATTGGAGTTACCAGCTGATTCAGCAAGAGGTTATGGAAAAGAAAAAGGCCTATCTGGTGATCGAGCGATGCGAGGATGAATTTTTTGATGCTCTGCTTATGCGTGTGACTCATCAGGCAGTGCGAAATGGAGCCAGATGGGTATTTGTGACGGATAAAGAGAGTCAGAGATGTGGTACGTCCCGGATCGTGGAAAACAAAGACTATGGGTACTACCGTTTTACATTTGTACATCAGATGCCTAGGATGAAAAAAGAAGTCACAGAGGCTGCTCCATACAAGGCAGAAGCGGAGGCAGTAAAACCGGTTCCGGTGGAACAGTACGGTTTTCAACCGGATGAGATTTCCACATCATGGTTTGTTACGGAGGGGATAATTCCGTAAATTTTTTGGATTCCTGTGGAAAACTTTGCAAAACACTAGGTTTTACGCCAAAAAAAGGTTGACACACCAGATACAGTGTTATATAATGTATAACTGTGACGTTAGGAGAAAATGCTGTAGCCAAAGCCCCGGAGACCGCATTTTACCATATATGTTAAGCAACAAGATCATTGAAATCATGGGAATATCACAGGAGGTTGACCAATGAAGAGTTTTATGGCTAGTCCAGCGACAATTGAGAGAAAATGGTACGTAGTTGACGCTACCGGATATACATTAGGACGTTTAGCTTCTGAAGTAGCAAAAGTTTTAAGAGGTAAAAATAAACCGATCTACACACCACACATTGACTGTGGCGATTATGTAGTAATCGTAAACGCTGATAAAGTGAAAGTAACTGGTAAAAAATTAGATCAGAAGATTTACTATCATCATTCTGATTACGTAGGTGGTATGAAAGAGACTACTTTACGTGAGATGATGGCTAAGAAACCTGAGAAAGTTGTTGAGCTTGCAGTTAAGGGTATGCTTCCAAAGGGACCTTTAGGAAAGAGCATGATCACAAAACTTCACGTATACGCTGGCCCAGAGCATGAGCAGGCAGCTCAGAAACCAGAAGTTTTGGAATTCAAGTTTTAATTGAAGGAACTGAAAGGAGGAAAATATAATGGCTAACACTAAGTTTTACGGAACAGGAAGAAGAAAAAAATCTATCGCTAGAGTATATCTGGTACCAGGTACTGGTAAAATCACAATCAATAAGAGAGACATCGACGAGTATTTAGGTCTTGAGACCTTAAAGCTGGTTGTTCGTCAGCCACTGGTAGCTACCGAGACTGTTGACAAGTTCGACGTTCTGGTTAACGTTCGTGGTGGTGGTTTCACTGGCCAGGCTGGTGCAATCCGTCATGGTATCTCCCGTGCACTGCTTCAGGCAGACGCTGAGTATCGTCCAGTTCTGAAGAAAGCTGGTTTCTTAACAAGAGACCCAAGAATGAAAGAAAGAAAGAAGTACGGTCTCAAAGCAGCTCGTCGCGCTCCGCAGTTCAGCAAGCGATAATTCAAGCGAATATCGAAAAAGAGCAACAAACCCCGAAAATCCAGTATTTTCGGGGTTTTCTTTATATTCCGAAAATCTATCAGACACCCTCAAATCACACAAAAATGTTCCGGTAACTAACAGGTAACACACAGGTAACTAACACGAAAACAGGTGTCTTGTGCAATACTTTTGAAATCTTGTGCAAGACACTTTTTGCATGAAAAAAGGGCGATTCAATCACCCTTTTCTTTGCAGTATTCAATGATACATGACCGGACATCTTTTTTCGTCCGGCAGTGGCAGAAATGACCGTCCTTGAATATGATGTCATATCCATCGTGCATGTTTCCGGTGATTCCGGAAATCATTTCCCTGTTCTTTTCTGCGACCTGCATCGTGTCGAACATTCCGCACGGGTCTTTTCTGACAAGGTCTTGAATGTATGCGTTGATAGACATACTACAATGAGAAACGAATAAAAGAAAAGTTAGGATGGAGGAGTCCTGTCCAATACCGACTCCATCTTTTAACTGCATGAAGAAAAACGAGACGACCGAAGTCGTCTCGTAAAAGTCTAACTTTGAGGGGTCACCTCAGCTTATGCGAAAGTTCCTTTTCTGCACACCTTACTTTTTCAGCTTTAAGCCATCTCGGAATGCTTCGCCCACACGCTCGGTGACTTTATAATAGCCGTGGGTGTAGGGATCAAATGCGATGGCGTTGACCTTAGACATATCAATTTTTCCATCCACCATAACGCTCTCATCGGCAGTAACATTGACCACCTTACCGATGACGCCGCATCCGTATTCATTGTTCTGATACTCGATGAACCTGCACTCCAGGCAGATCGGGAACTCGTTGATGACAGGGGCATCTACTGTTTCTGCTTTGCTGGCTGTCAGACCGCTGCGGGCAAATTTATCGGCAACTTTATTGCCGGACTCTACGCCGAAATAGTCAGCTTCCACTATGTGGGCAGCATCGGCAATGCTGACGGTGAATGCTCCCCGTGCCTTGATGTTCTGTACGGTCTTGTGTGTCTCGGTGAGGTTCAGAACAACGGAGTCCCGCTCCTGCATGGTGCCCCATGCGGCGTTCATGACATTGACGCTGCCGTCCTCGTTGTAAGTTGCAACCATCAGAACCGGCATGGGGAAAATGCCTTCGGTAATTTTCAGTTTTGTTCTCATGATAACTCCTCCTTGTGATCGTATTGACAGGACTGTTCATCCTGCTTATAATTATATCCACGCAAATTGTAAATTCAAGTACTGGTAATTATGACAGGTACTATCTTAGGAGAAAGTGAATGATACAGAACTATATTGAGAACGCCAATTTCGAAGATACCGGCTTTGCCTACACGTTGTCGCTGATCTCCGGCAAGCACAAGATGGTCATTCTTTACTGCCTGATGGAGTTTGAGACGGTGCGATTCAATGAGTTGAAACGGTATCTGAAAACCATTTCCGACAAAACTCTCAGCACGAATCTCAAGGAGCTGGAAGCGGATAAACTGATCGTCCGCACCGAGTATCCGCAGATCCCGCCGAAGGTGGAATATACGCTTTCGGAACGAGGAAAAACGCTGATGACTGTGCTGGATCAGCTCTGTGTCTGGGGTGAGGAGAATCGACTGACAGAGTGACAACTTCCAGATTGTATAATTTTAAAATTTGAAAAAGGAGGAATCGTGTACGATTCTTTAGGTATTTATCTATGAGAAGAAAAGATCGAGAAGTAACAAATATTATTGAAATTCTGCAGATTATTGAAAAAGCGAAAGTTCTGCATCTTGCTTTGTTTGATGCTGATTATATGAATTGTACTGATCGGTGCAGATACGCTGATAATGGTACTATGAGATAAATCGGGAAGTTGGAAGAATAAAAAGGATGAAGAAATGACGGTTCAACAATTAAAATATATTTTGAAGGTAGCAGAAGTTGGCTCTATTACCGAAGCGGCAAAACTGCTTTTTATATCACAGCCAAGTCTGTCCAATTCCATCAAAGAAACGGAAAAAGAGGCTGGTATCACCATTTTTCTCCGCAGTAGGACCGGAATTACGCTGACAAAAGATGGTGCTGAGTTTCTCGGTTATGCTCGTCAGGTGATACAGCAGATGGAACTGCTGGAGGATCGGTATGTTACAAATCTTCCAGGGAAAGTGACATTTGGAGTATCTTCTCAGCACTATACTTTTACGGAAAACGCTTTTGTGGAGTTAGTTAAGCGTTTTGGACAAGAACGATACGCTTTTTATTATAATGAAACCGGAACACATCAGATATTGGATGATGTGAAAAATCGTGTCTGTGATTTAGGCATCCTTTATTTATCGCATGAAAACGAAGTCGTCATGCGGAAAGTGATAGAGGAAAACCATCTGGTGTTTACCGAGCTATTTTCAGCAAAGCCTCATGTTTTTTTGCAAAAAGATCACCCATTGGCATCGAAAAAAGTAGTTTCCGTCCATGACCTTGCACCTTATCCACGGCTAAACTTTGTACAGGGAGAGTATGAATCTGTCTATTTTTCAGAGGAACTATTCAGCTCCATCCCGGTGGATAAGGAAATTCGGATCAATGACAGAGGGGCTATTGTCAACTTCATGCTCGGACTGAATGCCTATACTATTTCAAGTGGCATTTTCCCGAAATATTTGAACGGAGAAAATATCATCTCCGTTCCGCTTGCAGAAAATGAAACAATGCATATTGGATATGTGCTGAATGAAAATCAGGAATTGAGTGAACTTGGAAAAAGCTATCTGGAAGAATTACGAAAATATGCTCCAGCCAATCCATAGTCATAGGCTATGAATAATCATATAAAATAGGTGTTATGTATGTACCGCTGTTTGCTGATATAATAACAGCAGAAAGGTGGTTAATGATTATGCTTATGGCGGTACTGAGCAATTTTCTGATTTATTGTGTTGTAAATGCCTTTACTCCGGGACCGGGAAATATTCTGGCATTAAATACCGTAACAAACTATGGATATAAAAAAGGAAAGCCGCTGTTCTTTGGAATTTTTGCAGGCTACTATGTAGTACAAATCATATGTGCAATTGTTGTATATGGGGTTAATTCTTTGCTTCCAAATGTAATGGGAGTAATGAAGTACATCGGAGCAGCTATATCCTGTGGCTTGCGATTCATATTGCTTTCAGTAAGAAGACCTCAGAAAACACAGAGCAATCCGCATCGTTTCTGAAAAGCTTCATGCTGCAATTTGTCAATGTGAAGATCTATATGTTCGGAGTTACCGCACTAACGGGTTATGTTGTAGGATATATGTCCTCTTTTCCGGCTTTGCTGTTTTTTGAGCTGGTTATTGCAACGATCGGAACGATCGCGACCTGTACTTGGATTGGCTTGGGGGTACTGATTCAGAAGTTTTATCTGCGGCATTTCCGTGTTATTAACATTATCCTTGCACTAACATTACTGGAGTGTATTTGGGGAATGCTAAGATAATTGCTGCTTTGAGAGCAATTTTAATTAACAATCGGAATTTTTCATTACAGTGTTTTGCTAAAGGAATCCGATGGAGCGATACCCTGGATTTTTCTGTATTCTCTGGGTGACATTTTGACAATAGACTGAAAAGCGCTTGAAAACTTTCCCTGGGTTTGGTAGCCTACCTGGGAAGCAATATCTGCGATAGTGTCATTTGTTTCCCGTAATAATTTCATAGCCTGACGCACTCGAAATTCCTTCATATAGGTGGCGATAGGCTGGCCGTAGACTGCTTTGAATATCTCCTTTAGAGTGGAGGTATTTATCAAATACTGTTTGGAAAGTTCTGCAATCGTAAATCGTTGATCCAAGTGCTCTGTCAACTGTTGATGAATTTCTTTTATCAATTCGGTTTGCTGGGAGAAGTATTGAGTCAGTTTTTTATGCTCCGATTTCATGTTGCTCAAATAAATCAAAATTTCCAGCACCTTCAATTTCAAGAGGGAAATTCGGACGGATACAGGAGCAGAAAAGAGTGGGGCAAAAATATGCTCTAAATCGGAACAGGACGGGATTGCGGATGGCTTTCCGGAGCAAAATCGATCCCGTAACTGGTCTGCCTCCACACCGGCATTCTTTAAAACTTCCGGGCAAATGGAAGAGAGCTGTTTCAGATCCACGGAAATGGAAATTCCCTCTGAATATCCCAGGGGAAACATCATGGCGGAATCCGCGCAGCAGGCCATACTGTGTGCTGCCACATCACCTGTACCTAAATAGACGGCAGTACCGCCTTGCATATTCCAACCCACGCGACCACTGCGACAATAGTAAATTTCTAAAACAGAATCTGAAGCATCATGCCGAAACTTGACCTCTGAAGCAAGAAAAACATTGAAGGATACCTCTATTCCAGGAAAAGTTTCATATGCCTCCATAGACCCTTTTCCAGCGGTAACCGCTCGAAACTGTTCTCCAAAGAGTGTGATACCCGTTTCACCAGCCCGGCAATGCTTCAAGGCGAGGGTGCCGTTTGGAATCTTTTGGAGTTTTTGAGCGATAACTTTGGATTCTTCTTTTTTCATGGCGTTCCTTTTTGTGTTTCTACTTGTGACGGACAGGCGATTTTTACAAGCCACTCAATCATGTGATGGAAATTTTGCGCCTGCTCGGTATCAGCCGCTTTATAATAGACCTCTTTTCCGTCCAGGCGGCTAACGATCAGACCTGCTGATTTCAACTGTTTGAGATGGTGAGAAACTGCAGGACTGCTCATATCTACCATGGCTGAAAGATTGATAACACATTCCTCACAGTGGCAAAGCAACCAAAAAATGCGAATACGGCTGCCATCCCCCAGCTGCTTGAAAATATCAGCTACAGTTTGAAAGTTTTCTACGCTGGGCATATGTTCCAGTTCCTGCTCGATAGTTTGTCCATGGTCGTGTGGTAAGTGGTTCTGAATCATTTAACACACCTCCTTGAAGTCTATTTTACCATAGGTTGGGGGGAAAAGAAACTTTACTTCTGAGATGTTTCTGGTTCAGGACCGGCATCATGAGTGTATTCCAAGATACGGACACCATCGCCTACCTCTTTCTGCACCAGCTCCCGCATACGTTTGGCGAAAGGACAGGGGTAACCAATGGGAGTCCCTTTGCTGATACAGGAAGCAAAAGCAATGGTGTCTGCGCCCTGTTTTACCAGAGAACGGGCCCGTAGCACCGCTTTTTTCCGGGGCAGCCACCGCAGTTGATGAAGCCCACTAACTGAATATCATCTTCTCCCATAAAAGCGCCTTTTCTCTCTCGGATTGTTCGAAAATCCCGGCTTCCGGGGCAGTAATCCTCTGTCTGCATACAACGAATAATGCCAAGTTTCATATTAGTTTTCTCCTTAATTTAGGGCCGGCCATTTAGATTGGACCGGTCCATTGTCTATTATTATGTAACCAGCTTTTCCAACAACTGTCAGGAAATGCCCTCGCAGTAGCGATCCTCTTCAATCCGTCATAAACGCTGCAAGAGCGTCCCTTCTAACTTCATGTGATATTGTTCCAGTACATCTTTCAGTGTAATATCTTGCATTCTTTGTTCCGCTGTTTTTTGAATGTCCAAGTAAAAATCCCGCAGCACCAGTTGGATATTTACACCCACGCCACAGGCAGGATTGGTGTGGATGTCCTGATGGAGCAGGGGTTTGTTGCCCTCTACTGCCCGATAGGCATCCAGCAGAGTGATTTTCTCCGGCTCACGAGCCAGAGCGGGGCGGGGATGTCCCTTCACGCTGACCAGCAGCCCTCCTTTCCGCAGGGCGGACATGAGCTGGCGCACATAGGCAGGATTCGTCTGAATGCTCTCTGCCAGCTTGCTACTGGTCAGGTCGCAGTTTGGGTACAGAGCGATAAAAGCCAGAATATGAACAGCATCGCTAAGGCGGGTGGGATATTTCATGGTCTGATCTCCTTTTTTGCTTGATGTTATTTTTATTATAACAGCATATTGACAGTAACGCAAGAGAATGTTAAGATGGTTTGAAGTAAGAATAAAAATAACATCCACTCGAAAGGAATGGTGACAATGAACTTCTATGATGATTTGGTCATGCAGACCCAGATGAATTATTCCAGGCACTATCCTATCTATGCTTCCGGCAGTACGCCTTATCAGCTGACTGACAAAAAGCCGCTGCCGTATAGCGAACAGATCCATCGTTTGGTACAGGAGGTAAAGGAAGCTGACTGCGTGGTAGTGGGCGGGGCTTCCGGCCTGTCCGCTGCCGGTGGCGGAGATTTTTACTACGAGGACAACGACTCCTACCGCAAATACTTCCGGCCTTTTGCGGAGAAGTACCACTTCAAAGGTGCTTTTGCAGGGATGATGCACCCCTGGAAGACAAGGGAAGAGTATTGGGGGTATCTCGCCACATTCCTTCACACCACCCAGACCGCACCTGTGCGTCATTCCTATTTGGATTTAGACGCTTTGTTGAAAGGCAAGGACTTCTTTATCCTCACCACGAACCAGGATACCCAGTTTGTCAAACTCTACCCGGAGGAGAAGGTGGCGGAGATCCAGGGAGATCACCGGTTCTTCCAGTGTGCCTCCTGCTGTACCGATGACACTTGGGATGCGGTAAAACCAGTGGCTGATATGGTGGCCGCTATGGGGGATGGTACGAAGATTCCCACGGATCTTATTCCCCGGTGCCCCCACTGTGGCGGTGAGGCTTTCCCCTGGGTGCGAGGATATGGGAATTTCCTGCAAGGAAAGAAATATGAAGAACAGTACGAAAAAATTTCTCGCTACGTACTGGAACACAAAGACAGCAAAATTCTGTTCCTGGAGTTGGGCGTTGGTCGAATGACTCCCATGTTTATCCAAGAACCTTTCTGGAACATGACCCTCAGCTTTCCCCATGCTCGATATATTGCTGTCAACGACAAATATGACTTCCTGCCCAAGCAGTTGGAGGATAAGGGCATGACCATTGTGGCCGACATTGCTCAAGTGCTGCGGGATGCACGGAACACCATGGAAAGCGGAGATAACGATCAATGAGGGTTGGAAACCAAGCGGCGCTTCAGGAACTTGCCGAGCGTATTGCTCAAGCAGATGCCGTTGTGATCGGAGGCGGATCCGGCCTGTCAAGCGCAGCTGGATACGACCACTACCATTGGTCCCCGGCACTTTCGGAGGCATTGGCTCCCTTTCGTGAACAGTATGGCTTTACCTCTCCGCTGGCTGGATTCTACCATTGCTTTTCCAGCTATGGAGAGCAGTGGGGATATTACAGTCAATATATCCGCTTCATGTGGGAAGCCCCTACGGGGCAGCCCTATCTGGATCTGCAAACGCTTGTTGCAGATAAACCGGTCTTTGTGCTGACCACTAATGTCGATCAGCAGTTTTTTCGGGTATTTCCCCAGGAACAAATTTGCGCCTTTCAGGGAGACTTTAGCTACTGCCAGTGCAGCCAGCCCTGTCGGGATGATATTTGGGAAAACCGCGAACTGGTAAAGGAACTGACCGGTCGCTTGGTGGGTGTTCGCCTGCCGGAGGAAGCTGTTCCCCGTTGCCCGGATTGCGGTCGGGTGCTGGTGCCTTGGGTACGAGATGATACCTTTCTGGATGGAACCTTCTGGCAGGATAACCTGCACCGCTACCATAGATTCCTGCGACGCTGGATAATGGATCAGTCCGACAAAAAAGTCCTGCTGTTGGAACTTGGCGTGGGTGAGATGACGCCCAGTATCATCAAACTGCCCTTCTGGGAACTTACTGCCAAAAACGAAAACGTCTTTTATGCATGTCTTAATCGAGAGGCATCTCATAGGCCAGAGCATCTGCGGGGACGCAGCCTGTATCTGCAAGGAGATTTGGCGGAAACTCTAGCTGCCCTCCGGCAGGAGCGATCCATCGAAGCAACCATAAAATAGAAAAGGAGCGAACGAATATGATTGATTGGAACCCTATTGCGGAAAAATTCAGAGAAGCGGACGCTATCCTGATCGGGGCCAGTAACGGCCTGTCCATCACTGAAGGACTGCATTTGTTTGCAGATAATGCGGCCTTTGAAAGACTGTTTGGGGATTTTAAACGGAAATACGGCCTTGGGTGTATTTTGCAGGGCATGATGGCTGGATGGTCCAGCGAGGAGGAAAAATGGGCCTTCTGGGCCCGGCTCATCCATCATTACTGCGGGCAATACCAGCCTACGCCGGTGATGAACGATTTGAAGGCCATTGTGGGAGAGAAAGATTACTTTGTCGTCACATCAAACGGAGAAGGTCACTTTGAACGGTGTGGCTTCGATCCGACGAAAATCTATGAGATCGAGGGCAACTGGTTTACGATGCAGTGTGCCCGCCCCTGCCACAACACCATCTATCCTAGTCTGGAGGTGGCAGAAAAATTATCGGCTGCCGAACAGAGCGGCCATGTGCCTACAGAATTGGTGCCGCGCTGTCCCAAGTGCGGCGGTCCCATGGACATCCACATGGGTGCGGGTCAGAGAATGATTCCGGATACCGCTGCCCAGGCACGGTTCCAAAACTTTCTGAAAACCTACCACGGGAAGAAACTGGTGGTTTTGGAGCTGGGCATTGGCTGGCGCAATCAGCTGATCAAGGCCCCGATGATGCGCCTGGTGGCCAGCGAGCCAAACGCCACTTATGTGACCCTCAATCTTGGTGAGATCTACATTACGGACAATATCAAAGAAAAGTCCTTCGGTCTGGACGGGCGGCTGGACGAGCTGCTGCCTGCTCTCCGGGAGGCGTGCGAGGCATAACGATTTCGGAGCAAGTTCAAAATGACGATACGAATGCAGTGGACAGATGGAAAGATTCGATGCCATTGGGTGAGCCCGACTAATACCACTTATCTGCGATACCATGACGAGGAATGGGGCAGACCGGTCCACGATGACCAGTTGCTGTTTGAAATGTTGATTTTGGAGAATTTTCAGGCAGGCCTCACCTGGGAATGTGTCTTAAATAAACGAGAAGCATTTCGCCGTGCTTTTGACGGGTTTGATTTACGGAAGGTGGCATCTTATAGCGAAGAAAAATTGACGGCTCTGCAAGCTGACTCTGGAATCATCCGTAACCGGCTGAAAATACGAGCTGCAGTGGTCAGCTCACCATTATCGGATGCTATCTCAAAAGACTTGAAAAAGCGAGGCATGAAGTTTGTGGGGGCCGTAATCATCTATGCCTATTTGCAGGCGGTGGGAGTTATCAACTCTCATGAATCAGGTTGCTTCCTGAATCCTTTGCAGCAGTAGAAAATGCAGAAAATAAAACGCCGGGAAGTTGACTCAAATTGTCAATGCCTCCCGGCTATTATCTTGCAGATTAGTATAGTTAGAATCATGGTATATATTTCATTCCCCATTGGGAAATGGCGTAAAAGACCGGCAACAGATCCCGTCCTTTCTCGGTGAGGGAGTATTCCACCCGCAGGGGCATTTCATTATATTGGATGCGCTGGATCAATTCATCCGCTTCCAGCTCCTTCAGGGCGTTGGTCAGAGCTGTGTTGGTGATGGGCTTGAGAACTTTTTTCAGTTCCCCAAACCGCATGGGACACTTGATGCATAGTTCATAGAGAATTTGGAGTTTCCATTTGCCCTGCAGCATTTGAACCACCGGCGTGACCGGGCAGTTTCCCTCGCCGGTTAGAATGACACTGCCAACCTTTTCTTTGAATTCCTCATAAGTCATAATTGGAGCTTTCCTCATCTTTTGTAGTATATTTTTTGATACCAGGTACAAATAATTTGCGTACTTGAACAAAAATTGCTATCAGATATAATAAATATATCACTGGTTGGCCATGCAGTCAACGACTGAAATTCCTTAGAAAGGTCTGAATGACATGAAAGAACTGAACATTATGGAGGCTACTGTTCTGACCTCCCCCAATCCACTGACGCTGATCTGCTCTAAAAAGGAGGATGGTTCTACGAACCTGGCTCCCATTTGCTTTGTGTCTTACCTCTCCTTCAATCCGCCTATGGTGGGCTTCGCCACTGGCAAACAGTCTCATACCGGTAAGCAGGTACGGGAGACCGGCAAAGTCATCGTCACTGTTCCCGGTGAGAGTCTGGCTGGCGCAGTAATGGCCTGCGGAGCGTCTACCGGCGCCAAGACCGACAAGGTGGCCGACAACAACATCGAGATGATGGCTGTGGAGGGCAGTGACATCCAGATTCCGGTGGATACCCGTCTGGCGATGGTGGCCACCCTGCAGCAGTCGGTGGAGGTGGGCGACCATATCCTGCACATCTGTCAGGTGGACAAGTTCCTGGGCGATGAGGACAAGAAGGGGCTGTATGCCTGGAACGGCTTCGGGAAAGTTGCGCCTGCGGTAGAAGGCTAAATCTTAAAACGGAAAGGAGGCTTTAGCGGTGGCTGTTTGTATTAAAGACTGTATTCAGAACATGAATCTGGTGATCGGCTGTACGATTGGTTGCAGCTACTGCTACGCCAGAAACAATGTCCGCCGGTTTCACATGATCGACGACTTTGAAAAGCCGGAGTTTTTTCCCAATAAGCTGCGGCTGATGGAGAAAAAGCGCCCACAGAATTTTCTGCTCACCGGCATGAGCGATTTTTCCTACTGGAAGACAGAGTGGCGGGAACAGATATTTGCCAAGATGACTGAAAATCCGCAGCACCAATATCTGTTTTTGACTAAGCGACCGGAGGATATTGTGTTTTCCACTACCCTGGAGAATGCGTGGTTTGGTGTAACTGTTACCTCCAGTAAAGAGAAAAACCGTATCCAGACTTTGCGGGAGCATATCCATGGCGGACACTATCATGTGACCTTTGAACCTATGTTTGATGATGTTGGCATGGTGGACCTTACCGGAATTGAGTGGATCGTCATTGGGACTGAGACCGGACATAGGAAGGGCAAAGTCGTATCGAAACCGGAATGGGTGTGGAATCTGACACATCAGGCCCATGCGCTTGGCATCCCTGTATTTATGAAGGAAGATCTGCTTCCTATCATGGGAGAGGCACAGATGGTACAAGAATTTCCCCCGGCTTTTTACCGGGTATTGGAGGAACAGAAGACATGGCAGAAGTGAAAGAGAGCAGCATTCTGATTCAGGATATAGAAACCAAAAATATTATGACAAAATCCACCCTGCCGGTGGGCGGCTATTCCGTCAATCCTTATGTGGGCTGTACCCATGGCTGCAAATACTGCTACGCCTCGTTTATGAAGCGATTTACCGGGCACACCGAACCGTGGGGTACATTCCTGGATGTGAAACATTGGCCAGCAATCAAAAATCCCCGGAAATACGCCGGACAGCGCGTAGTCATCGGCTCGGTGACTGATGGCTATCTGCCCCAGGAGGCTCAGTTTCAGAACACCCGAAAGCTTCTTGAACAGCTCCGGGGCAGCGAGGCAGAAATTCTCATCTGTACCAAGTCAGACTTGGTAATCCGTGACATCGACCTCCTGAAAGAACTGGGAAAGGTCACGGTTTCCTGGTCGATCAATACGCTGGACGAGGATTTCAAAAACGATATGGACAATGCCGTCAGCATTAAGCGACGGCTGGATGCCATGAAGCAGATCTATGATGCGGGCATTCGCACTGTCTGTTTTATCGCTCCGGTTTTTCCCGGTATCACGGATTTCGAGGCTATCTTCCATCAGGTCAGAAATCAGTGCGACCTGATATGGCTAGAAAATCTAAACCTGCGAGGCGGATTCAAAAAAGACATCCTTGACTATATACGTAAAAAACATCCTGACTTGGTTCCGCTGTACGACGCTATCTACAACAAGAGAGACAGAAGCTACTTCCATGGTTTGGAGGATCAAGCGGAACGGCTGGCGAAAGAAAACAGCTGTCCCTTCGTGGACAACGAGTTGCCCTACGGTCGGGCAGAGCCTGGGCACCCGGTCATTGTGGATTACTTTTACCATGAGGAAGTGCGTGGCTCGGAAAACACCGGACGACGCAACCCCAAAAATAATTTGTGAAATAAATGGGTTCTGACATGGAGCGGTGCTTCAATGTCAGAACCTTTTTTAGCACTGTTTACCCATTCAGAAGTTTTCTTATCCCTCTTGGAAGGACTTGTACTCCGTCCATTGTTTTTCGATTTTCCCCGCTCTACAATGCAGACGGAACGATTAAATGTTGCCCTTATCAAGGCACTGGAATGTGCCGATAAAAGCTGTTTTTTGCCCAAGTAGAAGAACCCTTTTCCCAAATGGAAGGATATAGGTTCAAAGCGTTGACGAGGACGGTTTTCCTGCGTATGATGAAGATACAGTTAAATAATGATTTAATTGTTTGACACAAAATTACTACTCGGAGAGAGATTTTCAAAATGAAAAAGACTTACAAAATTGATGTGGATTGCGCTAACTGCGCCAACCTGATGGAGGATGCAGCCCGCAAGACCAGCGGCGTACAGAGCGCTACGGTGAATTTTATGACCCTCAAGATGAACGTGGAGTTCGAGGAAGGTCAGGACCCCAAGGCTGTTATGCAGGAGGTTCGCAAAGCCTGCAAGAAGGTGGAACCCGATTGCGAGATCTTCTTGTAAGCCAGCGAAACGAAATGCCCTGTTGAGCGGCAGCTTGCAGGGCGTTCTTTCTCTTAGACAAATAAACGAATAAGCAATCGTGAAAGGAGTAAAACGAAATGCAGGAGTATATCATCAACGGTCTGCTGGTCGTGGTGGCTCTGCTGGCCGTGATCCTTCAGATCATCGGCACGCGGCCCTCCGCCGGTATGACCAAAAAACAAAAAGTGATGTTGTGGCGGATTCTGACTGCTACGGTTCTACTGTTGATTTTGCAGGTCCTGGGCGCAGGCGCATTTGAAGTGTTTGGCGCGGCAGGCCGCTGGATACGTCTGGCTGTGTTCATGCTGGATTATCTGGTCATTGGCTACGACATTCTGGAAAAAGCCGGAAAAGGTATCCGCAACGGTCAGGTTTTCGATGAGCACTTTCTGATGGCGGTGGCTACGCTGGGTGCGCTTGCCCTGGCCATATATGAAAACGGCGACTATCTGGAGGCCATCGCAGTGATGCTGTTCTACCAGGTGGGCGAATGGTTCCAGTCCTACGCCGTGGGCAAGAGCCGCCGGAACATCAGTGATCTGATGGACATCCGTCCTGATTATGCCAATATCGAACGGGAGGGAAAACTGGAACAGGTAGACCCGGACGAAGTGGGTATCGGCACCATTATTGTGGTACAGCCCGGCGAGAAAGTTCCTATTGACGGTACGGTGGTTCAGGGTGAATCTACACTGAACACCGCTGCCCTCACAGGCGAGAGCTTGCCCCGCGAGGTCAAAACCGGGGATGAGATCATCTCTGGCTGTATCAATATGACAGGCTTGCTCCATATCCAGACCACCAAGGAATTTGGCGAGTCCACTGTCTCCAAGATTCTGGATCTGGTGGAGAACGCCTCCTCCCGGAGTCCAAGTCGGAGGACTTCATTTCCCGCTTTGCCAAGATCTACACCCCTGCAGTGTGCTATGCCGCGCTGGCGCTGGCTGTGTTGCCGCCGCTGGTACGGATGTTTGCCATGGGGCTGGATGCAGGCTGGGAGACCTGGATCTATCGTGCGCTGACCTTCCTCGTTGCCAGTTGCCCCTGCGCTTTGGTCATTTCCATTCCTCTGTCCTTCTTTGCAGGAATTGGCGGAGCCAGTAAGGCGGGCGTTCTGGTGAAGGGGTCCAACTATCTGGAGACCCTGTCGCAGGCTAAGATCGTGGTATTTGACAAGACCGGCACACTGACTCAGGGCGTATTTGAGGTGAATGCGATCCATCACAATGAGATGGATGAACACAAGCTGGTGGAATACGCCGCTCTGGCAGAGAGTGCTTCAAGCCATCCCATCAGCAAGAGCTTACAGAAAGCCTATGGCATGGAAATCGACCGCAGCCGTGTAACCAATATTCAGGAGCTCAGCGGCAACGGAGTGATTGCCACAGTGGATGATCATCAGGTCGCAGCTGGAAACGACAAGCTCATGAATCGTTTGGGGGTCCAGGCTATTCCGTGCCATAGTGTGGGAACGATCATTCACATGGCGATTGACGGGAAATATGCCGGACACATTGTTATTTCCGACATCGTGAAGCCTCACTCCAAGGAAGCCATCCAGGCATTAAAGTCGGCTGGTGTTCGCAAGACGGTGATGCTTACTGGTGACGCCAAGAAGGTGGCTGACAGTGTGGCCTCCGCTCTGGGGTTGGATGAGGTTTACAGTGAACTGCTTCCTGCTGACAAGGTGGAGAAAGTGGAGCAGTTGATTCAGAACAAACCAGAGAAAGAAAAACTGGCTTTTGTGGGCGATGGCATCAACGACGCCCCGGTGCTTCGCCGGGCAGACATCGGCATCGCCATGGGTGCCATGGGTTCTGATGCCGCCATTGAGGCTGCTGATGTGGTCCTAATGGATGATGACCCCTTGCAGATCTCCAAAGCAATCAAAATCTCCCGCAAGTGCCTTGGCATCGTCTATCAGAACATCGTGGTGGCCATCGGCGTAAAACTGGCCTGCCTCGTGCTGGTCGCTCTGGGCTTCGCCAATATGTGGCTGGCCGTGTTTGCTGATGTGGGCGTGATGATTATAGCCGTCCTCAACGCTATCCGGGCACTGTTTGTGAAAAATCTTTAAGGTTTCGTGAGAGACGAAAACAGAAAGGAGGGTTCCTAATGCATTATTATTGGCCCCGCGAACCGCAAGGGCGGGAACTGGAAAACCTGACACAGTTGTTTAAGGTTCTAGGGGACCCTTTCCGTACGAAGGTTCTGTTTCAGATTGGTTCCTCAGAGGCGTGTGTCACTGAAGTAGCTGCCAGGCTCAATATGTCAGAGTCTGCTGTTTCTCACCATATCCAAATTTTACGCATGAACGGTTTGGTTCGCTGGCGCAGGAGGGGAAAGGCTATTTACTATGTTCTAAAAGATGAACATGTTCGCTCAATTATTTCTCAGGGATATGAACATATTAAAGAATTCGCTAGATAGTAGGAAGAAAAACAAATAACTTCAATCACCTGCCGGACGACGACAAAAAAGCCGTCGTCCAGTAGGTGATTTCCATGCAATAAACACATCTACGGCGGCTTTGAAAAAATCAAGGCCGCTGTTCTTTATACGTGAGAGCGTTTGATTGGAGAGGAATTGATACCTTTATTATTCAGCGCGGCAGACCTTGAGCAGTATCTGTCCTCTGGTACGATTAAGGGCATTATTACATTCTCGATGGTAAAGGAAGTTCTTCGTTCAGGTGGTTATCTTCTGGTAGATGAAATAGAGAATCATTTCAACAAGGAAATTGTAACGACCTTAATGCGCTTCTTTATGGACAGCCGACTGAACAAAAATGGCGGAACGCTTATTTTCACTACGCATTATCCGGAACTGCTGGATGAATATGACCGAAATGACGGAATTTGTATTGTAAGAAACCGTAATGGCATTACAGCAGAAAATTTGAGCTATATATTGAAACGTAATGATATAAAAAAGAGTGATGCCTACCAGAGCGGCTTTCTTGAGGGAACAACGCCAGCATATGAAGCGTATATGTGCCTGAAGAAAAGCCTGGCTGCTTCAATCAATTAAGGAGGCAGCAGAATGGAGTTAGAACTAACAGTATGAGGAACAATATACTGCATGAATGTAAATATTGCTTGGATATGTGGACTATTGTCCTTGAAATGCTCCTTTAAATATGATATCATTAGTTCGGATAAAGCGAAATAATGAAACGGAGGCTCTGACATGATCGTATTAGACCTTGAGTTAAAGGGAATTTATGGATTCAATGATTTTCATATCAATTTCAGTTATCCAAAAAAGATTGTCAATTCGATTATCGATCAGGAATATTTGAAAGGAAGAGAGCGGTTTCGCTATAAGAAGGCTGTAATTCTTATGGGTGCAAATGCTACCGGAAAGACCAGCCTTGGAAAGGCTTTGCTTCGTATTTTTGGATATATGACTGATGGAAATCCAACACCGCTGTATGAGATGGTTTCAGGCGATCAGGGATACTTCAGTATTGATTTTGTAAATGGTGATTACCGCCTGCAGCGGTTGTCAGCTCAGATTGATGCTTCTAATCAGGAGATTGACATTCAGTATCAGACTGCAGACATTGATACGATGGATTCGTATGAAAAATGTGTAAAGAAGCTGAAAGATCAAACGATAGAGGCAACCAGAACCGCTACAGCACTTAAGAAGCTGGTAGGTGCTGTTCGATATCGTTTTGCATATCCTGAAATAGAAAAATCTTTGAAACTTACAGGTGCAAATAAAAGCATTTTGTTGAAGACACTGCGTGCTGTTATTGGAACGCTTGATCCTACATTACAGGACGTTAGTTTATCAAAAGATTTGAAGGATACCTTTATTATTCGGCGCGGTGGAACGGAAATCATCATTCAGGAAGGTAAACTGCTGAATCGGGAGATACTGTCCAGTGGTACAGCAGAAGGAATAGATGTCGCAATGTTCCTTGCTGCAATGGCGACAAAAGAAAGCAGTTTCTATTATTGTGATGAACATTTTTCTTATATTCAGAGCGATATTGAAAAACGGATTTTCGGTATTATGCTGGATCGTATCGGAGACGATGAACAGTTGATTTTTACAACGCATAATACAGATATGCTGGATTTGAACCTGCCAAAGCATAGTTATGTGTTTTTGCGTAAACATCTGGAGGAGGGTGTATATCAGGTTTCTGCTGTTTCTGCATCGGATGTACTGAAACGAAATACAGACTCTTTACGCTGTGCGGTCGAAAATGATGTGTTTGACTCGCTTCCGCAGGATTCGCTTTTGGACGAGTTGGAAATGGGGTGGGAAGATGAACAATAAGTGCATCTATTATGTAGAGGGCCCCTGTGAACAACAACTGATCGCGGCCTTAAAAGAAGTACCGGAAAGATTGATTCCAGGGAAGATAAAGGTCTTCAATGTGGTGCAGAATTTGATTCCCAAGTCACAGATGTTGTCTATTCAGGCAGGAACGACTGTCGTTTTGGTATTTGATACTGATGTACCACAGACATCAAACCTAAAAAAGAACTTGGAACTTCTCACCCGGTATTGCGGAAAGCTGAAAATCATTTTTCTTCCACAAGTTCTGAATTTGGAGGATGAGTTAATTCGGTGTACAGACGTGAGAACTGCGATGGAACTGACCAAAAGTGGAAGCGTTAAAAATTTCAAGACGGACTTTTGTAAGATGAAAACAAAAGATTGTCGTTCCATGCTTGAGCGTCATAAGCTGGATTATGCACGTTTGTGGATGACAAAAACGCCTGAAGCATTTAGTTTTGTGGAGAATAATAGTTTTCAAATTAAAACATTATAATCTTTGATGCCTCGTTGGGAAACCAACGGGGTATTTTTTACCCTAATCCGGCTGCACAGAGAACTACATCACCAATCTGATTTACAAAGGTGTTGATCCTAAGACAGTGCAGTATCTGGCAGGTCATGAGAACAGCAAAACGACTATGGACATCTATGCAAAGGTCAAGTATAATAAACTTGAGGAATTAAGCAGCGTTGTGAATGCTGCATTTGGGCTGCGTTAAACTGCACCAAAAATTTCGAGATTTCGTGGGTTTCCCTATGGGTTTATTGAGAGAGGAAAGCCCAAAAACCCGCATGAATACTGGACTTTTTGGATCAAGGTCAGGTGAGTACGGTCTCAAGGCAGCTCGTCGCGTGCCTCAGCTCAGCAAGCGATAATCGACCGGCGAGACTTATCAAAAGGTTTATACCCCCCCGGAAAATCAAGGCTTTCCGGGGGTTTCTTGTATCTAAAATCACCTGATTCCGATGATGGAATGCCCGGTGTAGTGAGCAGAAGACAGTAGAAAAACCCTATTATATGAAATTGACAGTATAAAAGTATTTAATTTCGGAGGTGTCGGCGTGAATAAAGACGAGAAACCGGACAGAATAGAGGTCAGAGGCGCAAGAGTCCATAATTTAAAAAATGTCAGTGTTGATATTCCCCTCAATGAGATCGTTGGGATTGCCGGGGTATCCGGCTCCGGCAAAAGTTCTCTTGCACTGGGAGTGCTGTATGCAGAAGGATCACGGCGATATCTGGAATCTCTTTCCACCTATACACGGCGGAGAATGACCCAGGCTTCAAGAGCAGATGTGGACGAGGTGCTGTATGTTCCAGCAGCGCTGGCTCTGCATCAGCGACCAGCGGTTCCAGGTATCCGTTCGACTTTCGGTACAGGAACAGAACTGCTCAATAGCTTGCGTTTGATGTTTTCACGTCTTTCCAGTCATCGTTGTCCCAATGGTCACTATCTGAAACCCAGCATCAATGTGGCGGCCATGAACGGAGAATTGGTCTGCCCGGAGTGTGGAGAGCATTTCTATGCACCGGGGGCAGAAGATCTTGCTTTTAATTCCACCGGAGCTTGTAAATGCTGCGGCGGCACAGGAATGGTAAGAACTGTTGACCGGGCAACGCTCATTCCGGACGAAAGCAAAACCATTGACGAGGGGGCCGTTGCACCATGGAATTCTCTGATGTGGTCTTTGATGACGGATGTCTGCCGGGAGATGGGAGTGCGCACAAATGTTCCTTTTAAGGACTTGACAGAGAAAGAAAAAGAGATTGTCTATGATGGTCCGATGGAGAAAAAGCACATCTTTTATGTGCCAAAAAACAAGAGCAGTGCAGCTGTCGGTGATCTGAATATGACCTATTACAGCGCTACGGCAACCGTCCTCAATGCGCTGAATAAGGTAAAGGACGAAAAGGGTATGAAGCGTGTCGAGAAATTCCTGAAAGAGGATGTCTGTCCGGATTGCCATGGAACAAGACTTTCTGAAGAAGCAAGAGCACCAAAACTGATGGGAATTTCATTGGCAGATGCCTGCCGGATGACCCTGAAAGAGTCCATTGCATGGGTAAAACGTGTTCCAGAATCTTTGCCGGAAGAAATGCGAAATATGGCAGAAACGATTTGTGAGTCCTATCTGGAAGTTGCTGCAAGACTGATGGATCTGGGCCTTGGCTACCTGACTCTTGACCGGGCATCTTCCACACTTTCCACGGGAGAGCGACAGAGGATGCAGCTTGCCAGAGCCGTGCGCAACCGAACAACAGGTGTTTTGTATGTTCTGGATGAGCCTTCCATCGGTCTGCATCCGGCCAATATTGTCGGCTTAAACGATGTGATGCACGATCTTATTCGAGACGGCAATTCTGTTTTGCTGGTAGACCACGATACACAGATTCTGAAAGAAGCGGGCTGGCTGGTGGAAATGGGGCGAGGTGCCGGAGCGGACGGTGGAACTGTGATTGCCGAAGGCACGATCCATGACATTGAAAAAATCCGGATTCGGTCATTGGCCCCTATTTGTCTGGTACAGAGACTGCCAGGAATCAGACAAAATACAAAGCTGATTTTTCCGATGGAATCATCCATATGGAAACCGGACCAATTCATACAGTAAAATCGCTGAACGTAGATATTCCTAAGCACCGGCTGACTGTGATCACAGGCGTATCAGGCTCCGGTAAAACAACGCTGGTGTTGGAAAGTCTGGTTCCTGCGCTGGAGGCAATTTGTTACGGAAAGCGGATGCCGGAGCATATCCGGACGATCAAAGCGGAAGGCATTCATCAGGTTAAGCTGATCGATGCAACGCCCATTGGTGTGAATGTGCGCTCAACCGTTGCCACTTATGCAAATGTGCATGATGAGCTGCGAAAAATCTACGGTAAAACAGCGGGGGCAAAGCTGCTCGGCTATAAAGCAGGAGACTTTTCCTACAATACGGGAAGTCTGAGGTGTCCGGTTTGTGATGGAACGGGAATGATTTCACTGGATGTTCAGTTCCTGCCGGATGTGGATATCCCTTGCCCGGAGTGCCGTGGCTCACGCTATGGAAAACAGGCAAAGCTGATTCATTATACCAATAAGGATGGAGAGGAACGGTCTTTGCCGGAACTGATGAATATGGATGTCAATACAGCGGTACATTACTGTCGGCACATGAAATCCGTCAGACCAAAGTTGGAGATTCTGCGCGATCTGGGACTTGGTTATCTTACGCTTGGCGAGGAAACACCATCGCTCTCTGGAGGAGAAGCACAGCGTTTGAAGCTGGCAAGTGAAATGGGCCGCAAACAGGCAGATTCGGTTTTTGTTTTTGATGAGCCGACTATCGGACTGCACCCAAAGGACGTAGAAACCCTGCTTAAGGTATTTGCAACGCTGATCGATAACGGAGCAACGGTCATTGTTATTGAACATGATCTGGATGTGATCCGCAGCGCAGATTATCTCATCGATATGGGGCCAGAGGGAGGCGAAGATGGCGGAAGGATCGTTGCCTGCGGTTCGCAGGAAGATATCAGGAACTGCGAGGAAAGCATAACCGGTAAATTTATTTGATATTAAAAGCTGGTATTTCGAACCTCTCACGACAATCACACATAAAACAACGGAGAAGTGATGAAATGACACGACAAGAATTATTTACATGGATATGTCAGCAGTATGGCACAGAGCCGGAATACCCCTGGCATGACCGGAATGCTGTACTGCGACACAAAGACAATAATAAATGGTATGGTGTAGTCTTGGAAGTATCTGCCGATAAGCTGGGATTGCCGGAGGCAGGCATCATGGATGTCCTTAATGTGAAAAGCGATCCGTCACTGATCGGCTCGCTTCGCGGACAGGATGGCTATTTTCCGGCCTATCATATGAATAAGGAAAAATGGATCAGTATTCAGCTTGGCAAACCGGAACTGGATGATGTGATCAAAGACCTGCTTTCTTTAAGCCATGAGCTGACAGCACCGAAAAAGCGAAACAGCACATTTTTTTATTAGTTCTTGACAAGTAACCATTCGGTAACTATAATGAAGTTACCGAATGGTTACTTTGATGAAGGAGGAAGTTATGACAGAGGGTACAAAGGAACGGATTTTGAGAATAGCGCTGGAACTATTTGCACAGAACGGTTATCTGGGGACGTCTATGAATGATATTGCAGGGCAGCTGGGATTTACGAAAGCCGCCTTATATAAGCACTATGCCAGCAAACAGGAAATCTTAGATAAGATCGTGGAGCGGATGAACAAGATGGACTATGAGCGCGCTGAGGCGTATGAAATGCCGGAAACGGAACCAGACGGCTTCGCGGAAGCATATTTGCATACACCCATTCAAAAAATCCGCACATACAGCCTTGCCCAGTTTGACCATTGGACAAAGGAACCATTTTCCTCCAATTTTCGTAAAATGCTGACGCTGGAGCAATACCGGGATCCAAAGCTTGCACAGCTCCACCACGATTATCTGGCGGGAGGCCCTCTGGAGTACATGGCGGCCATCTTCCGCAAGCTGGCGGATTCTGATGAGGACGCTATGCAGCTGGCGTTGGAGTTCTATGGCCCCATGTATCTTTTATATAGTGTCTACGACAGTGCAGCAGAAAAAGAATCGGTTTCTTCCTTGCTGGCGACACATATTGATCACTTTATTGCCAAGGTTGAGGCTGGTTACAGAAAGAAGGAAAGAACAACATGAAAGATGGCGAAGAAAAATGCTGGGTTTTATGCCTGCGGTGCGCTGCGTCCTATTTTTTGAAAGGAGAAAAGTTATGTCAGAAAAGAATATTATCATTCGTCCGGAAACGAAAGACGATTACAGAGCCGTCGAAAATCTGACTCGCGAGTCATTCTGGAATGTTTACCAGCCCGGCTGTATGGAGCACTATGTGCTGCACTGTTATCGGAATGATCCGGCATTTGTGCCGGAGCTGGACTTCGTGATGGAGCTGAACGGCGAGCTGATCGGGCAGGTCATCTATGTGCGGTCGGAGATTGATTGTGACGATGGGCGAACCCTACCGATCATGACCTTTGGCCCCATTGGCATCGCACCTGCATACAAGCGGCAGGGTTATGGAAAACAGCTGCTTGATTATTCCATGGAAAAAGCCAGGAAAATGGGTGCAGGGGCGCTTGCCATTACCGGCAATATTGACTTTTACGGCAAGTCTGGCTTTGTTCCGGCAAAAACCAAGGGTGTGCGCTATGCTGATGACCCGGAGGCGGATTACTTCCTCATCAAGGTGCTGACACCCGGATTTCTGGACGGCGTCTCCGGCACTTACAAAGACCCCGATGGGTATTTTGTCTGTGAGAAAGACCCTGAGGGGTTTGAACAGTTTGAAGCCTCTTTTCCGGCAAAAGAAAAGCAGAAGCTGCCGGGACAGCTGTTTTGAAAAGGAGAAATAACGGATGAACTATATTCGGATCACAAAAGAAAATATTGATAAGGAACATATCTGCTGCGCCATGTCTGGCAAGCAGAGTGTTGCAAAAAAGGAATGGCTGCGGCAGCGCTTTGATGATGGACTTGTTTTCTATCGCAGCGAAGAACGCGGCAAATGTTTTATTGAATACATTCCGGCTGAAAACGCCTGGGTGCCGATTGCGGCAGATGGTTATCTTTACATTAATTGCCTATGGGTATCCGGCTCCATGAAAGGACACGGATACTCGAATGATCTGCTGGAGGCGTGTATCCGTGATGCCAAGGCGCAGGGGAAGAAAGGTCTTTGTATTCTGTGTGCAGAGGGCCGGAAGCGGGAATTTCTAGCTGACCCGAAATTCCTTACTTATAAGGGGTTCCGTGTGGCAGACATATCCGACTGCGGGATCAATCTCATGTATCTTCCCATTGAATCGGGTACACAAACGCCGCATTTCAAGGAATGTGCGAAACATCCGGCGATTGAGGAAACCGGTTTTGTCCTCTATTACACCGACCAGTGTCCCTACACCTATTATTGGGTGCCAAGGGTGCAAGAGGCGGCAAAGGAACATGGTATCCCATTCAAGACCATCCATATCACTGATAAAGAAAGCGCACAGAATGTACCTGCACCGGTCACGACTTATGCACTGTTTCGGGATGGTCAGTTTCTGACACAGAGTATCCAGTCAGATAAAAAATTCCTGGCGCTGGCAGGGACAGAGTTTGTCTCCGAGGAAAAGTCTGAGTGATAAGAAAGAGGACGATATATGGTGAAACAAAAACCGACAATCATTTACGAAAATACAGTCGTTGGGGTATTTGTCCGCAGAATCAACCGTTTTACAGCGGAGGTGCTGATTGATGGAGAACCGGAGATTGTTCATGTAAAAAATACGGGGCGTTTGCAGGAACTGCTTCTGCCGAAGGCAAAGGTGACGCTGCAAAAGAAATTGAACGCGAATCGGAAAACGGCATATGACCTGATTTCTGTATATAAGCCAGGGCTGAAGTGGGTGAATATAGACAGTCTGGCACCGAATATGCTGATGAAACAGCAGTTAATGAGCCTGAACTACGATCTTGTGAAACCGGAATATACTTACGGGAAATCCAGAATTGATTTTTACATGGAAAGTAATGGCGAAAGCTTCCTGACCGAAGTGAAGGGCTGCACGCTGGCAGATGATTTGCATCCGGGTATCGGATTGTTTCCGGACGCACCGACGGAGCGAGGCGTGAAGCACTTACAGGAACTGACAAAGGCGGCAAAAGAAGGCTGCCATTGCTCAATTGCTTTTGTGATTCAGATGAATGGTATTCATCGCGTGCTGCCAAACGAGGCGGCGCAACCGGAATTTAAGGAGGCACTTGTGAAGGCTGCCAAGGCGGGTGTCCAAATTGTCTGCTACAGCTGCCATGTCGAAGCCGACAGCATAAAAATCACGGGCGTAGTGGGAGATAGTAACGATCTGCGTTTGGAAATTACAAAATAGGAATACGATACCATTGCAAAACAGAAGTAAGAACTGTATAATATGACCAAGAAAACAAAAGTCGCTGCAATGCGGCTTTTCTAAAACACAAAAGTTAGCCAAATCTAACCAAATGATGTACACAGCGGTTAGATAAACCTGACTACAAAAGGAATGACAGCAATGCGAGAATACAAGAATTTCTGGGATAGAAATGCAGGCCGATATGACTGTTTTATGCAAAAAGACAGGAGAGTATACGAAAAAATGTATGAGCTGATCCGTCCTGTTGTGAAAGACAAAACGGTGCTGGAATTGGCCACCGGAACGGGGCTGATCGCCAAGAACATCGTAAACGCGGCGGTACATATCGAGGCGACGGATGCCTCTTCGGAGATGATTACAGAGGCAAAGAGGAATAATCACTCTGTGAAGCTGTACTTTTCCGTGCAGGATATGTTCTCACTGCCCTATGCAGACAAGTCTTTTGATGTGGTGATCGTATCCAATGCACTGCACATTGTAGCGCTTCCGGAAAAGGCTCTTGCCGAAATCCGACGGGTGCTGAAGGATGACGGTGTGCTGATTGCGCCCACCTTTACACATGCAGAAAACTCATTTTCCGGCAAGGTCAAAGCATTTTTCATGAAGCTGGCAGGCTTTCCTCTCCATAACAAGTGGACGAATGAGGAATATCTGAGCTTCCTGCAACAGAACGGCTGGACGGTGCGAAAAAGTGCTGTACTAAAGGCATCCTTTCCGCTGACCTATGCGGAATGTGTGAAAACACCCGCAAGCCTCCACGGTGTACTGCAAGGGGCAGAAATATGTCAGCAAGGCGGACGGGGTCCGTCAGGTGGAAGAATACTTGAGATCGCAGGGAGTAGGATATCTTGAACTGGTTGTTACTCACGAAAGTGTTGTATAAAATAATTCCAATGATATAATGATAGCAGGTTCGCCAATCGGAGCATGTTGTGTAAATGAAAAGAGATTCCTATCATTGGTGCAGCAGTGGAATATGATCAGATGACATGAAAAAAGTCACCGGCTGTCTTTGGAAAAGACGGCTTCGGAGATGGTGCAGAGGATATGCTGCAGTTTATTTTGAGACAGTGTGCGGATCGCAGCAAAACATATTATGCCGGGGGATATTCCATGGCAGGCTTATTTTCTCTGTGGGCGGCGTATCAGACAGACGCTTTTGCAGGTGTTGCGGCGGTATCACCTTCCATCTGGTTTCCAGATTTTTTACAATATATGAAGGAACATGACATTAGGACAGAATCTGTATATCTGAGTCTGGGAGACCGTGAGGAAAAAACAAGAAATCCGGTGATGGCGAAAGGATTTGCCTGGGTAATGAAAAATAATTCTGTGTGGATCTGATCATCAGTGTAAAAATGGAGGGGGTGTATGGATGAAGTGGGCAGACGGAAAAATACGGTGTTGCTGGGCAAATCCGAAAAATGAACGATACATCTGTTATCACGATGAGGAATGGGGCGTTCCGGTGCATGATGACCAGAAGCTATTTGAAATGCTGATATTGGAGTGTTTTCAGGCAGGATTGTCCTGGGAATGTGTTTTAAATAAGCGGGATGCATTTCGTAAAGCTTTTGATGGTTTTGACTTGGAGAAAATCTGTGCTTATCATGAGGACAAGCTGGAAATGCTGCGGAACAATCCCGAGATTATACGCAACCGCCTGAAAATACAAGCTGCCGTTATCAATGCACAGGCGTTTCGCAAAATCCAGAAGGAATACGGCAGCTTTTCAGAGTACCTCTGGCATTGGACAGACGGAAGAGTTATTCAGGAAACCGGAAAAACAAGTTCGGATTTATCCGATACCATTTCCAAAGACTTAAAAAAGTATGGCATGAAATTTGTGGGAACGACAGTAGTGTATGCTTATCTGCAGGCCATCGGTGTGATCTGGTCGCATGAGGATGAATGCTTTTGCAGCAGAGTTACAAGCTTATTATAAGAAAAAATTGGTAAGTGAACGAATAGAAAAAGGAGAAATTCTAAATGGAAGAAAATCAGCAGACGCCTCACAAGCGCCGAGTGCGGTATAAAGGAAAATATCCAAAGAAATTTGAAGAAAAATACAAAGAGCATCAGCCGGAGAAATACCAGGACACCATTCAGCATGTGATCGGGAAAGGAAATACACCGGCGGGCATGCACATTTCCATCATGGTAGATGAAATTCTGGATTTCTTAAAGATCCAGCCGGGAGAGACGGGATTTGATGCTACTTTAGGGTACGGTGGTCACACCAGGGCCATGCTGCAGTGCTTAAAGGGTCGCGGCCATATGTATGCTACAGATGTGGATCCGGAGGAATCAGCAAAGACGAAAAAGCGTCTGGAAGAGCAGGGCTTTGGGGAAGAGATGCTGACAATCAAATTACAGAATTTCTGTACGATCGATGAGATTGCCAAAGAAGTAGGCGGTTTTGATTTCATTCTGGCAGATCTGGGTGTTTCTTCCATGCAGATCGATAACCCGAAGCGTGGATTTTCTTTCAAGGTAGATGGGCCTCTGGATCTGCGCCTGAATCAGCAAAAAGGAATCAGCGCGGCGGAGCGTCTGGATACCATCGGCAGAGAAGAACTGGCTGGAATGCTGTATGAGAATTCCGATGAGCCTTACTGTGAGGAGTTAGCGAGGGCAATCACGGATGAGATCCGCAAAGGCCGCCGGGTGGATACCACCACAAGGCTGCGGGAGATCATCGAGAAGACTCTGGATTTTCTGCCGGAGAAGGAGAAGAAAGAGACGATCAAAAAGACCTGCCAGCGGGTGTTCCAGGCTCTCCGCATTGATGTGAACCAGGAATTTGAGGTACTGTATGAATTTATGGAGAAGCTGCCAGGAGCCTTAAAACCAGGTGGAAGGGCGGCGATCCTGACCTTCCATTCCGGAGAGGACAAGCTGGTAAAAGCAGCGTTGAAGGAAGGATACCGGGCGGGTGTTTACTCAGCGTATTCTAAGGACGTGGTGCGTCCGTCTGCGGAGGAATGTGTGCGGAATCCAAGAGCCCGTTCCACGAAAATGCGCTGGGCGGTCCGCGCAGAGGAGTAACTGCAGGTGAGTACCACGAAAGAGCTATTAAAGAAGATCTATGATACCACCCAGTCCATTCCGGTTTACCATTCCAAGACCAGCTACAATCTGTTCCAGACTTTGGAGATCAGCGGGAAAGAGGTGCTGATGTGCCGCTTTCTGGCAGATTTGCTAAATCCAGAGGGCAGCCATGGCTGCGGAATCCTGTTTTTGAAAACATTTCTGGAAGAGGTGTTACAGGAAAAGAGAATGCCAGATTCCCTGCTGACCCATACCATCATCATCAAAGAATATGTGATCGACAAGGAGCGACGGATCGATCTGGTGATCCAGAATGTGGATTTTTTCATCCCCATGGAGGTGAAGATCTATGCGGGAGAACAGGAGGGCCAGTGTTTTGATTATTTTGAGAAGGCGAAGAATTCCAAGATGGTTTATCTGACCCGGTTTGGAGACCAGCCTTCTCTTTACAGCCGTAGACAGCGGGGCGGAAGCGGAATTCTGCCTGTTGGCCAGATCCAGTGCATTTCCTGGTCGGAGGACATAAGTGGTTGGCTGGAGCGGCGGCTTGACAGTTTGCCGCAGCCGATAGAGGAAGCGGTGATACAGTATCTGGACGCGATCCATCGTGTATCAGATGGAAGGAAACGAATGAAAATGGAGAAAACCATGGATGTGCTTCATGAGTCCCCGGATTATTTCGCGGCGGGACTGGAGATCGAACGTGTCATGAAGCAGGCGAAGATCAAACTGATTCGTCTGCTGTTTGACGATTTCAAAGAAGCCATGGAGCCGTTGACGAAAAAGTATGGGTTAGAGTTGGAAACAGATGCGAAATATTATTCCTATGAAAATCCCAAGCATGACCGTTTTTACGATTGTTACAGCACTTATCCGGGACTGAATTACGTGGTAAAACAGGCAAACTTCCAGAAGAAAAGCCTGCAGATGTGGTTCCGGATCGAGATCGAGCAGAATTTATTTGCAGGCTTCAGTCTTTTTGATACAGAGGCAGAGCCACAGGACGGCTACTTAAAGGGATATCAGGTCAACGATATTACGGAGGATTTGATAAATGAAGCCTCAAAATATCTGGACCGTGAGATCATCGTGCCGGAAAACTGGTGGTTTGCCTGGAATTATTCCAACGGAAAGCGCAGTTATCAGGAATACGAAGTACCGGATTTTAAGGCCATGAATGCTTGCGCGGTCAGTCTGGTGGATTCGGAGAAGCGGAAATGTTATGTAAAAGAAGCAGTGGCAGGTTTTGAGTGGTCGCTGCTTACAAAACTCCATGTTCAGGATCAAATAGCAAAAAAATAAAACAATATCTATTTTTTGTATTTCTCCAACAACTTCAACACTTCCCCAGACATCGGATACAAAAATAAAATATTAAACACGGTCATCAGCCCGATCCCCACATCGCCAAGATCCCAGACTACGGTATATTGCTGTAATCCACCGATAAACAACATCACCAGAGCCAGTACCTTATAGGCTGTCTGCCAGCACCACCGATCCCCAAGCAGGTAAGCGATGTTGGAGCGTGCATAGAACAGGATTCCGATAAATGTGGAAAAACTGAATAATGCCAGCGTGATGGCGATAAAGATCACACCTGCGGAACCCAGATGATGATACATGGCTGTCTGCAGCAAATCCATGCCGGACAGTCCTGCGGTTATTTCCTCCGGAACCAGCAGCATGATCATGGCAGTGCAGCTGCAGATCACAATGGTATCAATGAGAACTCCAAGAGCCTGGATCAGACCCGTCCTGGAAGGATCATTTCCTTCAGCGGCGGCAGCAGCGCAGGGAGCGGAACCGGAGCCGGCTTCGTTGGAGAACAGACCCCGCTTGATACCGTTCATGATCACGGCTCCAAGACCACCGGATACGGCCTGGCGAAGGCCAAATGCCTCTGAGAAGATCCGCGCAAAGACTGCAGGAAGCTGGCGGATATTTAATAGAATAATAAATACCGTAATGGCGAAGAAACTTCCTGCCATAATAGGCACCAGTATGTCCAGAAGTTTGATCGTAGCATTTTTCTGAAGAACGATCACCGTCGCCAGAAACACCAGAATGACTGTGGTAACAATCGGTGGGATATGAAAGGCATTCTGGAACGCGGAACTGACAGAATTACTGATCACCTGGCTGATACCACACCAGCAGATCAGGCCGGAGATGGCAAACAGGGCCGGGATCAGAAATCTTCTGCGGTTTTTGCCGGTTTTCTCTTTAAAGAATTCATGGATATAGTAAGCAGGACCGCCACGGTAGCCACCATAGAGAGGATCAGGGTCTTTGTATTTCTGGGCAAGAGATGCTTCTACATAAGCAGTTGATGCTCCAAGAAGAGCCATCAGCCACATCCAGAATACAGCGCCAGCGCCTCCTGCCGAGACTGCGGCAACCACACCGACCAGATTGCCCATGCCAACTCTGGTGGCAGTGGAGATGATCAGGGTCTGAAGAGAAGAAAGACTGTTTTCCGATTCCTTTTTCTCCTTGAGCGTGCCAATCATCTGAGGAAAATACCGGATAGGAAGAAAGCCGGTCCGGATTGTAAAATAGATACCTGCAGGAACCAGCAGCAGGATCATCAGAGAAATTCCGATGGAACTGTTTCCAAGGGAGATGGTAAATAAATCTCCCCACAGGAGAGCATATGTCTTTTCAATTAGTTTAACGATCAATGAACAAGTACATCCTTTCTTTCTATGGTAGATAAATTTCCCGGAATCCACCGCCCGGTTTTAATATCAGGGTCCGGTCAAATCCGCAGGAACGGGCCACTTTTACCGCCTGGTCAAAGTGGTATCCGATGGTGTATTCTGCTTTCAGCATCATGTTATTATAAGCCTTTTTTTATAGAAAATCAATTGTTCAATGGTTTTAGAAAACCTGTGTTTACTACTCTAATGGATTTATTCTGGCCTTTCAAGCGATTTTACCCGGATTTATTATAATTTTGCAAATCATTAACGAAAAAAATAGAAAAATATTTACAAAAAGACGTTATAGCAGCCAGTGTCCAAAACAAGAAAAAGAATGGTGAAAAGGTGCGGAAGGAGTGGAAAGAGACAGCAAGGCTGATGCCGCTGGGGCATGGTTCGTTTAGAAGAGCTGACGCATGAGGCGATCGTCAATCATCTGATGGCAGATGATTACTATTTCTCAGCAGGACAGAAGGCTTTTTCACGTTGCAGGCCACAGGGAATTTCGCTATAATAAGAGATAGTGGCATCAAAGAAGTAACGGTCCGGTCTAACCGGGCTGATTGGAGGAAAAGAAACTGAAAGAACGTATTTGTATAGGCATTCTGGCTCATGTAGATGCGGGAAAGACCACTCTTTCTGAAGAGATCCTTTACCGCACAGGAGCCATTCGGAACCGGGGGCGGGTCGATAACCGGGATACATTTTTAGATACAGATGATCAGGAACGGGCAAGAGGAATCACGATATTTTCCAAACAGGCGGTTTTTCCCCTGGGTGACTGGGAAGTGACTTTATTAGATACCCCTGGACATGTGGACTTCTCTGCAGAAATGGAGAGGACATTGAGCGTTCTGGATTATGCAGTGCTGATCGTCAGCGGTGCGGATGGAGTCCAGGGGCATACGGAGACCCTGTGGCGGCTGTTGAAACGTTATCAGGTTCCGGTCTTTTTATTTGTCAATAAGATGGACCAGCCGGGAACGGACCGGGCGGCCCTTCTGAAAGAGCTTAAGAAGAGGCTCAGCGACACCTGCGTGGCGTTTGACCAGGAAGGCAGGAATGAGGCTGAGTGGCAGGAGGAGATCGCCATGTGCGATGAGCACCTGCTGGAAGGCTATTTAAGCGGGAATCCGATTGAGGAAAACCAGATCCGGGAAATGATCCGTGCCAGGAGATTGTTCCCATGCTATTTTGGTTCTGCATTAAAAGGACAGGGTGTAGAGGAATTGTTAGAAGGAATCCATGCCTATGCCCGGTGCTGGGAGAAGGACGGGGAGAAGGAAGGTCTGGGAGCTAGAGTTTATAAGATTTCCAGGGACGAGCAGGGCAACCGTCTGACCCATTTAAAGATCCTTTCTGGTATTTTAAAGGTAAAAGATACTATTTCTGGAAAACAGGGGGAAGAAAAGGTCAACCAGATCCGGATCTATTCCGGAAGTAAATATGAGACGGTCAGCCAGGCGGAACCGGGCTGTATCTGTGCAGTGACAGGACTGGACGGCACCTGGGCGGGACAGGCTATCGGAGAAGCGGCGGAAGGAGAATTGCCGCTGCTGGAGCCGGTTCTTACCTATCAGATCCGTCTGCCGGAGGGGTGCGACGCCCATGTGGCTTTGTTAAAACTGCGCCAGTTAGAGGAAGAGGAGCCAGAGCTTCACATTGTCTGGAATGAGACTCTTGGTGAGATCCAGGCGCAGGTCATGGGGCAGGTGCAGATTGAAATCTTAAAGAGGCTGATCGCGGACCGTTTTGGTATGGAAGTGGAATTCGGCGCGGGAAGTATTGTATACAAGGAGACCATTGCGGAGCCGGTAGAAGGGGTAGGCCATTTTGAGCCTTTGCGCCACTATGCGGAGGTCCATCTGTGGATGGAGCCGGGAGAACGGGGCAGTGGTCTGCAGTTTGAGACTAACTGCAGTGAAGATATGCTGGATCGGAACTGGCAGAGGCTGATCCTGACCCATCTGGAGGAAAAACGTCATGTGGGAACTCTCATGGGAGCCGAGATCACAGATATGAAGATCACATTGATCGCGGGACGGGCCCATCAGAAGCATACAGAAGGCGGAGATTTCCGTCAGGCCACGTACCGGGCGGTGCGTCAGGGCTTACGAGAAGCCGGATGTCATCTGCTGGAGCCTTATTACAGCTTCCGCCTTGAGATCCCTACAGAATCGGTCGGAAGGGCGTTGACGGATTTAGAGAGGATGAGTGGAACCTTCGATCCGCCAGAACTGGAAGGTGGAATGTCGGTCATTTGCGGACAGGCGCCGGTGGCGACCATGCGGGATTACCAGATGGATGTGGTTTCTTATACCAAAGGCCGTGGAAAACTGATCTGCAATGTGAAAGGATATGAACGGTGTCACAATGAGGAGGAGGTTCTTTCCCACATTTATTATGATCCGGATGCGGATTTAAACAATCCGACCGGTTCCGTATTCTGCGCCCATGGAGCCGGATTTACGGTCAGCTGGGATCAGGTCAAGGAGCATATGCAGGTGGAGAGCCCCATCCAGTTAGAGCAGCGCCGGAGCAGGGAATTTGAGGCGCAGGTGCAGGCGGCCCGCACAGCGGCAGAAAACCGGAAATCTACGACAAATGGCGCCTGGGGGGCGTTGGATAAAGAACTGGAGGCGATTTTTACCCGTACCTACGGCGAGAAGAGAAAAATGCCGCCGGAGATGAATGCCGCCAGAAGAGTTTCTTATGATCCGGCCAAAAAGGTGGAAATCAAATTCCGGGAACCAGTGGAGGAATATCTTTTAGTAGACGGTTATAATATCATTTTCGCCTGGGAAGAGTTAAACGAACTTGCCAGGACGACCATTGACGGGGCAAGACATAAGCTGATGGATATTCTCTGTAATTATCAGGGATATAAAAAATGTACCCTGATTCTGGTATTTGACGCTTATAAAGTCACAGGCAATATTGGCCAGGCCATCGAGTATCACAACATCCATGTGGTTTACACCAAGGAAGCCGAGACCGCAGACCAGTATATTGAAAAGCTGGCCCATAAGATGGGTCGGAACCATCGTGTGACGGTGGCAACCTCCGATGGACTGGAGCAGTTGATCATCCGCGGACAGGGGTGCCACTTAATGTCTGCCAGGGATCTAAAAGAAGAGGTAGATTATGTAAACCAACAGATTCGGACGGAGTATCTGGAAAAGTCCACCAGAACCACAGGAAATAAGGTACTGGATCAGGCAGATCCAGAGCTGGCAGAACATCTGGAGAAAATAAGGCAAAATGAGCCAGAACAGATATGACAGAAGCAACTGAAAGGAAGTAAGAAATGGGAGAGAAACTGACAAAAAGCGATGTGGCTAAAATTGAGGAGGAGATCAATTACCGCAAACTGGTTGTACGAAAGAATGCGATCGAGGCTGTGAAAGAAGCCAGGGCCCAGGGCGATTTAAGCGAGAACTTCGAGTATTATGCGGCAAAGAAGGACAAAAACCAGAATGAGAGCCGGATCAGGTATTTAGAGAGAATGTTAAAAAATGCCCAGATCGTATCCGACGAATCCAAAGATGACGAAGTGGGCATCAATAATACGGTAGAGCTGTATATGGAAGATGACGATGAGGTAGAAACGTACCGCCTGGTCACCTCCATCCGCGGCAATTCCTTAGAAGGACTGATCAGTATCGAGTCCCCTCTGGGCAAAGCCATTTTTAAACATAAAGCAGGCGACCGGGTCTATGTAAAGGTCAATGATAAGATCGGATACTATGTGGAGATCCGCTCTATCCGGAACACCCAGGAGACACCGGAGGACCATATTCGCAGCTTTTAAAAAGTCTGCTTAAAATTCTCCAAAGGTGTGCTGGAAACGGGAGTCAAAAACTCCGGTGCCCTTTAATACCTCATCGAAGTTCTGGATCAGCTCCACTGCAAGAGGTACTGCCTGTGAATAAAGCTGGTCTAATTCCCGGCAGATGGGCTCACAGTCCGGATTCTTCCGGCATTTGATGATCATTTCCCGGATCACCTTTGGAAAATGAACCAGTTTTAATAATTTTAAGATCAGGCTGCGCATCTGAAGGTTCGGGATTACGAACAGATTGCAGCAGATCCGGATAGAGTGGATACAGGCATCGATCTGACGGACGCTCTGTTTTGGATAAAAGACAGCGATAGTCTCCGCATAGCCGGGCTTTGACCGCAGATGGTTGGCCGGGCGGTGGGTCAGGGGATTATAGCTGTCTTTTTCCATGTTCCGGCGATCCATTTCCGCTTCGATCTCGCTGTGGGAGATTCCGGTGCGGCGGACTGCTGTCTCCACGTAGGGATGACAGGTGCTGTCCAGGGCAAAATGACAGAGAACGCCGTACAGGTATGCCAGTGCTGCTTTTTTGTGACGGCAGCTTCTCCACCGGCTGGCAGCAGGAAGGAAGAATGCGATGCCTGGCCGCTCGTGGATGGCAACGCCGGTCTGGTTTATCTGGTTTTTGGAAAATGGGTGGTAGTAAAATAGCAGATCCGGTCCGTGAAGACCCAGATCAAACAGTCCACGGTAAGGATCGATGATGGCTTTCTGGGCCGGTGTCAGCTTCTTATAGACCTCTTTTCCAAAACGGTAGTGGGAGTAGGTGGTTGGCATTAGATCCACCCCCCGTCAAATCCGATGATCTGTCCCGTCAGATAAGAATCCGACCGGGCCAGCTGCAATAAAAGCTGTGCGACTTCTTCCGGTTTTGCCAGGCGTCCTGCAGGAATTTCTTCCTTTAGGGCTTCCAGTTCCTCTTTTTCAAGAAAATGGTTCATATCGGTATCAATGGCTCCGCAGGCCACGGCATTTACCTGGACATTGCTGGGGGCCAGCTCCTTGGCTAAAGCCCTGGTAAAAGAATTGATACCGCCTTTGGTAGCGGAATAGGCCACCTCACAGGAGGCCCCTACATTCCCCCAGACCGAGGAAATGTTTAAGATCTTTCCGCTTTTCTGCTCCAGCATATGGGGAATGGCCAGTTTGGAACAGTTGAATACAGAAGTTAAATTGGTGCGGACGATCCGGTCCCATTCCTCCGGTGCCATATCCTGTAAAAGTCCGATATAGGAGATTCCGGCATTGTTGATGACCAGATCCGGGTAGAGTCCATGTCTGTGGGCTTTTGCGAACACTTCCTGACAGAAAGAAAAATCCCCCATATCTCCGGCAAAGGCCAGGCATACACTGCCTTCTGCCTCTGCTTCCTGTTTTACCTGATCTAAAAGCTCTTTATTTTTCTGGCAGGTGATGATCAGGTTATCCTGCTCTCTGGCAAATGCCAGTGCAGCAGCCCTTCCGATTCCACGGGAAGCGCCGCTGATCAGTACGGTTTTTTTATTCATATCGATTCTCCTGTAAATTGTTTCGTAAAAATGTGCATTCCGTTCATCAGGCTGTCGTCACGGATGGAACATTTCTCCGAAAAAAATAGCTGTCTCCGCGTAGAAGGTGCAGAGACAGCCATTCATTATCCTATTTTAAAATTCCGGTTCAATCAGACCGTATGTATGATTTTTTCGTTTGTAAACCACATTCACCTGATCGGTCTCTGCGTTTAAGAACATATAGAAATTATGTCCAAGCAGTTCCATCTCTACACATGCATCTTCTGGGAACATCGGTTTCATGCCGAAACGTTTGGTCTTAACGATGTTGATCGCTTCTTCTGCTTCTGCTTCCTCTGCCTCTTCAATAAAGAGCTGGGAGAAAGACAGTGCAGCCTGCTTTTTGTCGATCAGTTTCTTTCTGTAACGACGGATCTGGCGTTCAATGATCTCTTCTACCAGATCGATAGAAACATACATATCGTTGCTGGACTCTTCCGCACGGATGATGCTTCCTTTCACAGGGATCGTAACCTCGATCTTCTGAACATCTTTCTGAACACTGAGAGTTGCATAAATTTCGGTATCAGGAGTGAAGTAACATTCCAGTTTTCCAAGCTTTTCCTGTACGGCATCTCGTAATCCAGGGGTTACCTCTATATTTCTTCCAGTAATAGTATAACGCATACGAATCAACTCCTTCTTTTGAGATGATTCCAGTATACCACAGATGTATGAATTATTCAATCAAATCTTGTGAAATGTAGTGACAATTTTTTGATTTATTATAAGAAATACATGGATTCTAAGGCGAAAAAATTTTGTCAAAAAAACAAAATTTATGACATCTGTACAAAAAAATAGTCGAAGAAGCAGACAACCAGGTGGATGAAATGAACAGTGGAAAAGCATGTGGATAATGTGGATAACTCTGTGTATAACTCATTTTTCCAGAAATTGACTGGAAATTGTGTGTGGATAACTCATTGTAAAAGTAAATGTGGAAAAGTGTGGATAATGTGGACAACCCAGGAATCGAACATAATTTTTGTGCAATGTGACAGGTTGACCGTAAAGAAAAATATTATGTCATCTTGAAAAGTAAAAAAATTGTGAACAAAGGCCGATTTAGTTGAATAAACCCGCGGTTAGTGCTACAATATATAAGATTGTATCGTAAATTATTATAGTAAAATAGGAGTGTGATTCATGAATCTCTTTGAAAAGGTGTTCGGTACTCATAGTGAGCGCGAACTGAAATTAATATACCCGATCGTAGATAAGATTGTAGCCATGCGTCCAGAAATGATGGCTCTGACTGATGAGCAGTTAAGAGACCGTACCCGGATTTTCAAAGAGCGCCTGGCAAACGGTGAGACCCTGGATGATATTCTTCCAGAGGCATTCGCAACGGTCCGCGAGGCGGCCAGACGAGTATTAAATATGGAGCATTACCCGGTTCAGTTAGTTGGTGGTATCGTTCTGCATCAGGGACGTATTGCCGAGATGAAAACTGGTGAAGGTAAAACTCTGGTATCCACAGCTCCGGCTTATTTAAATGCTTTAATGGGTAAGGGCGTGCATATCGTTACGGTCAATGACTATCTGGCAAAGCGAGATGCAGAGCAGATGGGACAGGTTCATGAGTTCCTGGGATTGACCGTAGGTGTGGTATTAAACGCCATGACTCCGGAAGAGAGAAAGAAAGCGTATGCCTGCGATATCACTTATGTGACGAACAACGAGTTGGGCTTCGATTATCTGCGTGATAACATGGCTATTTATAAGGAACAGATGGTTCTGCGTGATCTGGATTACGCGATCATCGATGAGGTAGACTCTGTTCTGATCGATGAGGCGAGAACTCCTCTGATCATTTCCGGCCAGAGTGGTAAATCCACCAAACTTTATGAGGTCTGCGACATTTTAGCAAAACAGCTTGTCCGCGGTGAGGCTTCCGGCGAGTTTACCAAGATGAACGCCATCATGGGCGAGGACATCGAGGAAACCGGAGATTTTGTTGTCAATGAGAAGGATAAGGTTGTCAACTTAACGGAGGATGGTGTCAAGAAGGTAGAGCAGTTCTTCCATATTGATAACCTGGCAGATCCGGAGAATCTGGAGATCCAGCATAACATCATCCTGGCCCTGCGTGCCCACAACCTGATGTTCCGTGATAAGGATTATGTGGTAAAAGATGACGAGGTTCTGATCGTTGATGAATTTACCGGACGTATTATGCCGGGACGCCGCTATTCTGATGGTCTCCATCAGGCAATCGAGGCAAAAGAACATGTGAATGTCCGCCGTGAGAGCAAGACTCTGGCGACCATCACCTTCCAGAATTTCTTTAATAAGTTCCGGAAGAAAGCAGGTATGACCGGTACTGCTCTGACTGAGGAAAAAGAGTTCCGTAATACCTATTATATGGACGCCATCGCTATTCCGACCAACAAACCAGTTGCCCGTATTGATTTAGATGACGCTGTATACAAGACCAAGAAAGAAAAATTCAAAGCCGTTGTGGATGAGGTGGAGAAGGCATACAAGAAGGGTCAGCCGGTTCTGGTTGGTACCATCACCATCGAGACTTCTGAGATGTTAAGCCGCATGTTAAATAAGCGCGGCATCCCGCACAAGGTATTGAATGCGAAATATCATGAGATCGAGGCTGAGATCATCGCTCAGGCGGGTGTTCATAAGGCAGTTACCATCGCTACCAACATGGCAGGCCGTGGTACCGATATTAAGCTGGATGATGAGGCAAGAGCTTTAGGTGGCTTAAAGATCATCGGTACGGAGCGTCATGAGTCCAGACGTATTGATAACCAGCTGCGAGGCCGTTCTGGTCGTCAGGGAGATCCGGGTGAGTCCAGATTCTATCTGTCCCTGGAAGATGATCTGATGAGACTGTTCGGTTCTGAACGTCTGATGAATATGTTTAACGCATTGGGTGTTCCGGAGGGCGAGCAGATCGAGCATAAGATGCTTTCCTCTGCCATTGAGAAAGCACAGCAGAAGATCGAGAACAATAACTATGGTATCCGTGAGAACCTGTTAAAATACGATGAGGTTAACAATGAGCAGCGTGAGGTGATTTACGCAGAGCGCCGTAAAGTACTGGATGGTGACAACATGCGCGATGTGATCTTAAAGATGATCACTGACATTGTTGAGCATGCGGTAGATATGGCGATTCCAGAGGATACTACTGCAGATAACTGGGATTTAGGAGAACTGAATTCCCTGATTCTGCCGATCATTCCATTAAAGACGATTACTCTGACTGATGAGCAGAGAGCCGGCATGAAGAAACAGGAACTGAGCCATATGTTGAAGGAAGAGGCGGTAAAACTCTATGAAGAGAAGGAAGCTGAATTCCCAGAGGCAGAGCAGATCCGTGAGATCGAGCGTGTGGTTCTCCTGAAGGTGATCGATAATAAATGGATGTCCCATATCGACGATATGGATCAGCTGCGCCAGGGCATTGGTTTACAGGCTTATGGCCAGAGAGATCCGCTGGTTGAGTACAAGATGAGTGCTTACGAGATGTTCGACGGCATGACCGCAGCAGTCAAAGAGGATACGGTCCGCATCCTGTTCCATGTCCGCGTTGAGCAGAAGGTAGAGAGAGAGCCTGCAGCGAAGGTAACAGGAACTAACCGTGATGACAGCTCTGCCAAAGCTCCGATCAGGAAAGAAGTGCAGAAGATTTATCCAAACGATCCATGTCCGTGCGGAAGCGGCAAGAAATATAAACAGTGCTGTGGACGGAAACCGGTGTAACTCAAAAAACAAGGATGCGAAGTGATTCTAAAGTGGAAAGCGTCAGCAAAGCTGACCAGAATCACGCACCAGGGCTCCGCGGACATCGAATGGAAAGTCGATAGTTAAAGATAAGTTTGATGAGAAGCCTCGGCTGCTTGGCAGATAGAAAATGCCGGCAGCCGGGGTTTTCATATAATGTAACTGTGAAATCCTGGATTCAGGATTCTGGTGGAAAGCACGAAGAAACGCCAGGCAGTTACCCATTATCATAAATGAAAGAAGGTGACACAATGGTAGAATTAGATCAGTTTAAGTACACACTCTCAACCTTTGAAAAACCATTAGTGGAAGTGAGGGATTCACTTTGACCTGGACAACAAGGAGAAACGAATTGCCGAGTTAGACAGGTCTATGGAGGAGCCGGGGTTCTGGGATGATCCGGACCGTTCCACCAAACTGATGAAAGAAGCTAAGAATTTAAAGGATACCGTCAACGGATTTAAGGCGCTGGAGCAGGAATATGAGGATATCAGCGTGATGATCGAGATGGGATATGAGGAAAATGATCCAGAGCTGATCCCGGAGATCGCCCAGATGCTGGAAGAGCTGGAGAGCAAGCTGGAATCCCTTCGGATTACCACCTTATTATCCGGTGAATATGACAATAATAATGCCATTCTCCGTCTGAATGCGGGAGCCGGTGGAACCGAGTCCTGTGACTGGTGCAGCATGCTGTACCGGATGTACTGCCGCTGGGCAGACAAGAAGGGTTTTACCACGGAAGTGCTGGATTATCTGGACGGTGATGAGGCGGGGATCAAGTCTGTAACCGTTCAGATCAATGGGGAGAATGCCTACGGCTATTTAAAATCCGAACATGGCGTTCACCGTCTGGTCCGTATCTCGCCGTTTAATGCGGCTGGAAAGCGTCAGACATCCTTTGTTTCCTGCGATGTGATGCCGGATATTGAGGAAGACCTGGATGTGGAGATCAACCCGGATGATTTAAGGATCGATACCTATCGTTCCAGCGGCGCCGGTGGTCAGCACATCAACAAGACCTCTTCCGCTATCCGAATTACCCATATTCCAACAGGCGTTGTGGTACAGTGCCAGAATGAACGTTCCCAGTTCCAGAATAAAGACAAGGCCATGCAGATGCTGAAGGCCAAGCTGTTTATTTTGAAGCAGCAGGCCAATGCGGAGAGCTTATCCGAGATCCGTGGCGATGTGGCGGACAATGGCTGGGGAAGCCAGATCCGTTCCTATGTGCTCCAGCCATATACCATGGTGAAGGATCACCGGACCAGCTATGAAACCGGTAACGTTTCCGCAGTCCTGGATGGCGATCTGGATCCATTTATCAGCGAATATCTGAAATGGATTCGTCTCGGAGGAGAGAAAAAATAGTTGCATCAAAACATAAAGTGTGCTAATATCTTTCACATGAAGACAGATGTATTTGCTGTGCGAACACGAGAGAGGAATTGTCATGGAGACGAAGAGTAAGTATTTTGTAGTAAAACAGAAAGCAGTGCCGGAGGTGCTCTTAAAGGTAGTAGAGGCGAAAAAACTTCTGGAATCGGAACGGGTGATCACGGTACAGGAAGCGACGGAAGCAGTAGGAATCAGCCGAAGCTCCTTCTATAAGTACAAAGACGATATTTTCCCATTCTATGATAATGCCAAGGGAAAAACCGTAACCTTTGTGACCCAGATGGACGATGAGCCAGGGCTTTTGTCAGACCTTCTCCATATTGTGGCTGTTTACAAGGCGAACATCCTGACTATCCACCAGAGTATTCCAGTCAACGGTGTAGCAACCCTGACCTTAAGTGTCGAGGTGCTGTCTGATACCGGAGATGTTTCGAACATGGTGGAAGAGATCGAGATGATGAAGGGAATCCATTACGTAAAAATATTAGCCAGGGAGTGAGAAGACATGATCAAAGTTGCAATTATGGGATACGGCACCATCGGATCTGGTGTCTATGAGGTATTAACAGGTAACAGAGATAAGATCACAGCCAATGTTGGACAGGAAGTCCAGGTGAAATATATCCTGGATTTACGGGATTTTCCAGGTTCTCCGGTAGAGGACAAGATCGTGCATGATTTCCAGGTGATCGCAGATGACCCGGAGGTTCAGATCGTAGTAGAAACCATGGGAGGATTAAATCCGGCCTATCCATTTGTTAAAACCTGTCTGGAAGTCGGAAAGAATGTAGTGACTTCCAACAAGGCCCTGGTAGCAGCTCATGGAACCGAACTGCTTGCTATTGCAAGAGAAAAACAGGTAAACTTCCAGTTTGAGGCTAGTGTCGGTGGAGGAATTCCGATCATCCGTCCATTATACGAGTGCCTGATGGGTGAACAGATTCAGGAAATCACCGGAATTTTAAATGGTACCACGAACTTTATCCTGACGAAGATGGATAAGGAAGGTGCATCCTTTGACGCAGTCCTGAAGGAGGCACAGGAGCTGGGCTATGCGGAGCGTAATCCTGAAGCAGATGTGGAAGGATATGATACCTGCCGTAAGATTGCAATTTTAACTGCCATGGCAACCGGAAAAGAAGTGGATTTTGAGGATATCCAGACAGAAGGAATCACAAAAATCACCGATGTTGATTTTAAATATGCAGATAAAATGGGAACTTCCATTAAGCTGTTTGGAACCAGCCGCATGAATGGGGATCAGGTTTTTGCCTGGGTCGCTCCATTGATGATCGGTAAGTCCCATCCACTTTACGCAGTGAATGATGTTTTTAACGGCATTATGGTAAAGGGCAATATGCTTGGCACCTCCATGTTCTATGGAAGCGGCGCAGGTAAACTGCCGACAGCGAGCGCAGTGGTAGCAGATATTATAGAAGAGGCAAAGAACTTGCATCACAATATTCCGCTGGGATGGACCAGTGAAAAACAGGTGATCCAGCCGATGGAAGATTCCAGCCATAAGTATTTTGTGCGTATTTCCGGCGTATATGAGAGCCAGAAGGATAAGCTGCAGGAGCTTTTTGGAACCTGTAAGGTCATTACCTTAGAAGGAACAGATGAATTCGCTCTTTTAACAGAGATGCTGAACGAGAAGCAGTTCCGGGATGCAAAAGCTGCTTTTGAGGCTGCTGACGGCAAAGTTCTTCAGGTGATCCGCGCGGAAGCATAAAATCTCATAGAGAAAATGGGGCAGGAATGGATTTTGCCTGTATCTGCAAAAGGCTGAGCAGATGGAATACAGATAGAGGAGCTTTTTGACAATATGTTAGTAGTAAAGAAATTTGGCGGAAGTTCCGTGGCAGACAAGGAACGGATCTTCAATGTGGCAAGACGCTGTATTGAGGATTATGAGAAAGGCAATGATGTGGTTGTTGTCCTGTCAGCTATGGGTAAGACCACAGACGGTCTGATCGCAAAAGCACATGAGATCAATCCCAACCCGCCTAAACGGGAACTGGATATGTTATTAGTAACCGGAGAACAGGTATCGGTTGCGCTGATGGCGATGGCCATGAGCAGCCTGGGAGTACCTGCCGTTTCCCTGAACGCAGCCCAGGTGGTGATGCATACGTCCTCTGCCTACGGTTCTGCCAAACTGAAACGGATTGATGCGGAGCGGATCCGTCATGAATTGGAATCCCGCCGTATCGTGATTGTGACAGGATTCCAGGGAATCAACAAATATGATGATTTTACCACTTTGGGAAGAGGCGGCTCAGATACCACAGCCGTGGCTTTGGCTGCTGCTCTTCATGCAGATGTGTGCGAAATCTATACGGATGTGGAAGGTGTCTATACCGCAGATCCGAGAGTTGTACCGAACGCCAGAAAGCTGGCAGAGGTTTCCTACGATGAAATGCTGGAATTTGCCTCCCTTGGAGCTAAAGTGCTTCACAACCGCTCGGTAGAGATGGCAAAGAAATATGGCGTGAAGTTAGTGGTCCTGTCAAGTCTGACAAGAGCAGAAGGAACCATTGTGAAGGAGGAGACCAAAGTGGAGAGAACGCTGATCAGCGGAGTTGCTGCAGATGCCAGTGTGGCGCGGATTTCTGTCCTGGGTGTGGAGAACAAGCCGGGCATTACCTTCCGCGTATTCAATCTGTTAGCGAAAAATCATATTAATGTCGATATTATCATTCAGTCTGTGACGGAGCCGGGCAAAAAAGATATTTCCTTTACCGTTGCCAAGACAGACTTAAGTGATACCATGGATCTGTTACGGGAGAACCGGGAGTCCTTAACTGCAAGAGAGATCGTCAGTGAAGAAGGTGTGGCAAAATTATCTGTCATCGGTGCTGGTATGTGCAGCAATCCTGGCGTTGCAGCCAAGATGTTTGAGGCGTTGTACAGTGCAGATGTGAACACGGAGATGATCGCGACTTCTGAGATCCGCATCACTGCCCTGATTGATGAGCGGGATGTGAAGCGTGCCATGAGAGCTGTTCATGACGCTTTTGATCTGGCAGATTAATGGGAGTATCGATGTTTCGACTTATAGAAATTTATATCAGGCAGGGACTTCCCTGCCTTTTTCATCTGATCACGGGTTTTTACTGTCCAGGCTGCGGAGGCACCAGAGCAGTGAAGTATCTGCTGCACGGACAGATCTTAAAAAGTATCCGTTACCACCCGCTGGTCTTTTATGCTGTGGCAGTCATTCTGGCAGAATTTGCTACGTATGGCCTGTCACGGCTGTTACATAAGCCTGAGATCCATCTGAAACGGTATCAAGAGTTCGTTTATCTGGGAGTCGCGGTGATTCTGGTTAACTGGGTTTTGAAGAATATCCTGCTTTTGTATGGGATTGATCTTTTGACGGAGAGAATATAAGAAAATGGCCTGATTGGAAGAAGTCTGATGATGACTTTCTCCAGTCAGGCCATTTTATGAACGCAGATAAGCATTCCCCCGCTTCAAGTGCGCGGAGCACTAAGCGGCGGGTGAGGGGGGATGCTTCTGTCAGTGGAAGCTTTCAGCTCCCACTGACAGATCGCGAAGCGACTGCGTTCATGAGCAAGTAGCGAAGCGGATTGCGAATGTCCGCTTTACTGTGTCAGTTTACGCTGACCAGAATCATGCGCCAAGTCTTACGGACGTTCGGCTTGACGTTACTTAGTGGTAAGATTCCAGTAAACTATTATAGATGGACATAAATTCCGGATCTTTCATCAGTGAGATCAGAACACCCCAGTAGATGGTCATGCCGATGCTGATGATCACTGCCAGAATGCCAAGAACCAGACCGGCAACAGCGAATCCGTTAAATGGCTTCCCTTTTTTAGAAAGAATTACCAGTACAATGGTGACAACTGCCAGTGGAAACTGGATAAATGGAATGCAGCAGGTGAGCATGGCAAAAATGCCCACGATCATAGAAGCCACAGCCAGGCGGTTGGTCTCTTTTTGAGGTGCTTCGTATTGGTAGTTATTTTGGTAATTATTCTGGTAGTCATTCTGATTGTTGTTCTGATCATTGTTCTGTGGCTGCGAGTTGTCAGACTGCCAGCTGTTATCTGATGATTCGGGCTGGTTCTGATTACTGTTATGATAATCGTCCATAAAATATCCTCCGTAATTATGCTATGATACCGGATTGCTCTGTGTTCCTCAAAAATTCTCCTGCAAGCAAGCTTGCGTCGAACTTCTGACCTTTTGACCCTGGTATCATATAATTGTATCACGGAAACAAATTACTGTCTAGACGGCAGAGGGCTTTCGCTATATAATAAATAGGTCGGAGTTTTCCTTTTTGTATGACATGGCAGCGGCAGTGTCGGCTTATACAGAGTACAGATGATCTCCGGCCGGATAAGAACCACAGGAAGGAAAGATATATGGATATTATCAAAGCGTTACAGGAAGAATTAAACATCGGCCGCAACCAGGTAGAAGCGGCTGTCAAATTAATAGATGAAGGCAATACGATCCCTTTCATTGCCAGATACCGGAAGGAAGCTACCGGTTCTCTGGATGATGAGGTATTAAGAAACCTGGATGAACGGCTGCGCTATTTAAGAAACCTGGAAGAGAAAAAAACACAGGTAGTAGCGACCATCCGGGAACAGGGCAAGTTAACGAGAGAATTAGAGGAGCAGATCGCTCAGGCTCAGACGTTAGTGGCAGTAGAGGATTTATACCGTCCATACCGTCCGAAGAGAAGAACCAGAGCGGCGATTGCCCAGGAGAAGGGATTGACGCCTCTGGCAGACATGATCATGCTGCAGGTGATGACAGAGCCGGTGGAAAAAGCTGCAGAAGGTTTTATTTCCGAAGAAAAGGGCGTGAAAACAGTCAAAGAAGCAGTAGATGGAGCCAAGGATATTCTGGCAGAGCGGATTTCCGACAGCGCAGATTACCGGACTTATATCCGTAATACTACCAGAAACCTGGGAACCGTTCAGTCAGCGGCCAGGGACGAGAAGGCAGAATCTGTCTACGAGATGTATTACCAGTACGAAGAGCCGATCAAAAAGGCAGCAGGACACAGGATTCTGGCGTTAAACCGTGGAGAGGAGGAAAAATTCCTGACTGTGAAGATCGCAGCGCCAGAAGAACAGATCATCCAGTATCTGGAGCGGAAAGTGCTTACTAAGGATAATCCATATACCACTCCGGTATTAAAAGAAGTGATTGCGGACAGCTACAGTCGCCTCATCGCCCCATCCATTGAGCGTGAGATCCGTAACGAGATGACCGAACGAGCAGAAGAGGGCGCCATTAAGGTATTTGGCAAGAATCTGGAGCAGCTTCTCATGCAGCCGCCAATCGTAGGCCGTGTGGTCCTGGGCTGGGACCCGGCGTTCCGTACCGGTTGTAAGCTGGCGGTGGTAGACGAGACAGGCAAAGTGTTAGACACGGTTGTCATTTACCCGACTGCTCCGCAGAATAAGGTAGAAGAAGCCAAGAAAGTATTAAAGAAATTAATTGAAAAATACAACATTTCCCTGATTTCTGTGGGAAATGGAACGGCATCCAGAGAATCGGAGCAGGTGATCGTGGAACTGTTAAAAGAGATTCCGCAGCATGTCCAGTATATCATTGTTAATGAGGCAGGCGCGTCTGTGTATTCCGCAAGCAAGCTGGCTACCGAGGAATTCCCGAATTTCGATGTAGGACAGCGAAGCGCAGCTTCCATTGCAAGACGTCTTCAGGATCCGTTAGCAGAATTAGTAAAGATCGATCCCAAATCCATCGGCGTTGGCCAGTATCAGCATGATATGAACCAGAAACGGTTAGGTGAAGCACTGGAAGGTGTAGTTGAGGACTGTGTAAACAAGGTAGGAGTAGACTTAAATACCGCATCTGCCCCGCTTCTGGAGTATGTATCCGGTATCAGCAAGGCGCTGGCAAAGAATATTGTGGCGTATCGTGAGGAAAATGGTGCGTTTCGCAGCAGAAGACAGCTTTTGAAGGTGGCGAAGCTTGGCCCGAAAGCATTTGAGCAGTGTGCAGGCTTCATGCGGATCCAGGGCGGCGAGAATCCATTAGACGGCACCAGTGTTCACCCGGAAAGCTACGAGGCAGCAGGGAAGCTTCTTGAAAAGCTGGGGTATCAGCCGGAGGAGATCGCAGCCGGTGGTCTGACAGGTATTGGCAAAAAGACTGGTGACTTAAAAAAGCTGGCAGCAGAGTTGGGAATCGGTGAGATCACACTTGCGGATATCGTAAAAGAACTGGAAAAACCGGCCAGAGATCCTCGTGATGAGATGCCAAAGCCGATTTTAAGAACCGATGTATTAGAGATGAAGGATCTGACTCCGGGAATGATCTTAAAAGGAACCGTCAGAAATGTCATTGATTTTGGCGCATTTGTGGATATTGGTGTTCATCAGGATGGTCTGGTACACATTTCCCAGATGACGGACCGCTATATCAAGCATCCGTTGGAAGCAGTCAGTGTAGGTGACATCGTGGAAGTGAAGGTTCTTGGCGTGGATATGGCCAAGAAGCGGATCTCCCTGACCATGAAACTGTAGTGTGAAACGCCCTGCGAAGGGCTATAAAAGGAGGAACCAGATGGAACAGAATGAGAGTGTCCGTTTCCGGATTCAGATCACTGCGAAGGATCTGTGGATGTTTTCCATGTACCACAGCAACAAGGGATATCTGGGGGTATTTAATCTGTTCTTTACCCTGGCATCTTTGTGGCTTTTGGTTACCAGATGGTCAGATGTGACCGTGGCGTACCGGATTCTTCTTCTGATCTGCGTGCTGATGTTTACCGTGTGGCAGCCAGCTCTTCTTTATATGAAAGCGGCCAAACAGGCAAAAACCAAAGCCGTGAAAGAGCCCATGGACATGACCTGCAGCGCAGAAGGGATACTGATCGAACAGGCTGAGCAGAGCCAGCAGATCACCTGGGACCAGATCGTTAAGGTGGAGCAGGTGAAAGGACTTCTGATCATTTACATGGGCCGGGTTCATGCATACCTGATCCCGGAACAGGCATCAGCAGCGTGTAAAGAGCAGCTTCTGGAGATGATCCGGACAAATCTGCCAGCAGAGAGGCGTAAAAAAATATGAAAAAAATGTGGGAAACCCATGGTCCGCAGGAGACCTTTGAAATCGGAAAACAATTAGGGTTAGAAGCAAAGCCGGGAGAAGTATATTGCCTGGATGGAGATCTGGGAGTGGGAAAAACCGTATTTACCCAGGGCTTTGCCAGCGGTCTTGGCATTACGGAGCCGGTCAACAGCCCGACCTTTACCATTGTCCAGCAGTATGAAGAAGGCAGACTTCCTCTTTACCATTTTGATGTGTACCGGATCGGTGATGTAGAAGAAATGGATGAGATCGGATATGAGGACTGTTTTTATGGAGAAGGCGTATGCCTGATCGAGTGGTCCACGCTGATTCAGGAGATTCTGCCGGAGGACGCTATTCATATTACCATAGAAAAGGATCTGGAGAAGGGATTTGATTACCGCCGGATCCAGATGGAGAGGGAAAAAGTATGAAACTATTAGGAATTGACAGCTCATCACTGGTTGCTTCTGTGGCAGTAGTGACAGATGATGTACTGACAGCAGAATATACGGTGGATTTTAAAAAGACCCATTCTCAGACACTGCTTCCTATGATCGATGAAGTAGTGACCATGCTTGGAATGGATCTTCATGAGATAGATGCCATCGCGGTATCCGGCGGCCCTGGTTCTTTTACTGGACTTCGGATCGGCAGTGCCACCGCGAAGGGGTTGGGGCTGGCTCTTGAGAAGCCTCTGATCCATGTGCCGACGGTAGATGCTATGGCTTATAATCTGTGGGGCAGCGATGCCTGATCTGTCCGATCATGGATGCCAGAAGAAATCAGGTTTATACGGGATTGTATCATTGCAGACGGAGCCTGGAGATTGTGATGGAGCAGTGTGCCATGGATATGATGGATCTGATCCGGAAATTAAACGATATGGGTGAGCGGGTGATCTTTTTGGGAGATGGTGTTCCGGTTTACCGGGAGATGGCAGAAAAGAACCTGACAGTCGAATATGATTTTGTCCCGGCATCCAACAACCGCCAGAGAGCAGCCAGCGTGGCTTCCCTTGGCATGGAATATTTCCGTCAGGGAAAGACCGTTACCGCAGAAGAATTTGAACCGGACTATTTGAGAAAATCCCAGGCAGAGCGGGAACGGGAAGAGGCAGAAGCAGCCAAAGCAGATAAAGTTCAGGCGGATGCTGCCAGTGAAGGCCGGGCATAAAGCTATGACAGAGGAGATGAAGATCCGTCTGATGGAATCCCGTGATGTGGAGGCCGTAGAATGTTTGGAAAAGCAGTGCTTTTCTGATCCGTGGTCCGGGAAACTCTTGTTAGAAGGCTTAAACAGCAAATGGGACACCTTCTGGGTGGCAGTTCTGGATGATACCGTGATCGGTTATTCCAATCTCAGGGTTCTATCTGATGAGGGAGAACTGGAACGGATCGCCGTTGCACCAGATCATAGAAGACTTGGAGTTGGCAGAAAACTGATGGAAGCCATGGAAGACTTTGCCGCTCAAAACCAGGTTAAAGCGGTGACGTTAGAGGTCAGAAGCCAGAACACGGCCGCATTAAAACTATACAAATCCTACGGTTTTGAAGAAGCCGGAGTCCGCAGGCGTTATTATCATGATCCGGAGGATGACGCCGTGATCATGTGGCAGTACCGCTCATGAAACAATTACCAGTAAAAAATAATCTGTAAGTCAGTATAATGAAGGGGTATCTGCGAAAATGCAGATATCCTTTATTATATGATACCAGGGTCAAAAGGTCAGAAGTTCGACTCAAGCGTGCTTGCAGGAGAATTTTTGCCATTGGGACCCGGTATCAGCCAGATTATTTCATTCAAAAAGGAGAGGAACATGAGAAAATACAGATGCCAGGAAGAATTAGAGACGGTGATCTGCAATTGCTGCGGAAAAAAGATGATTGTAAAAAATGGGATTCTGCGAGAAGGCGCCATCCACATTGATCATGCATGGGACTATTTTTCAGAAAAAGATGGGGAGATCCATCATCTTGATCTGTGTGAAAACTGCTATGATGAGATCATTAGCGGATTTCGGATTGCAGTGGAAAAAGAACCGGCAGTGGAAATGATTTGATATTTCACGGGATATCTGTTAGGATAGTAACGAATATGGCAGCTGCCTGACATGTTTGTGCAGCTGCTGAGTATGACTGGAATACAGATTGGAGAATCAATATGTTAGATATTTGCCTGCTGGGAACCGGTGGCATGATGCCGCTTCCGTACCGGTGGCTGACTGCTATGATGGCCAGATGTGATGGCAGCAGTCTTCTCATTGATTGCGGAGAAGGAACCCAGATTGCGTTAAAAGAAAAAGGGTGGAGTCCCAAGCCCATTGATGTGATCTGTTTTACCCATTACCATGCAGATCATGTCAGCGGTCTTCCTGGACTATTACTGACCATGGGCAATGCGGAGCGGACAGAGCCCCTGTTGCTGATCGGCCCCAAGGGACTGAAACGAGTAATCGATGCCTTGCGGATCATTGCGCCGGAGCTTCCATTTGAAATCCGGTATCTGGAACTTTCTGAGCCAAGAGAACAACTGAAGGTGGGGCCTTATGTGATCGATGCATACCGTGTAAATCACGGCGTTATCTGCTATGGCTATACCATTTCTATCCCGAGAACCGGTAAATTTGATCTGGAACGGGCCAAGAGCCAGAATATTCCGATGAAATTATGGAACCGCCTCCAGAAGGGAGAAACCATTGAACAGGATGGTGTCTGTTATACACCTGAGATGGTGCTGGGACCGGCAAGACGGGGGTTGAAGGTTACTTATTGCACAGATACCAGACCGGTTCCGGTGATTGCAGAATATGCGGCGGATTCTGATCTGTTTATTTGTGAAGGAATGTATGGGGAAGATGGGAAAGAAGCCAAGGCAAGAGAAAAGAAGCACATGACCTTTTACGAGGCGGCCAAGCTGGCCAAGGAAGCCCAGCCGAAGGAAATGTGGCTGACTCATTACAGCCCATCTTTAACCAGACCGGAAGAATTTATAGACAAAGTACGGGAAATCTTCCCAAGAACCATTGCAGCGAAAGACGGAAGAACCGTAGAACTGGAATTTGATGATAACGAGTGAACAAAAGAGAAATTCATGATCAGAGATCGTGATGACAGAATATAGAAAGCCGGGAAAATATTATGAAAAAACATATGGTAGAAGAAGACGTATACATTCTGGCCATTGAAAGTTCCTGCGATGAGACGGCAGCGGCCGTTGTGAAAAATGGAAGACAGGTTCTTTCCAATGTGATCTCATCCCAGATCGCACTGCATACCTTATATGGCGGCGTGGTCCCGGAGATCGCATCCAGAAAACACATTGAGAAGATCAACCAGGTCATTGAGGCAGCATTAAAGGAAGCGGATATGACCTTAGACCAGATGACAGCCATTGCAGTGACCTATGGTCCGGGACTGGTTGGGGCTTTACTGGTAGGTGTGGCAGAAGCGAAGGCCATTGCTTATGCGGCAAAAAAGCCATTAGTAGGTGTACACCACATTGAAGGCCATGTTTCTGCCAATTTTATCGAACATCCAGATCTGGAGCCTCCATTTGTATGCCTGATCGTTTCGGGAGGACATACTCATCTGGTGGTTGTAAAAGATTATGGAGAGTTTGAAATTCTCGGAAGAACGCGAGATGATGCGGCAGGGGAAGCGTTTGACAAAGTAGCAAGAGCAGTGGGGCTGGGATATCCAGGCGGCCCGAAGGTTGATAAAGCAGCAAAAGAAGGAACCGCAATGCTGTTGTATTTCCACGTGCCAGGGTAGAAGGTGCCCCATATGACTTTAGTTTCAGCGGACTGAAATCTGCAGTGTTAAATCATATTAATCATGCACATATGATGGGGGAAGAGATCAATGTACCAGATCTGATGGCTTCTTTCCAGTATGCGGTGGTTGATGTACTGACTTCTCATGCGGTAGAGGCGGCAAAAAATCTGGGCTATGACAAAGTTGCCATTGCCGGAGGTGTTGCATCTAACTCTGCCCTGCGTGCAGAAATGAAAGAGGCCTGTGAGAAGGCTGGCCTGAAATTTTACTATCCATCACCGATTTTTTGTACAGATAATGCGGCAATGATCGGTGTAGCTGGTTATTATGAATACATCAATGGAACCAGAAGTGGCTTGGACTTGAATGCTGTACCAAACTTAAAACTTGGTGAACGATAAACACCGGAGGTAGTGACCATGAATGATCAGAAGAAGAAAATATGCGCAGTCGTTTTGTCTGCAGGACGTGGCAGAAGGATGGAAAGTGTCATTCAGAAGCAGTATATGTGCCTGAATGGGAAACCGATGATCGCGCACACTCTGGCGGCTTTTGAACGCAGCTGTGTAGATGAGATCATTCTGGTAGCCGGGGCCGGGGAAGAGGAATATTGCAGAAAAGAGATCGTGGAGGCAGAAGGCTTTCGGAAGGTAAAAACAGTAGTAACGGGCGGAAAAGAACGGTACGATTCAGTATTTGCCGGTCTGAAGGCGGCCTCTGGCTGCGATTATGTGCTGATCCATGACGGAGCCCGGCCGTGTGTGACGGAGGAGATCATCAGACATGCAGCAGTTGGAGCAGAGCAATATGGAGCCTGTGTTGTAGGGATGCCGGTGAAAGACACCATCAAGGTAGCAGATAAAGAAGGTTACGCCTCCCATACTCCGGACCGGAGCTATCTCTGGATGGTTCAGACACCACAGGCATTTTCTTATGATCTGGTGTATGGGGCTTATGAGAAATTGTTTCGTGAGCAGGAATTTACCGGAGTGACCGATGATGCTATGGTAGTAGAACGCGAGACCAGTCAGAAGGTGAAGTTGATACCTGGCAGTTATAAGAATATTAAAGTAACTACTCCGGAGGACCTGGCAATCGCGGAGCTCTATTTGAAAGAAAATGCTGGTCGATAGAAAAAGTAACCAGGCAGGAAGATTTTCTGTTCTGATAATCCAGAAAAACGGGAAAAAACAAAAAATAGAAAAAATAGAAAAAACTAGTTGACATTTGGAAATGAACATGGTAGACTATCAGAGTTGCTGGTGTGTGCAAGACATCACAACAAAGAAAAATAAAAAAGTTCAAGAAACCTCTTGACAAGCTCCAAAAGCTATAGTATAATAGACAAGCACGTTTGGAGAGATATCGAAGCGGTCATAACGAGGCGGTCTTGAAAACCGTTTGTCCGAAAGGGCGCGTGGGTTCGAATCCCACTCTCTCCGTTGGATAAATAAATCAAATAAGAAACAATGTTTAGGCATTGGTACAAGCAGAAGTACCCAAGTGGCTGAAGGGGCTCCCCTGGAAAGGGAGTAGGTCGTTAGTAGCGGCGCGAGGGTTCAAATCCCTCCTTCTGCGTTCGCTCGAAAGAGCGCGAGAACCTTGAAAATCAAAGATTGAACAGTATGTAAAACCCTGAAAATTCGAATAAAAAAGAGTCCTGGTTGGACGTCTTTGAATGAGAAAATTCAGAACAAAAACAAACCAAAACAACAGTAGAACGGTTTAAACATTAGCCAAGCTAAGTTCTAAACCCGGATACAAACTTTTAACATGAGAGTTTGATCCTGGCTCAGGATGAACGCTGGCGGCGTGCCTAACACATGCAAGTCGAGCGAAG
>QUFC01000050.1 GCA_003478355.1 Lachnospiraceae bacterium AM48-27BH
TCTTTCGTAAATGTTGCAAATGTTTGTTTTGGCACTTTCATTATACAACACATGGAATCGAGGTGTCTTTCTTTTATGCAAAATCACGAACTTGCTCATTTATAGATATGATAAAAAATTCATATAGTACCATATAAATTATTGCCAATAATAAAAATAAATAATATAATTCAGATAAAACAAGAGCGGATTGGCTGGATAAAATGGTTTTAAATATCCGAATTCAAACTCCTTATGAATATGTGTGGAATATTATGAAAGCGTATAAGATAGTATTATTAGTGGTAACTTTGCTTCTTGCCGGATGCCAAAAGCGAGGAACTGAAGAAAAAATAACTGATACTGAAACAATTACATCGACACTTAGTGAATGGGACACGTATACAAATTTAGATAGTCTAATGACGTCCTATCAAATTGCGACATCGTCAAATGTCCGTTCAACACTTGCTAAAGAACGTATCTATCTCATAGATGATGATAATCCTTGGGATACAGCACTGGTAAATATACGGGTCCGAGAAGGCTATTTTGCATGTATATATGATAATGATTTTACTTTATATACACATAGACTTTCCAATGGTAAAGAAGGACTAGACTTTATGGTGAAAAACAATCCGGGGGCATTAACAAAAGAAATAAATGATAGCTTTGAGTATTACTATTCAGACGACGGGGTGACTCAAGACTATTTATGGATACAAGATGAGACTTATCTGTTAGAATTAAATGTTCCAACAAGTATAGAATTTAACATAAATGAAGTGCTTTCGGCATTGAATTATCAGCCCCTTAGATGAGAATATAAGAAATTGACACCAAAAGAAGCTGCAGTAATGACTGGTATGACGGAAACAGAGCTTTTAAAGGCTATAGAAAAATTAGAATAAAACAAACAATAAGCCCCAGGGTAGAGGTTTTGATCTTTACCCTGGGGTGTTTTATGGAGAAATGAGAAGAATTTATAACAGCGCTTCAATCACAACCATCATCCATCCTCCGCACACCATTCCCTCTTCTTCAGCCACTTCTCCGGTCATATCTACCTTACAGAACTGGTAAGAGCCACTTCGTATCACCTCTCTTGCAGTCTGTACCAGTCCTGCCTCGGCGCAGCCGCCTCCGATGGTTCCAAACACGGTTCCGTCCTCATACACGATCATATTTGCTCCGGCTTTCCGAGGGGTTGAGCCTTTGGTTTCCACGATGGTGACCAGGGCTTTTTTTAGGTCCGTCCGGTTGGCAGGTGGATCTGCCAGGGCGGCGATCACATCCAGATCCGCATCAGATGGAGCTATGTGGTCTGGGCGCAGGGTACGTTTCGTCAGGATTAGTTCTGCCAGGATGGAGATGGCGATTTCCTCTGGTGTCACAGCCTTAATTGCCAGTCCGATAGGCGTGTGGATGGATTCCAGCCATTCGTGGGAGAGATGTTCTGTTTCTTCCAGATGTGTCTTTAACTCCTTCACCCGGCGGCGGGAGCCGATCATGCCAAGATAAGTGGGAACAGGACAGCGGGAGAGTGCGGTCAGGCAGTCAGCGTCATGACGGTGTCCGCGGGTCAGAACAGCGATGTAGTCCTGGGTATCCGGTTGAAATGCCTGGATTGCTGCAGGAAAATCCATACAGTAGACTTCTTCTGCCCACGGAAACCGCAGCTGGTTTGCAAAGGAAGGGCGGTCATCAGCCACATACACGGAAAAACCAGTTTTAGCAGCAAATTCTGCCAGAGCCAGTCCTACATGGCCGCCTCCTAAGATCAGAAGCCGTTCTTTGCGGCTAAATGGTTCCAGCAGGCGGATGTGCCCATGATCCCGGTCCAGGACAGGGCGGCCTTCCGAGAGGGCAGTTTGGGCCAGTGTGGTATTAATGGGAGGCAGTGTGCCGCAGACAGAAGAACAAGAAGCAGAAGAACCAGAAACAGGCAAAATGGTTCCATTGTCAGGCTTCATCTGCCCAGGTACAGCAGAGAGAATGGTCTTGCAGCTGGTTTGATGACAAACAGCAGAAGCAGCAGTCCCATCGCTGGTATCCGAAGCCGGATAATCAGTTACCAGAATCGCATGGCCGCACATGTTTAATTGTTTAAGAAGCTTGGAATAAATATTCATATGTTCCTCCACCAAAAAATTATGGATGAAAATTCTGGTTTTTGATTTCATAGGAAAGTTCGTCCTATGAAATCAAAAACGCTCCGCGAGGATCGCACTGCGGCGGAGTGGAAGAGTGTCGCTAAAGCGCCCCGCCGCAGGCGGAGAATCCTGCAAGCAGGATTCTTTTTTATAAGTATACCATAGAACAGCCAAAAAAAGAAGATACACGCCATTGCTGTATCATACGGCATTTCCAGTCCGGAAAATGCCGATCTGTGTACAGTGAACGTGTATCTTCTATATTAATAGGATCTACATTAACAGTATCTACGAATCAGCAATTATTTCTGAAAAGCAGAAACTAACGCTTCCCCGTCATCATAACCCTGTTTCTTTAATTCCTCGACAAACCACTGGTCAACACCGTCTACAGCCTGTTTAAAGGAATCGACATCCAGATCCTCGTAAGTGGTGACAGTCACGCCATTTTTATTCTGCCAGCGTCCCAGAATCTCTTCGTCACCAGCCCGGTTAATGTAACGCTCGTATTCCGTCGCCTTTCGTCCGCACTCATCGATCACAGCCTGCTGTTCAGGAGTCAGGGCATTATAGATGTTCTGGTTGATGCAGAAGAACAGGCAGTCGTAGTTTGCGTTCCACAGGGAGGTGTAAGGCTGAACCTCCTGGACACTTGCTGCATCGATGGCTGGTAATGGGTTTTCCTGTCCGTCAACGGTCTTCTGCTGAAGAGCGGTGTAGGTCTCAGACCAGTTCATGTTGGTAGCATCAGCGCCCCAGCGTTTATAGCATTCCATCAGCAGGTTGCTTCCGGCGACACGGAGCTTTAAGTTCTTCATATCGTCCACAGATTTTACTTCCCGGACACTGTTGGTCAGCTGACGGAAACCATTTTCTGCAATGCCCATGCAGTGGAGACCATACTCAGATAAGATGTCCTTTAACATTTCTCCGGCCTCACCATCTAAGACTGTGTCTGCGTCCTCTACAGAATCAAATAAATAAGGAAGGGATACGACATTGAACCTGGGGTCAAATGCAGAATAGATCAGGTTGCTGTGCATGGAAATCTGGACCGGATCGCCGTCCATCAGCGCCTGAATGCCCTCAGACTGGTTACCGCCGGTCAGCTGGTCAGCAGCGTAAACAGCAACTTTGATCTTGCCTCCAGTTGCTTTCTCTACTAATTCCCCGAACTTCCGCCCGCCTTCTGCCCAGGTACTGGTCTCTGTAGTGGAGCAGGTGAAGTTCCAGGTCTGCTCTTCCCAGCCCAGATCGGAGTGGTCATCAACGTCTACATTGAAAGAAGAGGAGCGGTTGGTAAATGCACCGATCAGCTCAGCCGCATCCATGTAACCCTGTTTCTCCAGCTCCTGCTGATACCAGGTGTCAACACCCTCAACGGCCTGTTTGAAGGAGTCAATATCCATGTCCTCATAAGGAGTGATAGTCACACCGTTGGAACTGCTCCAGCGCTCCATGATCTCTTCATCACCGGCCCGGTTGATGTAACGCTCATAAGCAACTGCCTTCTGACCAGCTTCGTCAACGACCTTCTGCTGCTCTGGAGTTAAGCTGTCATACAGCTCCTGATTGATACAGAAGAACAGACAGTCATAGTTTGCGTTCCACAGGGAAGTGTAAGGCTGAACCTCCTGGACACTTGCTGCGTCGATGGCTGGCAATGGGTTTTCCTGCCCGTCAACGGTCTTCTGCTGAAGAGCGGTGTAGGTCTCAGACCAGTTCATGTTGGTAGCATCAGCGCCCCAGCGTTTATAGCATTCCATCAGCAGGTTGCTTCCAGCGACGCGGAGCTTCAAGTTCTTCATATCGTCCACGGATTTTACTTCCCGGACACTGTTGGTCAGCTGACGGAAACCATTTTCAGCGATTCCCATGCAGTGGAGACCGTAGTCGGATAAAATATCCTTTAACTTATCACCGGCTGCGCCATCCAGCGCCTGGTCAGCATCTTCCACAGAACTGAATAAATAAGGAAGAGATACCACATTAAATCTAGGATCAAATGCGGAGTAGATCAGGTTGCTGTGCATGGAGATCTGAACCGGATCGCCATTCATCAGCGCCTGGATTCCCTCGGACTGGTTGCCGCCGGTTAACTGATCAGCAGCATAGACAGCGACTTTTACCTTGCCGCCGGTTGCCTTTTCCATCAGTTCCCCGAATTTCCGTCCACCGTCTGCCCAGGTACTGGTCTCGGTGGTGGAGCAGGTGAAGTTCCAGGTCTGTTCCTCCCATCCAAGATCGGAATAATCGTCAATATCATTGAATGCAGCAGCATTTTCTTCGTCTAAGGAAGAAGAACCATTGTCGGAGGAAACGGTTGGGTTTCCTGTGTAAGCGCCATCACCAGCCAGTGCCTTAGGCAGGAAGGTGGAAATGGATGGAACATAGGTGATCGCTGCCAGTACGATGACAGAAGCCACGATCATCGGCATAACGGCTTTGGAGATCTGCGGGATATCCACTTTTTCTCCATTTTTCAGTTTTACGGAAATAGCAACGAATAAGTTTACACCGACTGGAGGAGTTACCTGTCCAATTGCCAGGTTTACCGTTGCTACAATACCGAATGCTACCACATCATAGCCTAACTGTTTGCAGACAGGAAGCATGATCGGGATGAAAATGTACATGGCGGAGTTGGCATCGATGAAGCAGCCGGCGATCAGGAAGATCACATTTACGATCAGAAGGAAGGTAAACTGATTGTGGGCAATGCTTCCAAGAAGATCAGAAGCGGCCTGTGCGATACCGAATTTTGTACATACGAAGGAGAACAGGGAGGCGCAGGCAACGATCAGCATGATACCGCCGGTGGTCTTGGCAGAATCAATCACCAGAGCCCACAGATCTTTGACGGTGATCTCCCGGTATACAACCATACCAACAAATAAACCATAGACCACGGAAACTGCGGCAGCCTCGGTAGGAGTGAAGATACCGCCGTAGATACCGCCTAAGATGATCACTGGCATCAACAGCCCCCAGAAAGCATCCTTAAATGCAGCCCAGCGTTCGGCGCCGCTTGCTTTTTTCATGGACCCCTGGATGTTGTTCTTTCTCGCCTCGATCATAACCACGATGACTAAGGCAAGACCCATCAGGATACCAGGAACGATACCGCCCATGAACATATCAGCAATAGAAACGCCGGTGATGGAGGCGTAAACAACGAATGCGATACTTGGTGGTATGACAATGGCGATGGAGCTGGCTGTTGCCATAAGTGCGGTAGAGAAAGGAGCGGAAAAACCACCCTGCTGGATCATAGCCGGGATCAGTACACAGCCAAGAGCAGCAACGGTAGCAGGACCGGAACCGGAGATCGCACCGAAGAAGCAGGCTACGATGACACACACGATGGCGATGCCGCCGCGGCGGTGCCCAACGCAGGTATTTACAAAATTGATCAGTCTTCTGGAGATACCGGCTTTTGCCATGATATTTCCGGAAAGTACGAAAAATGGGATCGCTAACAGCAGGAATTTACTGATACCGGAGTACATATTGGTGGCAACGATGGTTAAGGATGTACCGGAGTACAGGATCGCACACACAGAGGAAAGACCAAGACAGATGCTGATGGGGATTCCCATAATCAAAAATACAAAGAAGGAGAGAAATAATACTGCACTGATCATTTAGTTGTCCTCCTTTTCGTCATTTTTATTCTGGCAGAAATCTAAGAAAAATTCAACAAAATGCAGGATCATGCACACAGCGCCGATCGGCACGAAGGCCCAGAAGATCCATTCCGGCCAGTTTAATACGAAGGTGCGTTTACCATTGGCCATCTGGGTCAGAACCTTGTCCATTCCGTAGCGGAAGAGAACGCCAGTGAAGCAGATGCACAGAACGGTATTGACAAGCATCAATGGTTTCTGGACTGGTTTTGGAAGATTGCTGGAAACCAGGTTTAAGTTGACCAGTTCTCCCTTGCGGCATGCCAGAGCGGCAGCTAGCAGTGTGATCAGGACAAATACGGCAACAACCAGCTCTTCCGTAAATGACCAGGACTGATGGATGACTTTCCTGGAAAATACATTTCCAACGGTCAGCACCAGGATGACAGCAGTGGATAATACCAGAACAACTTCCTCTGCGAAGGCCAGCATATCCATGAGTTTTTTGTAGGCTTTCATAACATAGCCCTCCCTTGTAGATTTTTGCTTTTGCAGACGGCCGGTTGTGCGTGAATTTCCGGGGCGGACTTTTTTGTGTCAAAAAATGGAACTGTTTTTGATACAAAAAAACCCGCCCCTATGAAAATAGGGACGGGATCAAACCGCAACCACCCTGTTTCTTCTCTGAAACAAGTACGAGCACAACGTACCAGCATACGTGGTTTCTGTAACGGGAAACACCCGTGAGAGCCTAATAAAAAACTTGTTCGGCCTTCCTTCTCTGAGATGATATTCAGAAAACGTTCTGTCACTGCCTCTCACCATATGGCAGCTCTCTGTGCACAGAAGAGAATTCTTACTTGTTCTCGTCGTAGAATTTTTCTTTTGCCTGCTAAAGCGATACAGTCATCATACATCAGTGAAAGACAGATGTCAATAGGTTGCGGACAGAAAATTTTATCTCCGACTGAGATAAAGTTTGCGCAACGCATGAACAGTAACGAGAGAAACGCTCCGCGAGGATGCGCAGTGATTCTGTAAAGAATATGTCAGCTACGCTGACCAGAATCACGCGCCAAGTCTCACGGACGTTCGACTTAAAAAGATGTTGTGGCTTTCATGGAGAAGTTTATGTTATGATAAAAGCGTTATGATTGTAACTATGAAGGTACTGAATAGTTACTTACGATTCAAAAATAGAATGGAATGAGGTCAGCAATGGAACCGTATTATTACAGCCATATGAATAAACAGCAGCAGGCGGTCTATCACGCCATGAAAACGGGGATACAGTCCCTGGCGCCGTCCTTTCCCTGTCCAAGGATGGAGGGAAAGGAACTGACGGATGTTTTTTTGAAACTGCGCCTGGATTGTCCGGAGATCTTTTTTGTCAGCGGATTTCATTTCCGGTACTATCCGGATTCTGCTAATGTGGAATTGTCGCCGGAGTACCTGTTTGATAAAAATAAGATCAAAGACCATCAGAAGGCCATGAAGGCGCGGGTGGAGAAATTAGTCCGTCCGGCGGTGGCTATGGCAGAATTGGAAAAGGAGCAATATGTCCATGATTTTATCTGCCAGAATGTCCGCTATGATAAATTGAAGAAATCCTATTCCCATGAGATCCTCGGTCCTCTGGGACAGGGGGTGGGTGTTTGCGAGGGAATTGCCAAGACCGTGAAGATCCTCTGCGATCAGCTGGGTATCTGGTGCATCGTGGTGATTTCGGAGGCTAACCCAGAGAAGAATATCAAATACAGACATGCCTGGAACATCGTAAAAATCGGGGGCGCATATTACCATCTGGATGCCACCTTTGACAATACCTTAAGCCACATGGGACCTGTGCGGTATGATTATTTTAACCTGGATGACGGAAAAGTCTTCCGGGACCATGAGCCGGTGATCTGGAAGGTTCCAGCCTGCACAGCCAGCGACTGGTTCTATTACCGGGTGAAGAAGCTTTCCTTTACGAAAATAGAGGAGGTGGAAAAACGGGCGCTGCAGGCAGCGAAAAAAGGGAAAGAACTGATATTTCACTGGAGAGGCGGCGCTTTGAACCGGGAGACGGCGGCACAGATGCTGAAAGCGTTCAAGGAAGCGGGAGAAAAGAAAGGCAAATATCCAAGAGCGGCCATTAACTGGCCTCAGGCAGTGTTACTGGTGGAATATTTGAGTGAACTTCCGGCAGAAGAACTGGTGACAGAGGAAGCCAATGAGGGAGAACAGCAGATGTGAAGTGCAGAAGGAAAACGGAAGATCGCAAAGCAAAAACAGTAGATCGCAAAGCAAAAAACGGCAGATCCATGAGGAAAGATCATGAATCTGCCGTTTTTGCAGGTCGAAGATTTTGAAATGGAAGGCTATTCTGCTTCTGGCGTTTCTTTCAAAAGACTCTGCATATATTCATGCATGGATTCTGCCACCACCTTGCTGTGGGCAACGGCTTCCACAACGGTTCTGGCGCCGTTTACCACATCACCGGAGGCGAAAATGCCTGGGCGGGTGGTATGACCGGTTTCATCGGCTATCAGAAGTCCCCGGTTGTCGGCAGTCAATCCTTTGGTAGTATTGACGATCCGGTTCTGAGGTCCTTGGCTGATGGAAATGATCACGCTGTCGGCTGGATAGAAATGATGCGAATCCGGTACATCGGTGAAGGTGCCATCTTCATGTTCGATGATATCCTTGAAGATCACGCCGTCGTCAGTGATCTCCACCGGAGCTTTGTTATACTCAAACTGGACACCTTCCAACTGGGCATAGCTGAATTCGTGCTGGCTGGCTGCCACTTTCTTTGTGATGGAGAAGCAGGTCAGTTCCTGGACGCCTTTACGGATGGCGGTGCGGGCTACGTCCATGGCGGCATTTCCGGCGCCGATAACGATCACCCGTTTGCCAAGATGATAACTGTCCGGGTTATTTAAATAGTTGATACCGAAATGAACATTTCCAAAGGTTTCGCCCTTGATATGTAAGGAGTTGGGTTTCCAGACGCCGGTTCCCACGAAAATGGCTTTATAGCCGTCCCGGAACAGGTCATCGATTCCGATCGCACCACCGATATGGGTGTTTGGCCGGAATTTAATCCCTTTCATATCAATGTGACGATATTTGATGTCGTCAAGAACGGACTTTGGAAGGCGGAATTCCGGAATCCCGTAACGCAGCACACCGCCTAACTGGTCCTTCCCTTCAAAAATAGTCACATCATAACCATAACGGGCTAAAATGATGGCGATGGTGATTCCGGCGGGACCAGAACCGATGATAGCGGCTTTGATTCCATTAGAAGGTTTTGGTCCCTGGACCATTTTGTTGGCATAGGTGGTGGAAATATAATTTTCAATGGTAGAAAAATGAACCGGAGCACCCTTTCTTCCCAGAACACAGTGTCCCTCGCACTGATTCTCATGGTTGCAGACCAGACTGCAGACCGTAGTCAGGGGATTATTTTCAAAAAGAATCCGCCCGGCTTCATCCAGATGATTAGATTTTAACAGCCGGATCACCTCCGGGATCGGAGTGTTGATGGGACAGCCTTTCTGACACTGGGGGACTTTGCAGCCAAGACAACGGTTGGCCTCGTCCATAACGTGTAATGCCATTGGTAATACCTCCCTTGAGTTTTCTAGTATCATCATATCATATTTTTGCAGTATATTCTATTTTGAAGAGAAAAAAATGAAAAAGATGGATTTTTGATACTATAACCTGAAATTATAATATCCATTACTATTATATAGTTGACAAATGGGTATGACATTGTTAATATAAAAAATAACTTAACGATAAACGAGACAAAGAAAGCGAAGAAAGCAGGAGTTGCCATGGATCGAATTGTGTTATCACTGCTGGTAGATAATACCTCCGGTGTTTTGAGCAGAGTGGCGGGATTATTCAGCCGCCGTGGTTATAATATTGAAAGTCTGACAGTAGGTGTGACTGCAGATCCGAGATATTCCCGGATGACGGTCGTATCCACGGGAGATCAGAAGATCTTAGAGCAGATCGAAAAACAGTTGAGAAAGCTGGAAGATGTTCGTGATATCAAGGAACTTCGTCCTGGTCATTCGGTATACAGAGAACTGATCATGGTGAAGATCCGCGCAAATTCCAGTGAGCGTCAGGCGATCAGCGCAATCTCCGATATTTTCCGTGCGAAGATCGTTGATGTAGGTAAGGATTCTCTGACTGTGATGCTGACAGGTGATCAGTCCAAGTTAGATGCATTGATCAATCTGTTAGAGGATTATGAGATTCTGGAGCTGGCGAGAACCGGTCTGACCGGACTGTCCAGAGGCGCGGATGATGTCCGCTATTTACCATAAGGTCGCTAGAGTTTTTACCAAAGATATATGGAAGCTTTTGGTGAATGCTTTAACAATATAAACTATTTTTTAAAGAGATGAACTCTCAGGAGGACGCAAGTATGGCAAAGATTTATTATCAGGAAGACTGCAACTTATCCATGTTAGATGGAAAGACCATCGCCATCATTGGTTACGGCAGCCAGGGACATGCACATGCATTAAACTTAAAGGAATCCGGATGCAATGTGATCGTAGGTCTGTATGAGGGCAGCAAGTCCTGGGCTAAGGCTGAGAAGCAGGGCTTTGAGGTTTATACAGCAGCAGAGGCAGCTAAGAGAGCAGATGTTATCATGATCCTGATCAACGATGAGCTGCAGGCAGATATGTACAAGAAAGATATCGAGCCAAACTTAAAAGAGGGCGATATGTTAATGTTCGCTCATGGTTTCAACATTCACTTCGGCTGCATCAAGCCACCGGCATATGTTGATGTTACCATGATCGCACCAAAGGCACCAGGCCATACTGTACGTTCCGAGTATCAGGTTGGCAAGGGAACTCCTTGTCTGGTAGCTGTAGAGCAGGATTACACAGGAAAAGCACTGGAGAAAGCACTGGCTTACGGTTTAGCGATCGGCGGCGCAAGAGCTGGTCTTCTGGAGACTACCTTCCGTACTGAGACTGAGACTGACCTGTTTGGTGAGCAGGCTGTTCTTTGCGGCGGCGTTTGCGCATTAATGCAGGCTGGCTTCGAGACTCTGGTAGAGGCTGGTTATGACCCAAGAAACGCTTACTTCGAGTGTATCCATGAGATGAAGCTGATCGTAGATCTGATCTATCAGTCTGGTTTCGCAGGCATGAGATATTCCATCTCCAACACTGCTGAGTACGGCGATTACATCACCGGACCAAAGATCATCACCGAAGAGACCAAGAAGACCATGAAGAAGATCTTAACCGATATCCAGGATGGTACATTTGCAAAAGAGTTCTTACTGGATATGTCCCCAGCAGGACGTCAGGTTCACTTCAAAGCTATGCGTAAGCTGGCTTCCGAGCATCCATCTGAGAAGGTTGGCGAGGAGATCCGTAAGCTGTATAGCTGGAACGATGAGAGCGGCAAGCTGATCAACAACTAAGTTTAGAATTTAAAGGTTTATACCATTCGCAAAAAGCGTCTGCTGATCCGGAGAGGATTGGCAGACGTTTTTGCGTTATGAAACACGCAGGACGGGTATTATCATTTACGGCTTCTGCAGAAATCAATAAAAGTTTCCAATGCTTTGGAAGTGCGGTTGGGATAATAGGCAAATCCTACAGTCCTTTTATGAATCGGCACATCCAGCTTTAACTGCACCAGTTTTCCTGTCTCCAGATCGTCTTTGATAAATTCCTTAATGACGCTTCCCACGCCCAGTCCGATCCGGACAAATTCGATCAGCAGATCCATGGTGGTCACTTCCAGCAGGTTGTTGGCCTCAATCTGATTGAGCGCCATATATTCGTCCATATAGTGACGGGTAATATTGGTGCGGTCTAAGAGCATGACATTGCCGGACTGGAATACATCGGCTTGATCACCTTCCCTTAGACGGAAGTTCTCCAGATAAGAGGGAGAAGCAGCGAAAATGTCCTCGATATCCATAACCGGGAGAAAAACCAGTCCCCTGGAGGTCCTTGGTTCTGCCACCAGGCCCAGATCGATCTTTTGCTGTTCCAGCATATCCAGGGTGTGGGTAGTGGACTGGCTGTCGATGGAGATCTTGATGTGAGGGTACTGCTCAATGAAATTCTTTAAATAGGAGACCATGATAAAACGGCATAGGGTGTTGCTGACGCCGATCCGGATCTGTCCCATGTTGAATTCCCGCACACGCTTTAACTCCAGCTCCCCGGCATTTAACTGCTCGAAGGCAGAACTGGTGTGCTCAAAGAGGATCTGTCCTTCTTCAGTCAGCTGGACGCCTCTGGAATTTCTGGTAAATAAGACGGTGCTCAAGCTGTCCTCCAGTTTGCTGATAGCCTTGCTGATAGCAGGCTGGCTGATGTAGAGTTCTTTGGCGGCCTTGGAGATATTGCCGGCTTTAGCTACTTCGTAAAAGATCTTGTATTGTGATAAATTCTGATTCATTCGCGTTTATTCCTTCATTTTCATGATTTTTTGCCGCTCAATCTAGCAGTCAGAGCAGAGTGCTTGTGATGAAATAGGATTTGCTATCATAACCACAATGAATGATACCTATGATTATTATATATTGTTATTATAACAGAGACCATGCTATAATACAACCATATAATATTGTGGGGCAAGCAGATTGCCCCACGATGAGATAAGATTGCCACGTGCTGTGCACACACAATCTTATAATACTCGTATGATTGAGAAAATGGAGGCATCATGTCATGTCGGTTGGAAAAGTGTTTAAATTTCATAATGATCTGGATACGGATCAGATTATTGCATCCCAGTATCTGTTATTACCTACCATCGAGGAGATGAAGGTACATACATTTGAGTCCCTGGACCCGGAATTTCCGCAGAAGGTAAAGCCTGGCGATTATGTGGTAGGCGGCGAGAATTTTGGCTGCGGTTCTTCCAGAGAGCAGGCGCCCAGCGTATTGAAAGCATTGGGCGTACAGGCAGTGGTTGCCAAATCATTTGCCCGTATTTTCTACCGAAACGCCATCAATATCGGCCTTCCTGTGATCGTGTGTAAGGATCTTCCGGACGCAGTTTCCACGGGAGACGAGATGGAGCTGTCTCTGACAGAAGGCGTGGCAAAGGCCAATGGACAGGTCTTTTCCTGCACGAAGCTTCCGCCTTATATGCAGCAGATTTTAAGCCAGGGCGGACTGATCGCGTCACTGAATAAGGAGGAGGCATAAAACGATGGGAATGACGATTGCAGAAAAGATCATCGCACTGGCAGCAGGTGTGCCAGAAGTGAAAGCAGGAGATATCCACACCGTTACCCTGGACCGGATGATGAGTAACGACGGAACCACGCATTTGACTGTGGATATGTATCATAATAAATTAAAACATCCAAGAATTGCAGATCCGAAGAAAATGGTCTTTATCGTGGACCACAACGTACCTTCTGACAGCCCGAAAACAGCTGCATCCCAGAAAAAGATGCGTGATTTCGCAAGAGAGCATGGGATTGATTTCTGGGAAGGCAAGGGTGTCTGCCATCAGATCATGATGGAAAATTACGTCTGTCCAGGCGAGCTGATCTTTGGCGCAGACAGCCATACCTGTACTTACGGCGCACTGGGGGCCTTCGGTACTGGCGTTGGATGCACAGACTTATTATACGGCATGGTGACAGGAACTTCCTGGGTGCTGGTGCCAGAGACGGTGAGATTTAATCTGACTGGGAAATTGCCAGAGGGCGTTTATCCAAGAGATCTGATGCTGACCATCATTGGTCAGATCGGCGCCAACGGCGTGAACTATCAGGTGATGGAGTTTACCGGAGACGGAGCCAGGACCTTAAGTGTCAGCGATCGTATGGTATTGTGTAACCTTGCAGTAGAGGCTGGTGCAAAAACTGCCATTTTCGAGGCAGACGATGTGGCTTTGAAATATCTGGAAGAGCGTGGCAGAAAACCGAAAGCAGTCTTCAAGAGTGATGCGGATGCAGTTTATGCCCGTGAGTATACCTTTGATCTGTCCAAGATCCGTCCGGTTGCTGCAAAACCAGATTTTGTGGATGCAGTAGTACCGGCAGAAGAGGTGTGTGGTGTTCCGATCAACGAGGCATTTTTAGGCTCCTGCAATAATGGACGTCTGGATGATCTTCGGGTTGGCGCATCCGTATTAAAAGGAAGAAAAGTCGCTGACGGAGTCCGTTTCTTAGTGGTTCCTGCAAGCCAGGAGATTTATCTGCAGGCCATGGAAGAGGGGCTGATCCAGATCTTTATGGAGAGTGGAGCTATCGTGATGAACCCTAACTGCAGTGTCTGCTGGGGAAGCTGTCAGGGCGTGATCGGTGAAAATGAAGTGCTGATCAGTACCGGTACCAGAAACTTTAAAGGACGTGCGGGACATCCGTCTTCCAAAGTATATTTAGCCTCTGCAGCGACTGTAACTGCTTCTGCGATCAAGGGAGAAATCTGTACAGCAGATATGCTGCATTTATCTTAGTCGAGAAGGCTCCCACCTCTTTCAGGTGGTGAGTCATAACAAATTAGTCTCAGTGGGAGGTGGGTCTCCGACTGAGATAAACGCTCCGCGAGGATGCGCAGTGGTTCTGTAAAGAATATGTCAGCTACGCTGACCAGAATCACGCGCCAAGTCTCACGGACGTTCGACTTGAACAAAATAGAAACGAGGAAACCACCATGGAACAATTTACAGGTAAAGTCTGGGTGCTTGGCGATGATATTGATACGGATATCATCATTCCCACGGAGTATCTGGCATTAAAGACCATTGACGACATGAAACAGTATGGATTTTCCCCTCTGCGCCCGGAACTGGCGGGACAGATCCAGAAGGGGGATATCATTGTGGCGGGCAAAAACTTTGGCTGCGGATCTTCCAGAGAGCAGGCGCCGGAGGTCATTAAGGCCTTGGGCATCCGTTGCATCATTGCCAAATCCTATGCTAGGATCTTTTTCCGTAACTCCATCAACAATGGTTTACTTCTGATTGAGCAGGCAGATCTTCGTGATGATGTGAAAGAGGGAGATTCCATCACTGTGACCGTCAATGAGAATGTGGAGTATCAGGGAAAGAGGTATCCGATCACCTCTCTTCCGGAGAATCTGGTAGAGATCATCAATGCAGGCGGTCTGGTAAAGGCCATGAGAGCCCGCAACGGTCTGAAAGGAGAATAGCATGGGACAGACAGTAGTAGAGAAGATCATTGCCCATAATATAGGAAGAGACTCCGTAAAAGCCGGAGAGATCGTGACGGTCCAGGTAGACCGGGTTATGATGGATGACATCATGATTCCGTTTATCGTAGATAAATTCAAAGAGATGGGATTTCGAAAGGTCTGGGATCCGGATAAGGCGGTTTTGATCTATGACCATTTTCTTCCGGCCAGCCAGGTGGATGATACCAGACATTTCCGTATAGGTGACGCTTTCGCCAGAGAGCAGGGGCTGACCCGCGTACATCGGACCGATGGTATCTGCCATCAGCTGATGACAGAGGCAGGTCATGTAAAACCGGGCAATGTGGTATTTGGAACTGACAGCCACACCACGACCTATGGCTGTGTGGGCGCATTTTCTACCGGTATCGGTTATACAGAGATGGCGGCGATTCTGGGAACGGGAACCTTGTGGGTGAAAGTGCCGGAGACCATTCATATTAATATAGAAGGAACGCTTCCGAAGGGCGTTATGTCAAAGGACATCATCCTGCGGATCATCGGCGATCTGCGGGCAGACGGCGCGACCTACTGCGCTTTGGAATTTACCGGTTCTACGGTTGAAAATATGAGCGTTGCCAGTCGTATGACCATGTCCAATATGGCCATTGAGGCAGGCGCAAAATGTGCGTTATTTACACCAGATGAGAAAACAGCCGAGTATTGCCAGATCCAGCTGGATGATTTTCAGAAGAATTTAAAGGGAGATCCAGACGCATCTTACATCCGCACTTTAGAATATAAAGCAGAGGACTTTGTTCCGGTGATGGCATGCCCATCCCAGGTGGACAAGATCCGCGATGTCAGCGAGTTAGAGGGAACCGCCATTGACCAGGTGTTTATCGGCTCTTGCACCAATGGACGTCTGGAAGATATCCAGGCAGCAGCAGCCGTTTTGAAAGGGAAAAAGGTCGCTCCATTTGTAAAACTGATCGTCACTCCGGCCAGCAGAAAAGTCTATGAGGACGCCCTGGCATGTGGCGCATTCAGGACTCTGGCAGAGGCAGGAGCCATCATTACCCATCCTGGATGTGGTCTCTGCTGTGGCCGTGCAGGCGGTATTTTAAGCGATGGAGAACGGGTGGTAGCCACCAATAACCGGAATTTTTTGGGGCGTATGGGAACCTCTAAAGTGGAGATTTACCTGGCATCTCCGGCCACTGCGGCAGCCTGTGCAGCAGCTGGAAAGATCGTTGCAGCAATATAAAAAACAGATATTTAGTTTACATAAAAAAGAGCCGACAAAAATCGACTTTTTTTTTACACAGTCGCATTTAACAAAAATGTAATATTTGCGTAAAAAACGAAATGAAAAGACATATAAATATTTAACAAAAATAAGACAGAAATTCGTGCAAATGTCATAAGAATGGAAAAACTCAAAAAATGCCCAGTGTCAAAAACGCCAAAAGTGGGGGAAATCCATTGACTTTTGGAGACAGATTCCTATATAATCTCCACCGTCACCTGACAATACAGGCAAAAGTGGGGATCAAACCCAAAGAAGCCTAATTTTGAGGAAGAAAGAAAAGAGGGTATCTATGCTAACATTGTACTCGTTTCTTCAGAATGTGTTTCTGTTCGTAAAAACAGTAGCGGTGAAAGTTACCAAACGGACTTACCGCAGCGCTGCAGTCTTTGTATCTGCGGCTTCTGTGATCACGGTAGTAGCACTGACCTCCAGTGGATTTGGCAGCGGCGGCAAGAACATGCTGGTCGCGTTTGCTGAGACAAATTCCGGTGAGCCGGAAAACACGGAGGAAGAAGAACCTGAAGAGACTGAATTGCTTACGGAGGCAAAAATACAAGTTGATCTTACGGATTCACGGCGACAGGGACAGAAGTTTGTCGGCCAGATGCTGACACAGGATGTCCAGAGACAGGAAGAGAGCCGGATCGCGGCTCAGGCAGAAATTGAAGAAGTGAAGAAGCAGATTCTGATGGAAGCAGAAACTGCCAGGAAAAAAGCAGAGGAAGAAGCAAAACGTGCTGCCGCTGTGGTCGCCTATAGTGACGAGGATTATCAGGTTCTGTTAAGGATCGTCCAGGCAGAAGCAGGAATCTGTGATGACAAGGGAAAGATTCTGGTTGCCAACGTGATCATCAACCGTGTGAAGAACAGTGAGTTTCCTAACACGATCAAATCCGTGGTATATGAGAAATCCCAGTTCTCACCAGTATCCAACGGCAGTATCAATACAGTAAAGGTCACCAGACAGACCATTGACTGCGTCGACCGTGCCCTTCAGGGCGAAGATTATTCTCAGGGCGCTCTGTACTTTATGTACCGGGGCGGCTCCAGAAGCGGAGCGATCCGATGGTTTGACCGCCATCTGACGTTTCTGTTCAGTCATGAGAAGCATGAGTTTTTCAAATAAGATAGTGAATGAGCCAGGGCTTGAATTTATAAAAGTCCCTGGCTCATTTTTGTAATAACAGGTAAAACCGACAAGGTGTGTTTCGGCTCGCTGGTGTTTGGAGAAATTGGCGTTACGGGTTCCAACCGTCATTTCCGCCCAGTACCAGTTCTTTGGCGAAATGTTTTGCTTCCCGTTCATCCAGCACATGACACCAGTCCGGCCGCGACTGCATGGCCGCCCCTGGCCCGTAGCTTTTGTATTCGGCAAAGAACACCGTATCATGGGCGGACTCTTTCCCCCAATCATTCCAGCCTTCTGGGCAGATGTGGTGTTCCATCTGACAGTTTAAGAGAACAACTTTGGCATATTCACGCCATGGCCGTCCAAGGTAAGCAGAATGTGGCGGACAGTTGCTGGTGAAAAGACAGCTCTGGCACACATAGCCGTATTCCTGGCCTTCTGGAGTAGAAGCGGCAGTCACGTAACTGCTGATAGGCTGCCCGGTATATTTGGAGAAAAATTCACAATCTTCAAAATAAGCCGTTGCCCCGCCAAAGATAAAATCGATATCTCCTTCGATATAGCATCTCTGGTAGAAATGCCGTCCATTGATCCTTGGTGCAGACTGCTTTGGCCCTACAAATCCATTAGGCTCGATCTCTTTTGGCGGCAGAGGCGCTGTGAACAGGGTATCCTGGTTTCCTAAAAAACGGCAGTCGTGGAATGCAATCCGGTCTCCGTCTACGTAAAGAGCCAGCGCCTGCCCCACCTTTGTGCCTGGCCCGGCACTATTTTCAAAAGTCAGATTGCTGGCTGTGAAATCATGGGTGTCGATAAAGCAGGAGTAAGTGCGGAAAGTCCCTAATTTTCCGATATCATCGGATGGCATCCGGGCATAAAGACCATAAGTTAAGATGGTTTCTTCAGCGGATTCTCCTGTGAAGGAAACGTAAGGAACGGTCACGTGGATCTGTTCCCGGTAAATCCCTTTGTGGATAAAAAGCGTAACCGGTTCCTGGTTGTCTGCTGGCAGGCTGTCAAGAGCTGCCTGGACAGAAGTAAAATCTCCGGTTCCGTCCTGTTTAATGTGGATCATAGCATTCGTCCTTTCTGAGGCTTTTTGTGTTCCGGCACCGGTGCAGAGAAAGCGTCGGTCCGTGAATAGTATGATTATACCCGAAAAACAAAGAGTTTACCAGTAATGATTCATTGACATTTCCTCAATCCTTTTCTATGATGAAAGATATCACAAAAAATGACGGAGAGGGATAGTAATGGAGAGAAATATCATTTTTTTTGACCTGGATGGGACGTTGACGGATCCGATGCTTGGCATCACCCGTTCTGTCCAGCATGCATTAAAGGCTTATGACATTATAGAAGAGGATTTGACCAGGCTGATTCCATTTATCGGCCCGCCTTTAAAGGACAGCTTTATGAAATTTTATGATTTTTCAGAGGAACAGGCCAAAGAGGCCATTTACAAATACCGGGAATATTTTGCGGCCGGCGGTCTGTTTGAAAACCGGGTGTATGAGGGAATACCGGAGATGCTTGGCAAGTTAAAAGCGTCAGGAAAGAAACTGTATGTGGCAACCTCTAAGCCGGAAAAATTTGCCAGACAGATTTTAGAGCATTTCCAGCTGGATTCCTATTTTGACTACATTGGCGGTGCTAGCATGGATGAAGTGCGGGTGAGAAAGGGCGATGTGATTGCCTATACCATGGAACAGGCAGGAGTCCAGGATGTGGATCGCAGCCGGATGGTCATGGTAGGTGACCGGGAACATGATGTGTTTGGAGCGAAAGAACAGGGCATTGACTGCGTGGGCGTGCTGTTTGGTTACGGCTCAAGAGAAGAACTGGAGGCAGCAGGGACCTGGAAAATTGCCGCTGATATGGACGAACTGACTAAAATCCTCATGGAGGATTTGTGAAACCCGCACAATAGATAGAATGAGAATCATAAGACAAAACGCTGAAAAACATCAAATTGCTTCAAAATACTGACATTTCCTGCATAAAAATGGTAAAATGGGTCATGATAACAGTACAATGCTCTTTTAAGTATGCAGAAAGGATGAAAGGCGTGTTTGAAAAAGGCGAGTATATCGTGTATGGAACCACAGGAGTCTGTCAGGTTATGGATATCACAACCATGAAGCAAAAGGAAGCAACACAGGCAAAGCTCTATTATGTGCTGGAACCGGTGTCTTCCCCGGGAGGAAAGATTCTTACTCCTGTTGAGGAAAATAAAAATCCCATGAGACGGATTGTTACCAGAGAAGAAGCAGATCGTCTGATCGAAGAGATCAGAAATGTAAAAGACCTGCAGATCGGTGACGAGAAGCAGCGGGAGGCGAAATACAAAGAAGCTTTAAAATCCTGCGACTGTAAAGCCTGGATCGGCATCATCAAGACCCTGTACCGGAGAAAAAAAGACAGGATGGTTCGCGGCAAGCGTCTGACAGAGGTGGACGAGCGGTATTTTCGGAAAGCAAAAGATAATCTGTACCGGGAGCTGGCGATTCCTTTAGGTATCACCGCAGAAGAAGTCGAGGGATATATCATTTCCAGGATCGATCCGGAGATAAGCCGGAACTAGCCTGAATATGGAACGAAAAAGAAAAAATTAAAAAAATTAAGGGTGTCAAGAAAAAATACTTGACACCCTGCGCTTTTTCGTGTATGATAGCACAGGTGATGAGATGGAAAAGATTGTAGAACAAGGAATGTTGTATGATTTTTACGGCGAACTGCTGACACCGCATCAGAGAAAGATTTATGAAGATGTGGTATTTAACGATATGTCTTTAAGCGAGATTGCCGAGGAACAGGGGATCAGCCGTCAGGGTGTCCATGACCTGGTGAAACGATGTGACAAGACATTAGCGGAATATGAGTCAAAGTTAAAGCTGGTTGAGAAATTTCATCAGACCAGACGGATGGTGGAAGAGATTCGCCAACTGACAGGAGAGTATCAGAAGAATCAGGACATGAAGCTGATTCAGAAGATCCAGCAGATCGCAGGCGAGATTATCGAACTGTAAGACATAAACAGGAGGATTGCGATGGCTTTTGAAAGCTTATCCGACAAGCTGCAGAATGTATTTAAGAATCTGCGTGGCAAGGGCCGACTGTCAGAAGCCGATGTTAAGGCTGCCCTGAAAGAAGTCAAGATGGCTCTGTTAGAAGCTGATGTAAGCTTCAAGGTGGTAAAACAGTTTGTGAACTCCGTTCAGGAACGTGCCATTGGACAGGATGTGTTAAACAGTCTGACTCCGGGACAGATGGTGGTCAAGATCGTTCATGAGGAACTGATTTCCCTCATGGGTTCTGAGACTAAGGAGATCGAGTTAAAGCCGGCCAGTGAGATCACAGTGATCATGATGGCAGGTCTCCAGGGTGCAGGTAAGACCACAACCACCGCCAAGATCGCAGGAAAGCTAAAGGCGAAGGGCAGAAAACCATTACTGGTTGCCTGTGATGTGTATCGTCCGGCAGCGATCCAGCAGTTACAGATCAATGGAGAAAAGCAGGGCGTTCCGGTATTTTCCATGGGTGATAACCAGAAACCGGTCAACATTGCGAAAGCAGCCATTGAGCATGCACAGAAGAATGGTTTTAATGTAGTGATCTTAGATACTGCAGGCCGTCTCCATGTGGATGAAGACATGATGGCTGAGCTTCAGGAGATCAAGAGAGAAGTTCAGGTGCATCAGACACTTCTCATTGTTGATGCCATGACCGGACAGGATGCGGTCAACGTGGCAGAGAATTTTGAAAATAAGATCGGCATCGATGGCGTCATCTTAACGAAGATGGACGGTGATACCAGAGGCGGTGCGGCATTATCCATTAAGGCTGTGACCGGAAAACCGATTTTATATATTGGTATGGGTGAAAAGCTTTCTGATTTAGAGCAGTTTTACCCGGACCGCATGGCTTCCAGAATCCTCGGAATGGGAGATATCCTTTCTCTGATCGAGAAAGCAGAGATGGAAGTTGACCAGGAAAAAGCTAAGGAATTGACCCAGAAGTTAAAGAAAGCTGAGTTTGATTTTAATGATTTCCTGGATCAGATGCGCCAGATCAAAAAGATGGGCGGTATGGCAAGCATCATGAGCATGATGCCAGGTATGCCGCAGATGAAGGGAGATATGGCTGTAGATGATTCGGCCATGGACCGTGTAGAAGCGATCATTCTTTCCATGACGAAGGAAGAACGTGCCAATCCGGCAATCCTGAATCCATCCAGAAAACAGAGAATCGCCAGAGGCGCAGGCGTGGACATCAGCGAAGTCAACCGCATTGTAAAACAGTTTGACCAGATGCGCAAGATGATGAAGCAGCTGCCAGGTATGATGGGCGGCGGCAAACGTAAAGGCGGACTTGGGGCATTAGGCGGTATGATGGGAAAGTTTAAGATGCCCTTTTAATTAGTTAGCAAAGCATATGCTTTTGTCTATAGGTAAATCACGACAAGGAGGTGAAATTGACATGGCAGTAAAGATGAGATTAAGAAGAATGGGACAGAAAAAGGCTCCTTTCTATAGAGTTGTAGTTGCAGATTCCAGATCTCCAAGAGATGGTAAGTTCATCGAGGAGGTTGGTTACTATAATCCAAACGTTGATCCAAGCGTAATCAAATTCGATGAGGAAGCAGCTAAGAAGTGGTTAGCAACAGGCGCTCAGCCAACTGAGACCGTTAGCAAGCTGTTAAAGATCGCAGGTATCCAGTAATCCTGAGGTGATGATATGAAAGAATTAGTTGAAGTTATGGCAAAAGCTCTGGTGGAACATCCAGAGGAAGTTTCTGTCATCGAATCCGAGCAGAATGGGGAAACCGTCATCGAACTGAAGGTGGCTCCTTCTGACATGGGTAAGGTTATTGGTAAACAGGGCAGAATCGCAAAAGCCATTCGTTCTGTTGTGAAGGCAGCAGCCTCAAAAGAAGACAAAAAAGTAGTTGTGGAAATTCAGTAACTTACTTACAAGACCGCCGGCCTTTTTAGGCAGACGGTCTTTGTCGCTTATGTGACCAGCCGCAGGCTGTATAAAACCTGCGGGTATGATTCTGTCGCAGGATGACAGCATTCGATTTTGTATATACGGAGAGAGAATATATGGAACAGACATTGCGTGTAGGCGTGATCACTTCCACCCACGGCGTAAGAGGGGAAGTAAAGGTATTTCCGACAACAGACGATGCAAAGCGGTTCAAGAAATTAAAGCACGTCATGATCGATACTGGAAAAGAATTAAAGCCCATGGAGATTGAGCAGGTCAAGTTCTTTAAGAACATGGTCATTGTGAAATTCAAAGGGTTTGACAATATAAATGATATTGAAATCTATAAGAATAAAGATATTCTGATCACCAGAGAGGACGCAGTTCCATTAGGACCGGACGAGAACTTTATCGTGGATCTGATCGGGCTGAAGGTGGCAACGGATGAAGGTGAGGAGCTTGGAACATTAAAGGATGTGCTCCAGACCGGTGCCAATGATGTTTATGTGGTGGAAATGACTGATGGCAAAGAACTGCTTCTCCCGGCCATCAAGCAGTGTATTTTGAATGTGGATTTAGAACAGCAGACCATGACAGTCCATGTGTTAGACGGGCTGATGGATTTATAGGAGTACGACCATGAATTATCACATTTTGACCCTATTTCCGGAAATGGTCATGGATGGACTGAACACCAGTATCATTGGCCGGGCGGTGGAAAAGGGACTGATCTCTATTGAAGCCATCAATATCCGTGACTATTCCAAGGATAAGCACAACCATGTGGATGATGCTCCTTATGGCGGCGGTGCAGGTATGGTGATGCAGCCTGGACCGGTCTGTGATTCTTATGAGGATCTGTGCCGGAAGATCGGAAAACGGCCGAGAGTCCTCTACATGACGCCACAGGGACAGACCTTTAACCAGTCGATTGCGGAAGAACTGGCGAAAGAAGAGGATCTGGTCTTTCTGTGTGGCCACTATGAGGGCATCGACGAGCGGGCGCTGGAGCTCATTGTGACGGACTATCTGTCTGTAGGCGATTATGTGCTGACGGGTGGAGAACTTCCGGCCATGGTGATGATCGACTGCATTTCCCGTCTGGTTCCTGGCGTGTTAAATAATGACGTTTCCGCGGAAATCGAGTCTTTCCACGATAATTTATTAGAGTATCCCCAGTATACCCGGCCAGAGGTGTATGAGGGAAAGAAGGTTCCGGAGGTGCTGCTTTCCGGACATCATAAGAATATTGAGACCTGGCGGCGCCAGCAGTCCATCAAACGGACGTTGGAACGCAGACCGGATCTTTTAGCGGATGCTAATCTGTCCAAGAAGGAAAAACAGTATCTGGCAGAGCTGTTGGCGGAACAGGAAAGCAAGTGTGAGTGATGAACTGGCGGGTCAGAAAAATGGCGTAAATACAAAAAAATACTTGCTTTTTTCTATTTGCCATGATATGATAACAGAGTTGTGAAAATAAGAGATGGTCCTCTGTTACGATAAGAGTATTAAGAACATCAAACATATGAAGGAGGTTCACACAATGAACGAGATTATTAAGAATATTGAAGCTGCACAGTTAAAGGCATCTGTACCGGAGTTCCATGTTGGTGATACTGTTAAAGTATACAACAAGATCAAAGAGGGTAACCGTGAGAGAATCCAGGTTTTCGAGGGTACTGTTATTAAGAGACAGAACGGTGGCGCAAGAGAGACTTTCACTGTAAGAAAGAATTCTAACGGTATCGGCGTAGAGAAGACATGGCCAGTACATTCCCCATTCGTTGACAACATCGAGGTTGTAGAGGGTAAAGTTAGAAGAGCAAAACTGAACTACTTAAGAACCAGAGTTGGTAAAGCTGCTAAGGTTAAAGAGTTAGTGAAATAATTCATTTTAGAGAGTGTGAGTTAAGGGACAATAAAGTATTTTATTGTCCCTTTTTTCCACTTCTGGATTCCGCTGTGGCGGCGCAGAAGAATACTGTTTGAGTGGACAGCTGCTGCAGGAGAAAACTGGTGGGCGGAGGTTCGACTTGAAAGAGACAGGAGCGGTTGCGGGTGGAGTTTTATCAGGAAGAGACAAATAAACTTCGGAGAATGATCGTATGGCTGGTGGACATCATCGTGGTGATTTCCCTGGCCTGGTTTGTAGTGTATGGGTTTGGAACCCAGATCCGAATCACGGGACAGTCCATGACGCCGGAGCTAAGAAGCGAAGACGTGGTGTTGATGAACCGTTTATCCTATGATCTGGGAAGCCCGAAACGGTTTGATGTAGTGGTCTTTGAGCGGGAGGATAAGAAGCCCAATGTGAAGCGGGTGATCGGACTGCCGGGAGAGACCGTACAGATTAAAAATGGACAGATTTACATTGATGATAAGCCGTTAGAGGCCGATAAAGGATTAGGTCAGGTGTCTCTGGCCGGCCTGGCAGAAAACCCGGTGGTGTTAGACGAAGATGAATATTTTCTTCTGGGTGATAACCGGGATAGCAGCGAGGACAGCAGGTTTGTGAAAATCGGCAATGTGAAACGGAGACAGATCCGGGGAAAGGTCTGGTTGAGACTGATCCCGTTTATTGATTTTAAATTGGTAGAGTAGGAGTATTTTATGAATATACAGTGGTATCCAGGTCATATGACCAAGGCGAAGCGTGCCATGCAGGAGGACATCAAGCTGATCGATCTGATCATTGAGGTAGTGGACGCCCGTATTCCATTTTCCAGCCGGAATCCGGATATTGATGAGCTGGGAAAGAATAAGGCACGTTTAATTTTATTAAATAAATCTGATTTAGCCAGTGAGACCTGGAATGATGCCTGGGCGGCATGGTTTAAGAGCCAGGGATTCCATGTGGTGAAGATCAATTCCAAGAGCGGTGTCGGTTTAAAGCAGATCAATGGCGTGGTGCAGGAGGCATGTAAAGCGAAAATCGAACGTGACCGGAAACGCGGTATCTTAAACCGCCCGGTCCGCGCTATGGTAGTGGGAATCCCGAATGTGGGCAAATCCACGTTTATCAATGCTTTTGCAGGAAAGGCCTGTGCCAAAACCGGCAATAAACCAGGTGTTACCAAAGGAAACCAGTGGATCCGTCTGAATAAGAGCCTGGAGCTTCTGGACACTCCGGGTATTTTATGGCCGAGATTTGAAAATCAGGAAGTGGGACTGCGTCTGGCATTTATCGGCTCCATTAACGATGAGATCCTGAATAAGGAAGAGCTGGCTGCAGAGTTATTAAAATTTATGGGTGAGCGTTATCTGGAGACTTTAAAAGAACGGTATGATGTGGAACCTGGCGATCCATACGAGATGTTGGGCCAGATCGCCAGAGCCAGAGCCTGTCTGTTAAAGGGTAATGAGTACGATTACAAAAAAGCGGCGAATTTATTCCTGGATGACTACCGGAATGGACGCCTGGGCCGCATGACCCTGGAATTCCCGCCGCAGGAGGAGAAGGCAGATGAAGCCACTGAGCGGTGAGAAGCTGGAGAAAGAGTTAGCCCGCCTGGAAGCTATGCGGGAGTATGAGGATACTTATGACGCCTGTGCCTATATCTGTGGCATCGATGAGGCCGGAAGAGGTCCTCTTGCAGGCCCGGTGGTGGCGGCAGCGGCAGTGCTTCCTAAAGATTGTCAGATTTTTTATTTAAACGATTCCAAGAAGCTTTCTGAGAAGAAAAGAGATCTTCTGTTTGATGAGATAAAAGAGAAAGCAGTGGCTTACGGCATCGGGATCGTCAGTCCACAGGTGATCGATGAGATCAACATCCTGCAGGCCACTTACGAAGCCATGCGCCAGGCCATCAGCCAGCTTAACGTGATACCGGAGATCCTGTTAAATGATGCAGTGACCATCCCGGGTGTAGATATCATGCAGGTTCCGATCGTGAAGGGGGACGCTAAGAGCGTTTCTATCGCTGCGGCCAGTATCTTGGCCAAGGTGACCAGGGACCGGATGATGATGGAGTACGATCAGATTTATCCGGAATACGGATTTGCAAAGCACAAAGGATATGGAACGGCGGCACATATTGCGGCACTGAAGGAATATGGCCATGTCCGATCCACAGAAGAACATTTATAAAAAAATTTGTAACTGTTTAGCAGGTCTGCGCACTTGCTGCGCGACCATAAGAACACATAGACCAATAGGCGTTACTGTACACGGGTAGGCATTTTCTGAACTGAAAATGCCGTATGATACGGTGGTGGTAACAGATTTTGCCGATTTAGAATGCGAAGCATCGGCAAAATCCGTTGCTGTTTGCGCAACGCGTGAACAGTAACCAATAGGCGCTGGACAGTTACAGAAATTCTGCTAAACGGAGTGCTGGAAAATTGGAGAATAAGAGAGCAGTGGGCAGCCGTTACGAGGAAGAAACGGCTGCTTTTTTGCAAAAAAATGGATACCGGATCCTGGA
>QUFC01000051.1 GCA_003478355.1 Lachnospiraceae bacterium AM48-27BH
ACATAAAACATTTCCACTGCTTTTATTCCTGTTTGAGACTCTATTTCCTTATAAGCCTTTTCCAGTGAATCTGCATCCCTTATTGCCTCAACATTATTAAAACAATCTCGCCCTTCCCTCGATTCTCTCCCCAAAACCTATAATACCTCCTACCACTAGCCATCATCCCAGTCCCCAGCAGGATCGCTCCCACTGTTGCCACCAGGATCATCGGCTTCATCACCTTCTTTAAACGGATTACTTTATGTCCATCTTCTTTCTTATCCTGTGTTTCGTCCTGTGCGGCCATTGCCAGAATCTTCTCGAATTCTCCTTTTGGTGGGGTAAAGTTTAATTCTGGGTGGGCGGCGTATTCGGCGGCGGCTTGATCCAGCTGGGCTGCCAGCTGCTCATCGGTGTATCCAAATGCTTCTTGTAATTTCTGCTGAATCAACTTATCTTCTTCCTGGCTGACCTTACTGTTTCTCACGTTTTCCACCCCATTTTCTTTCTTTGTGATTCCGTAACTATTCAGTACCTTCATAGTTACGTGATTCCTATTTATTCCTTGTTTTCCTTCTGGTTAAGGGTTGACTTTTCAAAACGTTCGTTTAGTATTATTACTATATCAACGATGGAGGCTCTTTTATGAAAAAGATCATTCTAACTGGCGGCGGAACTGCTGGCCATGTCACCCCGAACCTTGCCCTGATCCCATCTTTAAAGGATCATGGATTTGAAATTCGTTATATTGGTTCCTATGAAGGGATAGAAAAGAAATTAATCACAGATGCCGGTATCCCTTATGACGGCATCTCTTCAGGAAAACTCCGCAGATACTTTGATCTGAAGAATTTTTCTGATCCTTTCCGCGTATTAAAAGGCTATGCGGAAGCCTGCAAACTGATCAAAAATTATAAACCGGATGTGGTATTTTCCAAAGGCGGCTTTGTGTCCGTTCCTGTGGTTCTGGCTGCAAAACGCTACCATATTCCTACCATCATCCATGAGTCTGATATGACACCTGGCCTTGCCAACAAGATCTGTATCCCATCTGCTGCCAGAGTCTGCTGCAATTTCCCGGAAACCCTGCAGTATCTTCCGAAAGACAAAGCGGTTCTGACCGGTTCTCCGATCCGCCGGGAGCTTCTGACCGGAGATCGTCTCTCCGGCCTTCAGTATACCCATCTTTCCGCAGATAAACCAATTATTTTAGTGATCGGCGGCAGTCTTGGTTCCGTTACCGTCAACCAGGCTGTACGCAGTATCCTGCCACAGCTTCTTACGAATTTCCAGGTAATACATATCTGCGGCAAAGGCCATCTGGATGAATCCCTGATCGGCACACCGGGATATGTACAGTACGAATATGTCAATGCTCCGCTCCGCCACTTATTTGCAGCTGCAGATCTGATCATTTCCAGAGCCGGAGCAAACTCAATCTGTGAAATCCTTGCTTTACGCAAGCCTAATATCCTGATCCCATTATCTGCCGCTGCCAGCAGAGGCGACCAGATTCTCAATGCCTCGTCCTTTGCGAAACAAGGCTTCAGTACTTTGTTAGAAGAAGAACAATTAACAGAACATTCTCTGTTCCAGGCAATTACGGATACCTATCAAAAACGTGCTGACTTCATTCACACCATGGAACAAAGCCATTTAAGCAATGCAGTTGACACCATTATTTCTCTGATTGAAGAGTGTGCTTCCAAATAACTATGAAACAAAAACGTTGCGCAACGCGTGAACAGTAACACAAAAACCAGGCTCCTTTAGATTTTGTAAGGAAAATTCTTTTTCAAATATCTTCGGAGTCTGGTAAGTCTCATTCTGCAGGATGCTTCTTTAATCCCCAGAATCTGACTGACTTCCGAGATCGGGCGTTCTTCAATAAAATGAAGAATCGCTACATCACGCCATTCTGGTTTCATATCCTGCAAATACTTTATTATGTAATTTACTTCATCGTCCTCTGCCATCTGGTCTAAAACATCTTTTCCGATCAACGATTCCGGAAGCGGTACTTCTTTGCCGTAATACCCTTCGTCAAGACTGATGCTCACACCTCTTCTGCTTTTGATTCTGAAATAATCCACACAACGATTTTTAAGAATTCTCATGATCGCGCCTTTTTGCCTTGCGATCTCCCACTGGTCTATCGTATCTCCATATGCTTTGATAAAAGCGCAGAAACTATCCTGGATTACATCATCCACATCGTCGCTATTCACACCTATCCTTGTTGCTGTATATCTGAGTGCACCCTGATATTCTTCATATAAAGTCTGCAGCAGTTCGACATTTTGCTGCTTCATAGACTAGGCTCCCCCTTATCTTATCCGCGCTATCAAAGCAGACAGCATCATCATTATTCTAATTCTTTTTTCACTTTTTCGATGATTTCCGTCTTTTCAGTGTCGTCCAGTTTTCCAGGATTCCATAAAACCATCTGCGGGCCATTGGCGTATCTGGGGATCATATGCATATGAAAATGCATCACAGTCTGTCCGGCTGCTTCTCCATTGTTCTGTACCAGATTAAAACCGTCAAAATGTAAGGCTTTCTTCATAGCTCTTCCCATCTTGCCAGCCAGTGGAAGTACTTTCGCCGCAACTGCGTCATCCAGTTCACATAAATCTTTATAGTGCTCTTTCGGTAAGATCAGGGCATGACCCTTTGATGCCGGTCCCAGATCCAAAATGACACGAAAATCTTCATCTTCATAAAGTGTTGCAGATGGAATCTCTCCATTTGCGATTTTGCAGAAAATACAGTCGTCTCTCATGTTAAAAATCCTCCTTCATCCACCACTCAGACCTTTGCGGTCTGCGGTATAATATCCATGCCATGACAATTCCTGAAACCAGCCCGCCCACATGGGCCACGTTGTTCACGCCGGTACTGGTAAATCCAAAGTACAGGGAAAATAGAACCATAGTTGCCAGCTGTCTGCTGCTTAAATCCTCCAGACGCCCCCGGTTCACACCAACCACATACAGAAGTCCGCCGATCACTCCGAAAATCGCTCCAGACGCCCCGGCTGAGACCACCATACGGCTTCCCGGAAACCAGATCTCCCACAAAAGAGAAATGACATTGGCCAGCACCCCACAGGTCAGATAGAAAAACAAATACCTGATCTTTCCCAACGCCCGTTCCAGGTTGTCTCCCAGAACAAATAAGATCAGCATATTATTGACCAGATGCCGGATACCAAAATGCATAAACATCGCGGTAAATAACCGCCAATACTGTTTTCCTTCCACAATGGCCGGTTTGAACATGGCTCCCCACTGTAACATGCATTCCACGTCCTCCGTTGACCCTTTCCATTCTACAAAAAGAAAATAGATCACATTGGCCGCGATCAGGTAAAAGTTTACATAAGACGGAGTTGTTGTTTTCCTATATTCCATATTTTTCTCCTTTATGCAACTTTATCTGCAGCCATTCAGCAGATCCCGCACTTGCTATGGGAAAGTAATGAATGGTTACCCCTCATTTTATCATAGCTCATGGTGTTTGTTAAGGCATTTTTAACCGCCTGCATGTCCTCCAATACATAATTAAGACGCTAGGGGATGTGAAAATGTAACGGATTTCGACGAAATTCGACGGATTTCGACAAATTTCGGGTATCCGCAATAAGTGGTTGAAAATCCGCTCTCACTGGATTCTGCAAGACCACAGATCAGGTTGAAATCCCTGACATCAACAATCATCACCGTTCCTGCTTCATTAACAGGCTTGTGAGGACGAGGTGGGGGTGTGCCAATCTCTACAGACCTGTCTCCTATAGAACGGCGGGTGGGTCTTGTACGTGCAGTCGCAAAATTGGATGGTGGGATAGCAGGAAAAAACCACCCCCAAAAGGAAGTGGTACTATTGTGAATCATCGAACTTTGCCTCTGCATTATCTGAAGTTTCAGTAGCTTTGTTCTTCGGCTTTGTTTGTGCTGATAAACGATCCAATAGAATATCGGTGGTGTTAGAAAAAATATGTATTCGTTCTTTCTTCATCAGTGTTCGAGTTCTTTGGTTTGATTCATAATCTCGATCACATTTTTCAAAAATGGAGCAACAAAGAAAATCACATTTTGATTCACCTTGCACATTTGCCTTGATGATAAAGATGAAATTATCAACGCTAAAATGGCTGGATATTAAATAATCTGCTCTAATGCTTGTGATGAAAGGATACTTGCGTGGCATGTATGAATATAAATTAAATTCGTTATCAAGAGATTCCTTCAAGCGAACTAATGCTTCAAGTCGGGGTTTTATCATCTCGTCGTACTGGGCTGCCTTTTGAACTTTTTCAAATGGTATTTTACCTTCAAGAATTCTATCAGCAATTTTGGCAGAAGAATAATTTGGAAGTGAGATATCTTTCATATATTGGAAGCCAGCTAAATGCGGATAATCTTCCAAAGAAAAGGTAAGATTAATTGGATACAGCTGATTTTTATAGCCATATGTAAACAAATATCTATATTCAGTTATTTCTTTCCAGGCTTGTGCAGACTGTTGTAATAGATCCATATATACCTTGTCCTTTACAAAAAATAAAGGACCCTGCCAATGCAAGGCCCTTAAAAGCGTTTTCATTCAGTTCCGAAGAACCTATTCGGTTTGAGGTTATCGCATAACCCAAGGTCAGGCTCCACAACCGGCTGCATTCCGACACAGTCAATTGCTTCAACACCGCGATAGCTGGTCAACGCCGCTATCCTCTAGCTTTATTATATCACAAAAGTACTCGTAGTCAACAAAAAACAAGTTTTGAGGAACACTATTTGCTTCGTGTTCTTATGTTATTATATTGTGGAAATAATGGTTTTGACAATAGAAAATATTGGAACTAGAAAGGAGGAATTCCGATGGCAAGAACTGACTAGAGATGTAGAACAATATCTCCCCGTCATAGCTGTCTCCACAGGCTTACGTTTTACGGACCTGCTTCGTACAAATTATGGTTTACAGTTGCTTATGCCGATGGAAGAGGCAAGCCTTCCATCTTAACAACGCTTGTAAATCACATTGTTCCGTTTAAGCATCTTATTGAGGAAACCGCATTTTACGCGGCAGATATTTTCAACCACTAATTGCGGTTAGCCCAAATTTCTCACAAAAATTGAAAATGATACCCTGCAATATCCACCAGATCTCCAACCTGCAGCGGAACCATCTCGTTAGCTTCCAGTTTGCGGTTATTGACGGTGGTTCCATTGGTGGAATTTAAGTCCGTCAGGGTATAACCCCCATCTTTCTGGTCGATGCGGACGTGAAGACGGCTGACGGTGTCATCAGGAATGGTAAAATCCGCCAGACTTTCTTGTTTGCCGATCAAAAATGGGTAATAGCTCATCTGGGCAGTCAACTCTGGGTGATCGAGACAGGCCATCCGCCGGACATTTTCTTTTTTGTTCCGGTCCCATAGAAGGACCGTGTGACAATCGTCAGATTCATTCTGGCTTCTTCCCGGTTCAGATTTCTCATTCGCATCTGACTTATATGCTGATTCTATGTAGTGTCCGGTGGCATCTTCTGACATCTCCCGCTCCCCGTCGTCCTCTGCAAATATCATCTCCCATGATGGCTTTTCCCGCTGCCTTTGTTTCTGCCTTTCCCCCTGCTTTCCCCCCTGCCTTCCCTGCTGTTTTTCATACTGCTTTTCCATCTGACTCCTGGTTTTATCACACTTCCTATGTCGATGGTTTTCTGACTCCTGGTTTTTTCTTTGTGTGGCAATACCGCTCCCGATCACCAGAACACAGCCAATCCCCTCGCTGCCACAGCTCCAACCGTCAGCCAGATTCCATCACCTGTCAGATACGGCAGTGTATCGCTTCCTTTCCATAACCAGATGGCAGCCAAAAATACTGGAATCAATAGCAGACACTCCACAATTCTAAGAACTATGGTTTTTAAACTCCAGGCATTTTCCTGAATGACAGCTTCGCCTGTTCCCGATTCCGCCTCTGCCTCCGGTCGTTTTTCCGGTCCCGGACTCATTTCTTTTTCTCCATCAAGTATCTCCGGCTGTGAATCCCATTTTCCCGGATAGCCATTCCGTCCTGATGATGATCGTGAGCGATATTCTTCTTTTTCTTCCAGCAGCTTTTCCGGTCCTTCTCCTGCTTTTCCTTCATCCCGCATCAGCCACCGGAGCAGATTGTCCAGCCCATAATTTTCCTTTAGGCTCTCCCGGTATAACCCATAGATCAATACCACTGCATCCTTATCCTGATGGTCTGCTTTCCCCAGTAAAAACTGTAAAAATTCGCTGAATTCGTCTGGAAAACTGCCATTCTTTCCAGGAAGCAGACACAGACCTGGCTGAAAGCTCTCTGGATCGATATAGATATAATCTGGATCTAATAGGATCTGATGTTCTGACAGCAGATAATCTTCCATGCGGATCAGCGTCTGGGCAATTCCCAGAAGGAGAACACGGAGCTGCACCGCATTGATGGATTTCGTTTCCAAAAGACGCCCCAAAGGCTGTCTGGAGGTGATCTCATAACAAAACTGGCAGTGGTCATCGGTTCTGCGTATCCGGAATTTCAGCAACCCTTCAATCGCATTGCCCACCAGCATTTTTGCCTCAAATGCCTGCATGCCCTCTTCATCGGCCTCAATCATCAGATAATTCTTCTTCATTTCTCTGTGGTAGCTGACCTCCATGGCTTTCTGCCTCCTTGTTTTTCTGAAAAATCGTCATCATCCACAACACCTCTTCCGGCTCATGTACACGCTTCTGGATCGATCTCATATGATTCTGACCGCAGATGGTCCCTGTCACCTGGGTCTTCGTCCGCACTGCATTTCCTGATACGGAACCATATTGCAAAGCTTCGCTCTTATTCTCCTCCTGTCCATACAGCCGCTCCACTGCATAATTCATTAAAAATAAGGATGTCTTGTCCAGATATTGACCATAAGCAGCACGGATCAAAACTGCCAGGGACAGAATCACCATGGACATGATATAGGACGCTTCCACCGTATAACTGGCCTGAATTTTCCAGATTTTTTCCTGCATCTTATGCAGCCCTCCTCCCCGTCACTTTGCCAATTCTCACTGCATCAGTACATTCCAGACCTGAATAATGCCGGGGACCAGACAACAGGTTAAAAACGGAATCGTCTCCTTCCATCGAACCGAAGGAGTTCCAGCTCTGTTCCATTGTCTCTTCATCAGCAGCGCCATTCCCCAGGCAGAAGAAATCGCAAGTGTCTCCAAAAACAGGACCAGCAGCTCCTTCCAATCCCAATAAAATGCAGACATAAGAAAAAACAAACCATCTCCACCACCCATGGCTCCCCCGGTCAATTTTGCAAGGATCAGCAGCGCGGCTCCGATTCCTGCTGCTTTTCCGATTCTCACCATCTGGATCTTCACAATGTTCATCAGCAGGCTCACACGTTCTGCATCGATCCCGGTCTCCAGCATATCTTGATATCTCTCTCCTGCCATCAGACAACATCCGATCATTCCCGCTGCTGCACCGCACACCATCCACATAACGCTCACCTGACGCTCTCTGAAATCCTGATACGCAGCCACAATCAGGAACACCATCCACAATATTTTCATACTCTGCTCCGCCATCCACAGTTTCCTCCTTATTTTCCACCACCACAGTAGGAGCAGGGCCCCAGATATTCCACCTGTGACTTCGGCACTTCTCTCACATAGGCCGCCAGTGCACTGCATCCCTGATCACTGTGATATCGTTCTCCATAAGGCGTGATATACACCACAGCTCCATGTGACGCGCCGCACCGGTCACAGGGCTTATAGCGTGCTCCGTCCTTGCTGCGGTAAGCTCCAGATCCGCATAGAAAACCGCCTTTAATTCTGTACTCAGATAATGACAGGAACGGCTTACGTGGTACCTGGTACTGTCCCGGCCTACATAGACCACCGCCTCGTCTGCATCCTGTCTGCCACCGGCTCCATCAACCGGTCCGTCCAGCCCTGTCCAGGCGTAACGGAAGCTGCGGTTCGTCTGTTCCACTGCTCTCACTCCCAACACCGGAAATGGCATCCGTACCTGATAATGGGCTATCAGATCAATGGTTTTTCCATCCTTCAATAACTGCGACTGCATCAGCGATAAATTCTGTATGGGCAAAGTTTCGGTCTTTTTCCGCACAAAAGCTTCCGCATAGGCCCAGGCGGCCGCTTCCGTCATTGGCTCCGATATCTGAGCTCCATTCCATGCCACACCTGCATTCTGACTAATATCTTCAGCAGTCACCTCCAGAATCTCCTGCACCTGTCTCTGGGTATTTAAGATTGGAAATGGCTGCATCAGAATACACCCGGCAAATAAAAAGAGCGGTAGAACCAGCGCAGCTTCCACGGTCATACTGGCGGAGGCAGAAAAGGACACTCTTTTTCCGGATCTGGCTGTCATATTTTCAGGGAGTCGTACTTGGAGAGTTACGATTATTTTTTTTGGAAATTCACAAAAAACTTTATTTCTGCGTTTTGACTGCCGGTTGATCCAATTTTTCATTTCAAAAGGAATATCTATGTCCGAATCATGTTTCCGGAAAAAGAGCATCCCTTTCCACCTCCTTCCAATTTTCTTTTCTGATCTTAATAAGCTTTTGCCGCCTGGACCAGAAGCTCATAGCCCTCCTGACCTCCCACCAGCTTTTCCACAAATGGCAAGGCAAAAAAGACATGTTTTCCACAGCCCTTCACCTGAATATCCACATCACAGATGCAGTTTTCCAGACGAAATCCCGGCTCATCCTTCTGGATCACCGCCTGGACCACATCCATGATCCTGGTCTGCTTCTTCCCCTGGTCTACCGTAAATAACATCCATTTTAAATATTGCTCATAGTCCATTCCACGGCTGTTTTTCGGTTGTCCGGGTGTATGTTGGCCGGGTGTATCACCGGCCGTTCTGGCCGTTCTTCCCGTTCCCATACTTAAAAGCTCTTCCAGTGACAACTTCCACTCATCCGCTGACTTCCAAAGCGGCACATTTCCCCCAGCCATGAGACAACGCACATCCTCCAGCGCCTCTCCCATGGCCCAGACCGTCATAATAAAACAGGTCATGACCTCCACAAGGGGCGCGATTCCTATGATTCCAGTGATCACTGCCGCCAGGCTTTGGGCTGCCTCCCGTTTCTCTGTATCTGATAAAATCTGGATCAGATTGATGCCTTGCCGGATCAGAAAAAGCTCACTGACTGTATTCTCCAGATTGGATCGGTCGTTATCCTTTCCGTGGAGCAGATATTCCAGCTGATATCTGCCGCCGTCATTTCCCGGAGAATGATCTGGAGAATGATCCGGAGAATGATCCAACGCATGAGTTAAGAATTCTCCGCAGTATTCGTGGATCAGTACCCACTGGGCTCCATTTTTCCGTACCAGGCTTTCCTGAGTCTGGTTGGCATACCGCCCGGTGTTTCTGCCCCAGCTTTCCCCCGAAACAGCCATTCCATCTGGAAGGACCAGCTCTAACAGACTTCCCTTTACCATCCTGGATACCTGCTCCAAAGCCTGTTGTTTCTGTTCATCCTTTTTTCCCTTCTGAATGGTGAAAGCTGCGCTTCCATAGCCATTCCAATGCTCCCATGCCTCTGAAAGAGACAGTTTTTCCTCTTCTTCGTCTTCCTCGTCCCGCTGCTGTTCCCGCTCTTCATATTCCTGCTTCAGACGATCTACGATCTCCTCCGTTTCCCGTAACCGCACTCCATTGGCTGCTGATAGTTCCATCTGGCTCTGGATCTGGCGATACCGCTCTCCATCAGAATCCACATAAGACCGGAATGGGTCCATCTGCTGCCGGAAAAGCATCTCCCTGTTTTCCTGCATATCCTCCGCCGCCTGATCCAATTCCTGTTCTCCATGCTCCAGAATCTTTCTCAATTTCTGTGTGCTCTTTTCATAAGCCCGGAACAGACCATCCATTCTGCTGTTTTCTTTCTGGAAACGCTTCGCCGCCTGCTCAAAGCCCTCCACATCATCCTGATCTAAAGCCAGGGCGATTTTCCCAGCCAGCTTCTCCTGATTCTCCACACAATCCGCCAGCCGTTCCACCGCACGTTCTACCTGTTTTACTTGGACGGACTGTCCTTCATAGGTATCGGTCATCCCACCTGCGGCGGCAGCTTCTTTGATATCGTTCCAGAAATCCTCTCCTTTTTCCGGGGAGATCAGCAGCTGTTCCCAGATTCCGTATTTCATATAGTCCAGAATCTCCCCCATCATCCGGTCACCGCCCTGGCTTCCCAGGGTTTTCTGACTGGTTACTGTAAGCGTCTGCAGTCTTATGGGATACCAGTTTTCGACCTCCCGATATCGGTTTACATAACTTTCAAGCTGTCTTTCCACGCCGGACATTTTCTGATATTCCACTCCAAACAATCGGTATTTTTTCCACAATTCCCGATGATACTGGCCAAACAATGTATCTAAAGATCCATTTGCCGCAATCTGCAGATACACTCTGGAACCGGCACTTCTAGCTCCTTCCACCATGACACAGATCAGGGCAGCTACACTCAATAAACACAGACTTAAAAATACGGTGATCTCCCCTCGTTTTTTCAACTTCCACACCTCCTTCCCATCCATGAAATCCATTTCAGATCAGCTTCGCTGATGGGATTTTTGCTTTCTGGCCTATGTGTTCTTACGGTCAGCGCAGCATGTGCGCAGACCTGCTGAATAGTTATCTCAAATCAATAGACTTCCTTGGTCTGCTTATTGATCTCTTTAAAAATAGAATCCAACAATGTCCGGATCTGTTTCTTGAAAATGATCACCAATCCAATGAGCACCACAATAAAATCCAGTACCTGCCCCGGAATGCTTGAAAATACTTTTCACATCTTTCACATCACTCCGATGTGTAAATTATTTTTCTTTTTAATTTAGTAAAAAAGCAGGCTCTTGGATATCCTCTTGTCCAAAAGTCTGCTCTCTTACTTTATGTAAAATTACCTATTTGCTTTCTTTCAACTTCTGATTTTCCTCTTCTAGTAATTCTATCTGCAGCTCTAGCTCTTTAATTCGTCTCTTGTATAAAATCATTTGTCTTTTCAGCTGTTTATTAACTTCCTCAGTTGCTCTATCAAAAATTGCCTTTTTAGGATTATAACATTCTCCCTGCTTCAATTGTGCCTCTTCTACCATTTGTTTGGCCTGCAAATTTCTATAAAAATAGCTCCTATCCACCCCTGCATATTTTGCCAATGCAGTAATTGATATCCGCTCCTTTCTTCGAAGCATCGCATCAATCTCTCTCTGAATAATTTCTAAATTCTCTTTTTCTTGCTGTTTCTTGAGCCCTACGATTTTATCATACTTCATTTAACATCACTCACACCTTCCTGTTGTATTCGCAAAAAATCTAACTCTGATTTTAGCTTTTGATTTTCTGCTTTCAACTTTATAATTTCGATTCTCATAGCTAACAATTTTTCCTTATACTCATCAAGGAGTTCCACTTCGTCTATGTTCATTTTATAGCTTTGATTTTGAATATCAACAGCTTTATGTACTTCTTCTTTGATTTTTGGATTTCTGTAAAAAAACGAGTTAGATAAGCCTGTTCTTTTGCATAATCCGGAAACTGTAATCCTTTCGCCCTCATTACGCATTCTTTGAATTTCATCCATTGCCAGTTTTACTTTTTGCCTGCTTTTTTCCTGGCTCATTTCGATGATTTTATTTGCTTTCATCCTTAATCACAACCTTTATAGTTTTTTTAACAATGCAATTTCCTTTCGATCCAACCGTTTCTTCAGCGTGTCCACCTCTTTTTGAAGTATACTGCACTTTTGAAGAAGCTGCTCATTTTCAACCTTTAACCTTTGATTCTCTGACTGACAGCTGTTAAAATCTTTCTTCAATTCTTGAAAATTATGACCTGCAACATTTCTTTCTTCAGATGACTGCTGTACATCTATCCGCCGTGGCTGTTTAATAGCTTCCTCCAGTTTCTGACGGACTTGCTCATTCTTATAAAAAAATCCTCTTGATAAACCTGTCCAACGAACCAATTCTGTTACAGAAATCGGCAGTCCTCTGGCACCCATATCATCTATTGCCCGAATCGCCTTTTTTATTTTCTGTTCACTCTCAGCTTTATTAACGGCTATCATCTTATCATATTTCATATCCATCCCACTCCTTTACCACATCCATTAAAATCATATCGATTTTCTCTCTGACTGCCCTCGTTTCATCCGCCATTATCTTGTTCCCAATCTTTCGGTAATGATGTACACTTTGTAATGTTTTATGCCCCAAAAGCCTTGCGATCATCCAGTCGTCGATATGCATCTCTGTCAGCTTTTTCCCATAACAATGTCGGAATGTATGTGTTCCAAAATTCAGCAGCTCTCCATTCTCATCCCGAATATCATTTTTCCTAATCATCTGCATGACTCGATGTTGAAGCATGCTATACTGAAATGGTCTCGATAGATCCTCTTTTTTTACAAAAATATATTTTGTCTTTCCATAATGTTCCTCGGTATAATCAATTGACTTTATAATAAGCTGTGCTATTTCATCACTAATTGCTTTTTCAAATGTGATTGATTTTACCTGCTCGATTCGTATAAAATATCGATTTTCTCTTATGCTCAAACAGTCCGTTTTTAGTGTAAGCGTATCCGAAATTCGTGTTCCCAGCAGCTGATGAAGGATTAATGCCCTCGCTATTTGTTCATCCATCTGAAAAATGTTTTCATTCAGCTTCTTTACGGTTTCATCCGAATAAAACTTAAATAGATATCTTGGTGTGCTAGGAAAATCAGTACTTATAAATAGGTTTTTGATATCTTGCCTATCATAATGATTTCCCACATCTTCAATCACTCTTCGTAAGCCATATAAATCAGAGCGATAATTTTTCCTCTCTTTTGCCTCTGTCTGAAGATAGGTCAAATAGTTTTCCATAATATCCCGTGTCAAATCTAGTAATGATTTAATCTTGGGATACCTTAATGCCAGATATCTGCAAAACCTTTTAGTCGCTACCATTTCAGCCGTAATACTTCCTATTGCCATATATTTCAAATGCATAAAAACTACTGTTTTAACTTCTTTTCGGATTGTTATTTGACTGATTCCTTTAAAATTTATAGTCTTTACATTCTTTATCGGATTGCTGCGAAGAGGAAATTCAAACTTATCCAATTCCCACACATCTCTATCCTGTTCTAAGTACTCCTCATCCTTCTGAGAATACCTCAGAATCTTCTTCATATGCTTTACTATGCCAGGTGTTTCTGTTGCTACAATTTCATAAACGCTTCGATACTTCTTACTTGTAAGGGCATATCCCTGCTCCATCATCCAGCTCTTTAGCTGCAAAATAATCTTATTCTCATCCTCATATCTTAATGTTTTAATATTCTTTTTTATAAGAAAATGCCGGATATTATTAAAATATAATATTTCGGACGCCAAACTACTTGGAGCAAGTTCCTTTCCCCTTTCCCATACAAAATCTTCCAGGAGCTTTCTTACTGCTTCTGATGGAAGTCCTTCCAGGTCGAAGTAACGTTCTTTCCGGACCCTCATTTTCTTTTTCTGTTCTTCTGTCGCATTCTTATAGCAGTCTAATTCATAGATATGTATCTTATTTTCCAGTTTTTTCACCCCGCTTCTTTGGAATAATCCCAGTTGCAAGAAGATTTTCTGTCTGATTGAAATATTCCATATTCGCCTGTTCGATCCGTTTAGGCATATAGTCTATATACTGCTTTGTCATATTTTCATTGTTATGCCCTAAGTAATCCCGAATCGTCTGAATGGACACTCCATCATCATAGAAACTACTTGCCAATGTATGCCTGTAATCATGCGTTTTGAATGTTTCGCCCGAAATATATATTCCATACTTCTTACAACTTGCTTTGAATCCCTTAACAAATGTGCCAATCCTATATGCCCCACCATCCTTTGAGTTGAAAAGGAAATCAGTGGATTTGATATGATGCTTTTTTATATAAATTTTCATAATTCGATAAAGCACCAATGAAATTGGTATCATTTTTTCCGCTTTCATTTTAATTTGATAAACCTTAATCCATGCATCTTCTCCATCCCAATAATATGCGTCTCCTTTTAATGTACATACCTCACTGATCCGTAATCCTGTTGCCCATAAATTTAGGAAAATAAGCCTTTGTACTTCTGGGAAAAACTTTAGCTTTTTTAATATTTCCATATACTCATCTTCTTGAACACTTCGATCATGGTGATATGGGTAGACTTTCTGGCTGTAATAGTTTTGATCAAAAATTTGCCCCTTGATATGTCCTTTAACATTTAAGTATGCAAAAAATCGGTGAATATCAAATATCTGCCTGTTTACTGTTTCTGCCTTAATTTCCTGTTCCTGCAGGAGCTTGAAGTACTCTGCTATCTGTTCTTCCGTAATTTCACATATGGATTCTATTGTATTAAAGTAAACTAGAAATTTTTTAATGTAACACAATTGACTTCGTATATTTCCTAGTGCCAAATCACTGATACCTACTTGATATTTCATATACTCTTGTAGCAATTCCCTGTTTCTCTCATTCGTCACTTCGTAAAAACTGAGTCGCTGAACAGGATTACTTGGGTTTACACGCTCTGGTGCAAAATTGAACCTTTCCATATACCAGACATTTGCATACCAGTGAATTTCTTTTCCACTCATAAATAGTATTTTGCGACTGTTATCCACAATCTGCATACTGTTCTTCACATTTACAACTTTCCTGGCTACAATTGTTTCCAATTTCTTTATTTGCTCCAGTTCAAGACGCTCGATATCATCAATTCCTTCCTCTATGCAAAACTCATACATCCACCTTAAAGGAAGTAGATAACGCACTCTGCGATCCTTGCTGTCTTTTATATTCCTCAAGGCATAGCATAAAATCTGAAAAATTTGCCTTTTTAAATTTTCTGACGCCTTTTGGCTAAAATCCCATACCAGTTCGCTTTTATCCTGGATATAATCAAAATCTGACCCTATGTCCTGATCTGGTATGTAGGGAAGAAAAATCACTTGCCCTTCATACTTGAGCTGTTCTTTGTTTCTTCCAGAAAGTGTTTCCATTTCTTTTCGGATGTCAAACTGTTTGATCCGATCCAATGTCTTCAAATATTCAAGGCTTTTAGAGAAAGTTTTTGTCCTACGTAACTCACTTTCATACAGTTCTCTGGTTCTATAATCAATTTCCCTTACATGATGAATTCCCTGCCGTATCAAAAAATTCCTAACATTTCCTTTCAAGCGTTCTTGCACTGTATTGCACCGCTCAATTTCATCCAGCAATTCTTTATACTCATTCCGGATAAGTGCCTTCTGCAAATTTCTCAAGAATCCAGTTCGCTCAAACACCTGTTTCTTTGTAAAGCTCCCCGTTTCATGCAAAAAGATTTTATAATTACGGAAATCCTGTTCTTCTATAAGAAAAACATCATATATTCCTACACCTTTTAGATAAGACTCTGCACACTCCCAGTATGTACTCGGTACATTTATATCCGTTGTCAACTGGTTATGAAGATAATCCGCTTTATCCTGTGATTCCGTATTCAATAATCTTAATGCAGGCACATGCTTCTCCTCCTTCCCTAAAGTAATTTGTCGATTTCATAAATGGACTGATGTTTTCTATAAAATTCATCGCTGACATCAATCAACTCCTGATCCGATATATTTAAATATCTCATCGTTGTTTCTATATTTCGATGCCCAAGTGCCTGACTAATAAGTTCCAACTTCCATCCAGCCTTCCGGCGAGCATTTGCAAAATAATGCCGCAGCATATGTGGTGTTACTTTAATCCCAGTCTTCTTCTGCAGCCGTTCCATCAATGCATAGACGCCTGAGTCCTGCATCGGTTTTCCAGCATAATCTCCCGAAATGTTAATAATCAAGTACTCCTGCTGGAAAATAAGGTCTTTATATTCCTCTATATAAAACTGCAGAATTTCAAAGGTGGCATCGCTGATTTTTGCCTTCCGGTATTCTGCATTCTTAGCCCTGGCTCCATTTTCATTATCTTCTCTAAAATTGACATACAGTAAGTGTCTCTCATAATCAATATCTGTCGCATACCGGACTCCCAAAAGCTCCCCGATGCGAAATCCCGTTTCTGCTAATAATAAAAGCAGGATTTGATCGCGACAATTGGCACATGCCTTTAATAAAATCACGATCTTATCCTGCTCTATGGTCTTCCCTATATGTCCTTTTTCCTGTAGATATCCATGAAATGTATTCCGGTATAATGTCCTTTTTACTCCCACTGAATTATGTACAATAATTCTCATATCAGAGAGGACTTTTAATTGCTTTATAGATTCATCCTGCTGTCCAGAAAATCTATAAAATCGGAACACCTCTTTTAAATACGCATTACAGGTCTCATTATATGGTTTCTTTTTGTAACTATCTCCACTATGCAATCCTGCCTGTAACCATATCAAATAGTCTGTAAAGTGTTCCTGCTGCTTATCATATGGCATCTCCCATACATCATCTAACTGGATGCCAGTCTCATCTATATAATTCAGATAGTATGAAATGGCTCCTGCACTTCTTCTGATAGTATTAGGTGACAATTTTGATCTTTTTTTATGCATTAGATACTTGGAGGGCAGTAACACTATATCCTGGCTCTCCTGCTCACGAATGAAATAATATTTTTCGTGATTATCTATCTGGGAATCCACAATATACCTTGCCATATTACTTTACTCCTTTCCTCTAACGCTATACACAGTATACCGTGTTACTCTTCTCATAGCTATCACACAATGTAACAATCTTTCCTTTTCAAACGAAGCATTATCAATAAACAACGTCAATCGATTTGATAACTCCCTGCTATTCCAAATGCAATACCTGCAGTTAACAAAAATCCAATAATTCCAACTGCCGCAACAATCAATATCCCAATCATGATCGTTCTACCTCCTCGACAATCTCTATAACATCTGGCATTCTGCCATCGTAACCGCTTCATCTTCCATAGCAAAATATTCATCTGCCACATTGCGTTCCACCGCCAAAATCTCTCCAGCCTCCTTCTCTCCCAGCTGGATCGGCGCCAAATACTTAATAATTCTCCCACATAATTTCTGGTCCGGACAAATATCCAGCATCCCCATACAGGTATTCACAATAAGGCGATCCAACACATCGGTAATCACTATTTTTTTAGCATCATATCCTCTCGCACCGATAAAATTTGCCAAGTTCTCCGGGGTCAGTGCCAACATATATTCTTTTCTGGCTCCCCCACCATATGGATACTCATAGGCATATCCCATCGTTTCTGTGTTCATGATCCGTTCTACCATATTCTTTTCTTCTGCTCTCATAAAATCTTCTCTCCTATTTTTTAACTGCCAAACTCAATTTTCCCTTCCAATGGCGAATATGCATCGACACCATAGCTTTCCTGAAGGATCTGAAATCTTGCGAGCTGCATGGATGATCTGGACAGCCTGCCCCGGTTTACAATCAAAAGAACATCTACCTGTTCTTTCTGGACCGCTTCTATAAAATGACGAAATCCATTTCGATTCCAAAGCGGAGTTGTCCCCACATCACTGGAACTTCCAACCAGTTCAAATCCCATCTGCTCTCCATAATCAATCAGCTGTTTAAACTGACTTTTTAATGCACCATTTCTATCTTCCGGTGCATCAATCGCACAATAGATCCACGCACGTTTTCCCTGACCCATTCCTGCCTCCTGCTCCTTTTCCAAACACCCTTTATGTTCTTCTCTGTACTGTTACACCAAAACTCACGAGAATTGCCTCATCTACTTTACGCATCATGGCTCCACTCAGACTTCCTACATACCCTCTTAATCTTATCCGGTCAATCGTCCTTACCTGCTCCAATAAAATAACAGAATCATTATGGAGTCCTCTTACATGATTTCCCAATTCGATATGTGTAGGTATCCAGTGCTTATTAGGCCGACTTGTAATTGCTGCCACAATGACGGTTGGACTGTAACAATTACCAACATCATTCTGAATAATCAAAACCGGCCGGATTCCCCCCTGTTCAGAGCCTATTACCGGCATCAGGTCTGCATAATATATATCTCCTTTTTTTATCGTAACACTTCCCCTCCTTCCATCTACTCTGGACTACGAATGTTCCTACTCTTTATGAAAAGTCTCTATCTCTATGTAATTCTGCCATCATATGGCAAATGCCTTTTTTCCATCTTACGCTGATGACCTCGCCTGCCAAAAGTTCATCCGCTCGGATTCCCTTTCCCAGCTCCTTCTTGGCTGCTTCTTTCTGCCCTTGCAAAAGTATGGATTTTACCTGGTCAGAATTCAGAAATAAATATCCTTTCGATGTCATAAAATGAAAATTGCTGTCAGGATATAATTCCATAAATTCTTTGACACGCATATACATCTTCCTCCTTATCATTTTGTGATTTAGAACACAAGGATAGCGGCAGCCTTATCCAGTTGATCTATCTTTCCTTTTCCGCTGGATAAATATAAAGCTGCCGCCATAGTTTCTGTTAAAAATCACTTGTTCTTCATTTTCAAAAGTTCCTATTCGACACAACTTCCCGGAACCAGATATCGGAAATACTGATATTCCTGTTACAACCGATATCTTTGGGCGGCAACACTGACCAGCCATGGCTTAAGGCTGTCATGGGATTGTTCCCCTCCGAGGGTCTCTCCGAGCCGCCCTCATTGCGTGTTCCCGTTTTGCGGGGCTGTGACTGGACGGAAGTATCATTATAGGCTGTTCAGGTCATTGCAGGCAGTCTGCCAAAACTGCTTTAAGGACAAATTTTTTTCGCTCTGCACCTTTGATGTCATCTTATTGACAGACACTCTGACTATCTGCAGGTGGTCGTGGCGGATTTTCCTTTGTGCTTTTCCTTTTGGGCTGAACAACTAAGGTATCTGTATTGCCGGATATGACTGTTTCACACAGTTTTTGCCAAAGAACAGAAAGAGAAATCAGTCCCCTTCACTTCCTTCCACGCTGGCAGAGAAGTTTGAGAACCAAAAACAGAAAAATAATTAAAATAATTTTCTCAGTTTCTCTAAAATCTTCTGTCTCCGTTTGTTTATCGCCTTCTGTGACAATCCAAGTACCGAAGCTACCTCCCGTTCCGTCCGTTCCTCAAAATAGAGTTCCTGAATCAACCACTGTTCTTCTTTCGAGAGTTCTAAAAGGAATTTATGTAACTGTTCACACTCTATTTTTTTCAGAATCTGATCCTCCACACTTCTGTTTTCTTCTGGAAATTGCACAGCCATTTCCTGCAGGCGTTCATAGGAATCCTCTCTGCTAGGAATGGTCATTTTCTCTCCTGTTTTAGGATCTACGATATTTCTTGCTCTTTTTAAGTCATATTCCTGATACTGCATTTTTCTTTCACTTGTTCTCAATACAGCGATTACTTCCTCGCTGGCTTCCGGATACATTTTTCTAAAATCCGGTATCTTATACGGTTTTGCCATGTTCCTGTCCTCCTTAGTTTTCGTTGGGTGGTGAAAACGAAGGACAAGTGGCGGACTACGACATAGGTTTCTGGCAATCCTCAAGCAAGAGCTTTTCTCCATACGCTGCTCCTTAGAAAAAAAGAAGCCAACGGGAGGATCCCGCTGGCTTTTAACAAATTAGAAATTGGATGCAGCGCACAAAACACTATAAAAAAGACCCCATACATTTCTGTATGAGATCTTCTCGCTCAGCACACTGACCATCCAGTGTACTGACTATAACATGAGAGAAGTCGGACTTTCAGTAGGACTCTTGTCGGACTTTAGTCGGACTATTTAATTGATATGAAGCGTTCTCGGTTTGCTTCCGTCACTTTCAATCAGATGTTCTTCCTTCAATTGCCGAAGATAACCATGCACAGTTGATGGGGAACGATACCCTAAACCTTTTCCGATATCCCGTACAGTAGGCGGATATCCATACCTTTTTATGTATTGCTCAACAAAATACAAAACTTCCATTTTCTTTTTGTTGCTCATAAAACCACCTCTCCTCTATTCATAAAGTAACGGTTCTTCCAAAGCCTGTTTGATTTGAGGAAGAGCACTCCCCCAAAGAGATAGACCGAATATTTTAATTGCTTCCTTTTTTCTATCATAATATGTGCTTCTTTCCATCCGAAGCGTTTCCAGTAATTCAGGCTCTGTATATCGGAACCGGCTTAAATAACACTTAAACACAATGTCAAAATAAAGCTGTGGTGAATATGGAAAATCACGCATTTTAACCATGGCCGAGTCTACCAGTTCCACAAGCCACTTGGTCTGGAACAGGCTTTTTACTGTTTCTTCAAACTTTTCCCTCTCTACAGTAGGAGCAAAATCATTCAGATATAGAAGCCCCTCCTCCAGTTCTCTACCATAACAATATTCTGCTTCTTCACGAAGCATTGCAGCACGGTCACAGGCCGTCCAGCATACATTTCGATAAATAGATAATAACAATTTTGACCTTTCATATAAATTTTGTTCATCCAGATGCTGCATCACACACAGCATCTGAATACTGTTTTTTGCCAATGAGTTTTTCCGTCCCATAAGCCCCTCCTATCTTACCGGTTCATAACTCCCGGCATAATCAAACCATGATCTCGATATTCCGGCATCTTCAGATCCTTCATCAAGGCCGCTGGATAGATAGCCCTTTTTCCAAATCGCCGCCGAGTTTCCTCAATCGCCAGAAATAATTTTTCTTCTTTCTCAAGCCGGATTGGATCCGAAAACAAACAGATTTGCTCCGGTTCTTTTGCTGATACCAAGTTGATTGCACGAACAGTTACCGAACGCACAGGTTCCTTCCAATCATAATTTCTCTGAAATAGTTCCCTCGCCAGTTTTGCAATTTCCAAAGGCACTATCGTCGGAAGGGAAAGTTGACCTTGATACTGCCTTGTAAATAATTCCTGATTGCGAATCGCTATCTGAACCCCCTGTGCTTTCAATCCATGAATCCTTAATCGATGTCCTATGTCCTGGCATAATTCCAGAATAACCTTCCAGACCTCCTCTTCTGTTTTAAGATCTGCTGTACAAGTAATTCCATGCCCCACACTTTTCATCGGAGACACAAAGTCCTTCTCCATTACCGGACTATCATCCAGACCATTTGCATATGACCACAGCATCAGCCCATTTTTACCAAGAAGCTGGTTCACATAATCATGATCCATTTCTGCCAGATCTCCTATCGTATAAATTCCAACTTGCTCCAGCTTCTTTGTAGTTGAGCGGCCACAGAATAATAATTCCGATACCCGAAGCGGCCAAACCTTTTGTTTCCATTCTGATTCTTCAATGCTAGTTATGGCATCCGGCTTCTTCATATCACTTCCCAGTTTTGCAAATATTTTATTGAATGAAATTCCTATACTAACAGTCAATCCCAGTTCATTCTTCATCCTGCAGCGAATCTGGTCTGCAATTTCTTTTCCAGAACCATAAAGAACCTGACTTGCTGTCACATCCAAAAAGCACTCGTCCATTCCGTAAGGCTCTACCAGGTCTGTATATTCCTGATAAATCTCTCTTGCCATGTTGGAATATTTTAAATACTGTTCATACTGGGGTGGAACCAAAATCAAATCCGGACAAAGTCGTTTTGCCTCCCAGTTAACCATCCCTGTTTTTATTCCTGCTTGTTTCGCTTTCTCTGATTTTGCAAGAACAATTCCATGACGGTTTTCTGTGGACCCGCACACTGCTACTGCTTTTCCCTGTAGCTCTGGGTTCAGCATCATTTCTACAGAAGCATAAAAACAGTTCATATCACTATGAAGGATTGTCCGATTCATATTCTGTACCCTCTTCCAATTTTTTCTAGCAATTATTAGCACACTTATTCTTGACAGCTTGCACACTCACTATTATAATGTGCATATAGTCACTGATACTTGCTAATTCTTGCTAATTCAAATATTAGCAACTACATGCACACTTGTCAATAGCACAGTTAGCAAGTTTACGCACACTAAAACGAATGGAGGTCTGACATGAAATCTTTTGGTGCTAAAGTTAAAGAACAACGTGGAAATCTTGGATTAAGTCAGAAACAATTAGCAGAAAAAGCCGGAATGGGTATCCGAACAATTACTTCTTATGAATTAGGAGAAAGAAAACCATACCAGGCACAGCTTTATAAGCTGGCAAAGGCACTGGAGGTATCAACCGAGTATCTGCAAAACGATAACATAGAGGATCCATCTTATGGTTTAGACCGCATGGAATATGTAGAAGATATGAGAAAAAAAAGCGGAACCAGAGAGGCATTGGATCTACAAAAAATGCTGGCTGAGAACACAGCTCTTTTTGCAGGAGGCACTCTAAGCGAAGAAGCAAAAGATGCTTATTTTCAGGCAGTTGCCGAAGCATACTATGACTGTAAAAAAGCAGCCAGAAAAACCTTTGGCAAAAAGAAAAATCCACAATAATCTTCTCCCGTAATATAGTCCGAAAGGAGGGAGCTGTTTTGACTATTCAATCCATATCTGAAGAAGTCAGACGGATCCAGAAAAAATATGGTGAATCGGATCCATTCCGTCTGGCACAGGCAATGAAAATTATCGTGGTATTAAAACCGATGGGAAGATATAAGGGGTGCTGCAAAGGATTTTATGTTCAGCACCGCAGAATCAAACATATCACAATCAACAGCGATTTGCCGGAAGTGATTCAACGGGTCATACTGGCTCATGAAATTGCTCATTCCGTGCTTCATGCAAACATAACAGCTGCATTTCATGAATTTACACTATTTGACGATACAGATCGGCAGGAATATGAAGCAAATCTCTTTGCTGCCGAACTGCTGTTATCTGATGACTGCGTATTAAATGCATTAAACGAAGACCAGTTTTTCTTTCAGGCAGCCAAAGCTCTTTATGTACCAGCAGAATTACTGGACTTTAAATTTCGTGTCATGAAACGTAAAGGTTATAAACTGGAGTCTCCCATCGTATCACATGGGAATTTTCTGAAAACAATTGAATAGGAGGACTACTGATGAACGAAGATACTATCCGCGATATATACTATGTAGAACATAAATGGAACCCCCATTTTTTCTATCTTTCCCCAAAATCATTTTGCCAGGATCTTGAAAAAAATGGCCCCGATCTATACCTTGACTTGTTCCATGCCATGTATCAGGAAGAGTCTGATTATATTTGTCCATATACGGAAAACGATTTTTCCCTTAGAAAAGAACTTTGCAACAATGGGACAACTATCATCTATCAGCTTATTACTCCATCTCCTGTCCTCTCCCCTCTTACCCGGTGTGTCTATTTCTGCTGTCAATTAGATAAGCAGCAATATTTTTACTATACCTCTGAGCTAGCACATACCGGTGATTATCTGCTATGCGGATGGACAAAGGATGAAGCGCATCTCATTTTCCATTCCGATGCATCTACACTTGAGGAAGAACTGGAAGAAGTTAAAAAACTTTTTAAGGAGGTAGAACTATATGATCGGTGTTCAGACAGACTGCAAAGTTTATGTAAACGTAAGAGCAGCCTTCCTTCCAGACGGAAAGATGCTTCCAGAAGAACTTACCTGGGAAGACGGAACACCTTATACAATTGACCGCATTTTGAATGTGAAACCCTCTGTCGCAAGGAAAGCTGGAGGTCAGGGCGACTGTTATACAATTTTGGTAAACGGAAAGCAAAGCCATCTCTTTTTTGAACGCAGTACAAATTTAACGGGAGCTTATATAGGCCGGTGGTTTGTAGAACGAAAATCTTAACCAAAACCCTTATATAAAAAAGATAGCTGTCATTTTACGATATAATGTCAACTATCTTTTTATATGGCATCATTTTATATTAACGCATTCCAGACGCACACTCTCCCATATTAATGTCCAGCACCCCTCTGGGCGGCTGGATCAGGGCGTCCTCATACTGGCACTTCCACTGAATCTCCCGGCACATCTGGCCATTCGCCACGCCGTCTATGGTTTCCCCATCCTGAATGGGGTTATCATGCTCCAATATGTACGATGCCACATTGTAGGCGTGGTTTACCACCCAGTTGGGGTCCATGTCGTGGAAGTGGTACTGGAGGTCGGGCAGGAACAGGGTGCTCATGCCCACCGTGTCGATGAGCATATCTTCGGTGCCCTCAATGTTAAAGAAGCGGACATTGACGCCAAAGCGGATGAACCGATCCGAGCCTTCAATCTGGTGAGAACGCACATCCTCCGCCAGAAACAGTTTGCCGCAGTTCTGGAAATAGAATGCCTCACAGGTGGGGTATAGCTCCGCCAGAGCCTCCAAAAAGTCGGCATCCAGATTGGCACGCTCCAGCGCCGGAAGCGCCGCAGCCAGCATATCGGTGGCTACCACCTGATATTTGCACTCCCGGAAGATCCGCTCCCGGTCCTCCTGGCAATCCCACATCTGGCTCATCAGGAAGGCATCAAAGCCTTTGCCCTTGAACTTGTCGCATTTCATCACCATCAGCTGCACCGGGCATTTTCCGTCCTTGAACTCTGCAATATGCTCCTGTGCGGCAAAGCCGGCCATTTTCTTATCATAACAGAAACACTCGGTTGATCCGATGTGCTTCTCCATTACGGCAGTCATTTTTTCTTTATCCGGCATTTCTACCGGCTCTTTGAACAGCATCTGAATGAGATAGGGGCCTCCGGGCTGGGGACCTTTTTTGTCGTCCAGGTTTTGCTGGAAAACTTTATTGCTCATTTGGTTTCCTCCTTAATAATCCAGCAGGATGGGCACCTGCTGTTCCTCGGCAAACCGCATGGCTCGCCAGAACATGGAGAAGGCAAACTTGGCAAGGGATTGGGTGTCATACGGGGTGTGTTCCGGGATGTCCGCCTTGCTGTACCGTCCATCTGCGTCTATGGTTCCATCTACCGGGTATCCCTCAGTGTCGGCCCAGCCAAGGATGGTATCCTCATCGGCCTGCCACGCCAGCTGGTTCAGCTTCTCCAGTTCCTTCCGCAGTCCGCCCAGAGTGGCGATCACCGCCTGATCATCGGTGAGCAGAAGCGCCTGAAATAAGAAGGAATCCGCCAGAGGCAGCCACCAGGTAGCCCCACTGAACAGGGACCACACCCGCTCCTCGTCCGATGCAAGGCGGGCAATCAGGGGATGCTCCCCAAAGTCCCAGTCTTTCTCCACAGTAGGTGGCACCGGTTCCTCATATGTATGGCAGGCAGCCACCAGCAGCATGGCGCCGAACGCATCCCAATCCGGCTTGTCGGTGTAATATGGCTTCTCATTGTCCTCCGGCCAGGGGGTGTAGGGCGGTTGGTCCGGCTGGGAAATAGCTGCCAGAATCTGATCCCGCCAGTTCTCCACCGTTTCCTGAACCTCAGCCGGGGACAGCTCCTCCTCGTTGTCAGCAGGTTCTCCATCCGGGGTGATGCGGTTGAAAGTATATCCGTTTTCCTCCGCCCACTGTTGGACGATGGTTTTCCAGTTGTGAGAATAGTACCGTGTCAGTGTTCCGGCGTAGATGTCAAGTCCCATAAGTTTTTCTCCTTTTTTGTCTATATCATTTCATACAGCAGGGCAGCGTCGCCCTGCACCAGCTCCAGATGGGAACGCAGCGTTTCCAGTCCGCTTTGTACCGCCTCGGTGGGGAGGTTCCAGTCTGGGGCAATTTCGGCGGCCAGTTCCTGGAGATTCTGCTCCCGCTGAGCTGCCAGCAGTTTAGACGCCAGCTCTCCCGCCAGCAGAGCGCAATCCGGGGTATCCTCCGTCTGGGGAGCAGGAATAGATGCTCATGGCCCCGTAATCGGTGTGCAGAACAAGTCCGCTCCCAGTAAAGGCAAAATTCACCTGCCGCACCACAAAGGGGTCATCAATAGTGGCCAGCAGCTGGCCGCTGCCGATATCCCACAGCTCTATGGGGGAACTGCCACGATCCTGCTGAACAGCCATCAGGCTGCCCCTTGTCCGCACCATACAGGTGTCTGAAAAACTCAGCCCCTGCCGGACAGAAAACGGGAAAGGATTGTCTATCTCCTCTCCGGTCTGGGTCAGATAGAACTTACCGCCCACCGAGAAACACTGGTCATCCGGGGAGAAGAAGGGATGCCAGCCCTCATTGGGAATCACTACTTTTTGGGCAGATTTCAGATCGACCAGCACATACTCACCCTCGGTGACACGGTAGGCCGCTTTGCTTTGCCGGGGAGAGAGCATCCCAAAGCAGTAATACTATAAATGAGCAAGTTCGTGATTTTGCATAAAAGAAAGACACCTCGATTCCATGTGTTGTATAATGAAAGTGCCAAAACAAACATTTGCAACATTTACGAAAGAAGGT
>QUFC01000052.1 GCA_003478355.1 Lachnospiraceae bacterium AM48-27BH
TCACATCGGTAATCTCACAATTCAGCGTTTCGCAGATACGGGCTAATGTATCCATGCTGATGTGCTTTCCCTCTTTGCTCATGTTGGCAATCATATTCGTTGTCATACCAGCAGCAAGCCTTAAATCTTCTTTTCTCATATCACGCTCTAACAGTGTATGCCAGAGTGGTTTATAGCTGATGTGCATATTGCTTTCCCGCCTTCCTATCCATACCACCGGGGCGGCTGCCCCGGCAGGAACTTTTCTCTTATTATAGCACCAATCTTGTGAAATCACAATTTATTCTTGTGGACTGCCGCTGATACCGTCTGGATTGTGCTTTTCCTTTCTTTTTGTTCCCTTTAATTAGCCATGAACTGCTTCATGCCCTGTGATTTTGCTGATGTGTGATAAAGAAGTAGTAGAAGTGTAAAAAATTTTGCCGTTCCTATCCGGCGTTTGCGCATTGCGCCGGATAGGTCGGGCGGTCATTCGGGCAGGTCTACCTTGCCAACGAAAGAGTAATAAATATCAATGTCCTGTCTGCGTGTGCCGTTCTCGTCATAGCTGCACTCATGCACAACGATTTTCTCCACAAACTCACGCAAAAGGGTAGGGGTAAGTTCTTCAAAGCTGGTGTACTTGCGGACAACATTCATAAACTTTTCTGCGTTTACCGTGGCTTCCTGCGCTTTGGAAAGCTCTGCCCGGATAGCGGCGGCTCTCTCTTTCAGTTCTTTCTGCTCGGCTTCATAGTCTGCCGACAGCTCCGTGAAACGCTCGTCTGAAATGCGCCCGGTCACGCTGTCCTCATACAGCCGCTTGAAGATAGCGGATAACTCGCTGATACGCTTCTCGGCGGCTTCCAGCTCCTTTTTCCTTGCGGCGTTCCTGCGCTTGCCCCCGTCCTCGTTCTGCTCGATCAGCAGCTTCATAAACCGGGCTTCGTGCTTCGCTGCATAGCTGGTGACTTTCCGCAGATTGTCGGTCACTCCGGCGGTCAACAGGTCGGTGCGGATAAAGTGCGCCGTACAGTCACGGGTACGCTTCTTGTAGCTCCCGCAGATATAACAATCCTGCTTGCGGGTGGCGTTCTGGTAACGCTGCTGGTAAAGGACGCTGCCGCAGTCGGCACAAAAGAGTATGCCGGAGAATAAGCCCACTTCATCATAGCGGTTCGGGCGTTTGCGCTGCTTGCGTAACTCCTGCACACGCTCCCACATCTGGGTGTCAATGATAGGCTCATGGTGGTTCTCGAAAATCGCCTGTTTCTCAATGGGGTTCTCTACGCTGTGCTTGGTCTTGTAGGACGGCTTCTCCGTCTTGAAGTTTACCAGACAGCCCGTGTACTCCCTGTTTTCAAGGATATGTACCACGGTATTGGTCGCCCACTTGCACTCATAGCCGGGGTGGTAGCGGCGGGTGCTTCCCGTCCGACGGTATTCCAGCGTTCCCGGCGTGGGGATCTCCTGCTCTGTGAGCATACGGGCTATCTTGGTCGGCCCGTTCCCGGCAAGGCACAAGCTGTAAATCTGCCGCACAACAGGGGCGGCTTCCCCGTCAATGATAAAATTTTCGTCCTCGTCCATAAAGTAGCCGTATACGGGTTTGCTCGTGACGGGCTTCCCGCTCATACCCTTAGACCGTTTTACTGCTTTGATTTTCTTGCTCGTATCTCTCACCAGCCATTCGTTAAAAATGTTCCGCAGAGGGGCAAAATCATTGTCGCCCTGTGCGCTGTCCACTCCGTCATTGATAGCGATAAAGCGGACGCCTTTCTGTGGGAAAATCATTTCCGTATACATTCCCACTTGCAGATAGTTTCGCCCTAACCGTGACATATCCTTGACGATAACGGTGCCGACTTTTCCGGCTTCAATGTCCGCAAGCATGGCTTGAAAACCGGGTCTTTGGAAGTTCGCCCCAGAATAACCGTCATCTGTGTACCATTGCAGATTGGAAAAGCCGTTCTGCTTCGCATAGGTTTCAAGAATACGCTTCTGGTTTGAAATAGAATTGCTCTCACCTTGCAGCTCGTCCTCGTGGGATAATCTCGGATAAAGGGCGGTAATAAGGTTTCGGGTGGTCTGTCTTAACATAGTGTCCTCCATTTCCGACAGCCAGCCCCACTATTCCGTATGACTATCATACCACACGCCGGGGCTGGCTGTACAGTCCTTTCTGCTTCTTTACGTCCCGTCAAATTGCCGATTTTTGTGTAGCAGCTTCCGCTTCCAGCACTTTCAGCATTTTATCGGCGGCGGTGGCGGTGGTGTCCTGCTTGAAATAGCCGGAAACGACAAGGACAGAATTACCTATGCGGATTTCCGTCACGCAATCCGGGCGGCGGGTGCTGCGGTCATTCTTTGGGGTGTTGGTCATAGGCGGCTCTCCTTTCTGTTCATCAGCTTTTTCAGTTGTCCCATTTTCTCCTGCGCCGTGGCTTTTCGGAAGTTGCTCCCGGTAAAGCGGACAGGAGAACACATTTCAATCAGACGGTCATAAATGCGGGCGTGGGCGGTGTCCTCCGGGTGCTGCAAGTCCTCCAGCGTGAGATTAGTCGTGACGATCAGCGGCCTGCCGCTGCGGTAACGGCTGTCAATCACGTTGTAGACCTGCTCTAAGCCGTATTCCGTTCCCCGTTCCATTCCAAAATCGTCAAGGATAAGCAGCGGGAAGCTGCAAAGTCGGGAGATATATTCATTCCTGCCCTCAAAGCTGGCGGCAAGGTCACCCAATATCAATGCAAAGTTTGTCATGCACACGGGGATTTCACGCTCCATAAGGGCATTTGCGATACAGCCCGCAAAATAGCTCTTGCCTGTGCCAACGCCGCCCCATAGCAGATAGCCAATGTTGCGCTCTTTCATGGTTTCCCAGTTCTCCACATAGAAATGGGCGTGTTCCATTTGCGGGCACTTGCCGTTGTCGTTCTCAAACGTCCAGCCCTGCATAGCCGGGTCTGTAAAGCCCCGCCGCTTCAACCGCTCGACAGTTTCAAGGTGACTGCGCTGTTTCTCTGCGGCTTCCCGTTCCTCACGCTCTGCCCGCTGGCAGTCACATTCTGCCGGGTGGCGGTCACGCCCCAGCCATGCGGCGGTTTCTTTGGGGAAATAGCCCTCTTTGGGCTTGTGGCACTTCCCGCAGTATAAAAGCCCGTCCTCGCCGGTGTAGTCCTCCGGCTCCGGCGTGGTGTCGGTCATATTCAAAATCATTTCATCAAATCCATTCGTCATAAGCTCTCGCCCTCCTTACAGGTATAATCGGGTATGCCCTTTTTCGGGGCTTTCTTGGCTGCGTCCTCCTGCGCCCACTTGAAAATCGTGGCTGCATGGCTCTTGTATTTCCTCCCGCTGGAAGCGATATGGCAGGATAGGCGGTCAATGTAATACTCCCACTTGCCGGGAAGCTCTGTTTTCAGCCCGTCAAGCTCCGTATCGGAAAGAATGACATTGTGGTATCTGCCATAGGCGGCGGGGGCGGGGTGTCCCGTTTCTAACTCTCTCTCTTTTTCTATTTCTATATCTATCTCTTTCTCTATCTCTATCTCTGGTGGACAAATGTCCGCTCGATATGGTGGACATTTGTCCGCCCCTGTCTGCGGCAGGGCTTTTTGTTCCTGCAAAGCCAGCCGCGCCCTGCGCTTGCGCTCCCCCTCGGTAGAGGACTGGCCGATTAAAAGCTCAATGTTGCTCATGTAGAGTGCGCCGCTTGGCAAAGGCTCCACAAGCCCCAGCTTCATAAAGATTTTCAAAGCTCTCTCTACGGTACCTACCTGCTGGCGGGTAATGGTCGCAATCATCTGGGCGGTGTAGGGGATATTCTCGTCAAGCTGCAATTTCCCGCCGTTTTTCAGCGATTTCAAGTACAGCTTCAAGAGAATGTTGGAATAGATAACGCCGTCCTGCATACTTTCCAGCAGAACGATTGCATCATCGTCAAAATAGCTCTCTTTCAGCTTGAGGTAGTAATATTTGCGGTTATCTGCCATAGGCTGCGTCCTCCTTTTTCCAGCGTTTGGAATAATAGCGAGGGCATAGTATGATAACCGCCCGGAAGCTCTGTTTGCAGTCACGGGTGCAGCCCCGGCATAGGTCGTTGTAAGTGATACGGTTGCGGTGGTTGAGGAAGAAAGACCATTCCAGCCGCCGCTTCTTGCTCATTCTCGGCAATGGTAAGCTCCTTTCTGCCGTTCCTATCGGTGTAGCGGGATAGGGGGCATTTTCTGTATGTTCTCGGTATCATTTTCGGGCTTTTTCTGCCCTGTAAGCCCCGTTTGGAAGTCGGGGAGTATTGCGGTAAGGGTTCATATCATACCTGTATTTTTGTAGGGTTTCGGTATCATTTCGGGGCGGTCTTTAACGCTCCTGTTCACGCTTTTTCTGCTGGCTCGGTGCGCCCCTTAAAATCTGGTCGATATTGCGTCTGACTGTCTGAAGCTCCTGCGCCCGCTGGCGTTTCTCCCGGTAGTCGTTATATCCGGCGTTCTTCTGGACGGTAAGCTGCTCAATCTCCCTTTGCAGGGCTTTGCTGGCTGGCAGCTTGGTTATTCCATGCTCCCGGAAATAACGGGCGGCTGTGTCCGCTATGATAAAATCGCTTTCGTGCTGTTCCCGGTAGGCTCTCCGGGCTTTCTCCGATTTCTGCGCTTTCAGACCGTCACGGGCGGGCTTCGTGCCGATATAGCCCAAAAGGTTGCGCTGCAATTCCTTTTTCTCCCGGATAGCGGCTTCCAGCCCTTTCAGTCCGGCAAGGCTCTCCTGCGTGGCGGTGTTGGCTGCGGAAATGGCAGCGTCCAGCTCGTCCGGGGAAGAAAAGCCATACTGCTGGTAGAGCATGAGGGTAGCCGACATCTGTTTGAGGTTGTGCATGGTCGCCCACTTCTCATAGCCCCGTCCTTTCCCCTCGGCTCGCTTGGCGGCTATGTCTACCATGCGCTGTACAGCGTCATTGTTCGGGGCGTTTTTCGCTTCTTTTTTCGTCCGTAAGCGGTCTTTGATACTGCCGGGGTATTCCGCTATGGCTGCGGGTTTTTCGGCGGCTCTGGCGGCGTTCTGCTCCAAAACGGAGAGGACAGCAGCCCGGTCAAAATCGTCCCCCAGCTTCCGGGCGGTAATTGGCTTCGTCCTGTCCGGCGTGAGGTAACTTAGCCGCCCCCGGCTCTCCTTGACGGTCACACCATGCCGGAGAAGCAGGGCGGCAAACTCATCAAAGCCGGAAGCAGCGGCAAGGGCTTCCCGGATAGTCCGGCGCAGCTTCGCCTTATCCGTTTCAAACTTGGTCTGCCGGGGCGCGATACCGTCCGCAGCAATAGGGGCGTTGGCTCTGTCAAGGGCAGCCTGTCCTTTCTTCTGCGCCCAATACTCACGCTCGGTAATGCGTTCTTTGCTGCCGTTCAAAAGGTCTATCTGGTAAAGCCCCTCGCTGTGGCACATCTCCATGACTTCGGCTTTCAGATAGTTCATAGCTGCGTCCGTACAGCGGTGCTTGCAGCCTGCTTTCCTGTCCGCTGGCCTGTCCATGTGGGGCAGCATGGGAACCTCCGCAATCCGCAGACTGTTAATGACGATATGCACATGGATATTTTCGGTGTGGCTGTGTCCGTCCGGGTGGGTGCAGACAAGGGCCTGGTGTCCGGGGAAATGCTCGGCGCAGAACTTCTCGCCCAGCTCCTGCGCCCGATCAACGGTCAAGCCGTTGTCCGGGCCGTCCCGTGGGTCAAAGCTGATGATGTAGTGGTGGCTCTTTACGTCCTCCCGTTTCTGGTTCTTGCCGTAGCGGAGATTGGAGCGCATACAGGCAACGGCAAAATCCTCCCCGCCACAATTCAGAGAGGATATGCGGTAGTCTACCCTCGGTATGAGCCGCCCGTCTGCGTCAAGGGTGGGCTTCATGGTAAACTCGTCATGCTCGAATGTGAGGTATTTTTCAGCGTCCCCGTAGTTGGCATTTTTAGAGCTGATATGTTTGAGTATCGCCAACGGCTTCACCTACTTTCTGCAAGACTTCAAACTTCAAGGCGGCAAGGTCGGCGGCGGCTCCCCGCACTTCCTTTTCCAGCCCCCGGTAGGGGCTTCCGTATTCGTTCAGGCTCCGGGCAATCTGGTTTAAGTTGCCGCCGATTTTCCCGTACTCTGCCGTGAGCTTGGAGAGGGCGGCAAGCAGCCCGTCATTGACCGGGGAAACGGTGACAATGGGGCGTATGGTCGCTTTCCGTATGGCTTGCCGGATAAACTCGGACTGGCTGATTTCATAAGCCGCCAGCCGCCCGGTGAAGTCGGCGTATTCTTCATCGGTCATGCGGGTCTTTACCACATGACGGCGGTGGGGCGTATTGTATTTCTTTCGCATGGTCTGTGACCTCCTTTCTCGCCCGACAGGGCGCATAGCAGGGTTTGGGGAAGGCACTCCCCAACAAGATTCCCGCAGGGGCAAAAATAAGCGGAGAGCGAATTTTGGCACCTCGGTAGAATCTTGCTCTGAAAAACTCCGGCGTTCCCCGGCTCCCGTCCTTTCCGCTAACAAAACGTTTCAAAAGGGCTTTGCTACCCGCTATTCCGGCTTATCTTGAAAATTTTCCTTTCACTACCTACAACACCACGCAAAGCAAAATGGACGGAGATTTTTAGAATTTCCCCTCTATTCCCTACAACACCACGCAAGCCGGAATAGGCGGACAATGGCAGTATTTTTTTCTTTGATACCCTCTACGGATAAGTAAGGGATTTTGCCAACTGCGGCGGCTATTTTCCCTTTTGTTTTTTCATACTGGGGATTTTCAAAAATGCCAAACAGGAACGAAAAAAAGCAGCAAATCTGTTGAATAGATTTACTGCTTTCTGGTTGCCGGCGAAGCGGCGGTTATTCAGTTGTAGGCGGTAGGGCTATCTCCCAAAGCGGAACTTGAAAATAGCTGTGAGAAGCGTCTGGGTGATGTAGTCCTCTGTATCTTGGTCTACCCGTCCATTCACACGGGCGGCACATTGTATGCGGCGGCGGTAATACTGCAATACAGTTCCCACCGCTTCCGGCTCCCCGCTGGCGGCTTGGACGATTGTTTCATAGGGGAGAAGCCTATTATTTCTCATATGCCATTCCCTCCATTTCCGCTTGGAGCTGCCGTAGGGCTTTTCGGATATGGTAGCCCGCTGTGCTGCGGCTGCGCCCGTACTGTCTGCCAATTTCGTGCTGTGGAATACGCTTGAAAAAGGACAGGTAAATCATTTCCCGCTCCCGTTCGTCCAGCCGTGACAGGGCTTCCGCAAGTAAACCGCTGCTGAAAATGACCGTATCGCCGCAAAGGGTAAGTATGTATTCCTCGTCCGGCTCCGGGGCTTGGAAATATTCATCTGTCGTGCCTAAAGGGTAGTGCTTTTCGTCTGTGAGGTATTCAAGGGATATTTCTCTTTTGTGCTTCCTGCTCCGTGTCCTCGCTGCGTTGATCGTTGCATTTCGGATAACGACTTTGCAAAAGGCATGGAAAGTGTACTCGATATGTTCCCGATATTCTTCTGTACAGGTCATGGAAAATCCCCCTTTCCTCCCAAAAGGGCTGTGGCTGGTTAGTAGTTGCTTTTTATGATAGTAAGGGGCGGCAGCACTTTAGGCTGTCGCTCCTTGACTGCCTAACTGCAAAACCGGGCGGGGCTGTCAACGGCGGGCGAAGCCCGTTCATCTTGACCGTTGACTGGCTCGGCCGGGTTTGCTATTTATCCGGCAAACTTGAATTTATTTTAAGCTATCACGTTTTACCTTTTTAAGCCTTACTATCATTACCATAGGAATTTCTTTATTGTTTTTGAAACATTCTTCATAAAATCCATCAATGACAAATCCAGCTCTGAAACAAAGGTTAAAAATATCTTGTATGGAACGATGATAATAAATCTGCTCCTCCGGCTGCCCTTCGATCGCTATATCATAGTAACTGTGCGGTGTCATATATTTTTCAGTCAATGTGATAAAACAAGGGTGCTGCGTTGCAAAGACAAAAATCCCGTTTTCCTCCAATAGTTCATAAACAGCCATAAAAAGCGGTTCAATATCCGTAATATCCATAATTGCCATATTAGAAACTGCTTTCGTAAAGGCTCGATTTCTTTTTAATCCTAATAAGCTTTCTCTATTGGTCGCATCCGCTACGCAAAACTCAATTTGTTTTGCATATTGTGATCGCCGTCTTTTAGCCAATTCTATCATTTTTTTGCTGTAATCAAAAGCGACGACCGAAGCGCCTCTCTGTGCAAGATACGAAGAATAATTTCCATTGCCGCACGCAATATCCAAAATGTAATCCGAAGGATCAGGAGAGAGAAGTTCCGTTACTTTGGGACGTACTACCTCTCTGTGAAATTCATTGGATTCGTCACCCATTGCATCATCCCAAAATTGTGCGTTTTTCTCCCAGATCTTTTTGCTTTCCTCTGTTCCCATGTTCTCTCCCACTCCCAAAATTTGCCTTTTTGCTTCCATTAAATCTTCCTTACTATATTCCATTGTTACCCTCCATAACTTCTGATTGTTGCCGTCTTGACTATTATGTATCTTTTCTTTCCAAAATGGTATAGGCTTTTATTTTTATAATGCTGCAAAACTTTTCTTCTGTAAGGTATTCAAAGGATATTTCCCTTTGCCGCCGCTATTGGAAAGCCAAAAGCAGCGGCTTTTTTACGCGATATGACCGAAAAGACTAGAAAGCAGGATATGTCATCATTTGTCATTTCTTCTCAATGTAATAACTGCATGGCATATCAAGCCAAATACAAGAGAAAAACAGCCACCGCCAAATAGTGATGCTCCCCACCCTGCACCCGACATTGTCATAAAACCGCCAACAAAGAAAATACCAATGCCAAGAAATATCCCGACACCATAAAAAAGTCCAATTGCCATATCATACTTATTAAATTGTCGTTTCTCTTTTTTTCACATGTTTCCATTTTTGTTATTACCTCCTTCGCAAAATCGTCCATGTGGACTCCAAAAAGAAAACAAATTTTTTTCAACGTATTTAAATCGGGTTCATTAACATCTCTCTCCCAATTCGATAGCGCCTGCCGGGTAACATTCAATTTCCCAGCCAGTTCTTCCTGTGTCATTCCCGATTGTGTTCGCAGATGACGTATTTGCTTTCCTGTTGTAATATCCGTCTGTTTCTGGTTCAAAATGGTTCCTCCTCTCTGATGCTGATTTTATCAATGATATTTCGCAATAGCCAGCAATGAACGTTTGCATTGCGCAAGATGTTACATTATCTTCTGAAACATATGCCGGATCTTGTCTAAACGGCTGTTCGGGCGGCGTGGCTGAAACACAGGCTCGCCGGAAGTTTCCTGATACCCTTTTAATTCTGTAATGCAGACACTTCTTCCATTTGTATAAAAATTCAAATCATTTCTATATTCACCAATACAACGGGCAGGGATTTCCCCCTTAAAAATAACTTCATCTTTTTCAAGTCTGGTTGATTCAATGATTGCGCAATACTTTGGTGCGTCATTATAAGCCCGTGAAAGATATTCCTGCGGTGCAAAAAGGGTAAAGGAAAGGTATGGTTCCAACAGTTGTGTTCCTGCTTTTTTCAATGCCTGCTCCAACACGACAGGCGCAAGAAAACGAAAATCAGCGGGGGTGCTGACCGGGCTGTAATAAACTCCATAATCAAAACAAATTTGGCAGTCTGTCACTCCCCAGCCATATAAGCCCTGCTCCATTCCATAACGCACACCCTCCATGACGGCATTTTGAAAACTTTGGTTTAAATAGCCGAGAGATACCTCGCTTTTATATTGTGTTCCGCTTCCAACAGGAAGCGGTGTTACAGTCAAACCAATAGATGCCCAAAACGGATTCGGCGGCACTTCAATATGAATCGTGTAGCTCGCTTTTTTTTGCGGTCTTTCCAGATAAATAACCGAAGGCTCTTTCATAGCCACGCCCACATGATATTTTTCTTCTAATAGCGAACAAATAACTTCTAACTGTACTTTTCCCAAAAAAGATAATATAATCTCATGTGTAACAGTATCAATGTCAAAATGCAAAAGAGGGTCTGTATCAGCAATCTCTGTGAGGGCATTTAACAGGGCTTCCCTTTGCTCCGGCTTTTGCGGCTCTACCGTTGTCCGAAGTAATGGCATGGGATTATCAATCCGTGTTTTGTGAGGCAGGAGTTTTTCATTTCCCAGAATGTCGTTCAGTTTCAAAGTATCATCAGCTAAAATAACAATTTCTCCCGGACAGGCATGGTCAACCGGGACGATTTCACCATTTGACGGAATACACATTTCTGTAATCTTTATTTTTTCCTTTTTTGACAGCAGCAGGGTATCCCGTAAATGGAGCGTCCCATGATACAGGCGTAAATAAGAAAGCCGTTTTTTCCGCTCTGTATACTCAACCTTAAAAACATATCCACATAATTCAGACTGAATATCGTCTGTTTCTGTAATGAAAGTTTCTGTAATCGCTTCAATCAGTTTTTCTGTTCCTAAATTGTCTTTTGCACTCCCATGATAAACAGGAAACAAAGAGCAGCATCTGGTTCTTTTGCACTTTTCATATTGTAATTCCTGTATATCCAAAGAATCCTCTGCAACATATCGTTCTAATAGTTCATCGCTTCCGGAAATAATCATATCCCATTTGTCCAAATCAGAAATATCGGTCATGGTTATCTTTGGCGACAGGGAAACCTCCTGCATGACAATCATATCACTGGTAAGTTTATCTTTAATGCTTTGGTAAACACGCCGCAGGTCGATCCCATTTTGGTCTATCTTATTTATAAAGATAATTGTCGGAATGTCCATTTTCTGAAGCGCATGGAATAATATACGGGTTTGTGCCTGTACGCCGTCTTTTGCCGAAATGACTAAAACAGCTCCGTCAAGGACAGATAAAGAGCGGTATGCTTCGGTTAAAAAATCCATATGACCGGGAGTGTCCACGATATTGATTTTATAATCATTCCAGCAAAAAGAAGTAACCGCTGTCTGAATGGTAATTCCGCGCTGCCGTTCCAAAATCATAGTGTCTGTTCTTGTAGTTCCTTTATCCACGTTTCCTTGTTCCGCAATCGCTCCACTGGTGTACAGCAGGCTTTCCGTCAATGTTGTTTTTCCTGCGTCTACATGGGCGAGAATTCCAATATTGATTATTTTCATGTGATTGTCCTCCTTTTACAGCCCCAAAAGGGCATAAAAATCCCCAGCAGTAAAATACTTTTACCACTGGGGATTATAATTTGCGGACATACACATATACAGCATACACCTGTTTGTGATTGCTGTTTTTCGGATATGTCAAAATTGATAAGGCAAAAGTATTCTTAAATTGGGTACAAAAAACCAAGCCCCCACAAAAGGGACTATCATAATCCTTTGTTCCCACTATTTGATTATAGTTTTATTTAAGAATACCTTGCCGCATATTTTTTACTCCTTTTTTGGAATGATGCTATTATATCACATTAGTTTTAGGAAAGAAAGTACCTAAAAGAAATTTTTCTTCCCCTTATATGTAACAATCATACCGACTTTCTGGCGTTCAGAATGGTTTCTGCTGTCTGCTGTGGTGTTTGGTTGGAATTGTCCAGCCAAAAGCCGATCCGTGGTGTTGTCTGCATAAATGTATCGTATAAGGTTTCAACCGTAAAGCCGGAATAGCCTGTTTTCTCCCTGTATCGTTCCCTTCCTTTTATTGTTTCCACATCTGGACAAAGAACGACAACCTCAACAGGGTATTTATGCGGCACAAAAAATATGTACATGTAACTAATTCAACACATTTATAATTTGAATAGGGACATTATAGCATTTACTAAATACAAATTCAATGTATACGGAAATAAAGATATAAGGAGTGGGAAGGATTCCGCCGTAGTCGGCATTGTAGGAAAATCCAAAAGTTTAGATTTTCCCACAATGCTTATCTTTTGGTCTTTGGTTCGGAATAGTGTAGTGCTGGCGGTCTATCTCTTGTTTTCGGTTGCTTGCTTCCTTACCGTACATGAGCATTTGCACCCGGATTGTCGTTGCCGTAGCCCTCCAAGAGGTTGATAACGCCCCAGATACCAAGACCTGCACCAAGCGCGATTACCAAAGTCTGTAAAACGTCGATTGCAGAATTGAAAAATGCCATAAATTGTCCTCACTTTCTGCCGCGTTGCGGCTGTAAAAATATGAATTGTCTGATTTTGGGTATGAAAAAAGCCGCCTGTGTCTGATAGGCGGCTGTCCCCGCGGCTTCCTGCCACGCCTGCCCCATGAGTAGGGGCGCGTACCATGTAGCCTGTGTTGATATTTCTGATAATTTCCTCCTTTCGGCGTGTCTATGGGTTATTCTAAATCGGCTGCGTCCAGTTCGTAGTAGTCAAATACTTCGTCCGGCTTCACAATAGCGGGGCGGCGTTTGATATGCTTCTCCATGTCAAAAGCGTTTTTCGGGTCAGCGTCAGAAAGGTATCTGTAATTGGGGTGCTTCGTTATATCGAATTTGTCCGAAAAGAACGGGCGCACACCGCGTAGCTGCAAGATACATTTCCCACCGTCCATAACAGCGATTTCGTCCTGTGTCATCAGCTCTTTTCCTAATTTCTGATAGTTCAGCCCGTAGGATTTCTGATTGCTGCGGGTTTCGGAAGTGTTGAAGCTGTCAATGGTTTCCTTTCCCAAAAGCTCTGACATTTCCTTTAGCGTGGTTTTCTCCTTGCCGCCCAAGAACATGGTTGTATCGCAGTTACCGACTATGGTATCGGCATTGTCCTTGTAAATCGCCTTTAGCTGTGACTGCGACTGCAAAATAATAGAAGCCGATATTTCACGGCTTCGTATGGTGGCAATGAGCTTTTCAAATTTTGGTATCTGCCCGATATTTGCAAACTCGTCAAGCAGGCAGCGCACATGAACGGGAAGCCTGCCGCCGTACACATCATCAGCCTTATCACACAAGAGGTTGAAAAGCTGCGTGTAGAGGATAGACACAACAAAGTTGAACGTATCGTCCGTATCAGAAATGATAACGAACAGTGCCGTTTTGCGGTCGCCTATGGTGTCAAGCTCCATTTCGTCGGTTTCCATTAGTTCGCGCAGTTCCCGTATGTCAAACGGGGCAAGCCGCGCACCGCAGGAAATGAGAATAGAGCTTCGGGTCTTTCCTGCGGACAGCAGAAATTTCTTATACTGGCGTACTGCAAAATGCTCCGGGTCTTTTTCCTCCAAGCGTTCAAACATAAGGTCAACCGGGCTTTGAAATTCCGGGTCGTCCTCACGGGCTTCCGACGCATTTATCATTTCAAGCAGCGTCGTGAAATTCTTTTCGGCTTCCGGGGCTTCATACCAGATATAGCCGATAAGGGCGCAGTAAAAAAGCCGTTCCGACTTCACCCAGAAATCCTCCCCGGATTTTTCCCCGTCGCCTTTGGTGTTGGCGATAATGGTATTTACCAGTTTCAAAATATCCTTTTCGCTGCGGAGATAGGCAAAGGGATTGTAGCGCATGGATTTCTTGAAGTTAATCGTGTTCAGCACCTTTATCCTGTACCCGCCACGCTGCAAGAGCTTTCCACACTCCACAAGCACTGTCCCTTTCGGAAGCGTTTCGTCAAGATAGAAAACGGAAAAGTCACAAATTATTTTCAATTCAGAAATTCGCCGCTTTCACATCATCACGCATTAACCGCTTCATCTTGTCCTCTAAGGTGTCCTTGCTTTCCTTGCTGAAATGAACGCCGATAACATAGGTGGTGTTTCCCATTCTCATGTTGAATGTTCCTACCGGGGTTGCCTTGTGTGCTTTTGCTGTGGTTGTGTTCTGTGTCATGCAATACCTCCTTGAAATGGAAAAAGCCAGACAGGGTGTGTGGTCGGCAACGAAGTCCGGCAACGGACTTCAAAAAACCTCGAACATAGTCCTATCTGGCTTATTTACTATTTTTACTTTTTTCTTTGATTTCTCCGTTGCTTTTGTTGCCAGAGAAGAAAATCCCTTGTAAATAAAGGACTTTTAAGAGATTTGCCCTGCAACGGACTTGACAACGGGGTAGCAACATAGTCGGCAACACGGTCATTTTTTCAAAACGGTAATTCCATCTGTCGGGCTTCTTCCTCGGTCAGTTCACGAAAACCGTCCGTCAGATTTGAGCCTGTTGCCGATGGCTCGTTGTCGGGCGGTGGTATGCGTTCCCACCCTCGCTGTCTGCCATACTTGGCAAAGCTGCGTGGATTGGAAAACGGTCTCCATCCCTCAATGCTGTTGTTCATGATTTCATTGATTTCTCGGATTTCCCATTGCTTCGGCTCATCAAAAGGGTGGTTCAGAGCTTCTGCATAGATCAGCTTGGAGCAGACCTGTGTACCTTTGAAGTTATCAAGGAAAGACTGGATCAGTCCTGCTTTCGTGTCCTCCGGCATAAACTGCTTTTGCAGTTCTTTCAGTTCCTTGTCCATATCCTTTGATAAGGTCAGCTTTACAGGGAAGTTCTGATAGATGAACATGACTTCTGCCCACATCATATCAATGAACGCTCTGGATGCGGCTTCATCTTCCAGAATGTGAATCTCTGCATTTTCAGGGTGTACCATGATAGGCAGAAATCTACGGTTGCCGCTTCGGTCAAGGGGTAGAAAGTCCATCGTGTTGGAAGAACCTCCGAACACACATTGTCGCAAGCGGTCTGCCGGATGGGTTTCATACGGCACTTTATAGGTTTCTTTCGCCCTGCTGATAAAGGACTTAATATCCTCAATGCTCTTGGCATTGGCTGTGGCAATCATTTCCGACATTTCGATAATCCAATGCCCCTGCATTTTACGGTACACATTGTCATCGTCAATCTTTTTCAGGTCATCGGAGAACCATTCATCTTTGACTGCCAGCAGACGGAAGAAAGTGGACTTTCCTGCACCCTGTCCACCCACAAGGCAGAGCATAACTTCAAACTTACAGCCGGGTTTGAACACTCTGCTGATTGCTCCCAACATGAACAGCCGTAATGCCTGATAAGTGTACTCGCCTTCCTCTGCTCCGAGAAATCGGGGCAAGGCATAGCGGATGCGTTCTGTTCCGTCCCATTCCAGACCGTTCAGATAATCTCGGATAGGGTGGTACTTGTTGCTGTCAGCGATAATGGAAAGGGCTTTCTGTATTTTCTTCTCGCTGGTCAGACTATATTTATCTTCCAGATAGAGCATGAGATAATTTAAGTCCGTGTCGGTCAAGGTCGCTGTCTGCTTGCTCCACCAAAGCGGCTTCACAATGTCGATACGCTCGGTAAGAATGTTATATCTGACAGCACCTTGCAGAACGGGGTCATTCTGAAAAACGGTCAGACAGTTGCGTATGCTGTTCTTGATTGCTCCGTTATCGGTCAAGTCCAGACTTCCTCTGACTTCTTCCACGGTCATGCTCGGCTGTGTGTCCTGCAATTCGCTGTTCAAGTTTCATCACCTCTTTTCTCTGCTCGGCTACAAGAGCTTTCTTTTCTTCGGGAGTGTCATAGAGAAGAATATCCAGCAGGTATTCGATATAGCTTTTCTTCTCCAATGCTTCCACAAAAAGCGGGTGCCACACTTCATCCGTCCGTTGCGGTGCGTATTGCTTTTCCCACTTCCTCAGAAGATGGAAGTAATCGGACAGCACCTTGTAGCAGTGATTTTCTTCCTGCTGATATTTCTGCTCCGGGGTAGGCTCTCGGATTTTCGGTCTGATTGACGGTTTCTGTCTGCTGTCATAGCTGATACCAAAATCATCAGCTATCTTCATGGCGGCTTCTTTGCTCGGCAAGCCAAACAGTCGGGAAACAAAGTCAACTGCGTCTCCATCTGCCTGACAGCCAAAGCAATGAAAGCGGCGGTCAAGTTTCATGCTGGGGTTCTTATCATTGTGAAAGGGGCAGACCGCCATTCCGTTTCGTCTAATACGGATTCCATAGCGTTCTGCCGCCTGTCGGGTTGTTACATTCTGTTTTACTGCTTCAAATAAATTCAATAGGCATTTCCTCCTGAAATAGAAAAAGCACCTGCTATTTTCCAAATGAAACGGCAAGTGCCTGTTAAAGTTCCATATCCTGTTTTTTCTGCTTGGGTGCTTTCTGCACCTGTTTCTGTTTCTTCTGTTCCTGCTCATACTGCAAGCGTTCTTTGAGAGAATGCTTCGGCTCTGGCTGTTTCTCTCCCGTCTGTTCCGGCGATAGAACCTTGCTAACCCAGTAGCGAATATCTTTCATCGGCTTCAATTCTTCATTGACTGCGGCAAGCTGTTCTTTCAGATCAGCGTGAGTAGTCCGCAGACCGTCATATTCTTTTTGCAAGGCTTTCAAATCCACATTCAAATCAGCACCATGCTTTTTCAGAATGCGGTATGCCTTATTAAAAGCGGTCAGCTCGTCCTTATGACTTTCGACATAGGCTTCCTTTCGGATTTTCCAGCCGATTTTGATATACTTGTCATGGACTGCTTTATGCTTTTCACAATCAGCAACGGCGGTCTGAATGGCGGTAATGGCTTTCATGCGGTTAGCGGCTTTCTGCATATCTTCACGAATGGCAGTAGCCTTTTCACTCACCCCTTGCAGGGCAATGTCCAAATCTTCCAGCGTGAAAAGCTCATGCCGTTGTAGATAGACGGTCGCTTGGGAAATGGTTTTCAAATCATCGGTCGTGCCTTTCTGCTGTCCGTATCTCGACCATTCGCTACGCTCTGCCTTTCGCAGATTCAGATAATCACGCAGTAGAACGGCAAGGTTCGGAGAAGCATTTTTCTTTTCCGCTTCATTTTCTGCAATGACTTCTTTGGTGGCTTCCAGAATGTCAGCAATCCAGTCACGCAGACTTTTGATAGTGCTGCGGATAGCGTTCATCATGCGGTTGGCGGCTTTAATGTCTCGGTTGAGATTGCCGATGTTGGTGGCAATGCCTTTTCGCTCCAACGCAGAGACAGCCGTTCCCATGTGGACTGTCGGGATAATGTCAAGTCCCTGTCTTTCATAGGAACGCATATCAATCCGTTCTGGACTTCCGGCAAGTTCCAGATATTTGTTCTGAACAATTTCCCAACCATGCCGCCATTCCTCGGCATGGTACTGTTCGTTCCAGTCAACGGTATCTTCCTTATGGCTTTTCCATCTGCCGGATGGGAGCTTGATACGCTCGCCGTTTTCGTCAAGGTCATAAACCTTGCGGCTCTTAGGCATCCATTTTCCATTTTCATCAATGGCTCGCATGGTCAGCATGAAATGGCAATGGGGATTGTGTCCCGGCGGATCGGGGTCATGGATTGCGAAATCACAACACATTCCCTTTGAAACAAACTGTTCCTCGCAGTATTCTTTGACCATCTGCGGTAACAGCTCCATCGGGACTTCTCTGGGCAGGGCGGCAACAAACCGTCTTGCAAGCTGTGAGTTCCATTGCTTTTCGATTTCTTCAACGGAGTTCCAGAGGGTTGCTCGGTCTGCATATTCGGGTGGAGCATTTGGGGGCAGCATGATTTCCGTATAGACCACTTCTTTTTTGCAAGTGTAATTCTTGGTTTTCTGGTCATACTCGGAAAACAGCTTTTCTCCGGCTTGGTAGGCAGCTCCGGCAACCGCAGAGTTGCCTTTGCTTCGCTGAGTGATTTTGATATTGAAGTGGGGTACTGGCAATTTGTGTGAACCTCCTTTCGGTGCAAAAAAATGACCGATACTTTTCAGCAGCGGTCAGGTGGTGGAATATAAACTTGCTGTCGGGGAATGATTGCTTGCAATCGTTTCCCGGCGGCAAGTCCACAAAGGGGTAGTTGGCAAAGCCAACGCAGGGGAAGTGTAGCTTCCCCTGTATGATTGGAGCAGACTGCGGAAATCATCAGCTCCCTGCAAGGGGCTTTCGGCAGAACGCAATGCACAACCTTTAGGTGGTGTATAATTGCGCCCTTTTTCCAAAAGGGTCTTTTAGCTCCCGTTCGGCTGCCCCAATTCCTTTCGGTTCGCAATCAGCAAATCCAACTTCTTTTGAACCGCTTCGCTGTGAAAGATGAAAGTCAAAAGCTCCATCACATCATCATCGGTCAGAGTGGTCGGCTCTTTCAAAAAGGTTTCCAACATTCCGGCACGAGTGCAAAGGCGGTGGGTTCGCTCACTTCGGGTCAACCTCTTTAATTCGCTCTGCAATCGCTTTTCCTTGTGCATGGCTGCGGTCAGCTTTCGCTCGACCACATATTTCTCACGCTCCAATTTTTCCAGTTCTTCTTTACTCATAGACAAGCTCCTTTCGCAATAATGGATAAAACAAAAGCGACCAACTTTTTACGGTTGATCGCCTTTGGCTTAGACAATACTTATAACTATTTTTCTATCTTTGCAAGTGTATCCTCTCGTATAGCTTGTCGTAATGTAGTAAGATATTCTGAAAAACTCACTCGGTCATCTGCATAAGTCAAATTTAATTTATACTCTTTCGGAATCCATGTAGATAAATCAGAAGCGTTATGCTGAATTAAAGCTTCCAAGCTATCAATAGCTTTATATATCTTAGCTTCGACAGTTTTTCTTTCTGTCATCTCATTATATAGAGCTTTCATTTCTTCTGCATAATAAGACGGTAACGTATCTATCCAGTTAAATAGTAAATTTTCTTCTATATCCTCATGCACTTGCTTTTTATCAAAGGTAGGAATGTCTCCTGTAAAGCATTCACCCAAATCATGAATAATACACATACGAATAACTTTATCCATATCAACATCTGGAAACTCATCCCGCATAAAAAAAGCCATCAGCGTCATCATCCAGCTATGTTCTGCTACACTCTCGTGTCTTCCTTTCGATGTATAGCAATGCCTTGTCGTATCTTTTAAACGCTCAGCGACACTTAGCGCATTTAATAATTCTCTGGAATTCATAATTTTACCTCCACATTATCAAATTACATATTCATTTTCTCTTACTCCATATAATCTATCTCCGGTATCTCCATTATACGGCAGTAAATACCCATCTTCTCTAATTCCGTCTGCCATATGGACTAAAAATAGCTTCACTTCTGGATGCTCCTTAAAAATTCGTTCTATTCCAGATTGACATCCGAACATAATTTATAATTGCAGGACTATGTCCTTACTCGAAGTATATCATATCTGTATTTCTAATTCAACATTGTACACCTCATATAATCTGTATTTTTCAGCTAACAGCCAAAGAAAACATCAAGTGCAGACCCGACATTTTGACCGCAAATCAACCCAAAATGCTACATCATTCCATCTGGCTATTGAAACCGTTTTGCTTGGCGTTCTCGCTTGCTTTTCGTCTGCGTTCCTCGCTGTACGGCGGTTGCAGACGGATAGAAAGTCTGGACTTGTCCAGAAGATAAGTCACACCGCCTTGCTCATGGGATTTTTCCAGTCGGCAGAGATCGGGGTGCTTTTTACTGAACAATGCCAGTCGCTTTCGCAGGCTGGCATTGTAGGTGTAGATACTGGCTGTGTCCTCGCCCTCATTAAAGAGGATGATAGTTTCTTTTTCATACTTCGTCAGCTTCGCCATAACTTTTCTCCATGTGATGATTCCAGTAGCTATCCATAATGACTGCCTTGTGCTGGTAGTATTCCTGCATCTGCAAACGCAGATTGTAGTAGAAACGACGATACCATTTGTCGCACTTCTCGTCACTCAGCTTGACCGACAGCATATAGAACAGTTTCTTTGCCGCCGGATCAGGAGTAAGGGCAGCTACATAACGCAAACGCTCAACCGTTGCTTCACGGTTCGGACAGCCAAAGGTATACAGGGTTTTCATTTCCTTCAGGTTCATTTTCATTCAAAAGTCCTCCTTGATAGTTGATAAAATAAAAGCGACAGATACTCAGAATAGAAATACCTGTCGCTTTGCTCACGATATTAAATTGTTGGTTCTGCACTTGACTTTTTTACTTAAAGTCGGGCAGTTCGTATATCTCTTTCATCAGCAGAACGCCCATTGTAAAACCATACTTGAAATGTTCCTCGGTCTGCATAGTCTGGCAGTCTGCAAAATTGTCATTGAGCTTATCCAGCTTCGCATAATCTTCTTTGCTCAATGTCTGCTCAAAGTATCGCATGATGTCTGCGATTGCCTGTCCTGCTTCCCGAAACTTCTCTGATTTCGGTACTACCGTTTCTGCCGGATAAATCTCTCCATTGAAGATTGCTTCTAAAATCATAAATTCACGCTCCTTTCTCAGCAGTAAATCAGCTCGCCCTTGATGGCTTCCTCAGCCTGTGCAACACAAGCGTTCATCTGGCGAACCCATTCGATTTGATTTTCGGCTTTGAGCTGCTCCGTCACGCCGTATGCCTTTGCAAGCTGTGGCACGATGATTTCCATACGCTTCTTGGCGGTTTCCTCAATCTCCGCACAATGCTCATAGAGAGTTTCATTCAGCACCATGTCGGAGAACAGGACTGGATTAGCCAGTCGCAGATACTCCTTTCGCATCCGTCCCCACTTGCCAAGACGGATATTCGGATTTTTCAGCTTGATGTCGGGGATGTAGTAGTCTCCACATTTGATAAAATTCAGTTCCATATTCAAGCACCTTTCTTTCTGTGATATTCTTCCCTGCGTTTGGCAAGGGTAGTTTCATAGCGTTTGATTGCATCGGGGTCTCCGGCTTCTGCATCGGCTTTCATTTTCTGATAGCTTCTGACAGTAGCTTGGCTCTGATACTTTCGCATTTCAGCCAGCTTCTTTGCTGCTTCTTCATCGGTCTTGGCAAGCTCTACAAGGGCTTCACGCTCTGCCTGTCGCTTGGCAGTTCTTGTCCTCGTGTATTCAGCCTTGCGTTCTGCCATCATAGCGGCATATTCGGGGTCTGCCGCCATGCGTTCTTCCTCACGCTCCTTTTTTCGCTGTCTGGCTACGGCTTCTTTTTCTTTCAAGGCTTGCCATTCCTCGGCGGCTTTCGGGTCTGTCTTGGCGGCTTCTTTCAGCTCCTTTCGGGAAAGTTTCTTTTGCCTGTTGGCTCGTTCTGTCCGTTTGCGTTCCGCTTCCAGTAGCTTTTCACGCTGTAAGCGTTCCTTTTCTTCCATTTGGGCGATATAGGCAGGGTCGGCTTCTCTGGCTTCCTTGATTTTCTGCTGTCTGCGGTGGTTTCGCTCACGCTGCAAGGCAAGTTTGCGTTCATATTCAGCAATAGCTTCCGGGTCTCCGGCTTCAACAGCTTTCATCAATGCTGCTTTTTTCTGTTTCTGAACCTCTGCGGCTCGTTTCGCCTTTTCCTGCTTCTTTCGCAACTGCTCGGCTTCGATGGCGGCAATGCGTTCTTCTTCGGAAACAGTTTCAACAGGGGGATAGTAGTTGCCGATGAAGTTGAAATAAATGTCGATATTCTGCTGACGGTAAACGGTGCGACCACCTGTGGCTTCGTGGACTTCCACTCTGTCAATAAAGGCATAGAGCATGGTGTCCGTCAGTTCCTCGCAGTTTCAGTACTTGTTGACTAAGGCGATAAAGCGGTTGGTGTCGATTTTCTCAACTTCTTCCTCTTGTATCTGTCCCTGCAATTCCTCAACTCGTTTTTCCAGCATAAGCTGTTCTTCATCGTACTGCTGTATCATTCGCTGTGCCTGTCGCTCCGGCAACAGACCGCTGATGGCACTGTCATAGAGCTTCTGTATCTTTGCATCCAGTTCAGCCATTCGTTTCTTGGCTTCGTCAATTTCCTGCTGTCCGTTGTTGGCTGACTTGGATTTGCTCTCATTCCATACGGTCTTGAGCTGGGAAATAAACTCTGCTTCGTTCTCAATGACATATTGGCTGACCGCTTTGATTGCCTGCAAAATCGCCGCTTCCAGAGCAGAGGTTTTAATGAAGTGGGAAACACATTCATTGTTCTGATTTCGATAATTGCCACATTGAAAAGCAGAATCGGAATCATAATGTTTTCCGCTTTGCCTTGCTTCGGGGCTGATGAATCCCATTCGTGAACCACAATCCGCACAATAGATCATGCCGGACAAACGGTGGGAATAAGTTCCGTTTGCGGCTCTCGGTTTTGCACGAACACGGAGCTTCTGGGCAATGTCCCATGTGTCTTGGTCAATGATGGCTTCGTGGGTATCGGGGAATATCATCAGTTCTTCCGGCGTTGCGGCTCTGCGTTGCTTTGTCTTGAAGTTCTCACAGATGGATTTGCCCAACACGGTATGACCGAGATATTCCTGCCTGTCCAGAATATGACCAATCGTATTTGCGTTCCAACGGTAAGGGTCGCTGAAGCTCCTGTTTCTGCAATTTTCGGGGAAATACTTTGCCGTATATGCAGATGGTATCAGCACCTTTTCTTCGGTCAGTTGTTCCGCAATCGCCGTCACGCCCATACCTTGACAGGCAAGACGGAACACCTTTCTGACGATTTCAGCAGCCGGTTCATCCACAACAAGGGTCTGCTTATCTCCGTTGATACGCTTGTAGCCATAGGGGATAGCACCGCTGCACCTTAGTCCCTCTTTCATTCTGGACTTAAAGACAGCCTTGATTTTGTTGCTGGTGTCTTTGGCGTACCACTCGTTCATGATATTCAAAAACGGTGTGAAGTCATTTTCGGTTGGATTGGCACTATCCACATTGTTGTTGATAGCGATAAAGCGAACACCCTTTTTCGGGAATACAATCTCTGTGTAATAGCCGACTTGCAGGTAATTTCTGCCAAACCTTGAAAGGTCTTTTACTACCAGAGTGTCCACCCGTCCGGCTTCGATTTCTTCCAGCAGGGCGGTAAAGCCGGGGCGGTTGAAATTCGTGCCTGAGTAGCCATCGTCATAGAAATGGCGGATATTTCTCAGTCCCTTTTGTCGGGCATATTCTTCGAGATACTTTTTCTGATTTAGGATGGAGTTCGATTCGCCAGCCTGTTCATCGTCTCTGGATAATCGCTCGTATAGAGCTGTGATTTTGATTTCTTCTTTCTTTGCCACGGTTTTGCCTCCCTTCTGTATGTAATTAGCGTTGATAAAACGCTACCTTTTTCTATCTTGGTATATTGTAACCTTTCGGGTCGGTCACAACATAGCTACTGTGCATTTGCATGAGGTTGGGTTTGACGAAAAAGCGGGTCTTGCCGCTGCCGCTTCCTCCAATCACAAGGATATTTTTGTTTCTTGCATACTTTGGCTGCTTCGGTCGGCTGCTCATCATCAGCCGTTCCGTCTGTGTCAGCAGTACGTTGTTTGCAAATACCGGGTCAATGTAGGGCTTTATATCCTCGGCGTTGCCCCATGAAGCGTTTTGTCAAGTGCTTTTTTGAGTTATTGACGCATATTATCGTGAAAGTGCGAAAGTGCAAAGTGCAAAGGGTCTGCGTTTTGCACTTTCAGCTTGCGGGTTCGGGTGGCTTCTTCTTGATGAAGTTGTACCATTGACTGCCGACACGCCTTGCGCCTAAAATGCCGCCCATGTTGCGCTTGGCGTTCTGTACCGTCCTTTCGGATATTCCGGCTTCGGCTGCGGCTTTTACAATGTCCTCGCTGGCA
>QUFC01000053.1 GCA_003478355.1 Lachnospiraceae bacterium AM48-27BH
ATAATACCTGACTTTCGGAGTTGAAGTATAAAACATGGTGCTAAGCCAAGGATTAAAACCTGTGGCTTAGCATTTTTTTGATGTCTCCTTCGTTCAAAAAATACGATGTCAGTGGTAAGCTGCACAGCTCTGACAATTCCCTGATAAATGATGTACCATGCGATAGATTTATATATTTTCTGTCTGATATTTTGGCAACTCTGAAGTCACGTACGAATTCAAACAGCTCTTCGGAACTATAACCATTTTTTAATATCTTGAACTGCAGTAATCTTGTCAGTAATACGGCCAGATAGCAGATTAAAAAATGTCCAACAATGGTATCCTGTTTTTGCAAGTATACCGGTCTGGCATCCAGCTGTGACTTCATGATCCGGAAGGATTCTTCTATTCTCCAGAGATTGTGGTATGCATTGTAGACATCCTTATCTTTCATGGAAATCTCGGAAGTGACCAGCATGTTGTATCCGGCAAGCTCCAGGGATTTTTGAATGAGTTCCTCATTCATGGTGACTTTTACTTTACCATCTGTGTCGTTGCCCTTTTTATCTGCAGCAGTAAAAATGACATATTTTGCAGAATCACCATACTCGGATTTTTTAGCCTGCGAAGCTTTCAGAAGCCTTGCTTTTTCAACTTCTTTATTAATTTCGTAGATCTGTTTTTTGGCAAGTTTTGGATTGAAAGTAACAATCCTTTTTTCTGTGATCCGGAACTTTTTTAAAGAGCCTGTTTCAGACTCGGTAAATTTATATTCAAATTCATCTACACATTCCTTAATGCGATACAAAGTCTCCCCGGCAGCATTTTTTACATCCCTGTAATTATTAGGGAGCAGTACCCAGGTCTTTTCCGTTTCCGGAAGCATCTTTACGGACTTAGAGAAAATATATCCATCCCCATTTTTGAGCGCATGGAAGATATTTTCAGCACAATTCAACCCTTTGTCGGCGATCTGTATGGTTCTGCCGGACACAGAGTTTCTCTTTTTCAAATCATCAATGATATTTCTGATCACCGGCTTTTCACTCTGATTGCCCGGAAACAGCTTCATGCCGATGGGAATCTGATTTGCATCAAGCAGGAGTCCCAGACCAACAATCGGTTCTTTTCTGTTTTCCTTGGAAGGTCCTTTTTCCGGAAATCATCTTCCCTGTCGATCTCAAAGTAAAAGTTAGTGCAGTCAAAGTAAGTATGAGAGGTATCAAACTGATACATCTGTTGGATCTGATGATTGTAGATTTCAATGATCTTTTCGTATTCGCAACCGATATACTCCAGCCCGTCATAGAGCTGGTTTAAAGAAAAATCGTAGGATTCAAAAAGCTTTGGAATCACTTCGTCATAAGTCTTTGATTTTGAACATGGCTGGACAAGCCTTGCGTAAACAAGGGCAGAGATCATGTCAAAAACATTAAAGCGGAAGTCAGTAGCGGTCTGCATGAGATCAATATACTTTTTGACAGAAAGCTTGTCGTTAATGTTTTTCATCGGGAAATAGCCAATGAGTTTTTCCGGCGAATCATCTGAAATCTGCTTCGCTTTTTTTGCGGCTTTTGCAGCATTTGCTTCCTGGTTCAGTCTGATAACTTCTTCTTTGTAGAAGGAGATAGGATCGTCAATGCCCTTTGCCTGAAGCTCATGAACATAACCAATAGGTTTATAAGCCTTGTGGGCAGTATGCCTGCGTTCAGGATCGTAAAAGCTTGAATAAATCTGAAGATAAGTACCTTTTTTGTTGTTAGTTTTTTTAAGAAAATATGCCATAAAAGTCACCCTCTTATAGTATAGCACCATAGCACCATAAAAGCAAGTATAAAAAAGAAAATTTGTCAAGTTTTTAAAACAAAGAAAAAAGCCAGCAAATATGCTGACTTGAGGATAAAATATATTTCATTAACTCTCAAAAAATAAAGTGCTAAATCCTAAAGACGGGTATTCCTGCTTTGTGGCAGCCATTGATGCGGAGAAATGTATATTCCGTGCCCGGGTGAAAGATATGGTGGATCGGAGCTAAATGAAGCATTAAATAATTCATTTGACGAGCACACATTATTTTGTTGTAATTTAATGTGTGTTCGTCATTTTTTGATTGACATTCACACATTATTTCTGCATAATATAATGTGTGAATGTTAAAGTGAGGTGAGAAACATGACCACCAGGGAAAAAATAGAAGAACTTCTGGAAGCATCGAAGGATGGTACAATCTCCACATCCCAGGTGACGGAAGCCGGACTTCACCGCGGCATTCTGCAGGAGTATGTTAAGAGCGGTGAAATGTACCGTTTTGGTCGCGGCCTGTATGTGCTGAGCAATGTGTGGGAGGACGATTTTTACCTTTTGCAGCGTAAGTATGGACGCGGAATCTATTCCCATGATACTGCACTGTACCTGCTGGGTTATTCGGACCGTACCCCGGCGAAATATACGATGACCTTTCCGAAAGGCTACAATGCACCGTCTTTGAAGCAAGAGAACTTGATCATCAAGCGTGTTGTACCGGAAAATTATGAGTTTGGGCAAATCCAAATTAAATCTTTGTCCGGCAACCCAATCCGCGTTTATGATTTGGAGCGGACGCTATGCGATATCCTGCGCGGCAGCGGCAGCGATATCCAGATCGTCAGTGAGGCTATGAAACGCTATGCGGCCTCCAAAGACAAAAATATTCACAAACTGATGAAGTACGCAGATCAGCTTCGCGTGAAGCCGAAGGTCCTGCGTTATATGGAGGTTCTCTTATGATTACAAAAAATCCAATGCAGTTAAAAGCCTTTATCAAAAATAAGGCAGCAGAGAAGCATGTTTCTGCACAGCTTGTCATGCAGAACTATATGCTAGAGCGACTGCTGGAACGAATTTCACTTTCGCCCTATAAAAACAATTTTATTCTCAAAGGCGGTTTCCTGATTTCTGCTATTGTAGGGCTGGATACGCGGGCAACCATGGATCTGGACACGACAATCAAAGGGTTCACTCTGACCCATGAAGCGATCCGGAAAAATTTTACGGATATCTGTACTGTACAGATTGCCGATGATGTGCAGTTTGAGGTTGTCGGAATTTCTGATATACGGGAAACGGATGATTATCCCGGAATCCGGGTTGGGCTGAAAGCAAACTATCCGCCGATCAGTGTACCGCTGACGGTGGATGTTACTACGGGCGACATGATAACGCCCCGTGAGGTGGAATACACATTTTCCATGCTGTTTGATGATCGCCAGATCAGTATTCTTGCCTACAATCTTGAAACGGTGCTGGCGGAAAAGCTGGAAACGGTGTTATCCCGCAACATTGCAAATACCCGTCAGAGAGATTATTACGACATACATATCCTGTATGCGCTGCGCGGTGAAGAGTGTGATAAAGAAACACTACGCCAGGCTCTGGAACGGACAACAAAAAAGCGCGGCAGCGGAGCGATTCTTACGGACTACATGGCAATCTTGAAAGAAATCCGAGAAAGCGATACCCTTCGTAAGTTGTGAGAAAAATACAGACGCGAATATGACTATGCAAAAGATATTTCTTTTGAAGATACCTGCAATACCGTTCAGGAAATTATGAAAGCAATTATATTGTAAGCGAAAGATTACAGGGCGTAGAGCCTCACAGTAACGGAAAAAAGAATGCGTATGATTACTGCTACAGCAACAGAAATGCAGAATAATTTCGGTCATTATCTCAACTTTGTGATGTCTGTACAGGAGAGTATCGTAACAAAGAATGGAAAAGAAGCCGGAAGGTTTACTTCAAAAGAGATAGCGGTATTTTACTCTGGCAGATTCCCTTACGGGAATTTACTTTGGAAAGTTTTAATGTACAATTTTTAACGATATTGAACTTGGTACAATAAGGAAATCGGCAAACCAGATGAAAGTCTGGGACGCAAAGCTACAGGGCCTGTAAAATGGCAGCCAGTTGCATGAAATGCGGTGCACTGTCTGTCTGACAGTGTTTTTTTACGGTGTTATTTCATAGACGTAACAACAATGATTTTATCAGGAAAGAATAAGGAAAATAAAAGTATGAAAAAGGAAAAACGTTGTCTGATAGCAGTGGTGTTAGGTGTACTTGTAGCAACTGCTGTCTTGTCTGGATGTGGACAGTCAAAGAAAGAAGTATCTAAAAACGATGATCATCTTACCGTTTATCTGTGGGAAAATCGTTTGATGAAAAATATTGTACCCTATATCCATGAACAGTTTCCCGATCAGGATATTGAATTTATTATTGGTAACAATGATACCGATTTATACAGTTATTTTAAAGAACATGATGAATTACCGGATATCATAACAGTACGTCGATTCTCTGGAACAGATGCACAGGACTTACAGCCTTATCTTATGGATTTTGCTTCTTATGATGTTGTTTCCAAGTACTATTCTTATGCGGTGCAATATTATAAGAATGAGGAGGATGAAATCCAGTGGCTGCCAATCTGTGGTATTCCGCAGACGATCATTGCCAACAAAACACTGTTTGATCAGTATGGCGTAAAGATTCCAGAAAATTATGAGGAATATGTACAGGCCTGTCAGCAGTTTTATGATAATGGCATAAAACCGTATTCCATGGATCTTGGGGAAGACTGGTCTAATAATGAAATCATCCAGGCGGCGGCAATCGGTGAGTTTACAAGCCTGGATGGTATTGAATGGCGAAACGGTGCAGAGACTGCAGCGGATGAAGTGAAGTTTGATGATACATTATGGAAACGTATTTTTTCAGAAACCAGTCAGTTTCTTAAGGACTCGCACTTTGGTAAAGAAGATATCAATATTGACATCGATACAGGAACCCAGATGTTTGTCGAGGAAAAATCAGCAATGTTTCATGGACATCCGACGGTTATGCAGCAGCTGCAGAACCAGATGGATGCGGAGCTGATCCGTATTCCCTACTTTTCACAGACATCGGATGAATCCTACGTGTACATGACTCCATCCTTAAACATTGCATTTAACAAAAATCTGGAAAAAGACCGGGAGAAACTGGATACTGCACTGGATGTGCTGGATTGTATGATTTCAGAAGAGGGGCAAAAGCTGATTGCGGATGGAAGCGGCGTCATTTCATTGAATACAGATGTTCCGACCATGATGCAGGATGTGCCTGGACTGGAAGAGGAAATTAACAATAATGCTGTTTATATCCGATATTCCGCTCAAAAGTCATTTGATGCAAGCCTTGAGGCTGTTCACGGATTACTGTCAGGGGAGATGGATGAAATACAGGCTTATGATACTTTTTGCAGTGTAATGAATCGTAAAGATCCAGAAGAAAAAGCAACGGTGAATTTTGAAAATGAATATTCCATTTCACTGAACGATAGAAATGGCCGTGATGCAGCATCTTCCATTTTAACTACGATCAGAGAAGAAAATGATGCACAGCTGGCTCTGGCACCATATTATTATTTCACTTCCTCTATGTACAAAGGAAAATGTACAAGTAGCCGGGTTGGTATGATGACTGCGAAGAGTTCAGATACAGCATTATATGTTGCAAAAATCAATGGTAAACAGGTTTATGAACTCGTGGAAAATTATCTCGCCGATGCTGATGAGAATTTTTATGTAACCAATAAATACGAATTACCAATCGCATCCGGTATGAAAATGATCGTCAGTCAAGAGGAAAGTGGATTTTCGTTAAAAGACTTAACAGTTAATGATAAGAAAATAGACAAAGAAAAGGAATGCTCGATTTTTCTTACAGACACCACAATGTCTGTTTTGAAAAAAATAAATCCGAAATGTGAGATTGAGCAGCTTAAAGATACAACATTATCAAGTGCATGGACCGAAGCAATGTCAAAAGGACAGCAGCCGTCAGCACCGGAAGACTATATAGAGGTTGAACAGTAAAAGTGGAGATAGAACAAACGGTAAAGAAAAGAAAAAAAATAACAAGGCTGTTGCTTATACTGCTTATTATTCTTTTAAGCTTAGGTTGTATCAAGTATCTTATAAGTAAGTCTAGCAAGTATATCAGCGAAAATGGAAAAAGCAGTATGGGAGCTGTTGTTGAACAGATACAACAGACCTATGATCTTCAGGTGAGTGGGTACTACAGCCAGCTGCAGTTGGTTGAGGAATTTTTACTTCGTGAGAGGGAGCTGTCTCTTGAAACGGATACGAACAAAAGTTTCTTTGAAGCATGGGAAAAAGAATCGGAAAGTACCCTTATATTTCTTCGGGAAAATGGTCAGGCAATATCCGCAGGTGGAACAAAAATGCGGATTGATATGCCAAGTAAATTTCTGCTGGACTTAAAGAATGGATACAATATTGGAAAACTGGTGCGTCTTGATTATGATCAGAAGAAAAAAGACGGTTATCTGGTTGCGATCCCATGTCAGGAATATACGATCAATGGGGAAACTTATACGGCAATTGGAACGGTGTATGATCATTCGAAACTGGATTCCATGTTAAAACTGAAAGGTTATGATGGGAAAGCATATTTGTTCATGCTGGATGATGACGGAAATATTACGTATACGAACCTGAGTGGTGATAAATACCTGCGTAATTATTCTTTGTTAAAACATTTAAAAGGGGAACAGGCCATTACAGACGAAGAGGCTGATTTGCTCAAAAAGAAGTTTGATAACAGAGAATCCGGAGTTGTACTTTTGGGAAAACAGAACCCCTATTATCTGGGGTATTGCCCGATAGAAAGCAACAACACCATTTTGGTATGCATTGTGGCAAAGGGAGTTATTGACAATGTGCTGAGGGATTACCAGAAAACGGTGCTGTGTACAACAACACTCATGGCAGGTTTTATACTTTTACTTTTTGCTGGATTATTCTACAGTATTTCCAGACTCAGTCTTGCAGATCAAAAAGCAGAATATGAAAAAAGAAAGAATGAACTTCATTTACAGACAATGAAGGAAATGGAAGTAGTCAATCAAAAACTGAAAAAAGCAAAGAACGTTGCAACAGAGGCTTTACAGACAGCTGAAAATGCAAATAAGGCGAAAACGGATTTCCTGTCTAATATGTCACATGATATTCGTACACCTATGAATGCAATCATTGGTATCACGTCTTTGATCAGACATGATGCAGGTAATAAAGCAAAAGTTATAGAGTATGCAGATAAAATAGATATTTCATCACAGCATCTGTTAGGAATCATTAATGATGTTTTGGATATGAGTAAGATTGAAGCAGGAAAAACAGTCTTCAAGTATTCTGACTTTTCTATTCTGGATCTTATGCAGGAACTTGACACTATATTTCATACTCAAATATATGAAAAGCAGCAGACCCTTACAATCATAAAAGAAAATATTCAGCATGAGTGGGTGAATGGGGATCAGGTTCACCTGATGCAGATTTTCAGCAACCTGCTTTCCAATGCAGTGAAGTATACCCAGGAAGGTGGGGAAATTCAGTTCTTTGTAGAAGAATGTGAGACAAAGTCATCTGTCTATGCAAAGTACCGTTTCTTAGTTAGTGATAATGGTATGGGAATGTCGGCAGATTTCAAAGAGACAATCTTTGATCCGTTTACTCGCGCTGAAAGTTCTGTGACTAATAAGGTACAGGGAACCGGACTTGGAATGGCTATTACTAAGAACCTGGTTGAGGCAATGGGAGGTACCATCGATGTGGACAGTGAACTGGGACAGGGAAGCTGTTTTGAGGTTCTCATGGATCTGAAAATTGCAGAGGATAGAACGGTTGCTCTGGCGGCACAAGAAGAAACAGATGAGCAGGATGGTAATATCCTGCAGGGAATGAGGTTCCTGTGTGCAGAGGATAATGAGCTGAATGCAGAGATCCTGATGGAGCTGTTAAAGATTGAAGGTGCAAAATGTACCATCTGTGAAAATGGTAAAGAGATTTTAAAAGCATTTGAACAGTCTGCTCCAGGTGATTATGATATGATTCTGATGGATGTGCAGATGCCTGTAATGAATGGCTATGAGGCAACGAAGGCAATCCGCAGAAGTTCCCATGAGCTGGCAAAGACGATTCCGATCATTGCCATGACTGCCAATGCATTTTCAGAGGACATTCAGCATTCTCTGGCAGCTGGTATGACTGCACATGTTTCAAAACCAGTTGAAATGAAAGTACTGGAAAAGACAATCAGAAGTATAAAATCCGGCAGTGTGGGGGGGGTACCGAACCGCAGGTTACTGAATAGTGACAAATGGAAAATAACCGGACATAAAAGAATCGAAAAGGATAGTTAGGGATAGATAGAAAATGAAAGGAAAAAGAATGATTGCAGGCATTCTGCTTGCGGGAATTTTAGCAGTCACCCTGGCAGGGTGTAAAAACACAGATAACACGAAAGAAGAAACCGAAAAGCCTGTTATTACCCTCGGCAGCGACAACTATCCACCATACAATTATCTAAATGAGGATGGTGTACCGACGGGAATTGATGTAGAACTGGCTACGGAAGCTTTCAAAAGAATGGGATATCAGGTGGAGGTTGTCCAGATTAACTGGGAGAAGAAAAAAGAACTGGTGGAGAGCGGAGAGATTGACTGTAGCATGGGATGTTTTTCCATGGAAGGACGCCTTGACGATTACCGCTGGGCAGGACCATATATAGCAAGCCGTCAGGTGGTTGCTGTAAATGAGAATAGTGATATTTATAAACTGAGTGATCTCGAGGAAAAGAATCTGGCCGTTCAGTCCACAACCAAACCGGAAGGCATCTTTCTGGACAGGACGGATGAGAGAATTCCAAAACTTGGAAATCTTATCAGTCTTGGACATCGGGAACTGATCTATACGTTTCTTGGGAAAGGATATGTAGATGCAGTTGGCGCACATGAAGAATCTGTCGTCCAGTATATGAAAGATTATGATACAAGCTTTCGTATCCTGGAAGAACCTTTGATGGTTGTTGGGATAGGAGTTGCTTTTGCAAAAGATGATGACAGAGGAATCTGTGAGCAGATGGACCAAACACTGGAAGAGATGCGGCAGGATGGCACGTCCCTGAAAATCATTGAAAAATATCTGGATGATCCCCAGAAGTATCTGGAGGTGGATGATCTTGGATATTAAGAAAAAGACAAAAGAAAAACGAATCCAGCTGCTCGGCGGTGTGATTGGAATCTGTGTGGCTGTAGTCTCCCTGTTTTATTTCTTCCACGCAGAAAAAGCGGAAGCAGAGAAAAGAATGGTGGAGATTGTAAACTATGTCAAAGTGCAGTGCTCCACCTACACCCATTATAATGAATCTTCGGAATCCAAAAGTCTCCTCCGTGCAATTGAAAGTGCCAGACAGATGAGTACAAATATTAGCATGGAAACAGAAAACGGCGGGCAGTTAAGTGAGGATTTTCTGAAAGAAAACCTGCAGACTCTCTGGGTGGATGGTATCCTTGTATTGGATGCAGATGGAAAGACGGACTGTGAATACAGCACAGATGAGTTTTTGACCAATGAGATTACGGAGTATCTGCAAAAAGACATTATCATGGATTTTACCGGATATGAAGAAAGATCTTATTCAGAACGGTTTGCCAGAGAAGATGGATCCTATATTGACATTGCAGCTTGTGCCAGAAAAGATGCACCGGGTATTGTTGCAATCTACTATTACACATCTCCTGAATTTGCCAGAAACTATACACTGACAATACAGGGACTTTTAAAAGGTTATTGTACTCAGAAAGATGGAACGATTATTGTTGCTGACGAGGGAGTTGTTGTTGCCAGCAATGATGAGAGTCTGCTGGGGCAGAATACAGCTGACAACGAAGTTGTTCAGGCAATGAAAAAGCATACAGACAGTCAGCATATCCATCATTTAAAGACGGAAGGAATCGGATGTTATGGAGTCATGCTGAAGCAGAGTGATTATTATATCTATGCATATCTTCCGGATACGGAAGTGTTCCATAACCTCCCATTAAGTGTAGCAGGTGTTATTTTTCTTTATTTTCTGATGTTCAGCATATTCTGGTTCTGGACCTACAGAACCAATCTGGCACACCGGAAACAGGAACAGGAAAAAGATGAAAAATATAAAGCAGAACTTCTGATAGCTGCAAAAAAGGCAGAAGCCGCCAATGAGGCGAAAACAGAGTTTCTCCAGCGGATGAGCCATGATATCCGGACTCCGATCAATGGAATCTGCGGCATGATTGATATGGCAGAGCATTATGCAGATGATATGGAGAAGCAGACGGAATACAGGACAAAGGTTAAAGAGGCATCCAATCTACTGCTGGAACTGGTAAATGATGTTCTGGACATGAGTAAGCTGGAGTCAGATGATATCGTTCTGGAAGAGAGTCCATTTAATCTGAGCATAATTTTTGAGGAAGTGCTTGTTGTGATTGAACAGATTGCTGCAGAACAGAATATCCGAATTGTATGGGAGAAAAAAGAAATCAAACACCGTGATCTTATTGGAAGCCCGAGGTATGTGAAACGTGTGATGATGAATATCCTGTCGAATGCGGTGAAATATAACAGAGAAAACGGGCAGATTTATATCAGCTGCAGGGAAATTTCATCCGAACAGCCGGAAATGACGATAATAGAATTTGTCTGCCGGGATACCGGAATCGGAATGACAGATGAGTTTCAGAAGCATATTTTTGAACCATTTGCACAGGAGCATGCCGGAAGCCGCACAAAATTTGCAGGAACAGGTCTGGGAATGCCGATTACAAAGAAACTGGTTGAGAAAATGGGTGGTACCATTACTTTTGAAAGTGAAAAAGGCGTAGGGACGACATTTGTGATTCGGGTTCCATTTAAAATAGATCCGGATGCGGATAAACGTGAAGAACAGAAGGAGGAAACTTTAAGTAACTGAATAAGTTGTTAAATGTGATAATATGTGTTTAAATATACTCATGGAGGTATACTATGAATACATCAAATATCACAAATTACAAGCCAAAAGATTTTGCTGAATTGCTAGGTGTTTCTGTCAAAACGTTACAGCGTTGGGATAGAGAAGGAACTCTAAAAGCAAATCGTACTCCAACTAATAGGCGTTATTACACTTACGACCAATATCTTCAATTCAAAGGCATAAATACAGAAGATGATACGCGTCAAGTTGTCATTTATGCCAGAGTCTCTACAAGAAATCAAAAAGATGATTTACAAAACCAAGTCACATTTCTACGACAGTTTTGTAATGCTAAAGGTATTATCGTAGACCAATATATTGAAGATTATGGGAGCGGTCTTAATTACAATCGCAAGAAATGGAACGAATTATTAGATGAAGTAATGGAACAGAAAATCAAAACCATTATCGTAACTCATAAGGATAGATTTATCCGATTTGGCTATGATTGGTTTGAAAAATTCTGTATGAAGTTCAATACAACCATAGTGGTAGTAAAGAATGAAGAACTATCGTCTCAAGAAGAACTCGTGCAGGATATTGTTTCAATACTCCATGTATTCTCTTGTAGGTTATATGGACTTCGTAAATATAAAAAACAAATAGAAAGGGATGAGGAAATTGCTAAAGAGCTTCAAGACGGAAATAAATCCAACAGAAGAGCAGAAAATCAAGATACGCAAGACGATAGGAACTTGTAGGTACATCTATAACTTCTATCTTACTCATAATAAAGAACTTTATGATAATGGCAAAAAGTTTATGAGTGGTAAATCGTTTAGTGTCTGGCTTAACAACGAGTATCTTCCAAACCATCCGGAATATTCTTGGGTTAAGGAAGTAAGTTCAAAATCTGTAAAGCATTCAATCGAATGTGGGTGTACTGCTTTTACAAGATTTTTCAAACATCAGAGTGCTTTCCCTAATTACAAAAAGAAAGGTAAATCTGATGTGAAGATGTACTTCGTTAAGAATAATCCAAAGGACTGTTTTTGCGAAAGGCATCGTATCAACATTCCAACTTTAGGTTGGGTACGTATCAAAGAAAAAGGATACATTCCAACAACCAAAGATGGATATATAATCAAAAGTGGTTCAGTTTCAATCAAAGCTGACAAATTTTATGTTTCCGTTCTTGTGGAAATTCCTGAAGCCCAGATTGCTAATAACTCTAACGATGGAATTGGTATTGACCTTGGTTTAAAGGATTTCGCTATTGTTTCCAACGGTAAAACGTATAAGAACATTAACAAATCTGCAAGATTAAAGAAACTTGAAAAGCAACTTATTCGAGAACAAAGGTGTCTCTCTCGAAAGTATGAAAACTTAAAGAAAGGAGAAGTCACTCAAAGAGCAAATATACAGAAACAAAAGCTCAAGGTACAAAAACTTCATCATAAGATAGATAATGTCCGTACGGATTACATTAACAAGACAATCGCTGAGATAGTAAAAACCAAACCATCTTATATGACGATTGAGGACTTAAATGTAAAAGGAATGATGAAGAACCGACATCTTTCAAAAGCCGTTGCATCACAGAAGTTTTATGAGTTTAGAGCAAAACTTCAATCTAAATGTAATGAAAACGGTATTGAGTTAAGAGTAGTAGCCAGATGGTATCCATCTTCAAAAATGTGTCACCGCTGTGGTTGCATCAAGAGAGATTTAAAACTTTCGGATAGAATTTACAGATGCGAATGCGGTTATGTTGAAGACAGGGACTTTAATGCTGCACTTAATTTGAGAGATGCTATAACTTACGAAGTTGCATAGTCAAACGCAAACGTAAGTATGTACCGAAGGCTTATTCGGGAATTAACGACTGTGGAGTGTACAAGAACCTGCAAGTAGATATGATTTCGGTCAATTAAAAGCATACACGATGAAGCAGTAAGTAGAGTTCGTGAGAACCTATATTATCTCGATGTGCGTATATTTACACACATTTTGAGTGGCAGGTATCCGAAAAATCTATAAAGGGACTGCATATTCTTCTGGCAGAAGATAATGAGCTGAATATGGAAATCGCCGAATTTGTGCTTCAGAATGAAGGCGCTGACGTGTCAAAAGCCTGGAATGGACAGGAAGCTGTTGAAGTATTCAAAAAAAGTGAACCTCGTGAATTTGATGTCATTCTTATGGATATTATGATGCCGGTCGTGAATGGTTATGAAGCCACAAAGATGATCCGGTCTCTGGAAAGAGAGGATGCAAAGGAAATACCGATCATTGCAATGACAGCAAATGCGTTCACGGAGGACAGAATAAGAGCAAAAGAAGCAGGGATGGATGAACATGTTGCTAAGCCTGTTGATGTGGAATTACTGGTAAGGGTAATTCATAAATTGGTAGGATGATGAAAAATATGGATAAAAGACAAAAAATACTGATTGTAGATGATGCAAAGTTAAACAGAGATATATTGAAGGAGATTCTGGGAGATACTTATAATTATCTGGAAGCTGAAAATGGAAATCAGGCAATCGAGATGATAGGAGAAAATATTGGAATTGATCTGATGCTTTTAGATATCAATATGCCACAGATGAATGGTTTTGAAGTCTTGGAAATAATGAAAAGAAGCCAGTGTATTGCTGAAACTCCTGTGATCATGATATCTTCTGAAGATGCTGTTGATACTATGCGTAAGGCATATGAGCTGGGAATCACAGACTATATCACACGACCGTTTGATTCTGTGATTGTAAAGAAAAGAGTTCAGAATACCCTGGGCCTCTATACGAACCAAAAGCATCTGATCAATGTGGTTTATAATCAGGTTTACGAAAAAGAAGAAAATAACAATATCATGATTCGGATTATGAGTAATATATTGGGATCCCGTAACAGCGAGAGTAGAGAGCACATCCTGCATATAAAAACAGCAACGGAGATGATGCTGAGACAACTGGTAAAAGTAACAGATGATTATCCTTTAACAGAGGCAGATATTGCTTTGATTACAACTGCTTCTTCCCTTCATGATATTGGTAAGATTCGTATTCCGGAAGAAATATTGAATAAACCGGGCAGACTTACCGATGAAGAATTTAAGATTATGAAAAAACATAGTGAGCTTGGCGCAGCTATAATTAAGGATATGGACTTTCCACAAGATCATCCACTGGTACATACCGCATGGGAAATCTGCAGGTGGCACCATGAAAGATGGGATGGAAAGGGCTATCCGGATGGATTGAAAGGTGAAGAAATACCAATTTCCGCACAGGTGGTATCGATTGTTGATGTTTATGATGCACTTACAAGTGAAAGATGCTATAAGAAAGCATTTGATCATGACACAGCGATTCAAATGATCCTGGATGGACAATGCGGACAGTTTAATCCAACCCTTCTTAATTGCCTGAAAGAACTGAGTATTCAGCTTTCAAAAATGCTTAATAAAGAAATGGACGATAATAAATATTCTCATGAAATACAAAGGCTTTCGAATGAAATACTCAGTGATAAATCCTTACCGAGCCAGATTTATTCACAGAGTCTTGTCAAGGTCATGCAGGAAAAAATCGATTTCTTCAAATCGAACAGTGGCATGAATTCGATTGATTACAATGCGGTTTCAGGTCAGCTTACTATATTAAACGGAAATCAGCAGATATTATGTCAGAGAAATAATCCGAAAATTGATCTGTTCAAAGAATTCGGAGTAAATGAAGAAGATGTTCAATATATTCGGGTTTTGTTACACCAGACATCTGTACAAAATAAAGAAATCTCTGTGAAGATAAAAGCGACAGTGGAAAATAATAGTCAGATGTATAAAATGAAATTGCATACGCTGTGGTCGCCAATGAAGAAAGACGTATGCATAGGAATTATCGGGTATTTTGACACTGTAAAATAGAAAATGCAAAGCAGTTGAGGGGGATATGGCATATCCTGTTATGGAAAACACTCTGTTTTATAGCAATTGTTTTGATGATTTCCCAGTATTTTAGATTTGTATCGAAAACTGTTTACGATATGTTAATTCATCAGTAATTGAGTGGTGGGAGTATGTAACCCCTATCATTTTGTGCACATTCTGTCTCATAAAAGATATGGAGTTTTCCCACGCATTTTTGTATAGTAGTTACAACGTATTGAAAAGGCAGGATGACAAAGACTATTATATGAAAAGGGGATTAAAATGGAAGAGAAGACATACCTGAAATGGCATAACAAAGTGGGGTACGGAAGTGGTGATATCGCAGGAAACGTAGTTTATGCGTTCCTGTCATCTTTTGTCATGATTTACCTGACAAATACAATTGGCTTAAATTCAGGAATCGTTGGCACATTAATTGCAGTATCCAAATTATTTGATGGTATAACGGATATCTTTTTTGGAACCATGATCGACCGGACAAAGAGCAAAATGGGTAAGGCAAGACCCTGGATGTTTTATGGTTTCTTTGGCTGTGCTATCACGCTCTACGGAGTTTTTGCGATCCCTACTAATATGGGTAAAACTGCGCAGTATGCCTGGTTCTTTATTTGCTATACCCTGTTAAACGCAGTATTCTATACGGCAAATAACATCGCATATGCAGCACTGACTTCTCTGGTAACAAAGAACAGTAAAGAACGAGTGCAGATGGGTTCTTTCCGTTTCATGTTTTCCTTTGCTACAAACCTTGCAATTCAGTCTATTACTGTAGGAGCAGTTGAGCTTCTTGGTAACGGTGCAGCAGCATGGAGAATCATTGCGCTCATTTACTGTGTGATCGGTATCATCACCAATACGCTTGCTGTATTTTCCGTAAAAGAACTTCCGGAAGAAGAATTGAAATCTAATGGTTCTATGGGGATTGAGGATGATAAGCTTTCTTTCAAGCAGACTGTAAAGCTGCTGTTTGAGAACAAGTATTTTTCCATGATTTGTGTGATCTACATTCTGCAGCAGCTTCGTGCAGCAATGGTTAATGTGGGAATTTTCTTTATGACCTATGTTCTTTTAAATAAGAATTTTGAACAACCATTTTACCAGTTGAAGTACAGATCACATAATTAGTCTTGATGCGATTGTTCTCCTGCAACTGTTGTAGACGTTCCAGGGCGATCAGAGCGTTATTGTTAAGTGGAATCTGCCGAGTGCCAGAGCGTGATTTTGTAGTGGTGATAATCTGCTTACTGCCGGAGGCATCGGTGGTATCTCTTTTTTTGACTCTGGAAGCATTTTACCGAATGGTAAGTGTCTTGGTATGGAAATTGACATTATCCCATGTCAGGGCAAGTGCTTCTCCGGAACGCAGTCCCGTATTGAGAATAAGGGCATAGGCAGGGGCGTACCAGTATCTTAGCCGCCCTGTTTTGTAACACATAGATTGAGCAGCTTCTAAGAGTTCTACATCGACATCTGGTAGAATTGCAATCTCCTTTGTTTGAATGCTCATATTTTCCTGCTTTGGAAGTTGTACACCATCTACTGGATTGTAGCCTATATTCCTTGTTGCTACTGCATATCGGTAGCAGTTATTCAGAAGATCATAGACTTTCTTTAGAGTAGAATAGGAAAGCGTAGTGGTGTATGAATTGATCAATGCCTGGATTCCCAAACTGGTTAAAGTACCTAGCTGGCTCCGACCAACGGATGTATTTTTTATTTGCTTTAAGTAGGTTTGTTTCAGACGATCATAGGAAGATGGCTTTAAGCTGGGCATGCCAAAAGTGAAGGTCGCAGAACAGAAATTGCTCAGACGAGGGCTCGTTTGAAGTTAGCTTTATCAATGCAATAAGAGATACATAAATTATTCAAATAAAGATACCATAATTCATCATAGTATGGTAAAATAATTATATGGGTGCCACCATAACGGTAGGCGGTTGGTCCTTCTGCGGAGGGACTGTGACCCTCCGATTACATAGAAACCCTCACGGGAATCTGATAGAAGGAGGGCTTAGCCAATGAGTATTGCTGATGTAATAGCACTGTTGAGCTTATGCTTTACGTGCTTTGGTCTCGGCTACAAAGTTGGCCGGGATAGTAATAAGACACAAAAATAACCGCCCCCAGTCCAGCAACTAGAGCGGTTATTTTTTAACTAATCTTGTTCAGGACCAACCGTCTATCGGTGGTATCCTTCTATAATATAGTATACCATAGTTTTGAAAATATGCAAGTTGGATACGTTCAAATATCCTGTAAATAGTGAAAAATGGGCCTTTGAAATCAAAATAGGGCACCAATAAGGCACCAAACAGAATGCGAGGGGTGAAAACTCCAGTATTTATGCGGTTCCTGGAGGCAGAAAAGCAAGGTCTGCAATACCCTGATCACCAGTTCAAATCTGGTTGTCGCCTCTCAAATCCCTTGATTTTTCAAGGGATTTTTTCTTATGTGCCGAGCATGGCACTAATCTTACTGGTGCAAGTCCAGTCACAGGTATTTACCGCCAAGTGTAATGAACCACAAGTCGGTACCAGTAACGGTATGGATGGGGGAAGTGGTGTAGCAAAGTTCTTGAGCCTACGAACAGAAATTTGATAAGGCAATTAGGTGGGTAAGATTGCAAGGCAAATCGAAGCCCCAATGGTAAACGTAAACCGAAATTGTAAATCAAGAGGTTGTGGAACGAAAGATTAGTGTCTTACCTCGGAAGACCCTACTCACATATTGAAATATAAGTTGTAGAGCCGTATACGAGACCCGTATGTACGGTTCAATGGGAGGGGTGAAAATATTTATTTTCCCTCTACCCTATTAAAGCGGCAGCGTGATCCTGGGAATCAGTGGATTTCGTGGATCTTATCTGCTGCCACCGGGAAGATATCACTCGAAAGCGGCTCTGGCGTTGGAAGAAGTGCTTTTGAAGGTATTGGCGGAAGAATGATGAAAAAGGAAGATTTATTTCAGTATATTTACTAGGGAGCTTTTACACCATATATTTGCAAAAAAAGGTCCCTAAGTTTACCAGGCAGAAAGGATACCAAAGAATGATAATCGAAGAAAAACGTATTTTGAAAATGGCATATCTGTTACTGGAGGCTGATGGATTCCTAAAAGCGGGAGATTTCGCCAGGGAACTGAACTTGTCGGAACGAACGGTGAAAAATGATATGGAGCATTTGCGGGATTTTCTAAAAGACTGTGGATGCAGCCTGGATTCGGTTCGAGGCAAAGGATATCTGTTGAAAATTGACCGGCCGGATCAATTTGCCAAGACAAGAGAGTGGCTGAATATTCTTTTTAACAATGTGGAGGCCAATAATCGGGAACATCTCTCTTATCAGCTGGCCAGAGCCATCATGTGTCGTCAGGCGGCGGATGAAGATGGATATTTTCTGTTAGAGGAATTGGCGGCACAGCTATACTGTTCTGCCAGTACAGTGAAAAAGAAAATGCCGTGGGTGCGGGAATTTTTTGCTTCGTTTCAGCTATCTCTTGTTACAAAGCCAGGTCACGGAATGAAATTATGCGGAAGCGAATTGGGCCAGAGACTCGGTATGTTGGAACTCTATGAAAATCATTTCCGGATCCGGGTAGTAGCGTTTGAGAATCAGGCCTATGAACGTGCTTTTATGGATCAAGGGGATAAAGATCGGATTCGTAAGATCGTGCTTGATACCATTCGGGCCTCGGAATGCGAATTGTTTGATAGTTATGTAAATCGATTGGTGGACTACATCCTCTTAGTAAGAAAACGGATCCAGTCTGGAAATGTGATCTCAAAAGAGGAAGAGAGTCAGACGGTGTATCATCTGGGGACGATCAAAGAACTTTATGCCACCGGGGAATGGGAATTAGCCAGACAGCTTTTGACGAATTTAAGAGAGATTCCCGGCTATGATCAGGATTCCTTTAGACGAGATGGGGAGATTGCGGCACTTTCGATTCTGTTTTTGATGTGGGGAGATTGGGAACAGATACCGGGGCTTGAGAAACGGTTTCCAGTTTTTTATGAAAAAGCAGAAAATTTGGCCAGGAAGACGGTTTGTTACTTGAAAATGAGATGGAATCTCCCGGAGCAAATTCCGAAAGAGGCACTGTCAGAGGCACTGATGTCTGATCTTTTACGAATCTTGTTTCAGAAACATTTTGGATACGAAGGCTGTCTGATGCTTGGAAATAGTATTTCCCAGAACGCGATCAAACGTTCCTCTATGGTACTTGCTTTGGCAGACAGTATTGGAGAATTTCTATATAAAGAGGAGAAAATAAAGATCAGTGAATACAATACCCAGCTTTTGGGAGTAAGTCTTTATAAAGTAATAGATATGATCGAATATCCATATGTACCACGGCGTCTTCTGATCTGTGCAAGAAATGGAAAAGCCAGTGCCCAGACCATTTCCAGAGATATGCTGCGGCGATTGGGCGATTGGTGGATTGATGATATAAGGGTGGAACCACTTTATGAAGCGAGAAAACTGCGGGTGGAAGATTATGACTGGATGATCGGAAGTTTTAAGAGCTATGCGTACCACTATTCCTGGCCCTATCTGCAGGTTCATGCAATGATAACGCCAGAGGATACGGAGGAGATCCGCAGACAGGTATTATTAAGTGGTTATGATCTGAAACAGGTGGAAAAACAGTTAAATTGGGAAGAATTGTCAGTTCATCGAGATTTTTCCATTCATAGCATCCAAAGCATTTTGCAGCTTCTTTCCTATCAGTGGGGAAAAGATATGGAGGCGAAAGAACTGCTGAATCAATATTTTTTAAATACCATCCACCTTCGGGTGCGAAAACAGCTTCTCTGTGCCATCGTACCGTCCTGTTACACGGGAAAACACATTTTTGATCTCTACTTTTTCAAAAAAACGATGGAATATGGAGATGAGAATGTTCAGGCGGTACTGTTTATTGCCATTGATTTCCAGACATCCGCTGCTTCTTTGCGTTTCTTGGAAAATGGAATTCGCTATCTGCAGTCCAATTTTGAGGAATTGGCGCCACATCTGACGGAAAAATCTGTGATGGAGATCATGACAGAGGGAATTCGGTGCAAGATATAAGGAGCGAGAAGAAATTGCCGTTATAAAATTGCACTAGCACAAGGGCAAAAAACAACATTTCCGTAGACATCATGCACAAATGAAAATGGAACATTTCTTAATAGGATTTATAATAGGGCTATAACAAAACTAAGGAGGGAGTTTTATGATACAAAGTGGTTTAATCTGTGCACTGGTGTGGATTCTGATGCAGGGTACTGACCGTCTACTGGCATGGCAGACCTTACAGAGACCGATCGTGACAGCGACCGTAACCGGTTTACTTCTGGGGGACATTAGAACCGGTATGATTATGGCTGCATCTCTTGAGGCAATTTTTATGGGTATTTCTGCAATCGGTGGTTCCATTCCATCCGACGCATGTGCCAGCAGTATTATCGCAGTAGCGTATACCATCCTGACTGGTGCTGACGTAGAGACAGGACTGGCACTGGCAATGCCGATCGGTACCTTAATGGGTTCTGTAAATGAGATGTGGAAACCAGTTCTGGCTTCTTTCGCTCCATACTGGGAGAAATTAGCAGCCAGCGGCAAAGAGAAATCATTCCGTGCTCAGGTGATGTTCTGTGGTTTCTTTGTTGACCGTTTACCACAGGCAATCATCCTATTTGCAGCTATCGCATTTGGCGTAAACAGCCTGGAACATGTCATGAACAATTTACCAGCATTCATTATGGCAGGTTTATCCGCATCCAGTTCCATGATGACCGGTATTGGATTTGCGATTCTGCTTTCTATGATCTGGAACAAAGAAATCGGATGCTTCTTCTTCCTGGGATATGTACTGTGCAAATACATGTCTCTTCCAACCGTCGCAATCGCAATCATTGCTGCTGTGATCTCCATCACTTACTTCTGCAATGAGAAGAAAATCAATGATGTTCTCAAAATCGCAGAAACGAGTGGTTCATCTTCATCTGCAGGAGAGGAGGATTTATTCTAATGGCAAAAGAAAATTACACACCGGAAGAGAAAAAGACATTAAAAAAGATGTTCTGGAACTCCAGATTGGTATTTTCCAGCTTTAACATGGTGAAAATGGAAGGTAATGCCTTTGCCCTGACCATGGAACCAGCTCTGGACGAATTATACAAAGACAAAAAAGAAAAAGCAGAGGCTATGCGTCGTCATGATGGTTTCTTTAACACCCACGCCGTACTGTTCTCCCTGATCGCAGGTATCACCTATGCGTTGGAGCGTCAGAAAAAAGAGACCGGTGCAGTGGATGATACCACCATTGAGAACATCAAAGTTGCTCTGATGGGGCCAACCGCAGGTATCGGAGATGCATTCTTCTTCAACTGTCTGCGAGTGATTGCAGCAGGTATTGCCATCGGTCTTTGCAGCCAGGCCAATATCCTTGGCGTACTCTTATTCATCCTGATCTATGGAGGTTCTCAGTTGGCAGGCAGCTGGTATCTGTTAAAGACCGGTTATAAATACGGTACTACCTTTATCGATACGATCTTCAGTTCCGGATTGATGCAGGCTCTGACCAAGGCGGCCAGCATCATGGGTATCACCATGGTAGGTGCAATGGTAGCTTCTTCTGTAAAGGTAAAACTGGCATGGACGATCACCATTGGTGAGGCTTCCGTTGTGGTTCTGGATATCCTGGATTCCATCATCCCAGGTATCTTATCCATCGTATTGGTATTTGGTTTGATGAAACTGATTAAAAAAGGATACAAACCGATCACTCTGGTATTTGGTATCCTGGTAATTTCAATCGTTTTAGCATTCTTTGGAATCTTCTAAAACGAATATGGAGGCCGTACAATGAACAGAAAAACATGGAAGTCAGAACGGATTCTGACAGAAAATGGATTTGTAAACGGCTATATCACCATTTGTGATGGAACAATCGAGAAAATTTCCACAGAATGGGACGGGGAATATGAAGATGTCGGGCATACCGGTATTTTTCCTGGCATTATAGACGTACATAACCATGGCTTTGGTGGCTGGTCGATGACCGATCCCTGTACCGATGAGGACATCAGGGGATATGTCAAAGCTCTTGCTTCCATCGGTATTACCGGTATTTTGCCAACTGCCAAAGAAGATGCCTTTGAGGCGATCGCCCGCGTGATGGATCAGGAATATGAGGGAGCTGTGATCTACGGAATCCACAGTGAAGGGCCGTTCTGGGCCAGAGGTGGAGAAAAGACCGTAGGACAGACCTGGCCAGCACCAGATGTTGCGGAGACAGAGCGTCTGATCGAGAAAGCTCATGGAAAAATGAAAGTGATGGCCATAGCACCGGAACTTCCAGGAGCTTATGATGTGATCCGTTGTTTGCATAAACATCAGATCAAAGTGGCATGCTGTCATACCGCAGCTTATGCTAAAGATATCTACGAGGCCAAGAAAATGGCTGGATTTGACATTGCCACACATCTGGGCAATGGAATGAGGGGAATTCACCATAGAGATGTAGGTACTTTAGGTGCCTTACTCTTATTAGATAACATTTATTATGAAGTTATCACAGATTTGAACCATATCTGCCCGGACATGTTAAAGATCATGTTTAAGCTGCAGCCTTACAGCAAGTTCTGTCTGATTTCCGATTCCAACTTTATCGCAGGACTTCCGACTGGAACTTATATCCGTTATGGAAGGGAAAATTATGCAGATGAAAAGGGACTGATCTTAAATTCCGATGGCCGTATCTGTGGAAGTGGAAGCTGGGTACTGCGAAACATCAAGCAGCTGGTAACTAAAGTCGGGGTTCCAGTGGAACAGGCATTTTACATGGCTTCCATTAACCCGGCGAGATATCTGGGAACCGATGGAGAAACTGGTTCTTTACAGACCGGCAAAAGGGCTGATATGATCTTTGTGAATGATGACTTTGTATGTGAACGCACGTTTGTAGGCGGTAAGCTGGTTTATGACCGGAATATCGATACACCGGAAACCATCTTCAATGCAGAAGCACTGAAATTAAAAGTAAATTAGAACAGCAAGGAGGACACTCTTTTATGATCAAATTATTCCGTATTGATGAGCGTCTGATCCATGGTCAGATTGCGATCAAATGGTCCCGTCATACTGGCGTGGACAGCATCGTGGTAGCCAATAACAATGCAGCTGCCAATACGATGATCCAGAAATCCTTAAAAATGGCAGCACCTCCAGGAATCAAAACCGTCATTAAATCCATTGATGATGCGATCAAGACATTAAACGATCCAAGATGTGAGCCATTAAAAGTTCTGGTTCTGGTAAACAGCCCGGAAGATGCTCTTCGGATGGCAAAAGAAGTAAAAGGAATCCCATTTATCAATGTAGGAAATTATGGAAGAGTAGCTCCGAAAAAAGAGGGAAAAGAGCGGAAACGTTTTGATAATAACCTCTATTCTATAAATGAGCAAATTTGAAAAATTGCACAAAACTACACTGCGAATTTCATAAATGAATCAAAATCATTGCTTTCCTTTGCGCATTGAAAAAGATAACGATACTTTTCCAGCTGAATGGTATCACAGATTTCGTGATATCCAGTTTCAAACGAACAGAACCTACCAGTACCCACTGCACACATGAAATGTGCCAGTG
>QUFC01000054.1 GCA_003478355.1 Lachnospiraceae bacterium AM48-27BH
CATTGAGAGTTCGGATCAACAGAAAAACTCCTCAATGGAGAACAGGGCCCTTCCCTAACAAAAAAATAGACAGCTACTTATCGTAACTGCCTATCTCTTCTCATACACATTATTCGACTGTCTTATAATCTTCTACATAAGTCAGCACATCGCCATCTAAGTTCTCACCACTGTAAGCTTCGCCATTTACCAGAATCTCTAAGCTGTCTAACTCAAAATTTTCACAGAAGGTGTTGCCAATGGCACATAACACAGCCTTAGAAGCATATGGGTCTAACTGGGACAGATCCAGGGTACCGACTCTCTCGCCGGAACCAGTTTCGGATGCGTCTACACCTGGGCCTGCTTTCTCACCACCGGAAATATCAAAGGAATTCACGGTAGTTCCTTCATCCAGAATGGATTTCTCTACCAGAAGTGCTGCAACTGTATCTGCATCAACTGTTTCTGCGTCTTCCATCTCTGTCTTTAAGCCGTTTCCCTCGTCATTTAACATATAAACTAAAACACTCTCCATCACCTCTGCGTTTGGATCCGGGGTCTCCGTTTTAGGGTCAACTGCCGGTTGATTCAATGCTCTTGCCTCTTCTGGTGTTAAACCGTCCGGGCTTAAATTCTCTCCGCTCTTCTCACCTGCCTGATTCTCCGTCTGAGCTTTCGTTGGCTCAACCTTTGTTGGGGAACAAGCGGCTAAAGACAGTGCCATCATCATTCCTGCAGCGTATACAGCTAATTTTTTCATAATTTTTGTCTCCTTCTTTAGTTCTCTTGCCAATTTCGAAACCATTTATTTAATTTCGTCAGGGTTTTAATCAGTAACTCCATCTCCTCCGATGTCAGTTCATCGGATATGCTGTCGATCATCGCCTTATGAAACCGTGCGTGATGAACATAAGCGGCCCTGCCCCGCTCCGTCAGGGAAATATAAACCACTCTCCGGTCCTCTTTGCCACGTTCCCGAAGAACATATCCTTTTTTCACAAGGCTGTTCATGGCGATGGTCAGAGTTCCTACTGTTACAGAAATTTCTCTGGCGATGGTTGACATGTTTTTAGGCTCGTTCATGCCGATCGCTTCTATAATATGCATATCATTGTTGGTGATATCCTGAAATTCCTCCGTGATAATGGCTTTCTGTTCGATATCCATAACATCCCGGAACAAATTCACCAAAACTTCATTCAGCGTCTTGTAAGTATCCACTGCTCATCCTCTCGTCTGACGATCTTTAAAGTTTCTTAACGATTATACATGATTTCAATTTCAATAGCAACCACCTATTCTTAGAGTTTTCTTACAAAAAGCCAGCTTTTACCATTAAAATGCTCATGAACATCCCGAAGACTGTCGCCATCAGCGCCCCGGGAAGTGTATAACGGGTTTTTTTGACCTCTGCTGCCATAAAATACAGACTCATCGTATAAAAAATAGTTTCTGTACAGGAAAGCAGCAGCGATACCATCAATCCGATCCGGGAATCCGGCCCGTATTCCTTGAAAATGTCCAGCGCCAGCCCGGTTGCTGCACTGGAAGAAAATAATTTCACCACCGCTACCGGAATCACCTGGGACGGGACTCCTGCTTTCTCCGCCACGGGAGAAAGAAATCCAGCAAACCACTCCAATAACCCCGATGCCCGCAGAATCCCGGTTCCCACCATCAGCCCAACCAGCGTAGGAAATACACCCACAACGGTTCTGGCTCCTTCTTTGGCCCCCTCTGCGAAATCATCGTAGACTGGTCGTTTCATCAAGACGCCGAAGGTTACCATGTATACAATAACCAAAGGAATCATGAAACGGGAAATATAAAGGAGGAATCTCATAAGCGCCCACCTCCTGCGTTACCATCGGTCCATGATTCCTGTCCAGGCATTCCACGATTCTGCATTCCACGATTCTGCATTCCACGATTCTGTATTCCACGATTCTGCCATCTCCATTTCTGAGCTTCCCGTCTCTTTAATTCCAGACTTTGTCTTTCCCTGCAGAATACCACCGCCACAAGAGTTGTCACCAATGTGATCACAAGGGCTGGGCCTACGATCGCCATTGGCATGCGGCTGCCATACCGGCTGCGGTAGGCGATCATATTCACCGGGATCAGCTGAAGGGAAGAAATGTTGATGATCAGAAAGGTACACATTTCCCCGCTGGCAGTGCCTCTGGAACGCTTCTGGCGTACATAGGATCTGCACTGCGGCGTTCTTCTTCCAGCTCTTTTAAATCTTCCATGGCCTTCAATCCCGCAGGTGTTGCCGCCCAGCCAAGTCCCAGGACATTGGCAATGAGATTGGCAGAGATGGAGCCAACTGCCGGATGGCCACACGGCAGCTCCGGAAATAAGAAATGGATCAACGGCGTCATTTTCCTGGTCAATGCTTCGATCACCCCAGCCCGCTCACCAATTTTTAAGATCCCGGTCCAGAAGGACATGATCCCAAGCATGGTGATGCACAGGCTGACGGCCTCTCCGGCAGACTGGAAAGCAGCTTCAGTTACTGCCTGGATGTTTCCATTAAAACTCCCATATATGATTCCGGCGATCATCATGAACGCCCAGAGTCCATTTAGCATATTGGTCTGTCCCTGGTCTTTTTTTCACTATATGAAGAAGATAGGATAATTCATGCCTGTGAGTTTTACGAAAATGAATCCTGTATACAACATTCACAGCCATAGGACGCGGCACCAGATTTCTTATGAACGAAAACTGGGGGATCCCGCGTCTCTTACTGCGAAATCCCCCTTCGTAATTCTTAGGGTCAAAAACTTTTGACCCCTCTGATACCGGATTGCTCCGCACTACGTGCTCCCGCATCTCCGCTCTGCTTCGGTCGGTGCTAAACATGTGCCACTGGCACATAGCACCCTCAAAAACATTCGTAATTCGCTCATTTTTCTTTGAAAAATGGCTGCTTACTCATGTTTTTGGCGGGTCTCAAGGTCAAAAATTCTCCTGCAAGCAAGCTTGCGTCGAACTTCTGACCTTTTGACCCTGGTATCATATTATATCCCAAATACCAGATCGTCCATCACTTCCTGCACAGTCTCGATCCGTTCTGCCCGATATGCGTTGCTTCCGCAGAATAACAACGCCTGGTCTAAATGACCCTCTGCAGCCTGAACCAAAGCGTCCGTGATACAATACGGGATCTTGGCACGGTCACAGCGTTCCAGGCACTGATAGCAGTGTTTTGGCGGCTTCCGCTCTGCTTCTACCTGTTTTAAGAATGCATTGCGGATGGCTCTGCCTGGCATTCCCACCGGGCTCTTGGTGATGACGATATCTTCCTGTTTTGCCTGAATGTACGCCTGCTTGTAAGCCTCTGGCGCATCACATTCCTCCGTGGTGACAAAACGTGTTGCCACCTGGACACCGTCTGCACCTAATTCCAGCTGGCGAAGGACGTCCTCATGAGTATAGATGCCACCAGCAACGACAACCGGGATCATTTTCCCATATTTTTCACCTAACTTTTTCACAAAATCGATGATGGAACGGATCTCCGCCTCATAAGCTTCTTTATGGAAGGTATGAGCCGTATCGGTGGTATCGGCCTCCAATTCTGCCAGCTGCTCTCTGGAAAATCCCAGATGCCCGCCTGCCAATGGCCCCTCGATCACCACCAGATCCGGAGTGGTCTGGTATTTCCGCTCCCATAATTTACAGATCACAGAAACGGATTTTAAAGAAGAAACAATGGGCGCCAGTTTGGTTTTTAATCCCGCCGCCGGATCGCCCGCCTTACCTTCTGCCTCTCGGACATACTCTGGAAGAGAAACCGGAAGACCCGCACCGGAAATGATGATGTCAGCGCCGGCTTTCACTGCGGTTTTGACGTATTCCTCGTAGTTTCTGGTGGCTACCATGATGTTAAAGCCGATGACACCTTTGGGCGCAATCTCTCTGGCTTTTTTCAGTTCACTTCCAATGGCTCTTAAGTTGGCTTTTAACGGGTTTTCCTTAAAATCTGGCTCCCGGAAACCGATCTGGGCCGTGGAAATGATTCCAACTCCTCCGGCTTTTGCCACAGCTCCGGCCAGAGAGGACAGGCTGATGCCAACTCCCATGCCGCCCTGGATCACTGGTTTCTCGATCACCAGATCACCGATTACTAATGGTTTCATTTTTTCCATCATTTTCCTCCTAGAACGCCCGGAATCTTTCGTATCTCTGCTGTGCCAGTTCTTCTCCTGACAATTCGCTCATTTCTGATAAGAATCCACCAATTTTCTGGTCTAATACTGCCGTGATCCGTCCCATCTCCTCTGCACAGGCCGGAACCGGCTCCGGGATCACCTGGTCAACTACGTGAAGTTCCAACAGGTCTTTGGCGGTCATTTTCATCACTTCCGCCGCCTGGGCCGCTTTTTTGCTGTCTTTCCAGAGAATGGAGGCAAAGCCTTCTGGAGACAGTACGGAATAAACCGCATTTTCCATCATCCAGACCTGATTTGCCACAGCAACTGCCAGGGCGCCGCCGGAACCACCTTCTCCGATCACAATGGAAAGTACCGGAACCTTTAAATCCGCCATCTCAAACAAATTTCTGGCAATGGCTTCGCCCTGTCCACGCTCCTCGGCCTCGATGCCGCAGAATGCGCCTGGAGTGTCCACGAAACAGATCACCGGACGTCCAAAAGCCTCTGCCTGCTTCATCAGCCGAAGAGCCTTGCGGTAACCTTCTGGAGATGGCATACCGAAGTTGTATTTTAAGTTCTCCTTGGTGGTCTTGCCTTTCTGCTGTCCGATCACCGTCACCGGCATTCCATGGAACGTAGCGATTCCACCGATGACAGCGCCGTCATCGCCGTAATAACGGTCTCCGTGAAGCTCCATGAAATCCGGAAACAGACGGGTGATGTAATCAAGAGCAGTAGGACGGTCGGATTTTCTGGAAAGAAGGACGTGGTCCCAGGCTGTCTTGACGCCGGATACCGTTTTCTGCTGCGCAGCTATGTGAGCCGATACGCCTGCACAATTCTGGACATCCGACTGACTCTCTCCACCAACATCCTGGATTTTATTTGAATTATCCACAATCTCATCCGCAGTTTTCCCCACGCCATGCACCCGCAGGATCTGGCCCAGCACCTCTTTCATCTCTTCACGAGACACAATTTTATCCACAAATCCATGCTCTAATAAGAATTCTGCTCTCTGGAAGCCCTCCGGCAGTTTCTGCCCGATGGTCTGCTGGATCACTCTCGGTCCTGCAAATCCGATCAGCGCTCCCGGCTCGGCTAAGATCACATCACCTAACATGGCAAAGCTGGCAGTTACGCCTCCGGTAGTCGGATCAGTCAGGACACTGATAAATAGCTGGCCTGCCTCATGGTGCCGTTTCAGCGCCGCGCTGGTCTTTGCCATCTGCATCAGGGAGATACACCCCTCCTGCATTCTGGCGCCGCCGGAGCAGGCAAAGATGATCACCGGAAGTTTTTCTTCGGTTGCCCGCTCTACCATCCGTGTGATCTTCTCACCTACCACATGACCCATGCTGCTCATCATAAATCGGGCATCACAGACACCGATAGCAGATTTCTGCCCCTGGATCTTACAGCTTCCGGTGACAATGGCCTCATTTAACCTGGTTTTCTCCTGAGCTGCCTGTACCTTTTCCTCATAGCCTGGGAAGCCTAACGGGTTGGAGAACTCCATCTGGGCGTTCCACTCCTCAAAGGTTCCTGGATCTGCCACCAGATCGATCCGGCGGTAGGCATGCACCCGGAAATATGCCTTACACTTCGGGCAGATATAATTATTATTTTTCACGTCCTCGCCGTACACCGGCTGTCCGCATTTTTTACATTTTCTCCAAAGGCCCTCTGGAATATTCGGTTCATTTTTTGAATGATTCTTGTATTTTGTATCAATCAGCGTGTACGTTTTCTTAAACATATCTCTCAACATGTTCTATGGCCCTCCTTTCCAGTGCCTTGGAGTGTACTAGAGTTTTTCTCTTTCATTCTTTACAATACTGTGGGAAATACGTGGGAATAAAATGGGTATCCGTATCCCCCTTCTGATAAGCCTCGTGGCTTAAGATCTCATACTGGAAATCCAGATTGGTCTCGATCCCCTCGATCACCAGCTCTCCAAGAGCGCTCCGCATTTTGGCGATGGCAGTCTCCCGGTCTTCGCCGTGAACAATTAATTTCAGCAGCATGGAGTCGTAGTTCGCCGGAACCTGATAATCATTGTAAATATGAGTGTCGATGCGTACTCCATTGCCGCCCGGCACATGGACATTGGTGATCTTTCCAGGACACGGCATAAAATTCTTCGCCGGATTTTCGGCGTTGATCCGGCATTCGATGGCGTGTCCGGTGAGATGGATGTCATCCTGTGTCATAGACAGCCGCTCGCCAGCCGCGATCTTGATCTGTTCTTTGATCAGATCCAGCCCTGTCACCATCTCCGTAACCGGGTGCTCCACCTGGATCCGGGTGTTCATTTCCATAAAATAGAAATTTTTATCTTTATCTAACAAAAACTCGATAGTTCCCGCATTTTCATAACCAACCGCTTTGGCTGCGCGAATGGCAGTCTCGCCCATTTTCTTGCGCAGCTCCGGGGAAATGGCAGCGCAGGGGGATTCCTCCAGCACCTTCTGATGACGGCGCTGGATGGAGCAGTCACGCTCTCCCAGATGCACCACATTGCCATATTTATCTGCCAGAATCTGGAACTCGATGTGCCGTGGGCGTTCCACGTAGCGCTCCAGGTACATTGTATCATCGGAAAATCCTTTAATGGACTCCATCTGGGCATTCTGGAAATTAGCGTCAAAGTCCTCCGGACCTCTGGAGATCCGCATGCCCTTTCCACCGCCGCCGGAGGATGCCTTGATCATCACCGGATAACCGATCTCCTCTGCCATTTTTCTGGCTTCTTCCACCGTATAGACCGGAGTTTTGCTTCCCGGGACTACCGGAACTCCTGCCTCCATCATGGTTTTTCTTGCCTCGGATTTGTTGCCCATCCGGTGGATGATCTCTGCGGACGGTCCGATGAACGCAATATTGCATTTTGCACATAATTCCGCGAATTTTGCATTTTCTGATAAAAATCCAAATCCCGGATGAATCGCTTCCGCACCCATGGCAACGGTTGCCGCCAGGATCTGTTCCATATTCAGATAACTTTTGGTAGACGGAGCCGGTCCGATGCAGATGGCTTCATCCGCAAGCAGGGTATGAAGGCTGTCCCGGTCTGCCTCAGAATAAACTGCGACTGACTGGATTCCCATTTCCCTGCAGGCCCGGATGATCCGCACCGCGATCTCGCCCCGGTTGGCAATCAATATCTTACGAAACATAGTTTTCCCCTATCCGATCATAAATGTTAATTCTGCAGAAACAGCAACCTTGCCGTCAACCGTAGCAACCGCTTTTCCTATGCCAACCGGTCCCTTCTGCTTAATGATCTCGCATTCCAGCTTTAATTTATCTCCAGGAACCACTTTCCGTTTGAATTTTGCTTTATCAATGGCTCCAAAATAAGCGGTCTTGCCCTTATTTTCCTCTACACTTAAGATGGCAACCGCACCAACCTGAGCTAACGCCTCGATCATCAGGACGCCCGGCATGACCGGCTCCTGTGGAAAATGGCCGCGGAACTGCGGCTCATCGTAAGTGATACATTTATAACCTACGGCTCTCACTCCCGGCTCCAGTTCTTCGATGCAGTCGATCAGAAGAAATGGATGTCTGTGGGGAATGATCTCCTGAATTTCTTTAATTCCCAGCATATGATATCTCCTTAATGAATCCGGAACAGCGGCTGGCCATACTCAACGACCTCTTCATTGCCAACCATGACCTCTTCCACCACTCCGTCATACTCGCTCTCAATCTCATTCATCAGCTTCATAGCCTCAACAATACCCAGAACCTGTCCCTTTTTCACGGTGTCACCAACTTTTACGAAGCTCTCTGCTTCTGGGGAAGAGGAGCTGTAAAAGGTTCCTACCAACGGGGAAACCACGATTTTATCAGAATTGATCGGAGCCGTTTTCGCTGCCGCGCCAGTATTTGCCACAGCGTTGCCTGTCTCCTGTGCTGCGCCTCCTGCTGCACCGAAACTGCCAAAATCCGGCATCTGCACGCCGGCCACCTGCATTTCGGCTCCTGCAGCTCCAGCTCCGGTATTGCCAGCTACCACGTTAACCACAGGATGTTCCTTCTTCAAAGACAGCTTGACATTTCCATCATCTACCTTCAGCTCCGTCAGGCCATTGTCCGCAACCGCCTGCACCAGTGCTAAAATATCCTGAATTTCCATTTTCCGCCTCCTACTCTTCGAAACGCTTCACCAGAAGGCTGGCGTTGTGTCCGCCAAAACCTAAGGAGTTACTGATGGCATAGTTCACATCGGTAGAAATGCCCTCGCCTTTGGTGTAATCCAGGTCGCACTCTTCGTCTGCTACCTCCAGACCAGCCGTTGCGTGAATAAAACCATCCTCAATCGATTTCACACAGACGATGAATTCCACGCCGCCTGCTGCGCCTAAGAGATGTCCGATCATGGACTTGGTAGAGTTGATATGAACGTCCCTGGCATGATCGCCCAGGGCCAGCTTGATCGCTTTTGTCTCAAATAAATCATTGTGATGGGTTCCGGTTCCGTGGGCGTTCACGTAATCAATCTGCTCTGGTTTCACGCCGCCATCCGCCATGGCGTATTCCATGGCTTTTGCCGCACCGCTTCCGTCCTCTGCCGGAGAAGTGATGTGGAAGGCATCACAGGTGGCACCATAGCCAACTAACTCCGCATAGATCTTGGCTCCTCTTGCCTTTGCGTGCTCCAGTTCCTCTAATACCACCACACCAGCGCCTTCGCCCATGACGAAACCGCCTCTTTCCTTATCAAATGGAATCGATGCCCGTAACGGGTCCTGAGAGGTGCTTAATGCAGTCAGGGCAGTAAATCCGGCAACGCCGATCGGTGTCACGCTTGCCTCAGTACCGCCAGCTACCATCACCTCTGCCTCGCCGTACTGGATGGAACGGAACGCCTCTCCAATCGAATGAGTTCCGGTAGCGCAGGCTGTCACTACGTTAAAGCATTTACCCTTTAAACCAAACTGGATGGCTACGTTTCCTGCTGCCATATTGCTGATCATCATCGGAACCAGAAGGGGATTCACTCTTCCAAGTCCTTTTTCCAATAATTTCTGATGCTCACGCTCCACTGCCTGAAGGCTTCCGATACCAGAGCCGACACACACGCCGACACGGTATGGATCTTCATGTTCCATGGAAATACCTGCGTCCTCTAATGCCTCCTTAGAAGCCGCTACAGCAAACTGAGAAAAACGCTCCATTCTCTTAGCTGTTTTCGGATCCATACAAGCCTTCGGATCGAAATCCTTCACTTCTGCTGCCAGTTTTGCCTTATATTCCGTTGTATCAAATGCGGTGATCGGAGCGATTCCTACTTTTTTCTCTTTTAAACCATTCCAGAAAGACTCCACATCATTTCCGATAGGTGTCACTGCCCCTAAACCGGTTACTACGACTCTTCTTTTCATGTTCATGTCCTCTCTACATTGCCATTCCGCCATCTACACACAGCACCTGTCCGGTGATGTATCGGGCTTCGTCGGATGCTAAAAATGCCACTGCGTAAGCGATATCTTTGGTCTCACCAAAGGTTTTTAACGGGATCTGGGCGGTTGCCGCCTCTTTCACGCTGTCGGATAACACCTCTGTCATCTCTGTATTAACAAAACCGGGTGCCACTGCGTTAACGGTAATACCGCGGCTTGCCAGCTCTCTGGCTGCGGATTTGGTCATTCCGATGATTCCTGCTTTGGATGCGGAATAATTGACCTGTCCTGCATTTCCCATAACACCGGATACGGAGGAAATGTTGATGATCCGGCCGCCTCTCTGTTTTACCATCTGTCTTGCCACATGACGCATGCAGTTGAACGCGCCTTTTAAGTTGGTGTTTAAGACTGCGTCAAAATCTTCCTCGGACATCTTCATCAGAAGACCGTCCCTGGTGATTCCAGCGTTGTTCACCAGAATGTCTACCCGACCGTAGGTTTTGATCACATAGTCCATCATTTCCCCGGCCTTTGTAAAGTCGGAAATGTCACACTGAAGGGCCTCTGCCTTTCCTCCTGCTGCTTCGATCTCCTGCACTGTCTCCTCGGCCCGTTTTGCGGAACCGCAATAGTTGACGATCACCAATGCACCTTTTGCCGCTAAGGTCTTTGCAATCTCTTTTCCAATTCCACGGCCTGCGCCGGTTACGATGCTATTTTGTCTGTAAACATTCTGCACACGCCTCCACATCTTCCATTTTTTCTATATTAAGAACGGTTACGTTCCGGTTGATCTTTTTCATAAATCCGCTTAAGGTCTTGCCTGGTCCGATCTCAATGAAAGTATCCACGCCATCGGCGATCATCATTTCCACACTCTGCTGCCACCGGACGGAGGAAGAAACCTGTTTCTCTAACAGTGGTTTTACGGATTCTGCATCGGTTACATACTGGGCAGTCACATTGGCCACATATGGGATCTGTGGCTTGGAAACGGATACATTTTCAAGCACCTGGCCCAGTTTTTTTCCTGCTTCTGTTAACATACGGGAATGGAATGGTCCACTGACCTTCAGTGGGATCACCCGTTTGGCTCCCGCCGCTTTTAAACTCTCAGCAGCCGCTTCGACTGCCTCTTTTTTGCCGGAGATCACGATCTGTCCCGGACAATTATAATTAGCGATCTGCACATCATCCATGGAGGCTAAGACCTCCTCGATGGCAGATGCCTCCATGCCAAGCACAGCGGCCATGGAGCCAATGCCCACCGGAACCGCCTGCTGCATGAGGATACCTCTCTGCCTTACGGTGGTGATTGCGTCTGCGTCCGACATAACGCCAGCCGCCGCCAATGCGCAGTATTCTCCCAGGCTTAAACCAGCTGCCACATCCGGACGGATTCCGGTGCGTTCGGTAAATACCTTCATCATGGCGATGCTGGTGGTTACCATGGCTGCCTGTGTATACTCGGTGATGTCCAGACGGTCATTTGGCTCAAACACCAGCTCCGGCATGGAAAATCCCAGAAGCTCGCTGGCCTGGTCAAATACCTTTCTTCCGGTTTCTGTCTGCTCGTAAAAATCTCTGCCCATTCCCGTATACTGGGCTCCCTGTCCTGGGAAAATAAATGCGATCTTGCTCATCGTAAAGCTCCTTATCTTATACTGTGTGCCTGCCCTTGTCACTTTCCGTAGTCTGACCTGGCGGACACGTCAGGCTGATTTCCTATCTGCCAAGCAGTTTTTCTGCCTGTTCCATCATTTCATCGATCATTTCTTTACAGGTCTGCTCTTTGGTGATCATTCCTGCGATCTGTCCTGCCATAACAGTTCCATTGGTCACATCGCCCTCCTGAACTGCTTTTCTTAAAGTTCCTAATGTCAGGTACTCCAATTCCTCGAAGGATTTTCCTTCCTGCTCTAACTTGATGTACTCTCTGGTCATCTGGTTTCTCAGGCAGCGTACCGGATGTCCGTGGGTTCTGCCCGTTACGGTAGAATCAATATCCTTTGCTTTGATGATCCGCTGCTTGTAGTTCTCATGTACAATGGATTCTTTGGAAACCACAAACCGGGTTCCAATCTGAACTGCCTCCGCACCCAGCATAAATGCCGCTGCGATACCTCTGCCGTCTGCGATACCACCTGCTGCGATCACCGGAATGGATACTGCATCCACCACCTGTGGAACCAGGGTCATGGTAGTCTGCTCGCCAATATGGCCGCCGGACTCCATTCCCTCTGCAACAACCGCGTCAGCGCCGTATTTTTCCATACGCTTTGCCAATGCCACAGAAGCTACAACCGGGATTACTTTAATGCCGGCTGCTTTCCACATATCCATGTATTTCTCCGGGTTACCTGCACCTGTGGTGACCACCTTGATGCCTTCCTCGACAACCACTCTGGCCACATCGTCTGCATGAGGGCTTAACAGCATCACATTGACGCCGATCGGTTTATCGGTCAGTTCTCTTGCCTTGCGGATCTCTTCCCGGACTACCTCGCCAGGAGCGTTTGCCCCACCGATCAGTCCCAGACCGCCAGCAGCGGAAACGGCCGCCGCCAGATGATGCTCCGCCACCCATGCCATACCGCCCTGGATGATCGGATACTGGATTCCTAAAAGTTCTGTAATTCTTGTTTTCATATCTGCCTCCGCTGCTGATGGAATTTCTTTACTCTAAACATATTTCCTGGCGTACAAACAGCCTATGTGCCTGCACGCAGGAATGCCGGCTGTTTATTCAACACCCTTTGCCTTTAAATAATCCATAACCTCGCCAACGCTGGTCAGCTTCTCTAAGTCCTCAGCCGGGATCTCAACAGAATACTCATCCTCTAATGCCATAACTAACTCAAATAAGTCTAAGGAATCTGCACCTAAATCCTCTTTGAATTTAGAAGCCTCTGTGATAGTGTCTGCGTCTACACTTAACTGGTCTGCGATGATCTCTTTCATTTTCTCTAACATGGTTTTAATCTCCTTTTTGTCTTGAATTTTTATTTATATTTTTGTTGCTTCGCTGCCTTTTACTCTGCCCTCATCCTACCATCTCACAAGCGTCGCGCCCCAGGTCAGTCCTGCGCCGAATCCGGCAAGTACCAGCAGATCACCTTTCTGGATCTTTCCAGCCCGGTTTAGCTCATCTAGCAGAAGCGGGATCGAAGCACCGGATGTATTGCCGTAATGCTCCATATTGGTAGGAATCTGCTCCATGGACACCTTTAACCGTTTGGCGATAGCTCCGCGATCCGGTAATTGGCCTGATGCAGAACATAATGTTTTACATCCTTTGGCTCCAGTCCATTCTCATCCAGAAGCTCTTTGATCGTCTCCGGAACCTTCTTCACCGCGAACTTAAAGACTTCCTGGCCATCCATGGTCGTGTAGCCGATCTGCGGTTCCGTATTAGTCAGGAAATTACCAACAGTCCGTGATACACAGGAAAGTACCGGACCTTTTTTTCCGTCAGAGCCCATCTTCATAGCGAAAATACCAGATTTTTCACCTTCCTCGACTCTCAGCACCGCCGCCCCTGCGCCATCACCAAACAGCACACAGGTGCTCCGGTCGCTCCAGTCTACGATCTTACTCAACGTATCCGCTCCGATCACAAGCGCTGTCTTATAAATCCCGGAACCTAAAAATGCATGGGCCGTATTCACCGCAAACAGGAATCCCGAACAGGCCGCGCTGATGTCATAGGCCACCGCCCGTTCCGCGCCAATAGCCGCCTGGACCATACACGCCGCGTTTGGAAAGCAATGATCCGGCGTCGAAGTTGCCACCAGGATCAGATCCACGTCGTCTGCGCTGATTCCGGCATTTTCCAGAGCTGCTTTCGCTGCTCCCGCTGCCAGCTCCGCCGTATCCGCTCCTTCTGAGATCCGTCTCTCCCGGATTCCCGTCCGGCTCTGGATCCACTCATCACTGGTCTCCACGATCTGAGCCAGATCGTCATTGGTCACGATCCGCTCCGGAACACAGGAACCAGTTCCTATTATCTTTGTTATCATTCTTGTCACCATTTCACTTTGTGTTTCAAATAGTTTGAATATCAAAGTAATAATATAGAATGAAATGGTATTTGTCAAGAACTTTTTCTCGACAAATACCATTTCGGTTCTATCACAACAGCTGCTGATACACATCCCTTTTACTGATTCCCCGGTCCTTCGCCACCCGTCTCATGGCTTCTTTGTGGTCGATTCCCTGGCTCTCGTACATCTCCATGTGTTCTTCCAGAGTCATCTCTTCCCAGGATTTTGCCAGTTCTTCTTTCTTCTGGGCAATGCTCTTACCCTCGATCACCAGCACGCACTCGCCCTTTGGTTCTTCCACCTCATAGCGGGCCAGTGCTTCCTCGAACGTAGTCTGATACGCTTCCTCATACTTTTTCGTCAACTCCCGGCAGATGGTCAGGCGGCGGTTGCCCAGTGTCTCTTTTAATTCTTCCAGAGTCCGCACCAGACGATGTGGCGCTTCATAAATGATGATGGTACGGCTTTCATTTTTCAGTTCATCCAGAATCCACTGTTTTTCCTTCTTCTCTGACGGCAGAAATGCCTCAAAACAGAATCTTCTGGTAGCAAGGCCGGACATCGTTAAGGCCGTAATACACGCCGCCGGGCCCGGAAGAGAAGTAACTTCGATTCCAGCCTCATAACACTGGCGTACCAGCTCCTCGCCCGGATCTGAGATGCCTGGAGTTCCTGCATCGGTGACTACCGCAATGTTCACACCTTCTTTTAACTGTTCCACCAGGTATCTGGCTTTCTCTACCTTGTTAAACTCATGGTAGCTGGTCATAGGGGTCTTGATGCCAAAATGATTTAGCAGCTTAATGCTGTGTCTGGTATCTTCTGCCGCGATTAAATCCACTTCTTTTAATGTGTTCAGCACCCGGAAAGTGATATCCTCCAGATTACCGATGGGGGTCGCGCACAAATATAATTTTCCTGCCATATTGTTCCCTTCTCTTCCTAGTATCCATAAATATCATAGATCTCATCTGTATACACGCCCTGTTCTTTGTATACAACAATCGGTGCCTCCACCTTGATCATGGACCTCCCTCCACGGACTGCTTCGATCAGCACCATGTTGGCATCCTTGTCCACAAATGGGTGCACCAGCTTCATCCGTTTCGGCTCCAGCTTATATTTCGTCAAAGTATTGATGATCTCGATCAGCCGATGGGGCCGGTGGACCATGTAAAACCGTCCGCCAGGCTTTAAAAGTCCTGCTGCTTCCCGCACCACATCGTCCAGCGTACATAACACCTCATGCCGTGCAATAGCTTTGGGCAGGTCCGGATTTTTGAGTCCATGGGCATCATTCATATAAGGCGGATTGGAGGTCACCACATCAAACTGTGCTCTACCAAACCGGACACTGGCCTCCTTGATATCGCCAAGGGCAATATCCACCTTATCTTCTAATCCATTGAGCCGCACGCTGCGTCTGGCCATCTCTGCCACTTCTTCCTGGATCTCAAGACCTGTATAATGTTCGCCCTCATACCGGGCTTCCAGCAAAATAGGAATGATTCCTGTTCCGGTTCCCAGATCAATAGCCCGTTCCCCCGGATTTACCCTGGCAAACCCGGCTAACAGCACAGCGTCCATGCCGAAACAGAACCCATTCCGCTTCTGAATAATGTGATACCCATTTCTCTGCAGATCATCCACCCGCTCATCTTCCAGGATCTCCACCGGAAACTGCTCCCTTGCATCCGGGCAATCCTTCTTTTTCGTCTCTGCGGACTGTTCCATACTCCGCCTCCCTTCTGTTTTCCGTCAGACTGACACACATCTCCGTCTGCACACCAACCAACAAAATCTGCCATAACAGCTTCTGTGGATGCTCTCCAACCAGCAAAATCTGCCATAACAGCTTCTGCAGATGCTCTCTAACCACAAAGGGACACTGCCCGATCACAGTGCCCCTCAATTCCTCTAATTGTCATTCAGCTTGGATCTGGACTCTTTCTTCTCCAATGCCTCTAACTTCTTCAACTCATCGTCCTGCACATGGGATTTCTCCTTGCGGCGTCTCGGCTTGAACTTCAACTGATCAACCTTATAGTCGCGGATCTCCTTTTCGTCCTTGTCCACGACCACGATTACCTTCACGGTCTGACGAAGGACATTAACACTGTGTACCTCACCCTTCAAGCCATCGTCTGTGGTCACATAATCGCCTACATTCGGAAGTTTACTATTCAGGTACTCATAGGTCTCTTCCTCATTTTTCAGACAACACATCAGTCTTCCGCAGACGCCGGAGATCTTGGTCGGATTTAAGGACAGATTCTGCTCTTTCGCCATCTTAATGGACACCGGAATAAACTCAGATAAATAGGAATGGCAGCACAGCGGCCGTCCACAGATACCGATTCCACCTACGATCTTGGTTTCGTCCCGGACACCTACCTGGCGCAGCTCGATCCTGGTCTTAAATACCGCCGCCAGATCCTTTACCAGCTCACGGAAATCAATCCTTCCATCTGCGGTAAAATAAAACAAAATCTTGTTATTATCGAAGGTATACTCCACATCGATCAACTTCATCTCCAGATTGTGCTTGCGGATCTTCTCTAAGCACACCTTAAATGCGTCTTTTTCCTTCTTTTTATTCGCCTCTTCTACAGCCTCATCTTCCTTGGTTGCCATGCGGATCACAGATTTTAACGGCTGAACCACCTTGCTGTCCTCCACCTCACGGGTTCCCAGCACTACATATCCATACTCGATTCCTCTGGCCGTCTCCACGATCACGTGCTGACCGGATTTGATCTCGTATTTGCCCGGTGCGAAATAGTAGATCTTTCCCGCATTCCGGAATCTTACTCCAATTACTTTTACCATTTATGAATTCTCCTTCATCGCCAGGAACATCAGTTCCAGAGCAAGTTCCATATTAACATTCGCATCCAGACGGATTCTCGCCTTGTCAATGGCATTTAAAATATTCTCAAAGCCATCGTATCCGATCCTAGTGCTCATCTCATTCATCGCGCTGAATTCATCCTTAAAGATCAGCAGATTGGCATCCTTGGTCACCTTAAACATCAGGCCATCCCGGTACCACACCTGCATAATATCCAGACATTCGTGCAGATCCATATTTTCATCCTTCAGGCGCTTGATGGCGTCCAAAAGCTGGGAAATGTCCATCTGGCGGATATTTTTCAAAATATTTAATATCTGCTCGTAGGACTGACGGAAATCCTCTGATTCTGCCAGCCGTTTCGCCTTACCCAGATTTCCCCTGGCAAATGCAGCGTACAACTCGCTCTGGCTCTCAGACACGCCCATCTTCTCCGTCAGATAACCACGGATCATGGAGTCCGGGAGCGGTTTTAACTTCAACTGAACACAGCGGGATAAAATCGTAGGCAGAAATCCATCCGGGTTGGTGGTCAATAATAGGATGACCGCATAAGCCGGTGGTTCCTCGATGGTTTTTAGCAAGGCGTTCTGCGCCTGTACCGTCATCTTCTCCGCTTCATCCACGATATAGATCTTATAATTCGCGCTGTAAGGCCGGATCTGGATAGTATCATTGATCTGCTCACGGATATCATCCACACCAATACTGGCCGGTTTTTCATGAGTAACGTAAATCAGATCCGGATGATTGCCAGACAGCACCTGCTTACATGCATGACACTCCAGACAGGGCTCTGTCTGTCCCTTTTCGCACAGAAGCGTCAAAGCAAATGCATTGGCCAGGGATTTGCGCCCCATTCCCGCTTCTCCCGCAAGGATATACGCATGGGAAACCTTGTGAACTGCTATGGCTTTCTTAAAATGCTCCTTAATGGTCTCATGTCCTAAAATGTCCTGAAAACCTGGCATAAAATCCCCTCCTTCACGACTTACTTTTGGTCATTATAGCATAAAATCGCTTTTATGTATAGAGACTGTGAACCAGAATCCCGTAAAGTAAAAAGCAGATTCCACGGAATTCACCTCCACAGAAATCTGCTTTTCCCACTTCTATTTCATTTCATCTGACCCGTATCTTTTTCCTGCAATACCTTTTCAATCTCGATCCTCTGTCAATCATTGCCTTCACAACACGCAGATGCCATTCACTGTTCTGACAATCTCATCTGCTTAAACAGACGATCCAGATTAAATCCGGCTTTTCTCAATGTCTTGGTGAAGTTCTCGCAGTTATATAACTGCTCTCCAGCCATCCACTGAGGACATGTTGTCTTTTCTCCACACATCGATGGTTCATTCACAAATCCCATATCCATACCGCCCATAACTGCACCTCCCATTCGCAATCTTCATTTTCCTGCTGCTGCGCTTCCGGCAATTTTTTTATTGCCTGCTCCACCATACCGTTTCCACCTTTGTCTTTGTTGTTTACACATGATTTGTATTTTCAGTATGGTTTTTATTAATATTTCGTTTTGTCTTTTTCTGTTTATAGTATATCGTTTTCTGGACATTTCGTCCATAATCTGCTAATCTGAAAATAACGCTAAAATATGTACTGTCAATACATAAAATTTACAGATGTCCTTATTACGCGGACACAGAAAGGACTCCTCATGGCCATCCGTCTTGATGAATTATTTGATAAAACCAAGCGAACCTTTGAACTGAAGCTAATTGCCGGAAAAGGCGGTCTCAACCATATCGTAGGCTGGGTTCACCTCCTGGAAGACGAGATCATCCTCAACCGTTTCGGTGGACAGGAGCTGGCTGTCACCACTGGTATGAAATCCCAGGAACCGGACTGGCTCCTTCACGTAGTCACCTCCATGAAAAAACGGGACTGTTCTGGTCTGATCTTAAACACCGGCATGTACCTAAAAAACATTCCACAGTCTGTTATTGACTGGTGTAATCAAAATGATTTTCCACTGTTTGCCATGCCATGGGAAATTTCCTGCACCCAGTTAGTCCAGGAATTCTGCACCATCATCATGAAACGGGCTCAAAAAGAACGGGAATACGGTGATATTTTTCAGTCCATCATTCAGGGCGCACCACTGAACCCTGAACTTTTAGCACCTCTGAAGAATCGTTTCCGGACGGACAGTACCTTCCAGGTCTTCTGTATCCGGATCCGTTTTGGTGTAGAAGATACCACTGCCTTCCGTCAGGCCATTCTTCACCTGGAAAACCATCTGACTCTCTGGCAGAAATCCAAACGCCTTCAGTCTCCTTATCTTCTTTTTGAAATGGATGACTGTTACACATTGGTCATCAATCACCTGCCCCTTGCTTACACGCAGGAAATTGCCGACCAGATTTTAGACCAATTTTCTTATTTTTCCAGGAGAAATATGCTCTCCCTTGGCATTGGTTCCCAGGTCAACGGCATTGCCTCGGTAAAATCCGCTTTTTCCAGCGCCCGGATGGCTGCGCAAATGGCCTACCAGACAGATAAGAAGATCATCGATTTCCAACAAATGGGGTTTTTCAAGATCCTGTTTGCCGCCGATGACACAACGATCCTGAAATCCTACGAACAGCAGCTCCTTGGACCTTTGGAAGAGCATGACCAACATCACCATTCCCAGTATCTGGAAACATTGCGTTCTTATATTGAAAATGACCGTAGTCTGATGGGCGTGGCAGAATCTACCTTTACCCACCGGAATACGGTCAATTACCGGATCCAGAATATCAAAAAAATTTTAAATAATCCTTTAAAAACCGCCCAGGATCTGTTCCCTTACCAGGTGGCTTTCTATATCCGGGATATGAAGCTGTAAACGCATTCCGCTTACATGCTTTTAGTTACTGTTCACGCGTTGCGCAAACTACTTTTACAACTGTTTCTACACTTGTTTCTACAACTGCTTCATAATCATTTCATGAATTGCTTCAATAGACTTCATATTATCGGTCTCATCGCAGCATGAAATCTTGGTCCAGCCATATTTTTTACTTAAAATCATGCTGTTCTCATAAGATTTGACCAAAAATGCCTGATCAGACTCATGGATGTCTTTCTTTGCCTGATGAGTGATCTTATTTTCCCGATCCTTCATCAGGCGGAAAGTTACCTCCGGTTTTACATCCAGGAAAAATACCTTCTCCGGCACCGGAAGTCCGCCTCTTACAAACTCAAAATCATACTCCCAGTCCAGAAATGCCAGTTTCTCCTCCAGGGAGTCCAGTTTCGCTGTCTGATGAAGCATGTTGCTGGTCACATACCGATCACAGATCACGATATGGTCTTCCCCGCTCTCATAAAATTCCTTCCAGTCCTTCAGATAAGAAGCAAACCGGTCCACCGCAAAAAAGGAAGATGCCACATATGGATTCACTGCCACCGGATCAGCGCCAAATTCCCCCTGCAGATACATTTTCACCAACGCAGATGAATCACTCTCATAACAAGGATAAGACACCATCTTCACCTTTTTTCCCTGTGCTGTCAATGCCTCGTACAATAATTTTGTCTGTGTTGCCTTTCCGCTTCCGTCACTGCCTTCGATTACGATTACTTTTCCCACTTTTCATTTTCTCCTCTATCGCTATTTCGTTCTTTTTCTTTCACAAATTCTTTCGTCTGATCGATCTGCAATTTACACTCTGCATTTTCTTCCTTCACACGTCCGACGCATCTACCTTACTACACGTATTTCTTTGCAGTTCTGGTCAGCCATTCCCTGTACTGAATATCCACATTTCTGATACCGCTTCACCAGATCCACCACTTCCTGACTGATTTTCTCCCCAGGCACCACAAATGGAATACCTGGCGGATACAAATAAATATACTCCCCAGAGATTCGCCCAACACTGTCTTCCAAAGAAATTTTCTTGTCTGCCTGTTCCCAGCCATCCGCGATGCTCATCACCGTTTCTGGCTTTAATTCATATCTCTGATTCTTTTTTCCACAATCCTGGCTTTCTACTCTATCACTCAGTTTTCCGTCTATCTCCAACAATGCATTCCGGAGCCGCCGCAATCCTTCCTCCGTATCCATCACCGTCGTGATCGCTGTCACATACTCCGCCGCACACATTTCCATCTCCAGGTGATAATCCCTGCGAAGCCATTCTCCCAGTTCTTCCCCGTTGATCCCAGTTCCCCTCGCAGAAATAATCACCTTAGAATATCCAGGTCATAGACCCCGTTTTTTCCTTTCTGGTCTTCTTCCAGAAGCCGCAGACGCTTCATCGCTCCCAGCTCCTTCCGAAGTTTCACCAGCCTATGATAAAATTGATCCATCCTACTCCGTCCACCGGTCATTTCCGTCTTCTCTTCCATAAACTTTAAGCACCGCTCCATCCCAGCCATAAACAGATATGACGGACTGCTGCTCTGAAAAATCTGCAGATAATGCTCCAGCCGCTCCCGGTCCACCAGATCCCCCTTCACATGAAGGATCGATGTCTGGGTAAACGCCGGCAATGTCTTATGAAGACTCTGGATCACCACATCCGCTCCCAGATCCAGCGCCGACACCGGAAATCCCTTATGATACCGGAAATGCGCCCCATGAGCTTCATCCACAATCAACGGAATCCCACACCCATGACAAATTTCCACAATTTTTTCTACATCAGATACAATTCCATCATACGTCGGCGACACCACAAGCACCGCCTGAATATCGTGATCGGTTTTCAACACCTGCTCGACATCTTCCGGAACTAATCCACCTTGTATCCCAAATTCCTCTATGATTTGTGGATAAATATATTCCACGCGCAGCCGATTGAGGAAAACTCCATGATAAGCCGCCTTATGGCAGTTCCGGCTCATCAAAATCTTCCCTCCATGCTGGGTCATCCCGCAGACCGCGCTCAAAATCCCACAGCTGCTTCCATTGACCAGATAATAACTCCGGTCTGCCCCATACATCTTTGCCGCCCGGTCCATGGACTCCCGAATGATCCCTTCCGCATGGTGTAAATTATCAAATCCATCAATCTCCGTAATATCAATGGCATATGGGTTAGGAAATTCCTGTAAAAACGGATTCCCCACCTGCCTTTTATGTCCCGGCATATGAAATGGATACACATCCGACTGACTGTAATCCACTAATTTATCATATAGATCCATACTTCCAATCTCCACTCTTTTTCAAACCTTTTTCGTAACGATTCAGTACCTTCATAGCTACCCTTTTCTTCGTAAATTGTATCATAGAATCTACCTATTTCCAATCCTATTTACTTTCTCACAGATTCCCACTATAATATTCTTGCGGTTTCAAAAGAACAGTTACCTTTATTTTTCAAAATAACATAGATTTTTCAAAATAATGTAGATGAAAGAAAAGAGGCAAATCAATATGAGAACGATTCAATTTAAAATGGAACGCCAGGGCCTGGTAACCGAAGGCCAGGAAGTCGAAATCACCGATCACGAAGCTGACAGCGGAAGCTGCTACATCATCGAACCTGCAGTTGCTATGTCCGGTTGCTATAAAGGCCGTGACCGTTTAAAAAGCACTCATGGAATCGTAAAAGAAATTCAACACAATGATCGTGGATATTATGTGATCGTAGAATTTGATGAATGACCATAAAATGGTGTCTGGGATTTTTGTGGATTTTAGAGCAATAAAAAACCGCCTTCCCTTATCAACTAAGGAAAAACGGTTCAACATGAGCGTGCGGGGATTCGAACCCCGGACAACTTGATTAAAAGTCAAGTGCTCTACCGACTGAGCTACACGCCCGTTTGAAAAGATATGCCTTGGACCGGAATCGAACCAGTGACACGAGGATTTTCAGTCCTCTGCTCTACCAACTGAGCTACCAAGCACATATCTTCTTGTATGAACTCCTATGAGTAAACATACAAAATTGCGGGGGCAGGATTTGAACCTACGACCTTCGGGTTATGAGCCCGACGAGCTTCCAGACTGCTCCACCCCGCGCTATTAATTAATTATACATCTTAAATATTTTAGATGATGAGTGGGGGAAAGTGGATTCGAACCACTGAAAGCACAGCTAACAGATTTACAGTCTGCCCCCTTTGGCCACTCGGGAATTCCCCCAAAAAGCCCGATGATCGGACTCGA
>QUFC01000055.1 GCA_003478355.1 Lachnospiraceae bacterium AM48-27BH
ACATCGTATTTTTTGAACGAAGGAGACATCAAAAAAATGCTAAGCCACAGGTTTTAATCCTTGGCTTAGCACCATGTTTTATACTTCAACTCCGAAAGTCAGGTATTATGCAGAAATAATGTGTGAATGTCAATCAAAAATGACGAACACACATTAAATTACAACAAAATAATGTGCGTTCGTCAAATGAATTATTTAATGCTTCATTTAGCTCCGATCCACCATATCTTTCACCCGGGCACGGAATATACATTTCTCCGCATCAATGGCTGCCACAAAGCAGGAATACTGCCCGCCAATCTTGATGATGATCGGTCCGCCAGTTGTCGGAGATAAACGGTTCGGGTAAAAACAGTATACAGAGATATTGGGGACTCCCGGAATTTTTCCGATCCAGTTTTTCCCCTGCATCTCCACACACTCAATGATAATGTTGCTATGCAGAGGGAAACGTTCCTCGATACCGATCCATTCGGACTTTACACAATCTCTTCTGGAAACCAAAAACCGCGGCTCTTCCTCCGTAGATTTCGTCGTGTACCCTTTAATTTTCACATCAATGATCTTTCCGGAGACCGCCTGCTCCTTGATATTTGCCGCATAGCCATGGATCCATTCCGAATACGGCAGCACTCCCGGAATGGAAAGCCCCAAAATATCAACCACAATGTAATTCTGCAAATCCCGGCACAAAACCACAATGGCCTTTACCTCTAACTCTTCCCCGGCCTCTATAGATTTTTTAATCTTCTCCAAAGCTGCCGGCCTGTATTCCGCCTGCGCGGCCCGGTAGCTTAAATAGACCGTCCTCTCCTCCCGGTCAACTCTGGTGATTTTTACATTATAACACCGTTCCAGGAGATACGTTGCGCCAAAAATTCCCTTATAAAGCGTGGACTCCTCAGTCGGCATGATCAGCTGAACATCCCCGTCATATGCCTGCAGCCCTTTTTCCTTAATTTCCTGGGTAAACCGGATGTCTGTCAAAAGTTCTCCCTTTTCCATCAGGTATTCGTACTGATCCAGTTTTTTCTGGGCTTCTGCCTCCTTAGATTTCGCGGTGCCTCCTAAAAATCCCAATAATTCTAATCCAGTTCCATTCTCACTCATAAATTTGTCCTCTCTTCTTAGTTTAATAACATTCCGATCCCCCAGGTAAACAGGAGAAAAAATCCCGGAATTCCCACAATAAATGTCAAAAAAATCCTGCGAAACAACAGCTTGTCCCTCCTCACCAGTAATAGAAGCAAAAAACCAATGACCAGAGAAAAGCCACTCACTGGCAGCGCTAGCATCCGCACCTTTCGGTAAAACTGTTCAAACAGTGCAAAGATCGTTTCCGTGACCCCACCATAAGCGGAACCGCTATAATCCTCCAGTTCCGACATGACGCGGTCATACGCATCCTCCAGCTTCCGTTTCTTTTCCCAGAGTTTTTCATTCATATCCGGAGCATGCAAAGTAATTGCCGGCCATGCCTGATAAATTTTCCTGTAAAGTATCTGCACCAGGACTTAATCACCATCTGTACTCTCCACTCCTTCCATTCCAATATCCTCAAGATCTGCAAGGTCAGGCAGGTCATTATCACCATCTTGCGGATCCTGGAACACCTGACCAGTAAATGCCTTCATAAGTGGCGTTCCCGCCTTGATCGGTATGCTGGCAGCCACACTTCCCAAATCCGAAGCATTGATGAAGAAGCTATCATCAAATTCTGTCTGCACGATCTCTTTTTGAACCATGTCCCCACTTATCAGCTGACCGGCCGGAATGTCGGTTTGCGCATAATATACCTCATGCTCCAGGGCCTTTAATTCCTTTTCTTTCTTTTGCAGTTCATCTTCCGCCTGCCTGTTTTCTTCCTCAAGTCCTGTAATGAATGTATCTGCCTTCGTAACCATCCGGTTGTACCTGTTGTTTGCACTGCAGGCCGATACCATAAATCCCATGCATGCCACTAACAGCGCTCCCATCACTATCTGGATACCAAATTTTTTAAAGTCCCGCGGCCGTTCTGAAAAACGCTGCTCAACGGAATCGCTCTTTTTATATTTTTCTTCCTTATATGTACCATCCAGAAGTTTTAAAAAGATCTGTCTGCATGCTTTTCCTGGATAAAATGGATTACTCTCATATGGAATTGCTGCAAGGATCGTATTTTCCGGCATAAGTTCCTTTACATCTCCCAAGTCCGAACCGCCACAGTGGGAACTGATCAGTACCCTGCACTCATCTTCCCCAGGCATTCCCTTTATATCTTTTAAAAGTTCTTTTAATTCATGCTGTTTCCATTCTGCCTTTGATGTTACAATGAAGCGATTTTGCATCCTCGCATACACATGAAAGATCGTTTCCTGGTCCAGACACCCAAAATCATAGACAATAAAATCATATAAGGGCTTATAGTCCAGCTGGAATTTCTGGAGTGGAACATGGTAATAGTAATCCAGCGTTCCGATTGCAAACTTTGTGATCCCATCCACCTGCTCTTCCTCACGCTCCTGGCGGCAGAGTTGCTCAAAGCATCCATCCGCATCATCCAGTTCAACGATCGCAGCGCGCTTTCCCTCATGTGCCAATGTATTGGCAAGAAGAATGGAAATGGTTGTGCATCCAACCCCTATGTTGGTCGCCATAACCCCGATCTCACATGCCTGTCTCTTTGCCGGTTTACGTTCTGTCGGTTCCTCCTGTTTTCTTTTAAAAAATCGCCGTATTGCTTTATTCTTCGGCTGCTCTTCCCCTCCCGTATCCGCTTTTTCACCTGCCTCCTCTTTCTCTGGCTGACCGGAGGCTTATAAAGGTATGCGTACTGTTCTTCCGCCATCTGACAGATCAGGGCAAAGCGCGGCTCCCGTTTTAACATTTCACATATAGGATCCGGGAGCTGGCAGACGATAGATGCCACCTGACTGGCCGGAATTCCATTTACCAGTACAGACATCCGCTGGATCAGGTCCGTGTACGATCCGTCATATTCCAAAAGATACTGGATACTGGCATTCACGTCCATATTGCGATACTGGACCACATGGTCCCCTCCGGCGACCCCGTAATAAGCCCGGGCCTCTTTTTTCGTCCGGCCGTTGCAGTACCATTCTGCGATTTTTTCAAAACTGGCATCTTCCTGGTAAACCGCCGTGTATATCCCCAGGCTTTCAATTTCCTTCATATAGTCGCTGCCACGCATTTCAGAAACTACCACGAACACCTGTAAATCACCTTCCGCCGTAGAGCAGATCTGATCAATGTCGCGCGGGGAAAGTTTTTCCTGATCCTGGTACTGGCTGAGTACCACCGCGTGTATTTGTGGATTGGCCCGGACAGACCGGATCACACTGTCTTTTCCAGAGCGAAATTCTATTCTGTGGACCGTGACTCCGCGTTTTGCAAATACACTCCGAAGTTCTTCTGCTACCGAATCGCCATCCCCGCTCATTTCCGTTGCGATCAGAAGGTCTAATTCCTTTTCCATACTCACCTCTTTCTGCCAAATAGTCTGCGCAAAAATCCTCCAGAACATTTTTCTGGTTTCTCCAGTTCTTCATCTACCGCGACTGCTGCCCTGGCAAGTGTTCTGATTTCTTTTGAAAACAGGGACCCTTTGTCACTTGATGCTGCTTCCCCGACATTCGCAAAACTTCTGGCATCCTGATTTGTATGAATGATACAGGTCGGTTCCATATTAAGGATTCTGGCCACATGGGATATGCCAAGCTCACATTTTTTATCATCAAGCGGCACCTGGTTTATAACCATCCGGATATTAGATTTATCTATCCGAAATTCACTAAGCACATCCAGGAAATTGCGGGCGTCCTGCACTGTGGATGTATCCAGGGAAAGGATCAGCAGGATCAGATCCGATTTTTCCAGGGGAATGACGGTCGTATCCTTTAATGTATTGCAATTGTCAACCAGAATCAGATCATAATCGCAGCGCCTCAGATTATCCATAATCGCCTCTGCAATCTCACAATCCAGACGCGCCGCTTCCATTGCATTATCACTTCCGGCCAGGATATGAATCTGATCATCGTATTCGATTACATATCTGGATACGATGTCCACCGGCGAATAGGCCGGAATGTATCCCAGACACTCTCGGTCTTTACAGATCCGTTTTACCCAGTCCATTACATTAGGTGATGGGCAGATACCAAACGCACTGTCCACATCCCCAAATTCCCAGTCTGCATCAAGCACCAAAATTTTAAGCCGTCTTCCATTTCTCTTCATATCCGATAGGACATAGGCTAATTCCCTCACAATGGTAGATTTCCCTACGCCGCCTTTTGGGGAATATACAGAGATCATCTGCTGCTGCAGGGACACGTTTGTAACCGGCTGGCTTAAACCGATCTGTTTATAGGTCCTCCTAACTGCTCTGTTTATCGTATGCATTGGCGTTAGATTCTCTTCCACAGGCATACGTTTGATAACTGCCTGCGGTTCCCGTGTATCCGGAGCGGGTTCTACCGAAGCTTTTCTACCAGCAGCCACTGTGGGTTTGGGTTCCTGTGTCTGGGTATCCGGCAAAGGGTCTGGCATTTTTTCTGTTTTGGCCGCAGCTGGTTCTGGTCTTAACGCTTCCTCTGCTTTCTCTACTGCCTCTACAGAAATCTCTTTGCCCGTTTTTTCAGCAGTATTTTCGTTGACTGCCTGGGCAATTTCTTCTTCATCAGCTTTTTCTTCTGCTGCTTCTGAAACCGCCTGCGCTGCCCCATCGTCAGTCACAGTTGCAGGTGCCTCCGGCAAACTATCCGGCGGCATATCCTGTTTTATCTGCTCTTTCGTATGGACATCCGCACTATTAAACAGATCCTCAAATTCACCAAAAAAGTCCTCCGGAAGGATCGCATCCAGTTTTTCCTGTACAGAAGGCTCTTTTTCCTCTGCTTTCTCTATTACGGATTCATTTTCCTGAACAGGCGGTTGAGTGGCTACCCTATTGACCGGCAATCTTTCCTGTTCTGCCGTCCTGTCCAGATTTTCATGATCCGCAGCCGCTTCCTTTAATAAGTTCGAAGTCCGAACTGGTCTTGCCATAATCTACCTCCAAAAAATTACATTCAGAAACGGAAGATACTCCCGCAGCTGTGTGATCAGCGCGATCCCGATCTCCACCATTTCTTTACGCGGCCCCGGGAAACATACGGACGCAAGCCCCAGCAGGCAGAACCCGACAAAAATAGTGGCTGCAAGAAACCGGACAATCTGACCGGCTGCCTGGATCATAACAGTAAGCGTATTGGAATGCTCCACAATGATGATATCCGTTGAATCCTGCAGGCCATGCTGCGCTTTCAACCGTTCCGTCTCCAGACTTTTTCGTTTCAACCGTTTCTGTTTTCTCTTTTGTGTCCTTTTTGTAAATACGTTCATACTCCTCCGCTAAAACAATAAATGTTTACTCCTTAAATATTTTTCCATCCGGCCACGCTCGTCTTCCCGCAGCCGGTCTTCCACTGCCTGCTGATATGCGATCTGATCCACACGCTCCGGAGCATCCAGACTATCCAGTATCGTGTTCGTATACTGCATAAAAGCTGTTTCAATGATCTGCTCATTCGCAACCGCACGCTCCTCTTTTGTGGCATTTACCATGCTGTTTTTAAGCCCTGAATAAACCTGCCTTGCGCTCACCGCGCTGTCCGTATACGCATGGTGCATGGTTCTGCGAAATTCCGGCTTCTGGATTTCTGCCTCATAGAATTGCTGCATGATTGCCGCGTCTTCATCCGAAACCGTGTCTGCATAGGTTACCTGTGGCCCAGACTGTACTCCCGCATCTTTTCCTACTGCTTCCACATCTGACTGGTAAGACGGCTGTTCCTTTGATCCCGGCCCGGAAACCGTCTCTACAGATGACGGATTATTATCCTGTGACTGGGATACGGTCGTAACAGTCGGCTTTGATGAGGAATGTACATTCACTTCCAACATTTTTTGCGGTTCTTCTTCGTAAACATTCAGTCCTTCCGGATTGTTTCTGTAGGCTTCTGCCTTGTCTTTCAGGATCGTTGCTCCTTTCTGCAGCAGCGGGCCGCCCCTTCTTACAAGTTCGACACCGCCTTCATACACCGGTTCGGCCAGAACTTCGCCTAAAACACCTCCGGCATTTGCGCCCATTGCGCCGCCTATGGCTGTCATCTGCATCTTTGCTGCCGGAGAACTGAATGCGGTCATGGCCATCCCGGCCGTTGTTCCAAAGGTCATCCCGGCCATGGTGCCTGCCGCGGTTGTCGCACCTCTCACCCTGGTCTTTGCGGCTCTTTCCCGGTACAGCGCCGCTTTCCGTTCAAGGGATATATTCTTAAATTGTGGTGACTCAAAATTATCAATGGTCGCATATTGATCCAGTATCTCCTGCTCTTCTTCCGAGATACCATTTCCAATTCCGCTCACACCGCCTCCAAAACTGCTTCTGGATGGTGAAATCGCACTCCGGGCCCTGGCCGATAAAGCATCAATACGTCCAATTTCTTCCTTTGTCCGGGCATTCTCACCGCGGAGCCTGGACTGTTCCTCCATACGTACGGAGCGTGAATGCTCCGCTTCACCAATTCCCTGATCCAGTTCCCGGATCCTCGCATATCCGTCCGCCGACGGGGTATCCCCCCGTTTTTTCTGTTCATTCTGCTCCGCCTGGATCGCCTGTTTTTCCGCCTTCATGGACGCGATCTGTTCATTATCCATGGCAATTTCTTCCCCAATGGACGCGATTTTGAAATCATTGGAACGGATATGTTCATTTAAAGAATCCTTCTTGCGCCCAAGAGCATCAATACCACTGGCAATATTCTGTGCGGTCGCTGCAGCCTGGGCATGCGGGCTTTTTTCATGCATCTCCTCTTTCGGTGTGGGCTGATAGCCAAAAGCAAAGGACGTTTCCGCATCATCCATATCCAGATCCGGATTTTCTCCTATGATATCTTCCATTTCACTCTGAAGTGCCTCACCTTTGTTGATATCTTCCAGATCTTGCTTTTTCTGGACATCTGCCAGGTCATCCGTCATATCCGCGTTTATCTTATCGGATTTTGCATCCGCAGATGCATGGGCCAGCGCACCGGCCGCCGCTCCAATTCCGCTTCCGATAGACCGCATCAGGCTTGTTGCCCCCATAATGGTTCCAAACCCGGCAAGTTCCATTCCCATTCCATTTCCAATATGTAAAAATCCACGGATGACGCCTCGCGCCGGTATGATACAGCCGCAGATAATGAGGGCGATCAGGCATAACCTTTACTTTCCTGGGCCGTCCCGATGATCATAAAAAACATGGGAATGAGCAGCAGGCAGGAATCAATCACAGGGTTTAGCAAAATTCCCAGCACCTGCCGCATCCAGTTGGATATCGTTCCCCGCTCGACCATTTCAAACAATGCAGCAAATGGGAACAGCAGCACCAAAACCACCATGCAGACGGCCGCGGAAATATAGCAGACTGCAAGGTACGCCTGATAAACGACCGCACCTACATATAACATCGAATTGATAAATACGACTTTCCCATTGGCTTTGCCATTGCACGGAACTGGCTGATCAGGTTGTAGTCTCCTCCGGAGCCAAAGAAAAAGGCATAGGAATTATCCCCCATGTTGACGCCGGATCCGACGCTGTCAGCCACCTTAAGGATCAGCGACTGGCTTCCTGTCATGATCGCATGGAGCATGGCATCTCTCAGGTATAAAGCAATTCCCAAAAGCTGCGGGAACAGAATAAAACCGATGCTGCTGGCAACAAATAGTTTGCTCATGCCCAGCAGCCGTTCCTTGACCCGCGGATTGCCATTTGAGTAGAGGAAACCAACCAGGTAGTATAAGAATACTGGCACCATAAGCGTAAAAACCAGGTTCCGTAGGTACCCATACATGGCCATGCCCACCAGGCCATATATGTTGCCGGTCCCCATGTCAAAAGAAAACAACGCCACATCCCCGGTGCGGGCAGAGGCACCTCCCACTCTTCCAAATATGATCGCGTTTAAGTCACACCCAAAAGAAGTCAGCAAAAAATTCAGCCCGTCACCAATTCCAATACAGAACTCCCCAAGCAGTTCCGCAAAAATTCCTCCGTCCAGCATGTCCGGTGTACTGGAATCAGGTGCGTCCCCGGTGGAATCATAAATGCTCTGATCCGCCCGGTCCGTCCACGGCCCATCCGCATAAGAAGATACCGGTGCCATGCAGAATGTAAGTACAAATATAAGGAGCAGAAGTCGGATTGTTTTTCTGTTGATGATCTGCACATGTTTCATCTGCTTCATGCCCCCTGTTTCATCCTTGCGTGCTCTGCGATCTTTTCTACATCTGTTTCCACTACATCAAACTCACTGTCTTTTAAATAATCTGCCTGGATGAATACCGCGCGCTTTGTCGGAATATCAACCAGACACAATTCACCATATTTTTTCGCTTCAGAGGTGCCGCCCAGATTGAGTACCGTATCCACCTGGGACTGGTTAAGGTTCGTGGTATCTTTGATGTACTGCCCATCCAGGTAGTTATGACGGAACAGCATAAAGGTCTCCGTAGACTTTAAGATCTCCTCTGTATCCTGGTATTTTGCAAAATCCTTTACGGACTGAAGGATCAGCCATGGAGCCGTATGACGTTTACGCGCCACGCGGTATAAAGCATTTTCAAACATGCGTGCTCCCTCAAATTTCAGGATACGGTGTGCCTCATCCGTAGACACAATGAGTTTCTTTGCCTTATTCGGATTGGTAGAGTTTTTCTTGATAAAGTTTTCCTCGATATAAGACTGTACGACCATGATCATATTGATGCGCTCCGTCTCATCCGTGATCTGCGACAAATCGAAGTTATGGAATGGCAGCGACATATCAATAGAAAGCGTGGACTGGCAATCCAGGTATGCCTGGCTCCCATGGATTTCCCGCAGATAATAGATCTTGCCTTCTTCATGATTATTACAGATATGGACACCTCCCTCGGTTCTTTTTAATGTGGACAGCTCTTCTCTTGTAAATTCCTTCATGCAATGGGGACAGTAATACATTTCCCGCACACGATCCTCAAAAATATCCAACAGCAGGGAGAACGCATTCTCTTTGAAGCTGTCCGTATTCTCCCGCGCATCCAGTAATATGGCCCGGTAAAAATCATGCATCTGGGGCAGCCGCTTTTTTCTCCTCCCTGACCCAAAGGATCCGCCGGATGCCGGTACTGTTTCATAAAGAGACGCCGCATCCTTGTCCCGTAGGCCGCAGTCAGCATAGATTTTCCGCACATTTTTTGAAATAATGGATTTAATACGGGAATATTCCGTCGGCTCAAATTCACCGACCATGCCATTGGTCGTAAAACTGGTTGCCAGTACCATCAGGATATTCGTCATGTCCACAATCTTTTCTTCCAGATACAGCGTTGGTATCTCCTCTCCGGTTGCCCGGTTATATTCATACTCATCGCTGATCTCAAAAAAATTAAGTTGGGAGTCGGAATAATTGGAAATCAGATAATTGACTCCTCCAACGGCTTCCGCCACTATGGAATACTCACCTCTCTTTCCATCGCCAGGAAGCGGTTCATAGTCAATGTTTGCGATATGCACGCCGAAATCCACCTGCCTGGAAAACAGCTGCTTCACGGTTGCCGACTTTCCATATCCGGACTGGCCCGCGATCACAGCTCCGTAGGAGAAATGAGTCTTATCAAACGGATCAAACGTAACCGGCATTCCAGAGTAGATAGATCGGCCAAACACGCAGCCCTTTTCATGGAAATATTCACTTGTGGTATGGTTAAAAATCAGGGATAAATAGGCCTGGCTTAAAATATGTCCCTTGATCGGCTTTTTACTCACACTCAGATTTTTCCCGACAGATATTTTTGCTTCAAATATCTCATTAAGTGGAGGGATGTTAAAAAAGCCTCCTTATGCATCGCATAACAGGAACGAAAACCAATCCCCTTTCCCCTGGAAATAAACTCGGAAATCCGTTCTGTTAAAAGCTTTAAGCTTTCCGCGCGGATCAAGAATAGAAAATATGTTTCAAACAGGGTTGACTGGTCAGAGTCGATCTGTCTGGCCCACCGCTCTGCATCCGCAATCTTTCCATCCAAAACTCTCAGCCGGTTTCTGTCCCGTTCCCCAGACCGCTCCATATCCAGTGACCGGATCTGGCGATTGATCTTTTTCTGGGATTCCTCTAAGAGCGGGTCTATGATGACCGAAGACTCAACATAGTCCATATTGAAGATCCCGGCAAAGCTATGGGCAAACCGTCCCTCCACTGGAAGCTTGTCGATATAGAGACCGGCATAATAAAGTTCAATCCCGTTATCATCCAGTGTCATGTAAGATACCGGCATGGTATTTGCGCCATCCGGTGCAAGCACCTGTAAAATCCCGGCACGCTCTTTTATGGGCTTTGGCACGTTCCTCGTCCCGCTATGGAAAACAGTACCTCCTGTTTTGTCTTCCGCCTCTTCTTTCTTCTGCTTTTTCTTAGACCAGATATGCACGATCAATAATGTCACGCCCGACAAAACGCAGATGCACAAGCTGAACATCATAAGAAAATCAACCATTTTGCAGTCCTCCGTATAACATTTCATCAATCAGTTCGTCCGTAAAGGATTCCTCTAAATCCGTATCCTCCCGGTACGGCATGATCCGGCTGTCCCAGTTGGACTCCAGCAGATCATCAAAATGGAAACGATTTCCAGAAATTGGGTGATAATGCGTATGGAGCATATTAAAGAGCTCCGCTTTACTGCAGGGCACCGCTTTTACGTCACACTCCGCCAGGTTGTGAAGCAGCTTTTTGATATCTTCCTTCAAATGTTTCGCTGCTTCCTGATACAGCTCCTCCTTGGTTAGGATGGCTGCCAAATCCGGTGGCGCGCTCCAGGAAACCACATACGTTTGAATAAGGTTCTGCCTGGCAGCATCCGGTCCTGACACTTTCGCGATATAGGCCAACTGACTTTCCACATGACGGATGCGCCAACTGTATGCTTTTATTTTTTTCTGGAGCAGGAGCAGCTGTTTGGAACGCTCCCTGGTTTCTATGGAATCAAAATCACTCCTTACTGTTTCAAATTCTTTTCGGAGGGCTTTATAGTCTTCATTTGTCTCAAAGAGCATGTCCTGCAGTTCGGTTAAGATCCGCTCATATTCCCGGACAGTGCCATCCATATTGATGTCTTCCCCGTATATGCGGTATGTAACCCTGGATGTAAATTCCGATATAAAGGCAGCATAGTTATTTTTGACCCTTACTTTTTCCCCAATCGGCTTTGTGTAAAAGTCGCTGCCACCGCATTTTAGTACCACAATAAATTTCTTCCCACCATTTGTCACGATGAAGCCCGGCCCGATCTCATCAATCGGTACCAGTTCATCCGTCTGGGAAAACAGCCCTCTTTCTTCTGTTTCTGCCTTTTTTGTCTTTAAGCTCTTTTTCCTCATCCGGATAAGCCAGATGGCAGCTATTCCCAGAACCAGAATGGTCAGCCCTAAAAACGCAGCCGTAAGCCGGGTAAAATGATTGATACTTTCCACCTAGAATTCTTCCTCCCATTCCGTGTCTTTGTAATAAGTTCTGCGGTTTAGCCGATGCGCAATCAGGCTGATGATCAGCTCATCAGCCGTACGTCCGCCAAATGCCAGCAGGGAGCTTCCAAAATCGGGAACCGGAAATGTGACCCCGATAAAAAGACCTACCTCAAGCATCACGCCAAGCCACACACCCAGAAAAGCCAGATGGATCATTGCCGTGATTTTAAATAGCAGATAGGCAATCACCCCGCCGCCCAAGCACACCAGTAATGATTTGTTTGAAAAGATCCACCATTTTGTCACATCCGTAAAATCCGGTGGTCTAAGTTCTGTCAGCTGATCCATGCCATTCCTCCGTTTCTAATTCTGCAGCATACCCAAAAACAAATTGATAAGTCCCACAAAGCAGCTGATACAGAAGAACACGATCACTTTCGTTCCCACCACGTCAATAAATTGATGTTTACCCTGATTGGTATCATTTGCTGCCAGTTTAATACCTGCTATGATCAATGACAGAACCATTCCCCCTATGGATAGATACAGGCATAAACTGTAAAAGGAAGCGATCGGGCTCTGTAACGCTTCACTGTCACTAAACCCAAAATCGGATACCTGATCGTATGGATCCAGCTCGATCTGCCCATCTCCCATTCCAAAATCCATATCCGACAGTCCCGCGCCGGTTGAAGACTCTGTGATTTCTGCCGTTTCGGTTGATTCTGCCGGTTCCGCATAAGCACTCATTTTCATCGCACCTACCAGCAGAAAAGAACTCGCTAAAACAATTCCGATCCATGCGCCTGGCCACTTTTTTCTACTGGAACGCATCGCCAGCCGCCTTATAAACCAGACTTACAAAGAAGATTGCCCCAAACGCGCAGATCATGCCCACGAAGATCCGGAATATCTTCTGCTTTGTTTGCTTTGCGTCAGAGGTATCACCAAATGACAGTTTTACGCCTGCATAGATAAACAACAGCACAAAAAGTCCCACTGCCACCACAATCGCAAAAGCATAGCCGCTTCGGAACACATCCTGCACCTTCGTGATCGCTTCCGTAAAAAGTCCTCCGCTTGTCGCATCTTCTTTCATCCAGTTTGCATCCTGGACCGTCTCCGCATAAGAGCAGATCGTCATCATTCTACTTAAGACTGCAGCCTGCATGGCCAGAAGTGCCTTCCTTCCATTTTCTTTCCATCTTCTGAACATTCCTAATGTCCTCCTTCATCTTTTCTATTGCTTATGAACAGTTCCTGCCCATATCCAGTGCCCCAACCTGGTTGGAATACTGGATATACGCAGAACAGTCAGAAATTCATGGGAAACTGCCGCAGTTGCAGCAGTCTTCCCATAAACAAATTACTCGTTGGAATCTTCTTCGAAACTTTCTTCCGTTTCTTCTTCCTGTGTTTCCTCTTCCTGAGTTTCTTCCTCTTTTGTCGACTGATTTCCCGGGCCCGTATGCAGCGTTACCAGATGAATGAAATTATTTTCATCATCCTTGGTCCAGATGCACCAGCCTTATAAATTTTCACATCCTCCGTATAAGGTTTCAGAAAATTCATAAACAGGGACAGCTTCTCGTAAAAGCACTCTCCGCTTTCCGCAGTCGTCTTGACATCAATAGCTGATACAAAATTTTCATTTTTCATATCCGAAATGCTCATCGTCTGTCCTTCAAATGAAACTTTTACCGTATCAACCTTCTGAGCACCTGCATTCATAACGCTAAGCGCGCGTCTTAAGCTGTTGCTGTCTGCCTGAAATTCATACTGCACGGTTTCCGTATTTCTGAAAGCCGCTTCATACATCCGCTTATCAACAGCACTCTGTATATTCAGGCGAAGCTGATAAATCGCATCCGGCCACTTAAGAGCGATACCAATGATGCTTTTATGCTCCTCATCAAACTGAAATGAAATACCGAACTGGTTATATTTGTTGCATGCCAGAATCTTGATCAGGGTTCCCGGGTGGATCGTCAGATAGGTTGAGATTGCATCAACATAAGGTTTATAAACTTCCTCTTTCACCTCAGACCGGTCTTTACTTTCAAAACGGACCATCGTTGGAGATAAATCCACCGTTAACATCGTGTTCTGGCGATCCGTGGATGCCATTTTCAAAATCGGGCCCTCTCCGGTTAATACCGGAAGGAAGCCGATCCCGCTTTTTGTAGTTGCCATATGGGGTAAATACTGTGAGATCTTCTCCAATGGAATGCTCATACTAAATGCATCCGTTTTCGGATTTTTCACTTTGGTCGGCTCTTCCACGAAGCTTACCGGGATCTGAATTGCCGGCTTTTGGGAAAGCAGGGTCACCTGCTTTTCCTCAAACTGCATATACACAATGTCTGTCTGCTCCGCAACAGCCCTGACCGAACCGGCAAACCGCGCCGGCAAGTAAACGGAAAGTTTCTCAACCGGCACCACTTCACCCTTTTCATCAAGTCCTTTGATCTTAGCCTCGAACTTCACGCTGGCGGTGGTCGTTTTTCCCTCTACGGAAAACATACACGGGTAACCTTTTGCCGTTGCCTTATTACTGGCCAGAAAGCTGATAACCCCCTCTTCAATCGTGATCTTATCCATCAGTTCCAACATCTTTTCGCTGGTAGCTGCAACGATCATCATCTTACTCATATGTTTCCCCTTTCTCTTCCACTGAATTTTCCAGTTCATCTGTTAAGATACGCTCATGCGTCTGCGTATCCATTTCATACATTTCCAAAATCATCCTTTTGGCTTCATTCATGGTGCCGTCCGTATCTACCTGGCCGCCATCCCACTCTGAAAAATCGGAATGGTATAACTGGTAATCATAGCCACCTTCCGAAACCTGAACATATAAATAGCCCTTATTACCCAACTTCCAGGCACACTCATCTTCCGTAATCTCCGGCTCCGGAGCACAGGTTGCCTGGCATCGTTCCAGACGTTCTGCCAATTCGCAGATATGGTAAACTTCACTGCCAAAACGCAGATGATACTCATCCATACATCCGCAGGCCACAATGACTGTGCTGTTCGGATACTTCACCTCTACATACGCACCATCCGGGATCTGAAACAGCTCCCGGTAATTCGGATCAATGAAGCGGATCATGCGTGTTTCATCCGCTTTATCATTTTTATATCGGTTCATAACGTCCTCCTTTTTAGAAATCAAACAAAGAAAAAATATTTGCCATACCTGCCATGGGCTGCTTTTGTGGCACTACCACTGCCGGTTCCTCGTTTTCCGGCTCCTGCAGATCCATAAAATCTTCATCCCACTGGCCGAACAGATTTTCAAACAGCTCATCTTCCTTTGCTTTTTTACGTCGTTCTACCTCTTCTTTTCCAAGCAACTCCTCGTATACCTGCATCGTCACATACGACTCAGCCTGTTTGTCAGAGCTGTGAAGCACATCAAACATCTTTTGCAGGGCACTTCCAGACTTTACATCCTGATCCGCCAGGCTTGATGCCAGTGCAACCCTCGCATCGACACCCTCTGCCATGGCAGAAATTCCTTCCACGGAGAACTTTCCCTGAATGGCTGCCGTTGCAACCTGCTTCTCCGCGATCAGTTCAATCACTTTCGCCTGCGCGGTTCCTTCGTAAGCCATATAGTACGTTCTGCATTCCATGGTCTGGTTCATCCGGTAGTGACGCCTGGAAGCCTGCCAGACAGTAAAAAGGCTGTACCCCAGCTGATAAAAGATCAGGGTCGGATAGTTGTACCTCTTCCCGCCTTCCGTCCAGCACAGATCAACTCCTGTCTCGATGAGCTTTGGATTGGTGATAAATACTTCCACGCCATCCTTTGCCCGCTCACGGATCCAGTTTTCCCGCTTTAATGCTCCCGGGCTCTCCGCTTCCACAACGACGGCAAAGATCCCCGCGGCTTCCAAAATATCTCTGAGCCGGTGTATGACGTTCCAATCATTTTTTCCAGAGCATTCAGCAAATACTACGGATTTTCTGCCTTCCGAAAGTTCAGATTTTATCAGTTCAATGAGTTTTTCTTCTTTCGGAAGCAGTTTTTCTCCCGAACGGTATTCATCGTGCTGGGCGGCTCTGATCAGAATATCCCCATCGACCGGATTACGGATCTCTTCGTTGCCATATGGCATATCCGGATAAAAAAGCCCATACTGTAATGCCTGGCTGAGTAACGCAAATCCACCGCTTTCTCTTCTTTTGGCATACGCAGTCAGTCTTGACACCAGGATGGAATAATCCCTGGCCACGTCTCTTGCCATCGGAACGGTCACAACCATCTCCTTTAGATCCGGTAAATAGGATGACATGTCCGAAAGATCAAGAAATACAGCACAATCCAGCAAAAAGTCTGTAAAGATCGTAGGGCTGATTCCCGGCTTTGTCTTTGGTGACGATAAACTCCGGCCGCGGGCAGATACTTTCTCCGCAAGCTCCTCATCTGAGGAAGAACCCGCATATTCATAGCGCTGCTCCACTTTTCCGTATTGCTTGGAAAAATTTGCAACATCTGTCCAGCGGTAACCCTTCGACGTCATTTTCCACGGTGCCAGCCGGTAAATCAGATAATAAAGATCCTCTGCTTTTCCGCCAGCGATGGTTCCAGTCAGTGCAAGCTGTTTCTTTGTTGCCTTGATCAGGCAGTGCATTGCATTTCCCTGGGCACTGTCTCCATCCTTACACACATGGCACTCATCAAAAACTGCGATGTCAAAATACCCTTTCATGTATTTTTTTATGAACGAAGCAGGCGAATACTTTCTTACCCCATCTCTTTCTGAAACAGATATTGGTTCCGTCTCATTCTCTGCGTAATACTTTCTTGCATATTCTTTATGTACCCAGACCGTAGTCTTTCCTTTTTGGGCCCTGTTTCTATAACAGGTTGCCCGGTACCAGGGGCTGATTATCTTTGCACCGATGTTTTTCACATGTGGCATCCACAAGGATTCTCCGCACCAGATGCAGTTTGAATTCCGCCCTGTTTTATACGCAAAGTCATTGGCTGTCAGTCCGCCGATCCCGCCGGACGCTGTATAGGCAGCCAGCACCTCTCCACAATACGGGCATTTCATTCCGTAGATTGTCTCGATCTTAGTTGTCCCTTTTTCAAAATCTTTACCGCCGCAGGAAACGCATTTTCGGACTGGCATATTTTCTACTCCGCAGTCTGGATTCCTGCATTTCTTCATATACGCCATCTTAGCAATTTCCTTTTTCGGTACCGGCTTCAAGCTATAGGAGAGCTTTGCAAAATCTTTCGAGAGGATATAAAATTCTTTTCCAACCCTCAGACTCCCGCGCTTTCTAATCTCCAGCAACTGGGAAAAATCGGTTATGATCGTTGCCTTTGCATATGGAATCTGGCGTTCGATCTCCCCTTTCCATTTTTCAAGGAGATGACCAGGACACATGACGAGATTCCTGTATTTTACCAGGGACTCATCCATATAAATATCCTTGAGTGCTCTATGGCTGCGTCGCATTTCCTTCTGCACAAAATAGCTTTCGCAGATTGCAGCAGCCTGCGCTGTCTTTCCTGTGCCCATCCCCTCACAGATGATGGAAAAAGTTGCGCCATTTAAGAGGTGCGTGGTAACACCATTCACCATGGCTGCCTGCTGAGGGTAAAGTCGGATAGAGTTTAGGGTAAATGCATCCACCTCACCTTTCAGTTCGCTTTCCGGGCTCAGCAGATTTTCAAGATTTTCCACGAGCGTCGATCCGTACTGTCGAAAATACTCATCCATGCTGTTAAAGTTGATCGAGCGCTGCTCTTTCTTTGAGATCCAGATCTGTTTTTGCTCAAACAGGACCTGGATAGCAGACTTTAAAGCCTCATAATCAAAGGTTACAAGATCATATATCTGCATTTCTTTCAGGTCATCCGTTCCCTGTAGAGAATATTCCGTCTCAACGCATTCCGTATGAAGCCGATTGGAATAAGCATTGATCAGACCCTCTCTCAGTGCATATGAAAGGATTGGTTTTCCCCACCACTTAAGCAGTGGCAGCGGATATTTTTTCATCAGAATTTCATAAAGTTCTTCTCCTGCAGTTTCTTCTTTTGAAACGAACAAATCGTTTCCAATCGCTGCATTTAAGATCACTCCATGATAAAACCGCTCTTTTCCGCGCATGATCGGCACATAGTAAGCTTTATAGCTGCCAAACACGTTATACCGCTTCTCCTGTCCGTTTTTGTTCAGCCAGATTGTGTTCTGCTCGGTGGTGCACATCGTACTTGCTATCGCCTTTGCCTCCTGTAACGTCCGGGTAAAATAACTGATGTAAGCAGCCCTGATTCCCCGGATCAGCATTCGCTCCAGATAAGCCTCAAACATACCGATTCTAATCATTCCGTTTTTCATCACACTGCCCTCCCCTATGCTAACTCTCGGATCGTCCCGAAATTATCAATCACATGCAGCGTGATCTGGTTGCGTGTTGTGACTAAAACAGAATGAATATCTCCATCATCATTAATCTCCGGAGTTTCGACCTGAACTGGCTTTGCCTGTCCTCTTTGCAGGTGTAAATCGCCGCGGTCTTCATTTCCGGCCAGGCCCTGTCCGCCTCCCGCAATCGCAGACAGATACAGCAGATCTTTTTTCAGCGGAACAATTGGCTTTCCAAGGCCAACCGACTGATATTCGTTGGTCTGCAGAGCTTTTTTAAGCACTGGCACCAATGCACTCGTATTATGAAGCAGAATTGCCTCATCGAATTCCTTCGTTGTAAAGAGCTCAATCTCACTCTCCAGCGATACGGGAACTTCCATGCGTGTATCTGGGTCTTTGGGAATGTACGGAATATTCTCAAGCGGTGCCCCAGGATTTGTACTCATCCACTCCTCGTACTCTTTCCGGTATAGCCCGATCGATGCACGCTTCTGACCAATGAAAACCACCTGTTTGTATTTCGCAAACTCCTCATCGTCAAAACGATAGAAGGCCACAGGCTTAAACCTTGCCAGCAGAGACTTTGCAAATTCATCCAGGTTCATTGTGGTAAGGGAAACAACCAAGACAAGATATCCTTTCGTTTTCATTAACTGGAAGATGCGTTCAACAAAGAGCCTTTCTAGTCTTGTTGATCCATCATCTCCGCCTACGCCATATGGCGGATTGGCAAAACACAATGTAAATGACCGGTTCGATGCCCGGATCCCGCCAATGAAATCTGCACATACTGGAAATTCAATCTCCTGCTTATACTGCTCAAAGGTTTCCCGATTCAGTTCCACACCAAATGTATGGACAGAACCGACTTCATCTGCCCTCTCGCACTGACTTAAAAACGCCTTCAGTGCTTCTGCATTACCAAACGATGGTTCCAAAACGCAGCATTCTCCCTGCAATCGGAACAACCTTCCTATTTTAGTGGCATGCACCGGATCCGTGTAGTAAGCGCCAAGCTTACTGTCATTAAATACCGTTCTTGAGAACGTATTCTGTTTGATGATTTGCTCCATCACCGTTTCCTCCTTTTGGAATAGTCTTAAAATAAAAAAAATCCCAGTTATCGCTAACCGGGATTTGAATATAAAAAAATAGACTATTCCCTCCAAAGGCCCATATGGGCTCACTCACCGCCAAAAGCGGTATCTTTGAAAAAAATAATCTAATGAAATTATTATAACAAAGCAATTCTAAGATTGCAATATCGAAACTGGCAACATACTCGCTGCATATCCTGATGAATTACCAACCCCCACTTCAATTTCTTATAAATATGAAGTGAGGGCTTCCGATAATTCTGTCTCTTGGAATATGCCGCACTGGTATTAGAAATTTCAGGCAGCCACCATCCTCTTTTCCTGTCAAAATCGGTTGTGGCTATTGAAAATCTATATGACCCCAGTCAATGCAGCCGTCTACCTGGTTCTCCAGAAGGTAACGTATCAGTTTCACGCAGGTTTCCCGTTGGTCAGCATCAATTTCATCACGAACATCCATCAGGTAATCTTCATACCAATCATAAGGATAGATATCCCCATAAGTCTCCCTGTAGTCTTCTTCTGGATCTTCGTCATACACCTCTTCTGGATTGTGATCAAACGTAACCGCAATCCGTTCAAGCTCATCTATATCTACCTGGTGGTCATAGAGGTAGTAAAGAAATGAATCACTACCGCCCATTCCACTATAAGCCCGCGAAAACCATTCGCCTGCAAGTTCCTCCTCATCCGATCCATTTCTGTGCCATCCACTTAAATCACCAACAAACGCTTCCAGCAGCTGCGCCGGATGCTTAAAACCGGCTTTAAATGTATAATACAGAAGAGCATGATACTGCTCATCTGTAAGCTTTGGGCTTATATCTCTGTCTGCTTTTGTCGCAAGATCGGACGCTCTCTGTTCTCTTTCTAATATCATTTTTCGTGTCTCCCTTTAGGCATAATATTTTAAAATGCTGTATTGTTTACTCTCTAGGTGTGCCCCTCCAGTCGATTTTTTGACCGCATCCATGACAATAATTCGCCAGTCTCGCTGCATTTGGTCCCCATCCCAAACGGGTACCACAACTGGAACATGTATACAGCGTACCTTTTTTTACATCATGCAAGGCTCCAAGTGATGAGCCTCTATTCCCTTTTTGAGTGCTCTCTTTGCAACTTCCAGCGCTCCGTAAACTTTCTTTACTTCATCCTCTGTTCCATTTATTTTAACATTCATTTTCTGTATTACCTGTAATGCCTCATCTTCCATCATCTGACATACACCTCCGTATTTCGTTTTACAAAAAAATCCATTCATCCTCCTCACTTTCTCTGTAATATTTTATATAAACAGGGAAAGTCTCTCCGTAGACATTCCCCTGATCATATCAATCTCAGGGCAATGCCCACTCATTTTAAATTATTCTACTCCTGCCACTAATGCCAAAGCCACGCTCCAGACACTTCCTGATCCAAACGATCTGTTTTCGATAACCAATAATGTACAATATTATCTTACCATAATTAAAACAACGTCTCAAGATTCCTCCGATATTTGGCCATTACTCTGTACCTTGTATCAACCTGCTATAAGTATGGATATGGGTAATTGAATTAAACAGCTTTTTCGTTGAAGAGTTCGTCCAGATAAATATAATTAACAGACGCCGCTGGGAGATCGAAGAAAACTTCCGGATCATAAAAACAGAATTCGAAGCAAGACCTGTTTTTGTAAGACGGGAAGACAGCATAAAAGCACACTTTC
>QUFC01000056.1 GCA_003478355.1 Lachnospiraceae bacterium AM48-27BH
CGCATGATGCTGCAGACCGCATCCGTATTGATTCCTAAATCAACGCTGCATATCACCTGCTCTTTTACATCTGTTTTTGATAAGCCTACTTCCTCTGTGTATGAAAACCGAAGGAAATATTTATGATGTTTCCTTTCCAAAGTTGGTGCAGATGCCTTTTTACCACTCCACTTTTTCCGAAGATATTCCATATCGGTATGAAGTAATTTTACCTGGAACCACTTCCAGTCACGCCCATCAAACAGCTTTAAACAGGCTGCATCTTCTCCCTGCTCCGCTTCCTTATACATGACATCCCGATAGAATACCGGCATCGCATGATTCTCACAGACCAGCTTCGGCTTTCCTTTCAGATCTCCCTTTTCCCACAAACCAAGGCGTGTTTGATAGGAGGACACCGCTCCAAGTGCGTGTTGAATCGCTGCTCTTCTCAGATAAGATGGCATCTTAGGAAAATGACGGTCAAACGCAAACCTGGCATGATTCTTTTTTGTCTCATGCACCAGATGCTCGGCCTCGTTAAAGCGTTTTTGTAAATTCCTGATTTCTGAAAGTTCTTTCCAGGTCTCTGCATACACCGGGATTAAATAGGAAACCGCTTTCCGAAAAATATCCAGCGTAGAGCAGAGCGGTATATTCTTTTGTTTAATTTCTACTCCATAGCTGGATACAATCTGCATAAAGTTCCCTACTTTCTTTTTTCCCTCTCTTTTTGTCCCTCCACATAGGCCATTATCTGATCCCTGCTTCGGTCACTTACGGTAACTGCACAATACGATAAATTCCACAGATGCCTCCGCAAGCTCATACATCATCTTTTTGCATTCTGCGTCTATCCCATTCTTCAGAAGCTGTTTTCGATAGTTCGTGCACCAGACAAGATGGTACTGCAAAGAATAGAGATACCATCTAGCATATGAAAGTGCTTTTTCTTTAATCGTAAATATATCTTTTTCCATATTTATATGATACCATATATTTCTATATATAGCAAACACCTGTTCTGTATTATGATAAAAAATTTGGCACACCTAACTCATCACTAAAGTAACGAGAATGCGGTGTGCCGTTTTTCAGACTCCATGGAGGAAACCTACCAGAGCCATTTAGACGTGCTTAACCGCAGCATCCGCAGGCACTTTTTCCCGGATACCACGGCTCCGGATTTTTGCTGGAACATCGGTACTTCTTTGCAGGAAATCTTAGAAGAATCAACTGCAGCTGCGATCCGTCAGATGATCCTTCCGTTAAATCTTTCGGTAAAAAGTACACTTTCAAAACAAGCACTGATAAGGAAACCTCCGACCGTCTACGCAGACTGGTTCATCCCTTTATCCTGCGGAGACTGAAAAAAGATGTGCTGAAAGAACTTCCAGATAAGATCGAAAAGGTCGTTTCCGTCCATCTGGAAGGAGAACAGAAAAAACTCTATGACGCTTACGCCCAGCGGCTGAAATTATACCTGGCAAAGCAGAGTCCGGAAGAATTCCGGCAGAGCAAGCTGGAAATCTTAAAGGAACTGACCCGACTCCGGCAGCTATGCTGCGGACCGTCCCTGTTCCTGGAACATTATCACAGTGAGAACGCCAAACTGGACACCTGCATGGAGCTGGTGAAGCAGGCCATCGAAAATGGTCACAAGATCCTGTTATTCTCCCAGTTTACCTCTGTTTTAGATGAACTTCAAAAGACATTCAAGCATGAACAGATCCTGAACCTTCAAAAAGCCAAAAGCGATCTGGTCGAAGAGATTCTCTCCGGCGATGGTATCAAGAGTACCGTTCTGAACCGGGACGAACTGCTGCAGATGTTGTGATCTTTTATCACTACAACCAGATGCGCACAATAAAAATACAGCCAAAAGAATTTTTTTCTTTCTTTTGACTGTATTTTCTATTTCTAAAAAATTGACAGGATTCTATCAACCAACCGTACCGCAGGAGCGGAAAAGATCAGTTCTGCTGCCAAAGCAATGGGGCCAAGCCACAAAAGCAGCCGGTTCACCCACCCATCAGCGGAACAAAACCGCAGACTATACCCTTTCTTCAACGGCCAGAAAATCTTCACCCGCTTATAATTCAGCAGATCCAGCGCCAGATGGGATAAAAATGCCACCGCAAAATACGGTCCTGCGTCCGGGTAGACGATATTCACACAGCAGGTCAGCATAAATCCCGCCACCAGCGAATGCATAAACGACCGATGAGGCTGATCTTTCCCATAGGTGCAAATGATCAGGAACAGGATTCCTCCCGTCAGCACGCGCATGATACTGCTGTTTTTCATCAACCGCTCATAAATTCCTAAGTGGAATTTATATTCCAGAAACAGCATCAGTCCGATGACACTAACAGTCACCGCCATCACCTTATCTGCTTCCTGATGCGCCTGGGAAGTGCCGGAATCAATGTCACTGATCACACTTCCCACCGCTGCCGCGCTGATCCCCGTCACTAAAACCGGCACGCTCTGAGGCTGTAATACTGCTAATGCAGTGGAAATTCCAATAAAAAAATGTGTCTTGCCTAGCATGTCTGTGGTCTCCTATCTCGTCTCCTCATGATGTCATGTGTTTTTTAGTGTACCACAGAGTCCTTCTATGTACTATTTACATTTTTCTTAGAATTTTCTGCCCTACATCACATTCTGCGGTGCGCCATCCAGCCATTTCTTAATATTCTCACACACGATCACGGCCCGCTTCTCAAACGCCTGGGCAGAGGCAAATGCCACATGCGGCGTTGCGATCAGATTCGGTGCGTCAAACAGTACATGATCTTCCGGAACCGGCGGCTCCATCTCAAACACATCCACCGCTGCACCTGCGATCTGCCCCTGTTTTAACGCCTCTGCCAATGCTTCGCTGTCCACAACCGGGCCGCGGGCGGTATTGATCAAGCATGCTGTCTTCTTCATTTTCGCCAGCTGCTCTTTGCCGATCAGTCCTCTGGTCTCATTATTAAGCGGCACATGAAGAGATACAATATCACAAGTTTCCAACAATTCATCCAGGGAAACAAATTTTACGCCGTCCAGTTCCTTCTTAGAACGATTATAGGCGTACACTTCACATCCAAACGCCTGGGCAATCCGCGCCACACGGCTTCCAATGGCTCCGGCGCCTACCACGCCGAACTTTTTACCCTCTAACTCATATCCAACCAGTCCATTTTTCGTGCCTCCCTGGCGCACCACACGGTCACATGGAATCACATTTCTGACCAGATCAATGACAAATCCAAATACCAGATCTGCCACCGCAACCGTGGAATAACCCGCACAATTGCACACCGTAATGCCTTTTTCCCGGCAATACTCCAGATCTACATGATCCACACCTGTAAACGCCACACAGACCATTTTCAGGTTCTGGCAGTGCTCCATCACGTTGCGGCGATACTGGAAGTTGGACAGTACCACGCAGTCCGCATCCTTGCTCCGCTCGATCAGAGTCTCCGCGTCCTCCACCCGGTTATCGTAGCACACGATCTCCGCCCGGTCACCGACAACCTCAACCGCCATCTGTTTTAAAGTTTCATTAGGGATTCCTAATGGCTCTAAAAATACAATTTTCATAAGTAAATTCCTCCTCATTTCACATAAAATAAGCGAATTGCTTTTTTCAAAATTTCTTGGTCTTCCCGGATACCGATTCCAACAGGATCTGGAATGTTCAACTGTCCGTTACCAAGAGTCAGCCTACCGTCTAACAATTCATTGCTGATCTCAAATCCCTTCTTATTTTCCTGATATTTTCCTATATTCGGTGTATAAGAAGAAAGATAGAGAATGTATACAAAGCAGAACCCTGTAGACACATGCGGCGTAATGGTCATTCCTGCCAATTCTGCCATCTTTGCTACTTTTGTTGTCCGGATCAGACCTCCATTATACAGAATATCTGGCTGAACCACGTCGGTTCCATGGTTCTCAACCAACCATTTAAAACGCCTTAAACTAGTTTCCTGCTCTCCAAATGCCAATGGAATGGTCAACTGGTCACATACCGCTTTTGTTGCCCACAGATCATCAAATGGACATGGCTCCTCATAAAAATATCCATTGATATCTTCCATGATCTTACCAAAATGAACTGCGTTTTCTACATCATAAGAACCATTTCCATCTGCATGAATGATCATATCATCTCCAAAGAATCTTCTGGTTCCATAAATCAGATTTTCACTTCTTCCAGCCATGGAATCTTTATTTTTACTCATCCGGCCGCCTATCTTGTATTTTATCGCTTTTGCCCCAAGACGGTCTACTTCTCTTTTCAAAATTTCCAGTTCTTCTTCCGGAGTCGTATGACGGTTTCCACTTGCCACATAAATCATCGCATGATCATGGATCTTCGGACCAAATAACCGGCCGATATTTACCTGTTTTGCTTTCGCCAACAGATCCAGAATACTAAGCTCTAAAGCAGAAATACAGGAATAATACGGTACGCCAGCCAGCTTATAATTATTTTCATAGACATAGACTTCTTCCAGCAATGTCTCCAAATTTCTGGCGTCTTTTCCAATAAAATACGGAGCAATCTGTTTTTCCAGAATCTGGTAGCAAAAAGATACCCGGTCATTACTTGGCGCAATTCCCACCAGACCATCTTTGGCCATTGTTCGTACAAAATAGATTCCGCAGTTAAATAACAGCTCAATTTTCTCAATGATGATCGGTTCTGTCAGTCCGCTGACATCGACTACCTTTGACTCCAGAATCGCATCCAGCTGTTCTGAAGCCACCGGGCGGTATTCTGCAAAATCCTGATGCCTCTTATACATGATCTCTTCCTCCTAAAAATTTACAAGAGTTCCTACTTTTATCGGCATTCCAGATGCAATGGATTTATTGGCCGCAACACCGGTCAAAATGGATTTTATACCGTCTACATGATCTGCTGCACGATGGAATTCATCCTCCTGTGCGCCTGGATGGAATAAATCTTCCAGCATCACCGGATCACCGCCACCATGACCTCCTTCAATCTTCTTAATTGGGACAATATACGGTTCGCCAATCATCGGATATACTTTAATCTCATATGTCTTGGTAGCCCCTTCATTTTTCTTATCTCCACCCGCATTAATATATGGGCGTTCCACTGCATGATACTCAATTCTTCCTTTCGAACCATTGATCATGACATTAAAACCTTCCCATGGAAGATAACTGTTCAAAGAATAGCTCATCATTACATTATTTTTGTAACGCACCAGAACCGCCATAGTATCTTCAATGCTGATATCATCACCGAATACACTTCGATCACGGATATAACCGCTGTCTTTCTCGGCATCCAGATACATTGCTTTCAAAGTCGGATTGTTGTCCATATCAATGGCAAAATGATCTCCCTTGGCAGCCTCACTTCCATGACATCTGTAATAAAAATCCTTCACTCCCCGCTTTTCTGCATTCTGTTTTCCGTAGAAATTCAGATCGCCAAAGGCAAATACCGTATCTGGCTCTGTTCCCAGCCAGAAATTCACCAGATCAAAATGATGCGTCGCTTTGTGTACCAGTAAACCACCACTGTTAGCTTTATTTCTATGCCACCTACGATAATAATCCGCACCATGAACCGTATTTAACAGCCATTCAAAATGAACAGAAAATACATCTCCGATCACCCCATCCCGGATCAGTTCGCGGATCTTCGTGTGATGAGGCGCATAACGGTAGTTAAAAGCTACACGAATATGTCTTCCGGTCTTTTTCTGGGCATCAATGATTCTCTGGGCCTTTCTCTCATCCGTTGTGATCGGTTTTTCTGTTACCACATCACAGCCTAATTCCATGGACTTTACGATATATTCGTCATGAGTCCGGTCTACGCTGGTTACAATAATCACATCTGGCTTTTCTGTCTGAACCATTGTCTCAAAATCTAAATAATTGTAAGTAGGAATTGGCTCATGATCAAACTTTTCTTTGATCATACGATTTGCATAATCCATTCTTGTCTGGCTCTGATCACAGAATCCCACCAGTTCACAACTATCTGTATAGGTAGAGCAAAGAGCCTCATAATACATTCTGGCTCTTCCACCTACTCCAACCTGTGCATACCGTACTTTCTTTCCATTTGTCTCCATAACGTTCCCCTTTCTTAATGTATATAATTATTTTCTTCGTTCTCTTTCATTTTTCCGGTATTGTCCCGGTGTCAGAAACGTATATTTCTTGAACACACGAATAAAATTCTGTGGACTGCTATAACCAAAACGCTCTGCCAATTCATTGACACTGATATCTGTTTCTGCCAGAAGTGTCTTACACCGTTCCATCTTCTTATTGCTGATAAAATCTGTATAAGTCATACCGGTTTTCTTTTTAAACCACCGGCTTAAGTAATTGGAATTGTAATTGAAATGTCTTGCGCACTCTTCCAGGTTGATGTCCTGTTCGATGTTATCCAACAGATATTCGATGATCTGCTGCATCATATCCCGATCTTTTGCCTGACTGCAGATTGCAGCAAATAATGGTTCCAGTAAGTACTCCCAGAGGTAGCTGTTCAGTTTTTCACAGTTATTCACGGTTTTTGTGATATCAAAATCTACAATATCCCCAACTTTTTCATAATCCGGATTCAACGCATAATCATTGTAAACATTCAGGATTTCTGAAACCAGTTTACAAATCTCCAGTTTAAATACATAATATGGAAGTGTAGAAATTTCCTGTATATAATCTACTAGTTCCTTTTTACACGCTTCTGGTTCTCCAATATCAACAGAATGCATCAGCTGAACCCTCTGTTTCTTTACCCCCAAACTAGCGGTATGTTCTGAAGCAGTACTATGACTATGATAAAATTTCACCTCTCCCTCTGCACCAATAGCGTCCTGAAGGGCTTTTTTACTTTCTTCTGCTCCTGTTTTTATGTTTTTCAGCTGCGTAAATCCCTGGCTGATTCCAATATTTACCGGATATCCCATATATTTCTTTACAGTCGTTGTGATCATAACCGCCAGAAGCTGAGCTTTCATTCCCGCACTTTCTGCCGAATCTGTCTTCATATAAAAAGTCAGATACAATAAAGATCCAATCAATACAGGTGGAAATGCCTCTTCTGGAATAATCAGTTCATTGACAATATTATCCAGTGCGAATAAATACAACTGTTTATCTTCTGGTGTTGCAAAATGGCAATTATATTTCACTGCCATAACAAAAAACATTCCGCTATCAAACTGCTTTAGCTGAAAACCATTTTTTTCAAATATTTTTTGATCCGGATCTGTAATTTCTCCCTGGTAAATTTTTCTCAAAAACAGCTGTTGTCCATCTTTTTGATCTTTTTTCAATTTCTGTTTCATTTCCACATTTTTATTTACCATGTACTCGACCCGTTCCATCAATCCGTCTTCTGCACGGATTGTCTCTGGGGCATCTTCCGCATACCGCATTCCATTTGTGACTGTTTCATCAATTTTTCCAATGGGACTGTATAGTTTTTTTGATGCTAAAACAATCACTGCTACATCCAACATCAACAGGTTAAAAATTACAAACAGGATAATATAAGAAATTCTCTTTAAATTTCCATAAATCTGATTCTGTGGTACCAGCAACAGATATTTCCAGCCATTGTAATCGGATATCTTCTGAAACATTACATACTTTTCATCTTGAAAACGAACTTCTGATACATCAATTTCCGCGTTTTCATTTTTTATCTCTTTTACAACCCTGATATCATCCCAGATATGAATACTTTTACCGGCTCCGGCCATAACCATATTTTCCTTATCAATCAACAGAAGCCGCTCTCCTTCTTCCCTTCTGTCCTTTTGATGAAGCATGGTCCGTGTATCAAATTTGGCGATCAACATTCCGCGTCCTGTTTTGGAATTAATGGGAATTCTGCGGCACATATATAACTGGTCCTGATCCCGGTACCAAAACGCCGACTGCTCTGTCCGAAGCAGCATCTGAATCATTTTCTGGTTGGCATCCTCTTCAATGTTATGAAAGCTGGTGTTTCCCAGAATCCATCCCTGCTGCTGGCTGACCAGATATAATTCCTCTAATTCCGTTTCCGTGTTGCTGATCAACTGAAGTTCTTCCTGAAGTGCATTAAAAGCCTGGAAATTCTTTGCTTCCCGCTCTTTTCCTATCGTGGATAAACAAGTATCCTTTAGTCCAAGGCGGATGAGAGCCATATCCACATAGCTGAAGCTGATTTCAAACTCCTGCTGGTCATTTTCCAGCTGCGACATCGCTGTCCGATACACTGCCGTTCGCTGCTGATTGACAAAGGAATACATAAAATAGCTTAAAAACATGACTGGAACTAAACTGACGATAAAAAGTACGGCCAATATCTGTTTATAATACCGGTTTTTTAAGTGCTTTCCCATAGGTTCCCCCCTGTTACTTTTTCTTTACCGTTTATTATAACACTTTTATACGCCTTTTTTATCTTCAACTCTAGCCTTTGATGGAACCTGACATCACACCTTTATCAAAATACTTCTGCATAAACGGATAAGCCGCTATGATCGGAAGCGTAGATACCACAATACATGCCATTTTCAGACTTTTCACCGGAAGTACAAATCCAGGAGGCATCGCGTCTTCGTCACCTACTCCACTCTGGGACATAAGTACAATCTGGCGAAGCAGAATCTGGATAGTCCATTTTTTCGAATCATTCAAATACAATAACGGCTGCATAAACTGATTCCAATGACCTACCGCATAAAACATGGTAAAGGTTGCCAATGCCGGTTTTGAAAGCGGAAGAACGATCTTCGCTAACGTATTCATCTCACTGGAACCATCAATCTGGGCTGCGTCAATCAGGCTTTCTGGAATCTCCTGGAAGAAGTTCTTCACCAAGATCAGATTAAAACTGCTGATCGCGCCTGGAAGAATCAGGGATGTATAGGTATCAATCAGTCCCAGGCTGTTTACCACCAGATACATCGGAATCATACCGCCGCTGAACACCAGGGTAAAGGTAACTGCAGTCATGATCACGCTTCTTCCCGGAAGTGCTTTCCTGGATAGTGGATATGCCATCAGACAAGTCATAACCAGGTTTACCAACGTTCCAACCACCGTGATCACAATGGTAACGATCATACTTCTTAAAAAAGTACTCGTTGAAAAAATGTACTGATATACTTCTAACGTCGGATGCTTCGGAAAAATCAGAAACTTATTCAATGCCAGTTCCCGTGCTGATGCAAAGGAAGTAGAAACCACATACATTAATGGGAAAAATACAATCAAAAATACAACAACCAAAATAGCATATACGATCGCATCAAAAATACGATCACCCATACTTCGTTTCTTCATGATCTCACCCCCTATAAGATTCCGTCATCACCCACATGTTTAGCAATACGGTCTGATGTTAATACCAAAATTAAACCAACCAGTGACTTAAATAAACCTACTGCCGTTGCAAAGCTTAACTGTCCATTTTTCATACCCATAGAATATACATAAGTATCGATTACTTCTGCTACGTTCCGATTCATGGAATTCTGCATCAGTAAAATCTGGTCAAATCCGGTTTCCATAACCTTTCCAAGCCTCAGGATCAGCATGGTAATAATGGTACTGCGAATTGACGGAAGTGTAATATAGAGAATCTGTTGGAAACGGCTTGCTCCGTCTAACTTTGCCGCTTCATACATCTGAATATCCACACCTGCTAAAGCTGCCATAAAGATAATGGTTCCCCATCCGCTTTCCTTCCAGATATTCTGGAAAACAACCAGTGGGTAAAACCATTTTTCTGATCCAAGAAAATTAATCTCTTTTCTTCCTGTGACGGATACAATCAAATTATTTAAAACACCGCCGTCCGTTGTAAGAAGCGCGTAACTAACGCCTGCAATTACTACCCATGACAGGAAATGCGGTACGTAAAGGACACTCTGCACTGTTGTTTTAAACCAACGGACTCTTACCTCATTCAGTAACAATGCGATGATGATCGGCGCTGGAAAATAGAAAACCAGATTCAATGCCGAAATCAGCAGTGTATTTTTCAAAATTCGCCCAAAAGAATTTCCAGAAAAGAAGCGGATAAAATGCTTAAATCCCACCCATGGACTTCCGAAAAATCCCTTCATCGGCTGATACTCTTTAAATGCCGCTAACAGACCAAACATCGGCCCAAATTTGAATACCAGATAATACAGAATTCCTGGCAGTAACATCACATACAACCATTTATAACGTCTCCACGTTCTTTTCATCTTCATTGTCATCGTTTCACCCCTCACCCAATACTTTTTCTCTTGTATAATGCTCTGCCTCATCTTTCGTTAACATATGAACCCATGCTGGTCTCTTATCTGGCCGGTATCCTGGCCCATAATTTTCATATTCCGCATAGAATACCGTCTGCTCCGCTTCCTTTTTATCCCAGTTATGCCATCCCTCTTCACAGATGTGTTTTCCCAGATAAGAGTGAAGGATCACTGTCTTTGCGAAATTTCTCCACGGCCGTCCCAGATATGCCGTCTGTTCTGGACATTCTCCAGTAAAGCTGCACCTCTCAAATACATATCCGTATGCCTGTCCCTCTGCCGTAGATGCCGCAGTATTATAACTGTTCACCGGTTTATTTCGATTCTTAGAATGAATTTCACATTGTTCGAAATATGCCGTTGCACTTCCAAAAATAAAATCCACATCCCCTTCTATGTAACAATTCCGATAATGCTGTCTTCCATTGATCCGCTCCGCGAATTGTTTCGGTCCGGTAAATCCAAATTTTTTCAATTCATATGGTGGAAGAGGTCCGGTAAATAATGTGTCTGTACACCCCAGGAGTTTGCAGTTTTCAAATAACAACCGATCGCCATCTGCATAAAGAGCCACTGCCTGGCCAAGATGATCCCCTGTCCCAGCAGTATTTTCAAATGTCAGATTACATGCTGTAAAATCATGTGTATCTACAAACACGGTATACGTACGAAATGTTCCCAGTTTTCCGATATCTTCCATCGGCATCTTCGCATACAGATGTCCGGTAATTTTCGTAGTTTCTGCATTTTCCCCTATCAACGTAAGATAAGGAGTCCTTATTTCCACCCGTTCCTCATAAATACCGGATCGGATAAAAATTACTCGTTCTGATTTTTCCTGATTTTCCTGAATCCAGGCCAACGCATTGGAAATATTGGAAAAATCTCCGCTTCCATCCTTTGCCACCACCAGCATTTCTTTTTCCTCCTTCTTCATTTCTTGTTTCGTTCTCGTTTGCTTATCGTAATTTCATTTTAGATTTCCTGTCATGATAACTCAATGTTCACATTTTTAGGAGATTTCCCTCCTCTATCCAGAATTTTCTTCGTAAAAAATACTCATTTTATGACTTATTGCTCTTTTTTTGCATTTTTCTTTAACCAGGTACAGATTACACCATGGATTTATTCCCATATCTCCCCTATAATTTTCTTAAACACGTAAATTTCATTCTATAAATTTCAATTTATTAAAGGAGGGATTTCCCATGGCTCTGCTTCACTGTGAACTCGATTCCAAATCCGTCCGGATGCCCACCAGCGTGATGGCCATTCTTCCACATGACGTGATTTCTACTTCCCAGTCTCCTAAGGTTTTATATCTTCTCCATGGCTGCTCCCATAATTATTCTGTCTGGAGCCGCTATACTTCTCTTGAGCGCTACTGTCTTCCTTATAATCTGGCAGTTATCATGCCAGAAGTAAACCGGAGCTTCTATACTGATATGGCTTATGGGCCGGAATATTTTACCTATATTACAGAAGAACTGCCGGGATTGTGCGAATCCATGTTTCACATTAGTACCAGTTCCGAAGACCGTTACATCGCTGGCATGTCTATGGGAGGATATGGCTGTCTAAAAGCTGCTCTTTCCCATCCAGAATGTTATACTGGATGCGCGGCGATTTCCGCTGTCACCAATATTCATACAAAAATAGAAAGCACACCGGATTCTGCCCCCAAAAAACGAGATTTCCGAGCAATCTTTGGAGAAAACTTACTGATTTCTGATCAAGATGACTTATACACACTGGCTCTCCAGGCCAAAGCATCTGGAAAACCGCTTCCCGATTTCCATCTCTTCTGTGGAACCAAAGACCATTTTTACCAAGAAAATCTGGAATTTTGCGATTTTCTGAAAAAGCAGGAATTTTCTGTCTCTTTTGACGGTTGGACTGGAACACATGACTGGGACTTCTGGGATCAGGCAATTTTTAAAGTAATTACTCATTTTTTCAATTAAATAATCTGGAAATACTCATTTTTTGCTGCTTTTTTTCTCATTTCCAACAAAAAGTCATAAATTCAGTATCCCCTTGTTCCAGAAAACTCATTTTCCCGGAACAAGGGGATTATTGCTTTATCTTCTTTTCTCCTCTAAAATTAAGATTACAAGGTTCCCCTGCAGGGCAATAATCGTGAAAAAATATTTGTTAAAAAATTTGGAGGTACAGATTTTATGAGAAAAAAACAACTGACATCAATTCTTCTTTCTTCCATGATGGTTCTCAGCGCTGCTGGATGTTCCTCTTCTTCTAATACACCAGCAACCACTACTCCTGCTGCCGATTCTTCTGCCGCAGCTACAACAGCTGCTGAAAACTCTGAGCCTGCTGTTCCCGCTGCATTGGATTCTGTTACAATGCTGGTAAACTACAAGGCAACCGAAGCTCCGGCAGATGATAATCCTCTGATTCTTGCAATCAATGAATATACTGGTACCAAACTGAATGTCATGTGGGTTCCACAGGATGCTTTTGAAGAAAAAATCAATACCCTGATGGCATCCCAGCAACTTCCAATGATCACCGTTATCCGTGAAAATAAATCTTCCGGTTTTATTAACGCGGCACGCTCTGGAATGTTCTGGGATCTGTCTCCATACATCAGTCAGTTTGAAAATCTTTCAAAAATTGATTCCAATGTAATGGCGAATGTACAGACAGACGGCAAACAATACTTAATCCCAAGAATCCGCCATACAGCAAGAATGGGCGGAATCATCCGCACAGACTGGTTAAAGAATCTTGGTATGGAAATGCCTACAACCATTGATGAGCTTCATGACATCCTGTACGCATTTACTTACAATGACCCGGATCAGAACGGTGCCAATGATACCATCGGAGTTTCCATGAGCGACTCGGAGTTGAAAAATGACTCTACACTCCTAAATGTATATATGGGTGGCTGTAATGAATGGCAGGTCAATGATGATCAGAGCTTTTCCGCCAAGTATGAAACAGAGTCCTATACTAAAGCGCTTACTATTTTCCACGACTGGTATGCAGAAGGACTGATCAACAATGATTTTCCAATCAATGATGATGAATTATCTAATTTCGTCAGTGGTCGTGCCGGTATGATGTTCCTTGGTAATCTGGAAGATGCTTCTACCCGATTAAGTAAATTAAATGCCATTAATCCTGATGCTACAGTTGATGTATTCCAGATTTTAACGGAAGAACCTGGCGGTGATCAGCATATTGTTGGTTTTAAGGGCTACACCGGCTGTATCGGGATCCCAACCACCAGTGTAAAGACAGAAGAAGAATTATTAAGCATTCTTGCTTTCCTTGACAAATTAGGCGATCCGGAAATGTGCGATCTGTTTAACTATGGTATTGAAGGCGACAGCTATACCTTAAAAGATGGTCATGTGACCCAGAACGAAGAACAGCAGACGGTTTATGGTACAAAATACAATCAGCTTCGTCAGATTACTCCGTTCTACACCTTTACCAATCTGACACCAAGCAGCCAGACTCCTCTTGCTGAAAAGATTGCAGAATTAATGTCCACCAATACTGCTTATGCTGTTTTTGATCCATCTCTCCCATTTATTTCTGAAACAGCAACCGAAAGCGGCGGTTCTACCGGTGAACTGGAAACCTTTATCCGGGACGCATGTACCAATTACGTGATCGGTGAAATTTCTCTGGATGATTACCTTGCGGCAGTTGAGAACTGGAAATCCATGGGTGGAACCCAGATTGGCAAAGAATATGCAGAACAGTATCAGGCAACTCACTAAAGGAGTATTGATTTATGGAAAATTATAAGAAAACCATTCATCTTGGAATTATCGGTGCCGGAAAAGTAACCACACAGCCAAATCGTCATATTGATTCAATCCGTTCGTTACATGATAAAGACGTAGAAATCACTGCGATTGCAGATATTACACCCGGACTGGCTGCTGATGTAGCAGAAGAATTCCACATTCCTTATAGTTTTGAGGATTATCACGATCTTCTGGCTATGGAAACCATTGACGCTGTTACCATCAATACACCGACCTTTACCCATAAACAGATTGCGTTGGATTGTATCCGCGCAGGTAAACATGTTTATGTAGAGAAACCAATCACCCAGACTGCCGAAGAATTAGTTGAAGTTCTCGCCGAAGCCAGGAAAAGTAACAAAGTCTTTTTAGGCGGCTCCAATGGATTGCTCCAGCGTCAGATGCGTATGTTCCGCCAGTTAGTATCCAGCGGACGTATGGGAGAAACCTATCTTATGACCATTGATCGTTGTTCCTCCCGCAACCAGGAATATGGTATGCACTCCCTATCTGGTAAACATGGCTCTGGTATCAGTTCCCACAGCGGCTCCCACAACGTTGAATGGGCTCTTTATCTCCTCGGTGATCCAAATCCCGTGTCTGTACAGGCACGGGGGTATTACCAGACCCAGAGTTTAAGTCTCAGCGGCGTTCCTGAAACCTATGATGATGACACCTGTATTGCCACTGTTTATTTTGACAATGGCGCAACCTTTCTTTTCAAAGCACTCCGTGCGGCTCCTGGACAGGATAAATATGTGATGAACCTGTATGGCGATAAAATGTCACTGTCCTATGATGTTTTAAAATGCTACAAGCAACAATCCGATGACTGCATCCACCTTTATGAACATGATCCAATCCTTGGAATGCAGGAAATCATTCCAAAATTCCAATGTGGAAAAACTCATGCGGATATGTACGAGCATTTCTTCTCCTGCATCCGCGACCATATCCCATGTATCAGCAACGGTGATCGTGGGCTGGTCACCATGCGGATTTTAGATGCTATGGAGCAATCCATTCTCCATGGTGGATGCCAGATTTTTCTTTAAGTACCTTACATTTATTATCAGGAGGATTTTTATGATACGATACAGCTGCCATTCTGAAAATTTTGGAATTTTATCTGCGGAACATACTTTCTCACTCATTCATGATCTTCAATTCGACTGTATCGATATTGCCAGCAGAAGTCTGATTCCACAGAATCAAATTCAGGCTGATCCTGCTGCCACCTCTGCTTATTTGAAAGATTTATCTCAAAGATATGAACTTCCTTTATCAGAATTATTTTTATCGGAAGTAGAAGTAAATGGAGAAAAAATCCGTCCTGCATGCGCCTCCTCTATATCGGAATCATTCTGCCATGCATTCAGGAGCATCTGCCAATTTGCGCAGAATGCCGGATTTTTAAGTATTATGGGAAGTGCCGGACCTTACGATCCGGCACTGTCTTATCATGATAATTTTTCTAAAACATCCTGGACATTAAATCAACAAGTAAAAATCGCCTCAGAGTACGGACTTGGTTTCCACGTGGAACCCAGTCGCCACTCTCTTTTAAATACCATTCCTAATGCCCTCTACATGTTAGAACTAGTTCCTGGGCTTCGCTATACCCTTGATTTTCTTCATTACCAGTTCAGTCACACACCTCTGGAAGAATCCATGAAACTTCTCCCTTATGCTGGACACCTTCACGCCAGACAGGCACAAACAGGTATTGGTAAATGTGATATTTCAAAGGGTGAAATTAACTATGTTCCCATTGTCAATGCTCTAAAAAAAATGCATTGGCATGGTGATATTATGCTGGAATTCTGGTGCGATGATCGTCTGTCCAAAGAAGGTATTCAGGCCGTGGAACAAAATATTGTCATGCGTTATTATCTAAAGCAACTGTTTCGTTCCTGATTTCCTTATGAGAAGTCATACCTCACCACTTCGCAGTTCTTCACCCCATACCCTGCGAATTCTTCATTGGTCATATCGGTAAAATATGACTGGATCACTCTTGCGATACCATTGTGGGCCACTAAAATATAAGTTTTCTCATCGGATTCTGCCTTGATATCGTCCAGCAGATTATAGATTCTCTGCGCAAGACGGAGCATGGACTCTCCGCCCTCATAGCTGCAGGCAAAGGACTGTTTCGCAAGCTTAAAATCCACTCCATTTCTCGGTGTGGACTCCCATTTTCCGAAATTCTGCTCCTTTAACCTTGGCTCTACACGCGCAGGGATTCCTGTGATCTCAGAAATATGTTTCGCCGTATCTGCCGCTCTCTGAAGAGGAGAATACAGGATCTCATCCGCCTGAATTCCTTCCGCTAATATCTTCTTTCCTGTTTCTATGGCCTGCTCATGTCCCTGCTCTGTCAAAGCAATATCCGTTGCCCCGCAGATCTTATTTTCTACATTCCAGACCGTCTGGCCGTGTCTTACAAAGTAAAAATGTCCCATTATTTTTCTCCTATGTTTTTAAAAACGGTTTCCACATTTTGGACAATACTCAAAATCCTCTTTGGTCTCATAACCACAGCTCCGACAGCGCTTATACGTCTGTCCGCCATTCCCGGATCCAATCTTCATCAACTGCCCCGGCTGTATCTCCACCTGTTCCCCACGGGCAATGGTCTTTCCCACCTCTGGATCCAGTTCATAAATCGTGTTGCAGCAGCTCGTCTGCACATAATAATGTCGGTTCCATTTGAAGCATGGAATAAAAAATAGTGATAACACCGTGTAGGTCATAAATACCTGATATCTGCCGTATTTTCCACATACATCGCAAATAATCATCTGGGAAAATTTCAAATCTTTCCGGCCATCGGTAATTGCCATCATAAAAAACATATGCTCATCCCCTGACTGAAGTTGAACCAGTGGTCTTTCGCTTAGAAGCTTGTGATCATCTGGCTCTCTTACTAGTTTACATACATGATACCAGGGTCAAAAGGTCAGAAGTTCGATGCAAGCTTGCTTGCAGGAGAATTTTTGACCTTGGGCCCCTGGTATCTATACATTATAGCGTGTATAAGGTTGGATGTCGATGTTTTTTGACCATACCTGCATTGTTGTTATTCTTCCTGATGACAACTATGACTTCCGCATCCATGTTCTCCACATGTATGTCCTTCCCCGTGGCTGTGCTCATGGTGAAAACACTTCACATCTGGATTATAATCAAGTGTTTCATTAATAAATGCTTCCACCGCCTGATCTGCATCACCGGAAACTCCTCCAAAAAGCTTAATGCCTGCTGCCGCTAACGCCATCTGCGCACCGCCTCCGATTCCGCCACAGATCAAAACATCTGCATTTAATGCATTAAGCACTCCCGCCAATGCACCATGTCCGCTTCCATTCGTATCTACTACTTCTGAATGTACCACTTTCCCTTCCTCTACATCGTAAATCTTAAATGCCTCTGTGTGTCCAAAGTGCTGGAAAATCTGTCCGTTTTCATACGTTACTGCTATTCTCATTGTACCTTCTCCTTTTTCTACCGCATATTTTTGGTAAATCTCCTGCTTATAACACCCTCCAAAGCAGCAGTCGCTATCCTGACCATCGCAGATTCTGAAATCCCCACCTTCAATTCTGAGCGGATGCCCATCAATGAGTGCATCTGCTATTTTCTTCCTGGCAATCTCGTAAATCCGCTGAACCGTTGTTCTCGCAATCTGCATCGATGCTGCGCACTGTTCCTGAGTATAACCTTTCTTGTCCAAAAGACGGATGGTTTCATACTCATCCACTGTCAGAACAATCGGTGTGTTTTTCTCGGTACCATCTGCCGGAAGGAATTCTAAAACATTCGGGAAATAACAGACTTTTCTGCATTTTACTGGTCTCGGCATAAACTGCTCCTTTCTCGCTTTTCTTATATATTAGCTCTATAAAAGGCATATGTCAATTATGCAATTGACGCATCTAAAAAAAGCAAGTATACTATGTTCGTAAAGGAGATAACTGTTATGAGCTTCGAAAATTATTTTCCGCTATGGAATGACTTAAATACAGCACAGAAAAACCTAATTTCAGACAATTTGATCACACAGCATGTGAAAAAAGGAACAATCATTCACAACGGGAACATGGATTGTACCGGATTATTACTGGTTAAATCCGGGCAGCTTCGAACTTATATACTTTCTGATGAAGGACGGGAGATTACTCTTTACCGTCTGTTCGATATGGATATGTGTCTTTTATCCGCCTCATGTATCATGCGGTCTATTCAGTTCGAAGTGACTATTGAAGCTGAAAAAGACTCTGATCTTTGGATCATCCCCGCTGAGATCTATAAAAGCATCATGCAGGAATCTGCTCCCGTCGCAAACTATACCAGTGAATTAATGGCTACCCGTTTTTCTGATGTCATGTGGCTGATTGAACAAATCATGTGGAAGAGTCTGGATAAGCGTGTTGCTTCATTTCTTTTAGAAGAAACCTCTATTGAAGGAACAAATGAACTGAAAATCACTCACGAAACCATCGCCAACCATCTTGGTTCCCACAGGGAAGTTATCACGCGAATGCTCCGATACTTTCAAGGCGAGAGTCTCGTCAAACTCTCCCGCGGCAAAATCACAATCCTTGATTCGAAAAGACTGGAAACACTACAAAGATCATAAAATATTTTGTTTATTTCTAATAGTCCATGCCACATGCATATGCCCTTTCGATCAGTGCACGGTCATTGACCACTGTATCGTAGAAGCGGAATCCGCCGGAGAAGTTATATGTTTCATAACCGTTTCCTTCCAGAATACGGCTGGCAATATAACTGCGCAGCCCACTCTGGCATATCAGATACACAGGCTTTCCTTTCTCGATTTCATTGATTCGTTCTCTCAGTTCATCTACAGGAATATTTTTAAATCCATCCACATGCCCCCTGCTAAATTCATCTACCGTTCTCACATCCAGCAACACAGCACTTTTATCTTTAGAAATCTTATCCATATCTTCCAGATGCCATTGTTTTAAGGTACCTTTTGCTATATTGTCTATCATGAATCCGGCCATATTTACAGGATCCTTGGCAGAGGAATAGGGCGGTGCATATGCAAGATCCAGATCTTTCAGCTGGGTTGCCTTCAGCCCTGCATGAATTGCTGTTGCCAGCACATCAATACGCTTATCAACTCCTTCATATCCAATAATCTGCGCACCAAGCAAACGATAAGTCTCTTTTTCAAAAACCACCTTCATGGTCATTACTTTTCCACCAGGATAGTAACCGACATGACTCATAGGAGAAAGGATTACGGTATCTATCTCTAATCCTGACTTTTTAGCATTGGTTTCATTGATACCTGTAGTGGCTGCTGTCATATCAAACACTTTGATAACGGAGCTTCCCTGACTGCCCAGGTAACGACTATCACCGCCACAAATATTATCAGCAATGATCCTTCCCTGTTTATTGGCTGGTCCAGCCAAAGAGATCAGTGTATCATCACCAGTAACATAATGTTTTACCTGAACTGCATCACCTGCAGCATAAATATCCGGTACAGAAGTTTCCATCCTTTCATTCACTACAATACTTCCCTTGATGCCGAGTTCCAGACCGGCCTCTTTTGCTAATGCTGTGTCTGGTGTAACTCCGATTGCCAGTACTACCATATCAGCGTGAAGAGATGGATTATCTTTCAATAGAACCTCCACTCCATTGTCCTTTTCTTTAAATCCTTCTACTGTATAGCCCAGTACCAGTTTTATCCCATGCTTTCTCATTTCATTATGAATCATGGGTGCCATATCTGGATCAAAAGGGTTCATCAGCTGTTTAGACCGTTGGACAATCGTAACATCCAGACCAAGCTCCCTCAAATTTTCCGCCAGTTCCAGACCAATAAAGCCACCACCAGCCAAAATAGCCGTTTTGGGATGATTCTTATTTATGTATTCCTTAATCCGAAAAGTATCTTCTACAGTACGAAGTGTAAAAAGCTTATCAATGCCTACTCCCGGAAGCTTCGGCTGTGTAGGCTTTGCACCTGGGGAAAGGATCAGCTTATCATAATTTTCTTCAAATATCTTACCGTTTTCCAAATTTTTCACGGAAACAGTTTTACGGTCTGGATGTATGGCAATAACTTCATGATGTATCTTCATGTCAATACGAAACCGTTGAAAGAAACTCTCTGGTGTCTGCAGAGTAAGCTCTTCCGGGAGAGTATGAGAAAATCTCTGTAAATAAGATTCTTCTATGATAATTAAGAGCGATAAGCTTGTGAATCGGGCTTGTCGTTCTTGTTTTATATATAACAGTTGCTTACGG
>QUFC01000057.1 GCA_003478355.1 Lachnospiraceae bacterium AM48-27BH
GGTTGCCCTGATAGCCACCCTGGCCCATTGCGGTTATCGCGGTTACCCTGGCCCATTGCGGTTATCGCGGTTACCCTGATAGCCGCCCTGACCGCCGCGGTTATCGCGGTTGCCCTGATAGCCGCCCTGACGGTTATCTCGATTACCCTGGAAACCACCCTGGCGATTGTCACGGCTGCCCTGATAGCTGCCCTGGTTCTGGGACTGCTGACCCTGTGGTCTTGCATTTTCCCGGTTATTTTCTGCCGCTGGCGCTGCCTGTGCAGGAGCTGCTGGTGCTGCTGCCTGTGCAGGAGCCGCCTGCGGTCTTGGGTTCTTCATGGTCTGCGCATTCTGTGGGCGATATACAGCGGCAATTTTCTTCTTTGGTGCCTCTGCGGACCCCTGCGCGTGCTCTGCTTTTGCAGGTGCAGCTAATGCTTTCTTTACGGCCTGAGTCTGCTCATCACTTACGTTGGAAGAATGAGTTTTCTCGCCATAACCCTGTTTCTGCAGAACGTCTAATACTTCTTTGCTGGACTTACCCAGCTCTTTTGCCAGTTCACTAACTCTCATACTTACTACCTCCGTTTACATTCATTTGTTTTACCAACGTTTTGGCGAACCCTTCATCCGTGATGGCTAAGGAAGCGCGAAACTCCTTACCCATAGAATGTCCAAGTTCTTCCTTCTTACCAAAAAAACAGACAGGAACATGATAGTAAGTACACATATTGGTAAACATTTTTCTGGTATTGTCCGATGCTTCTTCTGATACGATCACCAGCCATGCTTTTCCGGTCTTAACAGCCTTTTCTGTAGAAAATTCTCCGCTGACTGTCTTTCCAGCCTTCGTTGCAAGGCCGATCATATTCAATACCTTCTGTCTATTCTCCAAGCTGTTCCATCTCCTTTTCCAAAGATTCGTAAACTTCTTTCGGAACCGCCATCTTAAAGGAACGCTCCAGGCCTTTGTTCTTCACTGCCTTTTTGAAACACTCCATACTTGGACACAGGTATGCGCCACGGCCATTTTTTCTTCCTGTGGCGTCCACCACAAAGCCCTCTGACTCTGTTCTCAGAATACGAATCATCTCTTTTTTGCTTTTCATTTCACCGCAGCCGATACACTGACGAAGCGGAACTTTTTTTGTACTCACCGATCATCACTCCCAATTCGTTTCGTTATTCTGGTTTGTTCTCTTCCTGGTAATCCTCATATCCGTCATGGTAGTTGTTCTGAGGTTCTTCCTGATAACCCTCGTAGCTGGTATCAGCCATCTGGTTATCCAGATCCATCTCTTCAAACAGGCCCATCTCTCTTGCCTGTGTCTCACTCTTGATATCGATCTTATATCCGGTCAGCTTTGCAGCCAGTCTTGCATTCTGGCCTTCCTTACCGATGGCAAGGGATAACTGATAATCCGGAACGATTACCTGTGCTTCTTTTGCGTCCTCATCTGCAACTACACAGATGACTTTTGCAGGACTTAAGGCATTCTCGATCAGATATGCCGGGTTATCATCCCAGTTGATGATATCGATCTTCTCGCCTCTTAACTCGCTGACAATAGAGTTCACCCGGGCGCCGTTGATACCAACGCATGCTCCTACCGGATCTACGTTCGGATCGTTGGACTTTACTGCGATTTTGGTTCTGGAACCTGCCTCACGGGCAATGGATTTGATCTCAACAGTTCCGTCCTTTACTTCTGCAACCTCTAACTCAAACAGACGTTTCACCAGATCCGGATGAGTTCTGGATACGGAGATACGAGGTCCCTTTGGAGTATCCTTCACTTCCAGAACGTATACTTTTACACGCTCAGTCGGCTGGAACACCTCACCCTTTACCTGCTCCTGCTCGCTTAAGATCGCATCTACCTTACCTAAGTTCAGGCTGACATTTCTTCCAACATAACGCTGAACCACGCCCTGAACGATGTCTTTCTCCATCGCATACCAGTCATTATACAGAACTTTTCTTTCTTCCTCACGAATCTTCTGTAAAATAACGTTCTTCGCGTTCTGGGTTGCGATACGGCCAAAGGATTTGGACTCGATCGGGATCTGGACAACATCGCCCAGATTATACTTCGGAGCGATCATCTTTGCTTCTGCCAGACTGATCTGGGTCAGCGGATCCTCTACCTCCTCTACAACCTCTTTGGATGCCAGCACTGCAAAATCACCGGTCGTCGGATTGATGTTGACTTTTACATTATCTGCTTTACCAAAATGATTCTTGCATGCGGTCAGAAGAGAGTTTTCGATTGCTTCTAACATAGTGGCTTTGCTGATATTCTTCTCTTTTTCCAGAATTTCCAGTGCCTCTATCAGTTCCTTATTCATTGTTTTATCCTCCAACAATTATTCTCAAGCTTTAAAAATCAAAGGCCAGACGGATCAGGCGATGTCCGCTCTCTCAAACGTCAGTCTGGTTTCGTCTTCTGTTTCAATCGTAACAGAGTCTTTGTCATACTCTGTTAAAATTCCGGTAAAATCTTTCTGCTTATCGCGGGCACGGTAAAGGCGGATATCCACTTCTTTTCCAATGCTGCGGGCAAAATCCTTCTCCTTCTTTAACGGACGTCCCAGTCCTGGAGAACTTACCTCTAAAATGTAGCTGTCCTCGATAAAGTCGGTCTTATCCAGCCAATCGCTCAAAATACGGCTGATCACCTCGCAGTCATCCACTGCGATTCCGCCCTCCTTATCAATGTAAGCACGCAGATACCAGTTGCTGCCTTCCTTCACATACTCCACGTCAACTAACTCGAATCCATGCTCATCCACTACCGGCTGCAGAAATTCTTCTGTTTTTGCCTCATACATTTCTCTTTTTGTCATGGTCTTCACCACCTTTCCCTGATTTGTTTCGCTAACCAAAACGAAAGAGTGGACTTTCGCCCACTCCTTATCAGCCATTGTATCTTGTTATCATATCTAGTATAACACCTGTTATTGGTAAATGCAAGCACTTTCTACAGATATTTTTCAAAGCCCATATCGCAGATGTTCTTGACACTGGTGCGGATGCAGTCAAACGGGTCTCTTCCGTAGCACTGATCCTGCTCGATCGGCAGGTAGATCGCCCCACCCTCGACGGAAGCCTCGATGATAGATTTCATATCCAGGTTTCCTTCTCCGATCTCAGCAAACTGGATGCACTGCTCCTTGTGGAAGATCTCCGGTGTCGGCTGTCCGTCCGGGAAATAGATCCGGTAATCCTTCAGATGGACCAGATCCTCTCTGCCTGCCAGACGTTTGATCCAGGTAACCGGATCCTGTCCTGCACGCTGGATCCAGTGCACATCGATCTCAAAACCAACCAGCTCCGGATCGGTGTTCTCTACCAGCAGCTCAAATCCGGTTTTGCCATGGAATTTTTCAAACTCAAAGTGATGGTTATGATAATATAATTTCAGTCCATTCTCCTTTAAGAGCTTGCCATAGTGATTTAAATCCTCAGCAGCCTTATAGTATCCTTCTTCGTTGTGGATACAGATGCTTGGGATCAGAGAATCTCTGACATAAGTTACACCGAGGCGTTTGTTTGCTTCGATGATCCGGTCCAAATCCTTCTCAATATCAAAGCCCTTGGCATTTGCTCCAAACAGAGGCTTGTAGTTTAAACTTGTGGACATTACGGTAACACCGTGCTTTGCAGATGCCTCTAATACCTGATCGATAAATTCATCGGTCATATCCACCTGTGACAGTTCAAAATAAGAAAGTCCCGCTCCTTTTACTCTCTCAAATGTATAATCCGGTCCCTTGTCCCACATGATCGTCTTGACCATCGACATGTTCAGTGCAATCTTCGGGGAACCCTTCTTTGCTTCGCTCATGATGTTAAGCTCCTTTTCTATCGTGTACAGTATGATTATTTACGGTTTTTCTCTTCCTGAACCTTCTCCTGCAGCTTCTCGTAGAACAACTCATCATCTACCGGGATCGTCACAGCATGGCCAAGCCAGTCAGACAGGAACATTGCATTGGCGATCTCAACTGCCTTGATGCCCTCTGCGCCAGGTGCGATCAGTTCCTCGCCCTTTGCAATCGCATTGGTAAAGTTGATCAGAACATCGATGTGCTGCTGATCCCAGTTCTCCGGGCACTCGAAGGTCTCTTCGGTGTAGAGTTTCTGCTGAGTCTGGCCTTTGACCAGTGCAAGCATCTGGCGGAAGTCAAGCTCGTGATTCCATACATCCTCAGGCTTATCCATCTTCTTCACAGTCACGCACTTGCTGTCTGTGATGATGATCTTGCCATTGTCACCGTGGATCTCTAAGCGGTCTGTTCCAAGTGCATCGTGAGTACAGGTGATAAAGGTTCCGGTTGCGCCGTTTGGATACTCGAAGTATGCAGTTACATCATCCTCTACGGTGATATCACGGTGGGAACCGTATTTTAAATGTGCTTCCATCAGGGATGGCATACCGCACAGCCACTGCAGCAGATCCAGCTGATGAGGCGCCTGGTTTACTAAGACACCGCCGCCTTCGCCTGCCCAGGTTGCTCTCCACGCGCTGGAATCATAGTATTTCTGGGTTCTCCACCAGCTTGTGATGATCCAGGTCACACGGCGCAGCTCTCCGATGGTTCCTGCATCTAAGATCTCTTTTACCTTCTGATACAGAGGATTCGTTCTCTGGTTGAACATCATGGCAAATTTCACATCTGGATGCTTTTCTGCCTCTGCGTTCATCTCGCGTATCTGGGAAGCATAAACACCGGCCGGTTTCTCAACCATGGTGTTGATATTTCTCTTTAAGGACTCGATCGCCATCTCCGGATGCAGATAATGTGGAACCGCGATGATCACTGCATCCACCAATTTGCTGTCTAAGAGTTCTTTGTAATCCTCGAAAACTGCCACCTCCGGCAGATTTTCCTTTGCCCATGCTCTTCTCTTCTCGTCAATATCACAGACAGCAGTCAGGGTAGCTCCGGGAATTTTTCCTCCTGCCAGCCAGCCAGAATGACTGGTTCCCATATTACCGATTCCGATCACGCCATAACGTACATTTTCCATATCTGTTCTCCTTTCTTTAACCCTTTACTCCTGCTGAAGCAAAGCTCTCGATGAAATATTTCTGAGTAAATAAAAACAATACGATCAATGGGATCAAAGAAACTGTCGCACCTGCCATGATCAGTGCATAGTTGGTGGAAGCATCCTCCTGGAAACGCTGCAGACCAACAGTAAGGGTAAACAGTTTATCGTTGGATAAGAATACCAGCGGATTGATGTAATCGTTCCAGCTCCAGCTGAAAGCCAGAAGAAGTGCTGTCATAAGACCCGGCTTTGCAAGTGGCAGGATCAGTTTCAAAAAGATCGTCGGATGGGATGCGCCATCCAGATACGCTGCCTCTGTATACTCAAACGGGATCTGCATGAATACCTGGCGCATCAGAAGTACTCCAAATACGGAGAAGAGTCCAGGCATGATCAGGGCCAGATGCGTGTTTGTGATATGAAGGTTCTGGAAATAGATGTATTTCGGAAGAAGGAGCACCTGTCCAGGTACCATCATCGTTGACAGATACAGCACATACAAGAACTTCTTTCCACGGAAACGAAGTCTCGCAAATGCATAGGCTGCCATTGTGGTAATACACAATTCACCAATGATCGTAAGTGAGGTTACTTTAATTGAATTCAAATAATAGCCAGGAAAATCGCTTTTTGTAAATACCGTCACATAATTCTGGAAATTCCATCTCTGCGGAATCAGATGTACCGGAAACTCCATAACATCAATCTCGTACTTAAAGGAGGTAGATAACATCCAGAGGAACGGAAATATAAACAGAAGGGCAAATAGACCCACAACGATCGTTGTGATCACACGCATTGCCAGGCGTTTTTTCTGATACCCCATACTTTCTTCCTCCTTCTAATAAGTAAATCTTTCTTCCAGCTTCTGAAGCACCGTAGAAAATGCAAATATGATCAGGAACAATACCAGTGCCACTGCTGCTGCATAGCCGATCTTGTACTCCTTGAATGCGTAGTAGTAGATCGCCTGTACCAGTACGGTGGTTGAGAATCCCGGTCCACCCTCTGTAATGATGTTGACCTGATCGAAGATCTTAAAGGAATTGATCGTCGCCAGTGTGATGCAGAAGAAAATGCTGGATGTCAGCATCGGAACGGTGATCCTGAAAAATGTCTGGATCGAGTTTGCGCCATCCACTGCCGCAGATTCATAAACCTCAGCGGACAGACCCTGCATATTGGCAAGAAGAATGATGCAATAGTATCCGACGTCATGCCATACCGACATCATAATAATTCCCTTTAACGCCCACTTGGAGCTGATGAACCACTGCGGCGGGTTTGCCACATGGAATACATTGCTCAAAATAGAGTTGATCGGTCCTTTGTCCGGGTATAACAGTACCATCCATACGGTCGCTACCGATACCAGTGATGAAATATAAGGCATAAAAGTCATCATACGGATCGGAACTTTAAAAAAAACAAATTTGTTCAGCAGCGCCGCCAGCACCAGTGCGATGGAGATGGTCAATGGCACATAAGACAAGGAATAAACCAGGTTGTTGCGTACTGCCGCCAGCACTCGTTCATCCTTTAACATAGTCTTAAAGTTATCCAGACCGACAAATTCAACACCTGCAAGTCCCTTCATCGGATTCCAGGTCGTAAATCCCAAGAACATGGACATAATGATCGGTACCAGAATAAAAGTAACAGTTCCTATTAAGCTGATAAAGAGGAAGCCGTAAGCGGCCCGTTCCTCTCTCAACTCCATCCTGTTCAGCCTGTGTTTCGATTTCATAGCCGTCTTCCTGCTTCCTCTCTATTATTTTATCGTTGTCTGCAAGACTCTTACGAATTTTTACTTGCCAAGAGCTTCATTCACACGTGTTTCAATGCTGTCTAATGTATCCTCAAGAGATTTCTCTCCGTTGAAGTACATTCCGATCTCCTCTTTTCCGATCTGCATATACTCAGCGCCCTTGTTTCCAATGATCTTGTTGGTGGTCAGCTGAACATCTTCATTGAAGAATTTCTGTGCATAGGAAACATCAAGACCAGAGCCCTCACAGTAGATATTTACCATATCATCGTTATATGCCGGCAGATAAGTTGGCAGGTTACCGGATGCTGCAATGTAATCAGATGCGTTCTCTACATAGTAACGGATGAAGCGCCATGCCTCTTCTTTGTGCTTGGAGTTTTCCGGAATACCAAGTACAGAACAGGAATAGTTGCTGCGTAATCCCTCTACCGTCTCATCAAATCTAGGCATATAAGCAACGCCTACCTTGAAATCGAATGGGAATTTCTCTTTGTTCTTCATATCTCTTACTAACCAGCTTCCTGCGGTTACCATAGCTTCCTTACCGCCTAAGAAGGAGCTGTTGATAGCTGCCTTTGCAGCTACGATCTGTCCGTAAGGCATCTGGATTCCTTCATCATCTAACATCTTACGGGTCTCAAGAGCTTTCTGCCATGCCGGATCCTTGATGTTGCACTTGCCATCCTCGGTATACCACTCGCCCTTCTGAGCTGCGATGGTTGCCCACTCATTTGCGTAGGTGTGGGTATAGGTTCCGTAGATTCCCTGGTCTTTGCCCCACTCAGCCATCTTTCTTGCTGTCTCAACATACTCGTCCAGTGTCCAGTCATCGCTTGGATACTCAACTCCGGCCTGATCAAACATATCTTTATTATAGTAAACAACACTCTGGGTTGCACGGAATGGAATTCCATAATACTTGCCATCGTACTGACCCCAGATCGCATATTTGCCAAAGGATTTCTCCATATCAATGCCATCTTTTGCGATAAAGTCATCCAGAGATGCTAACATTCCGGATTCAAAACGTGTGAACTGATCACCATCAGAGATCGGCATAACGTCCATGTCGCTTCCGCTCATAGCAAGAATATCCAGCTTGGTCAGACGCTCACCATTTGCAGGGATGCTGTGTGCTACAACCTGGATGTCCGGGTTTGCCGCATTAAAATCATCGATGAATTTCTGATCCGGGATATCCCAGTCATAGTAGTTGATCACAACCGGATCGCCCTTGGTTTCTGCTTTTGCCTCTGCGGTTGTCTCACCTGCAGCTGGTGCCTGTGTGCTTCCTGCGGTTGTCTGTGCAGTGTCTGTTTTTCCTCCACATGCAGTCAGCATGCCTGCTGCGGACAGGCACATCAGAAAAGCGAGTGATTTTTTCATACGTTTTTTCCTCCTAGATATGAACTTATTAATTGTTCTAAAGAATACATTTTTAACAATGATGTACTCTTTTTGCGGTTGCTGTATGTATATTATCACATCTTTCTTTAGAAGGAACAAGGTTAAAAGTTTCTTATTTCATCAGATTCTTTTATCGCATCAGAATTTTTCTGTATAATTCGGTACTCCAATGGAAAACTTATAATCATCTGCGTGCCTTTTTCATAAGTACTGCTTATATCAAAGGATGCCTCACTGCCATAGCAAAGCCATAATCTTCTCATGATATTATGGATTCCCACTTTACCGGCAGCGCGACGCTCTTCTTTTTCATCCTTGGAAATCTCCTGCCACTGCCGTTTCAGCTTTTCTAATTCTGTTTCTTCAATTCCTTTTCCATTATCACCGACCTCCACCTGCAGATGCTCTTCCACTTTTTTGATGGAAATATGGATCTCCCTCCGGCGTGACCAGTCTGCATACCGTGCTTGATCGAATTCTCCACCAGCGGCTGAATCAGGTTTTTGAGGATCATGGCATTTTGCACCTCTTCCTCCATCTCCACCTGATAGGCAAGTCCGCCTTCGAAGCGCACCTGCTGCAGATACATGTAAAGCTTTACGTTCTCCACCGCATCACTGACCTTCGTGTAGATCCCGGAGGTGTTCATGTTGCTTCTGAAGAGATGCCCCAGCGCCAGAACCATCTTCGATACCTCATCCGCCCCTGCCATCAATGCCATCCAGTTGATGGAATCCAGCGTGTTGTATAGAAAATGCGGATTGATCTGCATCTGCAGCGCCTGAAGCTGTGCTTCCCTGGATTCTGCGATCAGATTCTGTTCCTCGATCCTCGTCTCATACACCTTATGGATCAGGTGATCCAACTGTCCTGCCATCTCACGGAAATGCACAAACAGCCCGTCGATCTCACGGATGCCGCTCCTCTCTTCCCCAATATCAAAGGTACCATTGGCCACTAGCTTGCACTGCTCTTCCAGTCTCCTCACCGGGCGGCTGATCAGCTCTGCATTGTAGATGGAGAATAAAAACAGCGCCACCAGCAAAAAGACGGACAGTGTGAAGCACACCATGATCGCAAGGTAGAAATTTTTCAGCACGGCTCTTCTCGGTACCAGACAGATCGTGTACCAGTCGATGTTCTGCCCCACCGGATCGTAGATCAGGAGTTCCTTTTCCTGTCCGCAGCGGACATACGTGTGGTTTCTTGTTTTCGTCAACAGCTCAACCGGGAATTCTGTTCCGTTCTTATCGATCTCTGTTCCGCCAAGGATCATCCCATTTCCAGCTGTCACGAGCATCTGCCGTTCTTCATTGCCACCATAGTCCTGTTCAAATTTTAGCAGCGCATCCAGATTAACAGAAAAATAAACACAGCCTAACTCCTCTCCCATGCGCGCGCCATACTTTCCAGAGAGAGCACGGATCTTTTTCACTGCTGAGATCTCCATATGGGATCCGTAGTTATCCTTTGAACGGCGGATGGTCTGATCCAGCCAGATGGTCTCTCCGTTTGAGGCCTTCATCTTATCATACCAGCTGTAATCCTCTGCCTTCTTCGTCCCATTAAATTCGTACATGCTCCCGATCATCTGTCCGCTCTTTGTAAATACTGCAATGTTGTCCAGCATATATAAAGAGTTTGACGCACGCGCGATACTGTTGTTGACCGCCATTCTCCTCGAATATGGATCTGCCCCCTGATAGTCTGTCAGGGTCTGCTGCAATTCTGAGTTGTAGATGATGTCCCGGAGTGTCACTTCAATCCCATCCAGCTTGGTCTGGATATCTTCATTTTTCTGCCTGACAGCTTCCTCACTGGTCTGCAGCACAAACTTTTTTGACATGCTTCCTAAGAGGCAGTAGCTGGCGATCCCGATCAGCATGATGGAGATCACGACGGAACAATAGGAAGTGAGAATGAACCGGGCTTTCAATGTCATTTCTTTTTTCATATCAGAGCCCACCTTCTCCATTCATCCGCAGCACATAATCCCCAGGAGAAATCCCATACCTTTTTTTAAACGCATCGGTAAAATACCGTGAGCTGGCATAACCGGTCATATCTGCGATCTCGTAGATCTTATATCTGCGTTCCATCAGAAGTTTTCTCGCCTTCTCCATACGGACGGACACGAGATAGGATTTAAAATTTTCCCCATATGTCCTGGCAAAGGCTGTCGATAGATAACCATAGCTCACGTTCAGTTTATCCGCCGCATCCCGGAGTGACAGGTTCTTATTCTGGTAATTTTCATCGATATAGAGCTTGGCCTTGCTGCTGACCAGGACCGAGAGTGATTCCGAATTGTCCTTTAAGCAGGTCGCTAAAAGCTGCAGGTCCTCCTGGAATACCTGCTGCAGTCTTTCCGGATCTTCACTCTCCTCCAGCGGAATGCGGTAGATTTTAAACAGCGGAGGCGTCTCAATGTGAAAATAGAAGGCTGCATTGCGAAGCGTCCTGTAGCAGTAATCCCGGATCTCCATCCCGTTTTCTCCCCGAAACGATACAAACCACCGTTCTACAAACGTTTCCATCTCCTTATATTTTCCCTCTTCCAGTATCCGGATCAGCTCTGCCTGTTTCTCATCCTCACAGCCCTTGTTCTCCGGGCTTCCCCCCTTGCGCATCTCGTACTCCGACTGGATAAACTGGTTCTGACGTTCCGTGTAACTCTCCTCATCCAGTTCTTCCCGGATCTTTTTAAAAGTCTCGGTGATCTTCTGTGGGTCTAACGGCTTTAATATATAGTTCTCCACCTTCAGCTCGATTGCCTCTCTTGCATATTCAAATTCACTGTATCCACTGATGATCACAGCTTTCACTCGCGGGAGTTCCTTTCTCGCGCGCCGGATCAGCTCTAACCCTGTCATATCCGGCATATTAATATCTGTGAGGATCGCATCGACCGGTATCTGTGCAATCATCTTCAATGCCTCCCCAGCGCTCCCCACAGCGCCAACCATTTCAAAGCCGATCTCATTCCAGCGGATGATCTTACTGAGTCCGCTGCGGATCATAATTTCATCATCAACGATCAGAATCTTATACATGATCTATCTTCCCCCTGTTTCTATCTTCCCCCTGTTTTTATGCAATCTGCCACAATTCTTCCTTTCATGCTCTCGTTAGTATAACAGAAATCACCAACGCTTGTAAATACCACCACTGTATCATACGGCATTTCCAGTTCAAAAAATGCCTACCCGTGTACAGTAACTGCTCTCTGTCTTTTTTCTTGACCATATTCTATTTTCACGATACAATGTTTTGAGTATTGTGGAAGCACGTAGTGCAGAGCAATCCGATATCAGAGGGGGAAATATTTATGAAAATTACCATTATTGACGGTCAGGGTGGAAAAATGGGCAAAGCCGTGATCGAACAATTAAAGAAACGTCATCCGCAGCTGCAGCTTTATGCCATCGGCACCAATAGCGCTGCAACCACCTCCATGATGAAAGCTGGCGCAGATTTCGGTGCCACGGGAGAAAATCCATGTATTGTCAATGCTAAAAACTCTGACATCATCATCGGTCCTATCGGTATCGTCATGGCCAACTCCTTATTAGGGGAGATCACTCCGGCCATCGCCACTGCCATCGGCGACAGTCATGCATTTAAAATCCTGATTCCGGTAAACCGCTGCAACCATTATGTAGTTGGATGCCAGGAGGCCGGTCTCGGTGAATACATCCGGCTGGTATGCGAAAAGGTGGATTCCATGCTTTCTTAAGCAGGAACCCACCTTTTTTTCTTTTTTCAGGTAATCACCGTACTTGCGGAACATCCGCCGCTTATCACCGGGAAAATCCGGTGCAGTCGATCACCATACTTTTCTTTTCAATTTCAAATGCTTCAAAGTACTTATTTTCCATAGGAATCCAACGTTCCCTGAACATCTGAAGCTTTTCCGGACCGTTTCGCCTCAGAATCCGCTGCAGCTGTTCTTCTGTTCCGATCCTGCAGAACAGTCTCAGATCATAACTATCCCCAAAATACGGATTCTGGCTATAGGAGCCTTCCACGATATTCAGTCTGTTCCAGGACACTGCCACAAAATCGCTCAGGGAAAATGTGGCACAGCTGAACAACTGATAAGAAAAACCGTCTTTGTTCTCCAGCTGCTTCAACACCTCTGCCTGGAACCGCTCATAGTCCACATTGCCGCCAGGCTCCGCATATCGTTCCGGCGTTCTCTGCTCCATACGGAGATAAAAATCATCCATATGGAACAGATTGCAGCCGTAATGGTCTTTTAGCGCCTGACCTAATGTACTTTTACCGCTTCCGCACATGCCATCGATGCTACCGTAACCTGTCTATTCTTTTCCTTTGCCAGAAGTTCATCAATCTGGCTGACGATCCGGTCATAGACCGGGTACCATGTGTAATCCATCTGTGCTCCATTTTCCATTAATTTTCCATTGATTCTCTATCGTTTATTTTCTGAAAGAAGCTCTCTTTCTTAAGGTTGGGTCCAGGATTCTCTTACGGATACGTAAGCTATCCGGAGTCACCTCAAGAAGCTCATCGGTATCGATGAAATCCAGTGCCTGCTCTAAGCTCATGATCTTAGGCGGAGTCAGCTTTAATGCCTCATCAGCGCTGGAAGAACGGGTGTTGGTCAGCTTCTTGGTCTTGCAGACATTGATCTCGATATCCTCTGCCTTCGGGTTCTGGCCGACGACCATACCGGAATATACCTTTACGCCAGGTCCAATAAACAGAGTACCACGCTCCTGGGCGCTGAACAGACCGTAAGTGATCGACTCACCAGACTCGTAAGCGATCAGAGAACCGGTCTTTCTATAGCTTAAATCACCCTTGTATGGTGCATAGCCATCAAAAATGGTATTCATGATACCGTTACCCTTGGTATCGGTCATGAACTCACCACGATAACCGATCAGACCTCTGGCCGGGATGGAGAACTCCAGTCTGGTGTAACCGCCGTTTGCCGGGCTCATACCCTGAAGCTCACCTTTTCTTCCGGTCAGCTTCTGGATCACGGCTCCGGTAAACTCCTCCGGAACATCGATGTAAGCTAACTCCATAGGCTCTAACTTCTGGTTTCTCTCATTATACTTATACAGAACCTCTGCCTTGCTGACTGCAAACTCAAAGCCCTCACGGCGCATGTTCTCGATCAGAACGGACAGATGCAGCTCACCACGGCCGGATACCTTGAAGCAATCCGGGGAATCGGTCTCCTCTACACGCAGACTCACATCAGTATTTAACTCACGGAACAGTCTGTCGCGCAAATGACGGGAGGTAATAAATTTACCTTCCTGACCAGCCAGCGGGCTGTCGTTGACCATAAAGTTCATGGCGATAGTCGGCTCGGAGATCTTCTGGAATGGAATTGCCTCTGGATTCTCCGGGGAACACAAGGTATCTCCAATGTGCAGATCCGGGATACCGGAAATAGCAACGATGGAACCGATCTTCGCTTCCTGTACCTCTACACGGTTTAAACCGTCAAACTCATACAATTTACCGATCTTTACACGGCGCATCTTATCTGGATCATGATGGTTCACCAGCGCACAATCCTGGTTCACACGGATCACACCATTATCTACCTTACCAACACCGATACGGCCTACATACTCATTGTAGTCAATGGTACTGATCAGTACCTGGGTACCTGCGTCTGGATCTCCCTCCGGAGCCGGGATATGATCGATGATTGCCTGGAATAATGGGCCCATATCTACGTTTGGATCGTCTAAGTTCGCTTTTGCGTAACCATCTCTTGCAGACGCGAACAGGAATGGGCAGTCTAACTGCGCCTCAGAAGCATCCAGATCCATCAACAACTCTAAGATCTCATCGATAACTTCCTCCGGTCTTGCCTCCGGACGGTCGATCTTATTGATCAGGACAACCACTGCCAGATCCAGCTCCAGTGCTTTTCTTAATACGAACTTCGTCTGAGGCATAGCGCCCTCATATGCATCAACTACCAGGATAACACCATTTACCATCTTTAATACACGCTCTACTTCGCCGCCGAAGTCTGCATGTCCTGGAGTATCGATGATGTTGATCTTGGTGTCTTTATAAAATACAGCTGTATTCTTGGACAGAATCGTGATTCCACGCTCTCTCTCAATATCGTTGGAGTCCATGACGCGCTCTTCTACTTCCTGGTTGGCACGGAACACACCGCTCTGACGCAGCAGCTGGTCTACCAGGGTAGTTTTACCGTGGTCTACATGGGCAATGATCGCAACGTTTCGGATATCTTCTCTCTTCATCTTCATAACTGTTTACTCTTCCTTACTCTTTACTGGTTCAACAATGGGAAATAAAAACAATAATTAAATATAACATCATCATTTACAGAATGCAACCCAAAATTCTTATGCATTTCTAAAAAACCACAATTTCCCCATCTAACAGTCCATAATAAACCGGATCTCCCTCCAGAAGCTCTGCCCTTCCACTGGTTCCCTCCGTGATCTCTGCCACGATGCTGTCCAGCTTTTCCTGTGGAACCATGGCAGATACCTGTACTTTGTCAGTATACTGGGTATCCAGGGTGATGATCTGGTTCTGGGCTAAAATGTACTGGATCTTTCCGATGCCGGTATAATCGGTGGTTATATCTAACTGGCGGCCAAGGCACTTCTCCACAATGGTACTGTTCGAAAGACCTTCCTGGACAGCACCGGAATAGGCACGTACCAATCCGCCGGTGCCTAACAAGGTACCGCCAAAATACCGGGTGACCACCACGCAGATGTTGTGGACTTCTGCTCCCAGAAGCACATCCAGCATAGGCCGTCCCGCTGTCTGGCTTGGTTCTCCATCGTCACTGCACCGCTGAAGCTGGTTTTTGTCACCGATGCAATAGGCAAAGCAGTTGTGTCTGGCATCCCAGTACTTCTTCCGCGTCCGCTCGATAAAAGCCAGAGCCTCCTCCTCGGTTTCTACCGGCTCTGTGGTGGCGATAAAACGGGATTTTTTCTCTACCAGTTCTCCCTGTCCACCCTCCCACAGGATTTTATAATGATCGCTCATTTGTTTTTCTCCTCATAGCATTACTTCTCATGAATCATAATAATACAAAACAGAGGAATTCGCAACGCAGAAACCGTACAGCCTGTATCTATTTCTTGAATTATAAACCAACATTTGTTATAATGAACCGATAAAGGAGGTTTTCCTACATGAACTACGGAAAAGACGCGACAGAAAAAAAATTAAGAGATGCCTCTTCCAAAAAACGGAAAATTGCCAACCGCTTTTTTCTTGGCTTTACCAGAACGCTGCTTCTGATCTTTTTTATACTGGCAGTGGTCGGAGTCAGCATAGGCGTTGGCATGTATAAAGGCATCATAGACAGTTCCCCTGAGATCAACATCGACAGCATTGTTCCCCAGCTTTGCCACTACCGTATATGACCGGGAAGGCAATTTAACCGACACTTTAGTAACCGCAGGTTCCAACCGTGATCCGGCCACATTTGATGAGCTTCCCAAGGATCTGATCAATGCTTTCGTTGCCATCGAAGACTCTCGTTTCTGGACTCATAACGGTATCGACCTCCGTTCCATCGCCCGTATGATCAAAGGCGTCATCACCGGAGACTCCTCCGCAGGCGGCGGAAGTACCATCACCCAGCAGCTGATCAAGAACAATGTATTTGGCGGTGGCCGGGAGAAAAGCTTTGGTGAGACCGTAGAACGAAAGCTGCAGGAACAGTACCTGGCCGTCAAGCTGTCCAAGACCATGAGCAAGGAACTGGTCCTGACCAACTATTTAAACACCATTAATTTAGGAAATAACACCCTCGGCGTCAAGGTGGCCGCAAGACGGTATTTTGGCAAAGAGGTTTCTGATTTAACACTCTCAGAATGTACCGTTATCGCCGGTATCACCCAGAACCCGTCCCGTTTAAATCCTATTTCCGGACGGGAACGCAACGAGGAGAAGCGGCGTGTGATCCTGCAGTATATGTTTGAACAGGGTTATATCTCCAAGGATCAGCAGGAAGAGGCCTTAGCGGATAATGTCTACGACCGGATCCAGATCGTGGATTCCATCACGAAGGAAAACTCCACCCCGTACAGCTATTTTACGGACGAGCTCACCTCTCAGGTAAAAACTGCCCTGATGGAAAAATTAGGCTATTCTGAGACCCAGGCCCACAACCTGTTATACAGCGGCGGCCTGCAGATCTATACTACCCAGGACCCGAAATTACAGGCTATCGTGGACGAAGAGATCAACAATCCGGACAACTATAATGTAGTCCGCTACTCCATCGAATACCGGCTCTCCCTGCAGCATGCAGACGGTACCAAGGAACATTTTTCACAGAATAATATCAAGGCATGGCATAAGGATATTTTACAGGAGACCGATTTTGACGCCCTGTATAACAGCGAAGAAGAGGCTCGTGGCGATGCAGAGAATTTCAAGAATTATATCAAAAAGGATACAGATGAAGTAATCGGTGAAAGCATCACGGTAACACTGCAGCCGCAGATTTCCTTTGTCCTGATGGATCAGGCTACCGGAGAGGTGAAAGCCATCAGCGGCGGCCGCGGTGCAAAAACAGCAAACCTGACTTTAAACCGTGCTACCAACGTGCCAAGACAGCCCGGTTCTACCTTCAAGGTGATTTCTTCCTTTGCCCCGGCACTGGATACCTGTGGCGCAACCCTTGGTTCTGTCTACTATGATGCGCCATATACGGTTGGCACAAAAACCTTCCGCAACTGGTATTCTGGCGGATATCAGGGTTATTCCAGCATCCGCGATGGTATTATTTACTCCATGAACATTGTGGCGGTACGATGCATGATGGAGACGGTTACCCCTCAGCTTGGTGTGGAATATGCGAAGAATTTTGGAATCACGACTCTGACCTCCAGTGATTATAACGCTGCTACCGCCCTTGGTGGCCTGACCGAAGGTGTAACCAACCTGGAACTGACGTCAGCTTTTGCTACCATCGCCAACCAGGGTATGTATACCGAGCCGATCTTTTTCACCAAGATTATAGACCGCAACGGCAAAGTGCTGATCAACAACGAACCAGAGACCAGACGGGTATTAAAGGATTCTACTGCATTCCTTCTGACTGACGCCCTGAAGGATTCCATGATCGGCAACCGGAAATTCGCAAGACCAGGCGCCGGCCCTGGTTCCACCAGTACCCGCGCCAAATTGGAGAATATGTCCTGCGCCGGCAAGAGTGGTACTACCACCGGCAACAACGATATCTGGTTTGTAGGATTCACGCCTTACTATACTGCAGGTATCTGGTCCGGATACGACCTGAACCAGAAACTCAGTTCCCACACAGAGGGTACTTCGTATCATAAAGATATCTGGCGCAAGATCATGACCAGAGTCCACGAGGGCATGTCTGATCCTGGATTTACAGTTCCAGACAGTGTGGAGACTGCTTCCATCTGCCGCAAATCCGGCAAACTGGCAATCCCAGGCGTCTGTGATCATGACCCAAGAGGCAATGCCATTTATACAGAGTATTTTGCCAAAGGAACGGTTCCAACGGAATCCTGTAACGTACACACCACCGTAACCGTATGCGCAGAATCTGGTATGCTTCCAACGGAATTCTGTCCTGAAAAAATATCCCGCGTATGTATCACGCTTCCAGCCGGTGAAACAGGAGAAACCGACGACAGCTACTTTGCAATTCCTGGTTACTGCCCTATTCACGGAAGTACTTCTACAGTCCTTCCATCCGATAACGATGCCACTTCACCAACGGTACCTTATGGTCCAGGATATATTACGGTACCGGACGCACCGCCAACGGTTCCGACCGTCCCTGAGAATATAGGACCAGGATTCAGCGACTAAACTGGCAGCGAAACAACCTCAACTTGTTATACTTTCTATATAATATTTGAAAGGGCCGTATCCGTTTAAGCGATTTCACGCTTAACAGATACGGTCCTATCTTATTCGTTACTGTCCGCGCATTGCGCAAACAGCAGCTCTTATTCTTTCAGCTTCGGTTGGAACACCAGGGATGACAGATAGCCAAACACCAGGGCGCCACAGATTCCGGCGGAGCTGGCGGTGAGACCACCCTTGAAGATCCCCAATAATCCTTCTTTTTCAATCCCTTCTTTTACACCTTTCCACAGGGTATTGCCAAATCCCAGAAGAGGAACTGACGCTCCTGCTCCTGCCCATCTGGCAAACGGCTCATAAACACCGGCAAATCCCAGAATACAGCCACTGACAACCAGGAGAACCATGACGCGGCCCGGCATCAGCCTGGTGCGGTCTAAGAGGACCTGTGCAAGGGCGCAGATCATGCCTCCTATAAGAAATGCTTTAATATAGTCCATCGTTTTTCTCTTCCTTTCAACATTCATGTATCCACCATTTTTCAGATACCACCTTGTCTGTCAGACTTTGGGAGATTCCAGAATTACTGCATGGGCAATGCCCGGGATCGTCTGACCCTCATTGAAGCTGATATTGGATAACAACGCTCCTGTTGGCAAAAAAAGCACCCGCTTCCACTGACCCGACTGCAGTTTAGGGAGAATCATGGCACATAACGTAACAGCAGAACAGCCACAGCCGCTTCCTCCGGAATGGGTATCCTGATCACTGCCATCGAAGATCTCAATCCCACAGTCCATGTAGCGGTCTTTGATCTCATATCCCTTTTCACGCATCATCTGGCAGAAAATCATGCCGCCTGTTCTCCCAAGATCTCCTGTGATAATTCTGTCATAGAATGTTTCATCCACATTCAGATCCTCAAAATTCTGTAATACGGTCAATGCTGCTGCAGGAGCCATGGCTGCTCCCATATTCATGGAATCCCGGACCCCCAGGTCGATAACCCGGCCAGTGGTAAGACCGCGGATTTTTACCTTATCATTGCCCTGCACTGCTTTTTCGATCACCACAGCCCCGCATCCAGTCACTGTCCATGTAGCGGAAAATGGTCTCTGGCTTCCATAAGCCAGTGGAAAACGGAACTCTTTTTCTGCCGTGGCAAAATGACTGGATGCCATGGCAAGCACCCGGTCCGCATAACCGCCATGAACAGTCATGGCCCCCAGACTCATGGCCTCACCCATGGTAGAGCAGGCGCCATAAAGCCCAAACAAGGGGATCTCCAGACTTCCGGTTCCAAAAGATGTGGCGATCAGCTGACCCAGCAGATCACCGGAAAACAGATACCGGATATCTGATTTTTTTCTACCTGCTTTCCTTATGGCCATTTCTGCCGCTTTGATCTGCATGACGCTCTCTGCCATCTCCCAGCAATCCTGGCCTGCCATATCCTCTTTTATAACCTGGTCAAACTGATTTCCAAGCGGTCCATCCGATTCTTTTTTCCCTACAACACTGGCCTGTCCCACGATCCTTGGCGGATCTTCGAATAAAATGCTGGCATGTCCTTTTTGCATACGGTATACTCCTTTTTCTGATTTTGTAACCATAGCTCCTGAACCATTACTGACTTTACGTAACTGTCTATTCAGTACCGTCATAGTTACGATTTTACAGAAATTAGTATCTCCCTTACACACAAAAAAATCCGTACCCACAGAAATGGATACGGATTCTTTCATGCTCTTATATCAAACACTCTAAATTATTCAAGAATGCCTCGGCATTCTTGCTGCGAGATGCGCGTCATGCAAAGCATGACATATTTCTTTTGCGCATCTCTGCAATCCTGCCGGAGGCTATATCAGATGGGGGA
>QUFC01000058.1 GCA_003478355.1 Lachnospiraceae bacterium AM48-27BH
GCTGATATGTTTGAATGTTGCCAACAGCGTCACCCACTTTCTGCAAGACTTCAAACTTTAGGGCAGCAAGGTCGGAAACCGCCGCCCGTACCTCCCCGGCAAGCTGCGGGTAGGGGCTGTGCCACTCGTTCAGCGTCCGGGCTATCTGGTTTAAGTTGCCGCCGATCCTGCCGTATTCGGCGGTCAGCTTCCCGACAGCGGCAAGCAACTCGTCATTGACGGGGGAAACGGTTATGATGGGGCGTATGGCTGCCCCGGTTATGGCTTGCCGGATAAACTCGGCTTGGCTCATGTTGTAAGCAGAAAGCCTTTCCGCAAACTCGGCGTATTCTTCCTCGGTCATGCGTGTCTTGACTACCCGGCTGCGGTGCGGCGTGTTATATCGTTTTCGCATGGTAAAACCTCCTTTCGGCTGTGCGTGGTGTCCTCTCACTAATAGGAGAAAAACAGGGTGTAAAGCGGAACTGTTTTTGAAAAATCCGAAAAAATATTTTGAGGGATTTTTCAGCGGCGCAAGCCGCATAAGCAGGGTTTGGGGAAGGCACTCCCCAACAAGATTCCCGCAGGGGCAAAATGAGCGAAAAGCGAATTTTGGTACTGCGGTAGAATCTTGCTCTAAGAAAAGCACGCTCCGGCTCGGCGTACTTTTTGCTCAATTTCTCCTGTTATGTCCTACTACGGACAACTTGCAATTTTGCCAAACGGAACGGCAAACCTTTTTCAATGCCGCACACTTTAGGAGAAATGGGCGCAAAAAAAGCAGCAAACCTTTTTCAGATTTACTGCTTGTATGTGCCGCTGTAATGGGCGGCGGTTATTCAGTTGTATCGGGCGGGGATACTCGGCTAAAGCGAAACTTAAATAACGCTTTCAGCAGCGTTTCCGTGATGAAGTCCTCGGCTTCCTTGTCAGCTTGTCCGCTGATACGGGAAGCATAGCGTATTCGCCGCCCATAATACTGCAATACGGTGTTGACCGCTTCCGGCTCGCCGCTGGTAGCCTGTACGATTGTGTCATAGGGGAGAAGCTCGTTATTCCTCATGCGCCAGTCCCTCCATTTCCTCGTAAAGCTGCTGTATGGCTTTTCGGATATGGTAGCCCGCTGCACTGCGGCTGCGTCCGTACCGTCTGCCGATTTCATGCTGCGGCATACGCTTAAAAAAGGACAGATAGAGCATTTCCTGCTTCTGCGCTGGCAGACGGGAGAGGGCTTGTACCAGCAGCCCATTGCTTAGGATAACGGTATCGCCGCAAAGATGGACGATGTATTCCTCGTCCGGCTCCGGGGCTTTGAAATATTCATCTGTCGTGCCTAAAGGATAGTGCTTTTCATCTGTGATGTAGTCAAGGGATATTTCTCTTTTGTGTTTCCTGCTCCATGTCCGCAGCGCTGTGTAGCTGGCATTGCGGATAACAATTTTACAAAAAGCGTGGAATGTGTACTCGATATGCTCTTTGTATTCTTCTGTGCAAGTCATAGGAAATCCCCCCTTCCCTCCGCAAAGAGTTGTGGCTGGTTGATAGTTGCTTTTTATGATGACAAAGGGCGGCAGCACTTTTTGCTGTCGCCCCTTGATTACCCATTTGCGAAACCGGGCGGGGCTGTCAACGGCGGGCTTTAGCCCGTTCATCTTGACCGTTGACTGCTCCGGCTGGGTTTGCTATTTGTGTTTTAATCACTTACCTAAAGAAATTATTTTTCTTTCCACGACTTTTCAAGAAAATCTGTTAATTCTGGGATTTCCATCTGTTTTAGACCAGTTATATTTCCATTTCTATCTCTTTCTGTAATAATGCCAATATCACCGTTTGCAGAGTGTACCTCAGTTCCTTCAAAAGTTCCATCGGTAGCCCGGTTATCAGCAAAATAGCAGACTGACTTACCATTAAAAAACAGCTGGTTTTCGTTAGAATTATAGGTTAAACCGTATTGCTCATACTGTTCTAAGTTATTAGCAGTTTCTTCGTAAATCTGTTTGTTGATTAGTTCATTAAATGCCTTTTGTTCTTCCGTAAGCCCTTTTTCATAGTCTTGGTCAGTGGTATCCCGAACATTTTCAGCTTTGCTTTTTTCAGGTTGAGTTGAAGAAAAAACAGCATATACGCCACCAACCATCAAAAGCATTACGGCAAGAGTGAGAATAGGAACAATTATTTTTTTCTGTTTCATCATAATATTAAATCCCTTCTTTTTGCAAGTTGATAAGTATAGTATAGTGTTTTCCTCCTTTCACCCATAAGAGCAGCACCATCACAGAATGTTACACATGATTTGCAGTTTTTTAAGCTCTAAAGTATAAAGAGTAGCTACCTCACACAAAGATAGCTACCCTCAAATTTTATGCAGCTTTACTCGAAAATATCTTTTGGTGCAGTAGGTAATAAATCGCCTTTCTTCCAAATAAGCTCACAATTATTAGGTGTACCATAATATACAGCAATGTAGTCCTTTTTTTCATGGTTAAACCCATAATTCATTATTTCGGTTTCTCCATCGGATAATTCTTCTTTGATAACCGTTCTTAATACAGAAATATACAAGTTTCTATTTTCGTCTGTGTAAGTCTTAATTGTTCCTCCACAGTATCCGTCAAGTAGTTCTAATCTAAAAGTAATCTGTTCATCGGTCAGTGAATATGCCGAGATTGAAATTTGCTCTGGGCTTACCATGCTATTTTGTCTTATAAACAAGGCATAATATGTTCCAAATATCGCTGTAAGGACGATAGTCGTTATTACAATTCCTATGATAAATGACCTTAATAGTGAACGTTTCCATGAATGTGCCATCTTCCCCATGACACTGCTTTGTATGCTTTCAGCATTTTCCTTTGTATCAACCACACATTCTGTTTTTAGCTTCTGAAAAATATTGGAACACTTTTCACATTCCTGCAAATGCTCCTCAATCATTTTTCTGCTGTCTGCTGAACAAACTTCATCATAATACAGCGGCAACATATCTTGAATGATGTCGCATGAAATTTTACTCATAACTTTCCTCCTTTACTTGTTCAATGATTTTTAATTTAGCTCTATGAAAGGTTACTCTTGCCCAACTTTCTGTTTTACCAAAAAGTTTTGCTATATCCTGATAACTTAATTCTCCTAACACCCGTAAAGAAAAGACTTCCTTATATGGCTCTGGTAAATTGTGTAGCAGTTTATGTATTCCAAACGCCTGCTCTCTTTGTCCTAACAAAATCTCTATGGAATTAGTATCAACTATTTCATTCTCTACAGAATTAAGGTCGATATTTCTTTTCCTGTGCTTCTCATACAAGAAAAATGAATGCTTCGCAATTTGGCACAGCCAAGTCGTTATTTTACAGTCACCTCGAAAGTTCTCATAGCTTTTCATAGCCTTAAAAAAAGTATCTTGCGCTAATTCTTCTGCAAGTTCTTCATCGTGGCAAAGAGCTAACAGATATTTATATACATCTTCAAAATATAAGGTATATATGTCACTAAAATTAGGGGTATTCAATTATGCACACCTCCTTTCAGCAATAAGAGTAGGCAAGTAACATTTTGTTACAAAAAATATTTGAAGATAACATCAACAAAATATATTATAGCGTGACCGTGTTTGATTTTCAATTTCTGTAAATGCAGAAACATGGAGTGTTCCCCAAATTATACGGAATAGCAGGGGTACTGTCATATCTAATTTATTGTTGCTTCTTTACCAACCATGAGCATTTGCGCCCGGATTGTCGTTTCCATATCCCTCTAAGAGATTGATAACGCCCCAAATGCCAAGTCCTGCTCCAAGAGCGATAACCAAAGTCTGTAATACGCCGATTGCGCTGTTGAAAAATTCCATAAAACTCCTTTCTGCCGCAAATGCGGCTTGCCCCGTAAAAGGGCATAAAAAACGGCGGTCAGTTTTCAAACTGCCGCGGTCATAAGTCCCCGCGCTGCCTAAATGTCTGCCGCGCGGCGGTATTCAGTTGTCAGTGTGGGCGATAGGAATTTTTGTAGGGGCGCGTATCATGCAAGTTGTCTTTTTCTTTGTTACTGCGTCAATTCCTCCTTTCTTTTCGATGCTGCTCATACAGGGCTTCACACCGTTTCACAAATTGCCGGATAGCAGCCTGCCGCTGCTGTTCCCGTCGTTCAGCAATCGAAACAAGCCCGTTTATGGCTTCTGTGATTTTCTTGTCCTTTTTCTTTCGGATACGTCTATTCATGGTCGGTGTCCTCCTGCAAATCGCTTTCGCTGATTTCGTAGTAGTCAAATACTTCGTCCGGCTTCACAAGGGCGGGTCTGCGCCTTAAATGCTTCTCCATATCAAAAGTATTTTTCTTGTCATAGTCGGAAAGATATTTATAGTTGGGGTGCTTTGTAATGTCGTACTTATCGGAAAAGAACGGGCGCACCCCTCTAAGCTGTAAAATACATTTCCCGCCGTCCATAACCGCTATTTCATCTTCCGTCATAAGCTGCTTGCCTAACTTCTGATAGTTCAGCCCATGCGATACCTCGCGCCCCCGGTTCTCGGAAGTGTTGAAGCTGTCAATGGTTTCTTTCCCCAAGATTTCCGACATTTCTTTGAGGGTGGTTTTCTCCTTGCCGCCCAAGAAAAGGGTGGTGTCGCAGTTGCCGACTATGGTATCGGCGTTGTCCTTATAGATTGCCTTTAACTGGCTTTGCGACTGTAAGATAATCGACGCGGAGATTTCCCGGCTTCGTATGGTGGCTATGAGCTTTTCAAACTTTGGTATCTGCCCGATATTTGCAAACTCGTCTAACAGACAGCGTACATGGACGGGCAGCCTGCCGCCGTATTCATCATCTGCCTTGTCGCAAAGCAGATTGAAAAGCTGTGTGTAAAGGATTGATACCACAAAGTTAAAGGTATCGTCGGTGTCGCTGATGATAACAAACAGGGCGGTCTTGCGGTCGCCTATGGTGTCAAGCTCCATTTCGTCGGTTTCCATAAGGTCGCGCAGCTCCTTAATGTCAAAAGGGGCAAGCCGCGCACCGCAGGAAATGAGGATAGAGCTTCGTGTCTTTCCCGCAGATAACAGGAATTTCTTGTACTGCCGGACGGCAAAGTGTTCCGGGTCTTTTTCCTCCAACCGTTCAAACATGAGGTCAACGGGGGACTGAAATTCCGGGTCGTCCTCGCGTGCTTCACTGGCATTTATCATTTCAAGCAGCGTCGTGAAGTTCTTTTCTTCCTCCGGGGCTTCGTACCAAATGTAGCCGATAAGGGCGCAGTAAAAGAGCCGTTCCGATTTTACCCAAAAATCCTCCCCGGCTTTTTCCCCGTCCCCTTTGGTGTTGGCAATCAAGGTATTTACCAGTTTCAAAATGTCTTTTTCGCTGCGGATATAGGCAAAGGGATTGTATTTCATACTTTTTTTGAAGTTTATCGTGTTCAACACCTTTATCCGATACCCGCCGCGCTGTAAGAGCTTCCCGCACTCGACTAAAACCGTTCCTTTCGGGTCGGTTACAACGTAGCTGCTGTGCATTTGCATTAAGTTGGGCTTCACGAAAAATCTCGTCTTGCCGCTGCCGCTTCCCCCGATAACAAGGATATTTTTATTCCTTGCATACTTCGGCTGCTTCGGGCGGCTGTTCATGGTAAGCCGTTCCGTCTGTGTCAGCAGCACGTTATTTTGAAATACCGGGTCGGTGTAGGGTTTTATATCTTCGGCGTTGCCCCAACGGGCTGAACCGTATTCGATACCTTTTCGGTATTTCTTCGCGTTCTTGCCTTTGAAGTACACCATAAGCCGGATAAGGACAGCCCCCGCAATACCGATAAGCAAATCCATAGGGGCAAAACTCGGAAGCGGGTTTGCAAAAGCAGCGGAAAAGCCGTCTGCAAGGGAAAGCACCTTGCCGGAAAGGTCAGTTCCCGGAGAGAGCCGCACCGCCTGTCCGATTTTGTCAAAGAGATAGACAAAGAGCAGATAGGGGGCATTTAGGATAAGCAGCTTTTTAAGTTCCGGCTTCATAGCGATACCTCCCTGTCCTTTTTCTTCACTTTGTCCCTCTGTGCGTTCAGAGCTGCCGCCTTGTCTTTTAGAGTGGAAAGCAGCTTGCGGATAGAGGGCTTTTTATCCCTGCCTAATTTCTTTGCGGTAAATTCCCGAAACGCTTCGGTCATAACGTCAATATCCTTGCCCCGAAAAGACACAAGATAGGTCGGCGGCTTGCCGTTCTCAATCTTCTTGACGTTGTAATCAAGCCCGTTTTTCCTTGCGATAGGGTCAAAGGCTTTGATATTTTGGTCGGTAATCTCAATGTTGGAAACCTTTTCTCCCGGCTTCATAAGCTGCCGCATAGTGATTTTCCCATGCGGGGCTTTGGTTATCTGCCCTTTGCCTTTGGCAAGCAGGGCTTTCATAGCCTTTTGCAGCACTTCGGCGGTCAGTTTAGATGTTTTGATTGCTAAAGACACGACTTTTTCGTTAACTTCATCTTGCATGAAATCCCTCCTTTCGTGGTTTTATTAGGGTGGTGTGCCGCTTCGGGGCATAAAAATAAGGCGTACATTTTTCATGCCGCCTTTAGATACGCACCCGCAGCCCGTTCAAATCCGAAGCCCTTACACCCACAAGATACCAGTTGTCCCCGTACTCCATGCGGGTCGGCTTCCATTTGCCGCGTACAAACACTTCAAGGCAATCCCCACAATGCAATCCTCCGTAGTAGTCGTTAAGGTCAAAGCGAATGTCGTAACGGTCTGCCGTTTCATCAAAAATCAAAGCTCCTGTTTTTTGTGTCATATTAAAATCCTCCTGTTTTTAATAGCCGCCGTACATATCGTGATTGACAAGGGCGGTGTAATAGCTGTCAATGGTGTTGGGTGCGTTGAAAAGTACCGCTTTCAGATATTGCTTGATGTTGCGGATTTTCGTGGTGTTCTCTTTCATGCAGTCAAAGACAAATTCAATGTGGCTGCTGTTCAGCTTCATAAACTTTGCTTTGACAAGCTCTGCCGGATAATCGTCCCCGGCGATACGAATTGTCTTTCGTTTAGTGCAGACAGTTTCAAGGATAAGGGACACAATCTCGTCCAAGCGTTCCCTGTCAATGTCGGTATGCTTGATAAAATGCTCATACTCGATATTGTCCTTGATGATTTCCTCATACACGCTGTATGCGTCTGCCGCTTCCGTTCCTTTCCGTTCCGGCTCTGCCGTTTTTTCCCTCAAAGGAGAGGAGTTAGGGGAAAGGATAGGAATGGAATGGTTATTTGATAAATCCGTATTTGATTTTTCTTTTTTTTGCAAGTCAGTCTTTTGTATATCTTTATTTAATTGCATTGGATTTTCCAACGTAGGTTTTTCCTGCGTAGGATTTCCCAATGTTGGATTTTCCAATGTAGGTAAATCCAAGTTAGGCGGCTGCTCATAGATGATGTAATCAGTTCCCCGCAAGCGTCCTTTCTCGTCGCGCTCCCTTGAACGCTGAATATATCCGGCTCTTTCAAGCTCCCGGACAGCTTCGCGGATAGCGTCGATTTTTTCCCGGTTGATATAGGACAGTCCCGCAAGGGTATAGTCCCAATCCTCCGGCAAGGACAGCATTTGCGATAACAGCCCTTTTGCCTTTAGGGAAAGTTCTTTGTTGCGTAAATGGTGGTTGCTCATAACCGTATATCCTGTGTTTCTCTCCACGCGAAAAACTGCCATAGCTTCATCAACTCCTTTGCTGCATATTTGTTACGCAGTAGAACAGCGATTTTGAGGTTTTAGGTATCAATCCCTTACCCGGTGAAAACCGCACCCGCAAAGCCTTGTGTAGTAAGGCTCTTTTTGCCCCTACTGCGTAACATGAGGGTAAAAAAATAGCGGCGTTCCTATTCCCCTGTGTAGGAGTGAAGAAACGCCGCTGTATGCGGTACATTATAATTTTTTAACTTCTGTTCTATCATGCTATATGGTTCTATCCGTAGAAATCTGTATGCCCGTTTAGCAATACATAAAATGCGTTGGACTCCGGTTTTCGACTATCTTTTTACACCCATTTCTACACCCAAATGGCATGAAACTATATGATTTTGCATGAAGTTTTATAAACTTGCAATTTCAAAAAACCTTGTAACCATGCGGTTTTACGGACTTTTATTGAGGTATATAGATTTATGAAAAAAGGCTAATTTACAACAATACCTAATTTCATATATGTCTATTCTCCTTTGAAATTTCTTTTCGTAATTTATAACATAACGTTTTAATTATAACAGGAGTTTGGCCTTTTCTCAAGGACTTATTGCGGGGAAAATCCGGGAAAAATCGGTCCCGGATGTCGAATCCTGGGGGTTCGTGTCGGTCGAAATTCGTTGCTTTTTTGTATCTGCGGGGTTAAAATAAAGAAAACGTAGTAACTGTGAAGGTATGGAACTGTTACAAAACGTAAGGAAAAAGGAGAAAATGTACATATGTTAACTGCTGCAGATATTCGTTTCGTCCATCTGGGGCTTGAAATTGAACACTTACGAAACAGTATTTCTGTGTTTGGATTCCGGATCGCTTTTTATGGAATCATTATTGGAATTGGAATGCTGGCTGGTATCTGGATCGCCCAGTCAGACGCCAGACGCCGCGGGCAGGATCCGGATCTCTATCTTGATTTTGCACTGTATGGTATTATATTTTCCATTATCGGTGCCAGAACCTACTATGTGATCTTTGATTGGGATAACTATAAAAATAATCTGATCCAGATCTTCAATTTAAGAGCGGGCGGACTGGCCATCTATGGGGGAGTCATAGCAGGCGTCCTGACCTTGCTTGTATTTACCAGAGTGAAGAAACTCTCCTTCTTTTCCATGGCAGATACGGGAGTTCTTGGACTGATTACCGGACAGATCATCGGAAGGTGGGGAAACTTTTTTAACTGCGAGGCATTTGGAGGCTATACAGACAGCTTTCTTGCCATGCGGATCAAAAGATCCCTGGTCAATCCCGGAATGATCTCACAGGAACTGCTGGATCATCTGATCGTGGAGAATGGGGTGGAGTATATTCAGGTTCATCCGACATTTCTCTATGAATCGATGTGGAACCTGGGAGTACTGATTTTTATGCTGTGGTACCGTAAGCGGAAGAAATTTGACGGGGAGATGCTTTTGATCTATCTGCTGGGATATGGTCTTGGCAGAAGCTGGATCGAAGGTCTCAGAACCGACCAGCTGATCTTCTTTGGCACAGGCATTCCAGTATCCCAGGCATTATCTATGCTGTTGGTGTTGATTTCCGGCACCGTGTTAGTATACAAACACAAACAACTGAAAAAGGCAAAAAAAGGAGATGTGGGATGACAAATTCAAAGGAAGAACTGATCCAGAAGATCGAATCGGCAAGAGAGGTATTAAATAAGAGCCTCGATGAGAAAAAACAGTATGATGAGGTTTACCAGAACAGTATTTTGCTGGATACATTGATTGAGCAGTATATTGAGGCTGGTTATTAAATGAAGATATAGAAATAAGAAGAGAGGAACTGCCATCTGATGGGGTTCCCCTCTTTCTTTATGTATTCTCTTTTTTCTTATTGCGGAGATGCAAAAACCGGCTGTAAGCGTAAATCAAAATCGGCACGATCATGGTGCAGTAGATAGCTGCCATGAGACATTGTCTGGAAAATGGACTGCCGATCAGTGCCAGTACCAGGGTAGAGACGTAAAGACAGACCAGTAAAATCACGCCAAGAATGGCAAAAATCCGTTTTAAATTCATTTACATATCCTCCGCAAGCTGTTCCCAGCGTTCATAAAGCTCTGCCAGACGGATGTCCACGGCTTCTTTTTCTTTGTGGATCTCCATGAGTTTTCCTACGTTGGAGGCAATCTCCGGCTGCTGGATCTGTTCGTCTAATTCTTCGCCTCTGGCTTCTAAGGTCGCGATCTCTTCCTCGACTTTTTTCAACTCATTCTGCTTTTTCCGAAGCTTTGCCTGTTCTTCTCTCTGGGCTTTCCAGTCGGACCTGCCATTGGAAACCGGGGCAGAAACAGTGGAAACAGCGGCAGTGGAATCGGATCTTGAAGGATCAGCAGTACCATGTTTGGAAGCGGTACGATCACCAGAAGAAGCAGTTCCGTTCACTCCGGCATAAAGCTGGTTCATCAGATCATGTTTTTCCAGGTAATAGTCGTAATTGCCAATATAATTAATGAAGGTCTCACTGGTCAGTTCCAGGATGCGGGTGGCGGTCCTGTTGATGAAATAACGGTCGTGGGACACATAGAGGACAGTTCCCGTGTAGTTATTTAATGCCTCCTCCAGAATCTCCTTGGAAGTGATGTCTAAGTGGTTAGTCGGCTCATCTAAGATCAGGAAGTTAGCATTGGAGAGCATCAGCTTCGCTAAAGAAACACGTCCGCGCTCGCCGCCGCTTAAATCCTTGATCCGTTTGAATACATCGTCTCCTGTAAAGAGGAAAGCAGCCAGCACGTTGCGGATGCGGGTGTTGTTTAAGTCCGGGTAAGTGTCCTGGAGTTCGTCAAATAAGGTTTTCTCCATGTGTAAAACCTGGTGCTCCTGGTCATAGTAACCGATATGGACCTTGGAACCTAAGATGATCTCACCGGAATCAGCGGGGATCATCTGGTTGATGATCTTTAAGAGGGTGGTTTTGCCAGTACCGTTGTTGCCGATGATGGCCACACGCTCGCCGCGCTGGATGTCCATGTCCACGCCTGCGAATAAATGGGTGTCGCCAAAGGATTTGCTCAAATTCCGCACGGTCAGCACGTCATTGCCGCTGATGATGTTAGGCTCCAGGCGGATCTTCATCTCGTCATCTACTTCCGTAGGCTTGTCCAGAACCTCGATCTTATTTAACATCTTTTCGCGGCTTTCTGCCCGTTTGATGGATTTTTCACGGTTGAAGGACTTTAATTTGGCAATGACTTCCTCCTGGTGTTTGATCTCCTGCTGCTGATTTAAGTAGGCTTTTAGCTGGGCATCGCGGATCATAGCGCGTTTTTCGCTGTAAGCGGTGTAATTGCCCTGATAAACAGTGGCATTGCCACGGTCTAACTCAATAATCTTGGTAACCACGCGGTCCAGAAAATAGCGGTCATGGGCAACGATGATCACAGCACCCTTGTAATTCATCAGGTAGGTCTCTAACCAGGAGATGGATTCCATGTCTAAGTGGTTGGTCGGCTCGTCCAGCATGATGATGTCCGGTCTGGACAGAAGTAGTTTACCTAAAGAAACGCGGGTTTTCTGGCCTCCGGAAAGGGTGGAGATCTCCTTCGTGAAATCTTCTTCTGCAAAGCCAAGACCTTTTAAGACGCCGGTGATCTCGCTCTGGTAGCTGTAGCCGTTGGCCAGCTCAAATTCATGGTTTAAACGTGTATAAGTATCCAGCATCTGATCCAGTTCGGCGCCAGTTACATGTTTCATCTGGACTTCCAGGCTGCGGATTTTCTCCTCCATCTCGATGATGGGGCGCTTCACCTCTAAAAGCTCCTCGTAGATGGTCTTGTGGCTGGTCAGATCCTGGTGCTGTGCCAGATAGCCAAGAGTTTTGCCCTTGGAAAGCACCGCATCCCCCTGATCGGCGGATAATTCTCCTACGATGATCTTGAGCAGAGTGGACTTGCCAGCGCCGTTGATACCGACGATGGCGGCTTTTTCATAATCTTCTATATGAAAAGAAACATCATTCAGGATCACGTCGGTTCCGAATGATTTGCTGATATGACTGCATGATAATATCATAAATACCTCCGAGGATAATACGAACGATAATACGAACATTTCTACATTATAATATAGATTTTGGCCAGATGCAATAACAGTTCTGTTTGACATTATTTTAACCTGAGGGTATAATAAAATCATTCTAGTCCGCACGCAGGAGCGTGTATGCATGGAAAAGGGGAATTACAGTGGAAAATAAAGAAATATCAAAGGCCGTGATTGCCCGGCTGCCCAGATATTACCGGTATCTGGGAGAACTTATGGAAGATGGAGTAGAAAGAATCTCCTCTAGTGAGTTAAGTGCCAGGATGAAAGTAACCGCTTCCCAGATCAGGCAGGATCTGAATAATTTTGGTGGATTTGGCCAGCAGGGATACGGCTATAACGTAAAATATCTGTATACTGAGATCGCGAAGATCCTCGGTATTGACCGCCAGCATAATCTGATCATCATCGGAGCTGGTAATTTAGGACAGGCCATTGCCAATTATGCGAATTTTGAACGTCGTGGCTTTATCATTAAGGGAATGTTTGATGTGAACCCAAGACTGATCGGTCTGGTGGTCCGTGGAATCGAGATCCGTGGAGTGGAAGAACTGGAGAAGTTTATCGTGGAGAACGATGTCCAGATCGCAGCCCTGACGATTCCGAAGACCAAAGCGCCAGAGATCGCAGACCGTCTGGTAAAGGCCGGAATCAAGGCAATCTGGAATTTTGCCCATACGGATTTACAGGTTCCGGATGATGTGGTGGTGGAGAATGTCCATCTGTCAGAGAGCCTGATGAGACTGTCTTATCGTGTCTGCAGTATGCAGGATCAGAAAGAAGAGAAGGCCAGAAAGCTGGAAGCAAAAAAGGCGGAGAAGACTACATGATCGTAGGGATTGGAACAGATCTGATCGAAATTGCAAGGATAGAGAAGGCCTGCAGGAAGCAGGCTTTTCTTTCACGGATTTATACAGAAGAAGAATGCCGGCTGGCTGGGGGAAGTATCTCTCGGCTGGCTGGCAATTTTGCCGTCAAGGAGGCAGTTTCCAAAGCACTTGGAACCGGTTTCCGGGAGTTTATGCCCATCGATATCGAGGTGCTGAGGAATGAATTGGGGAAACCTTATGTAAACCTGTATGGCGGTGCAGCCAAGCGGGCGTTCGAACTGAATGTGGGAATCATTCATGTGACGATCACCAATACGAAAGAGTACGCACAGGCGTTTGCGGTGGCAGAAGAGCAATAGGGAGGAAACCATATGAGATATCTTGTAACTGGAAGTCAGATGCGGGCCATTGATCAGGATACGATCCAGAATATCGGGATTCCGTCCCTGGTGCTGATGGAACGGGCGGCAGAATGTGTGGCCCGGAAGGCAGAACAGTTATGTGATCAGAAAACATTGCAGATCCTGGCAATTTGTGGTGTCGGTAATAATGGGGCAGATGGAGTGGCAGCGGCCAGGATGCTTTATCTTCATGGATTTGATGTGCTGGTGGTCGTAGTGGGGAACGAAGCCCATGCGACAAAGGAATTTGAAGTTCAGAAGGGGATTGCAGAAAAGCTGGAGATCCCGGTTGTGGACTGGGAACATTTTTTACATGGTGAGGATGAGCAGAAAGCAGGGGACCGCGCGATCATCGACGCAGTCTTTGGTGTTGGACTTTCCAGAGATGTGGAAGGAACCTATGCTGAGGTGTTAGACTGGATCAATAAGACAGAGACGGAGTGGGTACTGGCGGTAGATATGCCGTCTGGGATTCACAGCGATACTGGTGCGGTCATGGGAACCGCGGTGAAGGCCGATGTGACGGTGACGTTTGGATATGAAAAGATGGGAAGCGCCCTTTATCCGGGTCGAGGTTATTGTGGTCAGACTGAGGTATGCGACATTGGATTTCCGGAGCTCAGCCGGAAAAAAGCCGGAGCAGAGCAATTCACCTATGATCTGGAGGATTTAAACCGGATTCCGGCCCGCCCGGCTTACAGCAACAAAGGCACTTTTGGAAAAGTGCTGGTGGTGGCGGGTTCAGCGGACATGAGCGGTGCGGCTTATCTGTGCGCAAAAGCGGCGTACAGCATGGGGGCCGGTCTGGTAAAGATCATGACGCCCCAGGAAAACCGTCAGATCCTGCAGACCTTACTCCCAGAGGCGATTCTGTCCTCTTACCGTAATGGACAGGAACCAGAAAATCTGGAAAAATTAAGCAGCCAGGTGGAGAAAAATTGTGGCTGGGCGGATGTGATCGTGTTAGGACCCGGCATGGGACAGGGAAGTACCGCCAAGTTTCTGGTACAGGAATTTTTATCCAATGCTTATGTGCCCATGATCATTGATGCGGATGGATTGAATATCATTGCATCGGATCCGGATCTGACCGGATTTTATACAGAAAATCTGATCCTGACCCCTCATCTGGGAGAGATGGCGCGATTGACCGGGAAAACGGTACCGGAGATCCAGGAAGATCTGCCATCCTGTGGTGCGCAGTACAGCAGCGACAGCGGCGTGATCTGTGTGTTAAAGGATGCGGCAACTGTGGTGACGGGGCGGGACGGACAGTGTTATGTAAACTCCAGCGGTAATAGCGCCATGGCGAAGGCCGGTTCTGGAGATGTACTGTCCGGTACCATTGCAGGGCTTCTGGCCCTGGGAATGGAGAACTGGGATGCTGCGGTATTAGGCGTTTATATCCATGGGACAGCCGGTGACCGGGTCCTTGAGAAAAAGGGGTCTCATGGGCTTTTAGCGCGTGATTTAACAGAAGAGATCGCTGCGATCACGACAGAGATAGGGAAAGATGAGCCGGTGAGAGAACACTGTGCCATTGAGGATAGAATTTGCTTCAGGAGGAAATAAGGGATGTATCAGAACGTACCCTACAAACGAGTATTCGTCACGATCGACCTTGACGCGATCGTTTTTAATATGGAATCAATGAAACAGAATATTAAACCCGGAACAGAGATGATGGGTGTGGTAAAAGCAGATGGTTACGGTCATGGAGCTGTGCCGGTGGCAAAAGCCATGGATCCTTATGTATGGGGATATGCGGCAGCAACCTCTGAGGAGGCCCTGCAGCTGAGGGCGCATGGTATTACCAAACCGGTGCTGGTGTTAAGCCCGGTGCATCCGTCAGAGTTTCAGGAACTGATCCGGGAAGGCATCCGTATCACGGTATTTACCAGAGAGCAGGCAGAAGACATTTCCAAAGAGGCATCCGCCCTTGGCAAGACAGCCAATATCCACATCGCAGTGGACACTGGTATGAGCCGGATCGGTGTGATCCCAGATGAACATTCTGCAGCCCTGGTGGAGGAGATCAGCCAGATGGATGGAATCCGTGTGGAGGGTTTGTTCACTCATTTTGCGAAGGCAGATGAGGAAGAGAAGGAATCCACCAGAAAACAGATGGAGCGGTTTACTTATTTTGCAAGATTATTAGAAGACCGGGGATTGGAGATTCCAAGAAAACATGTGGCAAACAGTGCCGGAATCATTGATTTCCCGGAATTCAGTTGTGATATGGTCCGCGCCGGTATTACGGTATATGGGATGTATCCGTCAGACGAGGTAGAAAAGAACCGGGTTCCGTTAAGACCTGCCATGTCCCTGAACAGCTATGTAACTTATGTAAAGACCATCGAAGCAGGTACTGAAGTCAGCTATGGCGGTATTTTCAAGGCAGAGAAACAGATGAGGGTGGCAACGGTCTGTATCGGTTACGCAGACGGTTATCCGAGGAGCGCTTCGAATAAGGGAAGAGTGCTGATCCACGGAAAGAGTGCCAGAATCCTGGGAAGAGTCTGTATGGACCAGCTGATGGTGGATGTAACAGATATACCGGAGGTTCAGCCATGGGATCTGGTGACTTTAGTTGGCCGTGATGGTGATGACAGTATTACCATGGAAGAACTGGCAGAAGCAAGCGGCGGCTTTCATTATGAGCTGGCATGCATTTTCGGAAAGAGAGTGCCGAGAGTGTATGTGAAAGGCGGAAAGATCGTCGGGACCAAGGACTATTTCCATGACCAGTATGAGGATTTTTTAGAGTAAGTCAACGTCGAACATTTTCTTCTCCGTAACATATGATGATATCAGGGGCAAAAGATTAGAAGTCTGGCGCAAGCGAACCTTTTGACTCCAACATAGGATGATACGATAGGAACGTATAGAATACAGAAAATGAGTCAATAATGGTATTAAATATGATTGACGGAGTGTGAAGATGTGGTTATCAGGCGAGGAGATATTTATTATGCAGATCTGCGTCCGGTGATCGGCTCCGAACAGGGGGGCGTTCGTCCGGTGCTGATTATTCAGAATGATATAGGAAACCGCCACAGTCCTACAGTGATCTGTGCAGCGATTACCTCGAAGATGAACAAGGCAAAGCTGCCTACCCATGTGGAACTGGATACCAGACGGTGCGATATGATCAAAGATTCTGTGATCCTGCTGGAGCAGCTGCGTACCATTGATAAGCAGAGACTGAAAGAGAAAATCTGTCACATTGATGAAGAACTTCTGGAGAAGGTGGACTGTGCCCTGAAGGTAAGCCTGGAGCTGCTTACATAGTGGAAAAATAGGTTACAATACCGGTGGAGCGGGACACCGTTGACGGAAGGTATGGAATTTGATATAGTGGAAATGAAGGTACAAGTAAGTTTAAAGGAGTAAAGAAAAAGTATGGACGAAGGTTTTTCGCCTCTTAGTATGGTGCTGTTTCTGGTGTTTATCGGCCTGGAAGCAGCTTTTTACGGATTAGGATCAGCAATCCAGAATGTCAGCGAAGCAGATCTGGAAAAGGATGCTGAAGAGGGAAATAAAAAGGCTAAGTGGCTGTTAAAGATCGTGGAGCAGCCGAAGTATTTCGTATATTCTCTCCAGGCAGTGACCAATGTTATCGGTCTGATCCTGGGCTCTTATGTGCTTCGCAGCTGGGGAAGCTGTCTGGGGCAGTGGATCGTGAAGACAACCGGTTGGGATGTGAAGCTGGGAGGGATTCTGGGGCTGATCTTGGCGGCGATCGTGATTTTAGTGGTTTTGATCAGTTTCGGTATTGTAATTCCCAAACGCTGTGGCGCAAAAAAGCCGCAGTACTGGTGTTACCGGCTGGTTCCTCTGGTTTCAGCGGTGATGGTTCCGGTATTTCCATTTATTATGGTGGTGACAGGGCTTTCACGGGTGATTCTCTGGGCTTTGCGTGTAGATATTACCAATGATAATGATAACGTAACCGAGGAAGAGATCATGTCTATGGTCAATGAAGGCCATGAACAGGGTGTGCTGGAGGCCAGTGAGGCAGAGATGATCACCAACATTTTTGAATTGGATGACAAAGAAGCCGGAGACATCATGACCCACAGAACCAATCTGGTGGCCATCGATGGGGAGATGACCTTAAAAGAGGCTGTGGATTTTATCTTAAAGGAAGGCAAGAATTCCCGCTATCCTGTTTATGAGGAGGACATCGACAATATCATCGGCATCCTTCATATGAAGGATGCATGATCTTTGCGGAAAATGCCAAGAGAAATAAGCTTCCGGTAGGAAAAATCCCGGGACTTCTTCGGGAGGCGCATTTTATCCCGGAAACGAAAAATCTGGATTCCCTGTTCCGGGAGATGCAGTCCCAGAAGATACATATGGAAGTGGTAGTGGACGAATATGGTCAGACCTCCGGTATTGTAACCATGGAAGATATCCTGGAGGAGATCGTGGGCAATATCCTGGATGAGTATGATGCAGAAGAGGAATATATTTCCGCACTGGAAGACGGATTTGTGTTGAACGGCATGACGCCGCTTGAAGAGGTGGAGGAAGCTCTTGGAATTGCTTTTGAGGAAGAAGATATGGACAGCTATGATACGTTGAATGGTTTTCTGGTGTCAAGACTGGGCCATATTCCAAAGAAGGACGAGCATTCCGATGTGATGTATGGCGGTTATCAATTCCATATTTTAAGTATGGAGAATAAGACGATCCGATCCGTAAAGGCCACGAGAGTACCGGTTGAGAAACAGACAGAAGAAAAGGAAGGTTCACTATTATAAATGAAATTAGCAAATGATATCAGGGACATGATTCATGATACCTATTTTTAAAAAGACCGTTCTGTTAGCCGTTCCGGTGGCGATGCAGGGACTGTTGAATACCGTGGTCAATCTGGTGGATAATCTGATGATCGGAAGCCTGGGTGCTACGGCTATTGCATCGGTGGGGCTTGCCAATAAAGTGTTTTTTGTTTTTTCCCTTCTGGTATTTGGCGTGGTCAGTGGTTCTGGTATTCTGGCAGCCCAGTACTGGGGAAATCATGATGTGAAAAATATCCGGAAGGTGTTGGGAATCAGCCTGATGATCGCTTTGAGCGGTGCGATCCTGTTTCTGATTCCGGCCAGGTGGAATCCCAGAATGGTGATGCGGATCTTCACTACCAGTGAATCCAGTATTGAGATGGGAGCAGCTTACCTGATGGTGGCGGCACTGTCCTACCCCTGCACGGCCATAACGAACACCTATGTGGCGATGCTGCGGTCAGTGAACCGGGTAAAAGAACCGGTGATCATCAGCTGCGTGGCAATTCTGACGAATATTACCTTTAACTATATTTTTATTTTCGGACATTTCGGAGCCCCGGCTCTTGGAGTGGTAGGCGCAGCTCTGGCGACCCTGATCGCCAGAATTTTAGAAATGACGTTGATCTTACTTACTGTTTACGTAGGAAAGACGCCTTTAGCCTGTCATGTTCGGGAATTATTTGGATATTCCAAAGAATTTCTGATACAGTTTGCCAGAACATCTGCTCCGGTCATCTGCAATGAGTTTATGTGGGGACTGGGAACAACTATTTATTCCATGGCCTATGGCCGTATGGGGGATGAGGCAGTGGCGGCCATCACCATTGCAACCACGATCCAGGATCTGGCGGTCGTGTTATTCCAGGGACTCAGCGCGGCAACAGCAGTCATACTGGGGAATGAGCTGGGAGCCGGAAAATTAAAGAGAGCGGAAAATTATGCCAGATATCTTTTGATCCTCCAGTTCTTTTTGACTATAGTGGCAGCTGTTTTTGTTGTGGGAATCCGATGGAAGGTGATCGGGCTTTATCAGCCGGGTATTTCCGATGCAGTGGCAGAAGCCACCAGTGCCTGCCTGATCGTATTTGCGTTGTTTATGCCATTTAAGATGTTTAATTATGTCAATATAGTCGGAGTACTGCGAAGCGGCGGTGATACGGTCATGTGCCTGTTTATTGATACCAGCGGCGTCTGGTTTATCGGTATTCCTCTGGCATTTCTTGGAGCCCTTGTATTGAAATTTCCAATCCATATCGTGTATGCAATGGTGCTTTTGGAGGAAGTATATAAAGCGATCATTGGTTTTATACGGTACCGGCAGAAAAAGTGGCTGAGAAATCTGGCGCAGGAAATTGCGTAACATATGAAAAAGCAGTGCGGATTCTTGGAACATGAAGAGAAAACGGACTGCTTTTTTGTGTCATAGGAAACTTCGTCCTATGACACAAAAACGCTCCGCGAGGATCGCACTGCGGCGGAAAGGAATTATGTCGCTATTGCGACCCGCCGCAGGCGGAGAATCCTGCAAGCAGGATTCTTTTT
>QUFC01000059.1 GCA_003478355.1 Lachnospiraceae bacterium AM48-27BH
GCCTTGGCAGTCTCAGCCAGAATTGAGAAGATGGAAAAGATGGGATCATTTCCGGATATCACGCACTGATCGATCCCATCCGTCTGGGATATCACATCCTGGCTTTTATCAATCTGAATGTGGACCCGGATGATAAGCCAAAATTCTATGAGTTTGCGTCGAATGTGCCAAATGTGTTGGAATGTAATTGTGTGACAGGGGAGTATTCCATGTTGATGAAGGTAGCGTTTCAGAGTACCATGGAACTGGATCTGTTTATTGGCCAGCTTCAGAAGTTTGGCAAAACCAGTACGCAGATCGTGTTCTCCACCCATGTGGGGCCAAGAGGGGTAAGTGTAGAACCATAGGGTAGAAGGAGAAGGTACCGAATGGTTCCGAGAAAAAGAAAACAGGGGAAATAAAAATGAAAGAAAACAAGACAAAGAGGTCTTATGAGATTGATATGTGCAGCGGTCCGCTCTTTTCCAAGATCGTTCTGTTTGCATTACCATTAATGGTGTCTGGAGTTTTGCAGCTGCTATTCAATGCGGCGGATATTATCGTTGTAGGCAGATTTGCAGGAAGCCAGTCCATGGCAGCGGTTGGTTCCAATGGCTCACTGATCAATCTGATGGTCAATGTGTTCATTGGCCTTTCCATTGGTGCCAATGTGCTGGTTGCGCGGTATTATGGCGCCAGGGATGAAAAAAATCTGGAGGAGACGGTCCATACTGCGATGGTGATCGCTGTTGTGGGCGGCCTCCTTTTGATCGCTGTTGGAGAACTGCTGACCAAACCGATCCTGATCCTGATGGGATCACCGGAGGATGTGCTTCCACTGGCAGTGTTATATATGAAAATCTATTTTCTTGGAATGCCGGGAACGCTGGTTTATAACTTCGGAAGCGCTATTTTGCGTGCAGTCGGAGATACCAGACGGCCGTTGTATTTTCTGCTGACTGCAGGCGTGGTTAATGTGATCTTCAACCTGATTTTCGTCATTGCGTTTTCCATGGATGTGGCAGGCGTTGGCTGGGCAACGGTTATTTCCCAGTATATTTCTGCAGCCCTGGTCTTAAGGTGTCTGATCCAGACTGAGGCAGATTATCGTCTGGAGCTGTCAAAATTACGTGTGGTGAAGCATAAGCTGTGTGCGATTATCCAGATTGGACTTCCTGCTGGTCTCCAGGGTGCGATTTTCTCGATTTCCAACGTACTGATCCAGTCCTCCATCAACTCTTTCGGTTCTGTGGCAATGGCAGGCAGCACTGCTTCTTCGAATATTGAAGGCTTTGTCTATACGGCCATGAATGCGATTTATCAGACGGCTTTAAGCTTTACCAGTCAGAACTATGGTGCGGGCAATTTTAAACGGATCAAGAAAATTCAGATTTATTGTGTGGCGTTTGTCGTGGCTACGGGTCTGGTACTGGGCCAGGGCGCAGTATTCTTTGGAAATGAGCTGCTTCGGATCTATTCTTCCGATCCAGAGGTGATCACATACGGGTTGGAACGTCTGGCTATCATCAGTGGACCGTATTTTCTATGTGGAATCATGGATGTTATGGTAGGCGGACTGCGGGGGCTTGGCAGCTCCGTGATTCCTATGTTTGTTTCCCTGACCGGAGCATGTGTGTTCCGTGTGATCTGGATCTACACGATTTTTGCCATGAACCGGACACTGGATGTGCTTTATTATTCTTACCCGGTATCGTGGCTGATCACTTTAACCGCCCATGTGATCACTTATGTGATCATTTTCCGATTAAGATCCAGAAACCAGGCAAATGTGGCAGGTTCAAGTGTGGCAGGATAAAAACCGATTGACAAATCCCTCCAAAACCACTATGATAAGTTAAGTGCATTATCAATGCGAAAGGTTGAGAAAAAGAGGAGTACGTTTTCAAGTCCCCTTGACAGAGAGAGAGGCCCATCGGCTGGAAGGCATCTTAAGGATAGCGAAAACGGAAGGTAGCTTTGGAACCGGGACGGGGAAATCGCAGTAGTCGTCCACGCTTTGTCAGCGTTAAGGGACTTAAGAGATGTACAGAAGTTTTTCTGTATAAGTAAGGTGGTACCGCGGATATTTCGCCCTTTTCATGAGAGATCATGGAGAGGGCTTTTTGTGTCATAGGAAACTTCGCCCTATGATACAAAAAACACTCCGCTAAGGATCGCATTGCAGTGGAAGAAAGGTGGGAGAACATGCATCAGAAGAAATCAACTGTTTCCAAAAGCAGAAGCACCAACTGCGAAAGCTGTGTGAATTACGTCTACGATGAGGAATATGGATATTATATCTGCGAGGCAAATCTGGATGAGGATGACATGATGCGTTTTCTGACCAGCCAGACCTTCAGTTGTCCGTACTACCAGTTGGATGATGAGTATCGTGTGGTACGTCATCAGATGTAAATTGTTAAAAGAAAAGATCATCATAAAAGGAGAAAGTCAGAATGAAAGAGTTAGAAAAGAACTATAACCCGTCTGAGATCGAAGACAAGTTATACGACAAATGGCTTACGAAGAAGTATTTTCATGCTGAGCCAAACCCGGACAAGAAACCATTTACCATCGTGATGCCGCCGCCAAACATCACCGGACAGCTTCATATGGGCCATGCGCTGGATAACACCATGCAGGATATCCTGATCCGTTATAAGAGAATGCAGGGCTATGAGGCTCTGTGGCAGCCGGGAACGGACCATGCAGCGATCGCAACTGAGGTAAAGGTAATTGAAAGTTTAAAGAAGCAGGGCATCGAGAAGGCTGATCTGGGCCGTGACGGTTTCCTGGAGAAGTGCTGGGAGTGGAGAAAAGAGTACGGTTCCCGCATCATCAAGCAGCTTCACAAATTAGGCTCTTCCGCTGACTGGGACAGAGAGCGTTTTACCATGGACGAAGGATGTTCCAAAGCGGTTCAGACGGTATTTATCAAATTATATGAAAAAGGCTATATTTACAAAGGCTCCAGAATCATCAACTGGTGTCCGGTATGTAAGACTTCCATCTCTGACGCAGAGGTTGTCCATGAGGATCAGGACGGATTCTTCTGGCACATCAACTATCCGATCGTTGGTGAAGAAGGCCGTTTTGTAGAGATCGCGACTACAAGACCGGAGACTCTGCTTGGCGATACTGCGGTTGCAGTAAACCCGGACGATGACCGCTACAAAGACCTGGTCGGCAAGATGTTAAAACTGCCTCTGACCGACCGTGAGATCCCGGTGATCGCAGATGAGTATGTAGACAAAGAGTTCGGTACCGGCTGTGTGAAGATCACACCAGCTCATGATCCGAACGACTTCGAGGTTGGTAAACGCCACAATCTGCCAGAGATCAACATCATGAACGATGACGCAACCATCAAGCTGCCGGGCAGCAAGTATGATGGCATGGATCGTTATGAGGCGAGAAAAGCCATGGTTGAGGACTTAAAGGCACTTGGCCTGTTAGTAAAGGTAGTTCCTCATACCCATGCAGTTGGTACTCATGACCGTTGTAAGGCAACGGTTGAGCCAATGATCAAGCCACAGTGGTTTGTTAAGATGGATGAGATGGCAAAGCCTGCCATTGAGGCTCTGAAGAATGGAGAACTGAAGTTCGTTCCGGAAAGCTTTGGCAAGACTTACCTGCACTGGCTGGAGGGTATCCGTGACTGGTGTATTTCCAGACAGTTATGGTGGGGCCACCGGATCCCGGCTTATTACTGTGAAGACTGCGGCGAGATCGTGGTTTCCGGGGCTCAGCCGGAGAAATGTCCAAAATGTGGTTGTACCCATCTGAAACAGGATGAGGATACGCTGGATACCTGGTTCTCATCTGCTCTGTGGCCATTCTCTACACTGGGCTGGCCAGATCAGACGAAGGATCTGGAATATTTCTATCCGACAGATGTGCTGGTAACCGGATACGACATCATTTTCTTCTGGGTTATCCGTATGGTATTCTCCGGAATCGAGCAGACCGGAAAAACTCCATTCCATACCGTATTGATCCACGGTCTGGTAAGAGATTCCCAGGGCCGCAAGATGAGTAAATCTCTTGGAAATGGTATCGATCCGCTGGAGGTGATCGACAAATACGGCGCAGACGCCCTGCGTATGACCCTGATCACCGGCAATGCACCTGGTAATGATATGCGTTTCTACTGGGAGAGAGTAGAGAACAGCAGAAACTTTGCCAATAAGATCTGGAATGCGTCCCGCTTCATTATGATGAACATCGAGAAGGCGCCGGAGAAAGAGGTGACCTTAGCAGACCTGACCATGGCAGATAAATGGATCATTTCTAAAGCGAATGACCTGGCAAAAGAGGTGACCGAAAACTTAGACCGTTATGAGCTGGGTATTGCCCTGCAGAAGGTTTATGACTTCGTCTGGGAAGAGTTCTGTGACTGGTATATCGAGATGGTGAAGCCAAGATTGTGGAATGATGAGGATACCACCAAGGCTGCAGCAATCTGGACCTTAAAGACGGTTCTGATCCAGTCCCTGAAGCTGCTGCATCCTTATATCCCATTTATCACAGAGGAGATCTTCTGCAACCTGCAGGATGAGGAAGAGTCCATTATGGTTTCCCAGTGGCCGGTATTTAAGGAAGAGTGGAGCTTTGAGAAAGAGGAGCACGCAGTAGAGACGATGAAGGAAGCTGTTCGTGCAATCCGAAATGTTCGTACTTCCATGAATGTTCCACCGAGCAAGAAAGCGAAGGTTTATGTGGTTTCCGAGAATGAGGAGCTGCTTCAGATCTTTGAGCATAGCAAGGTGTTCTTTGCGACATTAGGTTATGCAAGCGAGGTATTCTTACAGAAGGATAAGACTGGCATTGCTGAGGATGCAGTTTCTGCAGTGATTCCACAGGCAGCGATTTATATGCCATTTGCGGAGCTGGTGGATATTGCGAAAGAGATCGAGCGGTTGGAGAAAGAAGAGGAGAGACTGACCAAGGAGCTGGCGCGTGTCAATGGCATGCTGGCTAATGAGAAGTTTGTGAGCAAGGCTCCTGCAGCGAAGATTGAGGAAGAAAAGGCAAAACAGGCGAAGTATAGCCAGATGATGGAGCAGGTGAAGGAGAGACTGGCACAGCTTAGATAGTTGGTGAAGGGTTACTGTACACGGGTAGGCATTTTCTGAACTGAAAATGCCGTACGATACAGTGGTGGTAACAGATTTTGCCGATTTAGAATGCGAAGCATCGGCAAAATCCGTTGCTGTTTGCGCAACGCGTGAACAGTAACGGTGAAGGTCCGGAGTCGTGGCAGGCATGATCCACGTCGGACGTGCTTTCGCTCAGGGAAAAATGCAGAGGGGTGTGAAAAACGCTTTGGCGTTTTTTGACACCCCTTGTCTCTTTTTTGACTTTGATGGGGGATTATGCGAAAAAAATTGGTTGCATTGTTTGGGATGCAGGATATAATATAGAGATAATTACGGGAGCTGTTTTGGGACTTAAGCGAACGTGAGGTTACTTGTGGACGAGAGAAAAGAACCGTGATGGGAGTGAGTAAGATGAGTGCTGTTGAGGAGTATTTGGAGCGGATTCCGATGTGGGCAGCGAAGAAGAACAGTCTGGAAGATGTACGGGCTTATCTGGAAGAGATGGGGTCGCCGGACCGGGGGATGAAGATCATCCATGTGGCGGGAACCAATGGGAAGGGATCAGTGTGTTCTTATCTGACTTCTATGCTGACGGAGACAGGTTATAAGGTTGGCACGTTTATTTCTCCCCATCTGGAGGAGATCCGGGAGCGGTTTTTGATGAATGGGGACCTGGTTCGGGAAGATACTTATGAGCGGGCTTTTTACCGGGTGAAGGAACTGTCAGAAAAGATGGTAGAGAAAGGATACCAGCCGCCGACTTATTTTGAGTTTCTGTTCTATATGTGCATGGCGGTGAATGAGCAGTGCAAGCCGGATTTTGTGATCCTGGAGACAGGGCTTGGAGGACGGCTGGATGTGACCAATGTAGTGGAACATCCGGTGCTTACGGTGATCACTTCCATCAGCATGGATCATATGCAGTACTTAGGCAATACCATCGAAGAGATCGCAGGGGAGAAAGCCGGGATTTTGAAACCCGGGGTTCCGGTGGTCTATGATGCGTCCTGCGAAGAAAGCAGGACGGTGATCGAGGCGAGAGCTATGGAATTGAAATGCCCGAAGATCCCGGTAGGACGGGATGCCTATACCTTTATGAAACGGGATGCGAAGCGCCCACATCGCAGTCCGGACGTCGGATGGCGGTCAGCTTGTGGTGACAGTGCCGTCCCAGGCGGAATATCAGCTGATGAACGTTTCTGTCGCAGTGAAGGCTATGAGTATCCTTCGGAGAATGGTCTCTGCTGGTTTTCTCTGGAAGATATTGTCCAGGGAATTTTACAGGGATACTGGCCGGGACGGATGGAACGGGTGCTTCCGGGGGTTTATCTGGACGGAGCCCACAACGCAGGTGGTATTGAAGCCCTTCATGAAACGATGACCCGGATGCAGAAGGAGACGGGAAAATCCATTTCCATCTTATTCGGTGCAGTGGCAGATAAAGAACATAAGAAGATGATCCAGAATCTGTGCCAGGATTTAAATATCACCCATGTGACTATCGCCCACATGGAGACCAGCCGGTGCGCGGATACAGAGCAGCTGAAGGGAGAATTTGCGGAGGTTTTGAACTGTCCGGTGGAGATATTCCAGACGGTAGAAGAAGGCTGGAAGCATTTCCTGGAAAATCAGGGAGACGGACTGGCATTCTGTGCCGGATCGTTGTACCTGATCGGAGAGGTAAAATCCCTGTTAAAGCCGAAGGAGGCAGAAGATGATTGATTTTGAAGAAGAATTAAGCCGGTTTAAACCAAGTTTGGAGATTGAAGTGGTGGAGGATGCCATTGTAAAGAGTGACCTGACGGATATGACTGATATCATGATGGAGCTGATTAAGGAGAGAAAAGAGTAGAAGCATGGATTATACAAAAAGATGCCGCCAGATTTCCAACAGTTTTTATAATCTGGGCCTGGAAAAAGCACAGATCCGGGATTTAAGCGGCGCCGCAGAATGCTTAAAGAAAAGTCTTCATTTTAATAAATACCAGACAGACGCCAGAAATCTGCTGGGTCTGATCTACTATGAGATGGGAGAGACAGCAGAGGCCCTGGTGCAGTGGGTCATCAGCAGCAACCTGCAGCCACAGAAGAACCGGGCAGTCCATTATCTTCATGAGATCCAGGATAAGCCGGGACGTCTGGAGGCAGAAAGTGTCAATATAAAAAAATATAACCAGGGATTGTTCCATGCCCAGAATGGCAGTGATGACCTGGCGATCCTGCAGCTTAGCCGGGTGGTAGAGAATAATCCTCATTTTATCAAGGCCCATCTGGTACTTGCGCTTTTGTATATTGCGCGTGAAGATTATACCAGGGCGGGAAAATCTCTGTATAAGGTGCTTCAGATCGATAAAAACAATCCCAAGGCCCTGTGGTATATGTCCATCGTAAAATCCAACACCGGCCGGGCTGAGGTGGAGCGGCGGAAGCTGACCAACGCATTTTCCCACCGGCAGATGCAGGACGATGACATCATCATTCCACCGACCTATAAGGAGAATACAGGCTGGCAGACCATCATCAATATCATGGTTGGCCTGGCCCTGGGCGCCGCAGTCGTATTTTTCATGGCGGTCCCGGCAGTGAAGGAATCTTTAAATACGGAGCACAATCATGAGCTGGCCCGTGTACTGGAACAGGTCAGCCAGAAAAACCTGGAAATTACAGGGTTAGAGGATGATAAAAAGAGTCTGGAGAGCCAGTTGAGCGGTGTGCAGGATCAGCTGAACAACATTAATGGAGAAAATCAGGATGTGGTGATCCAGTATCAGCGGTTGGTGCAGATCCTGCAGGATTACCGCAATGAAAGTCTGACAGATGCGGCAAAGGTGTATACTGATATGCAGCCGGAGCTGATCACCGATGCCGGTATGCAGGAAATTCTGACATCTATTTCTGCAGATATGACAGAAAATGGATACCAGCTTTTAGCAGCAGCCGGAGATCAGGCCAGGGATGCAGGTAATACAGCAGAAGCTGCGGATAATTATCAGAGAAGCCTGAAATTGAAGGCAGATAATCCGGCAGTGATCTACAGCTTATCCAATGTTTACCAGGCCATGGGTCAGGAAGATCAGGCCAAGGAACTTTGGGGTCAGCTGATCATGAATTTCCCGGATACAGAAGAGGCAGCGTTGGCGAAAACAGCCAGAGGATACTAAGGATAGGATAAAAAAGACACAAGAGAAGAAGTGGTTCCGAGCAGAACCCTTTTACTCTTGTGTCTTTTTTTGACGACTGCTGATCCGAGCAGAAGGCGCGAAGGGTATTCAGGCTCTGTTGAAGTGAAAAATTCAGAAAAGAGGGAAAAGTATGACAGAACCAACTTTTTTTTATGAGGCCAAGGGCCAGGTGCTGGTGATCCATCTGCCCAAAGAGCTGGATCATCATAACTGCAGGAATCTGCGCTATGAGACAGACTTACTGCTGTCGGAGAATTACATCACCCGGATGGTTTTTGATTTCAGCCGGACGGTTTTCATGGACTCTTCCGGTATCGGAATCCTGTTAAACCGCTACAAACAGATGCAGCGCAGCGGCGGCAGTGTGGCCATTTATGGCGTGGGGGTCCAGATCAACCGGATACTGAATCTGGGTGGCATCTGGAACCTGATCAATGGATTTTCATCAAAAGAAGCGGCGATTGCCGGAACGGAGGGGTAAGGAAGATGGAGGATAAGAAAGAAGAAAAAAACGAGAACATACAAGCAGCAGGAGATCATTTTGTGCTGGAGATCGACAGTGATTCCAGAAATGAAGAATTTGCCAGAGTGGTGACCGCGGTATTTTTAAGCCGTCTCAACCCAACCCTGGAGGAACTGGATGATGTAAAAACTGCGGTATCAGAGGCAGTGACCAATGCGGTGATCCACGGTTATGAGGGAAAGGACGGAACTGTCCGTTTAGAGGGAAAGACCGAGGGCAATATATTTACCATTCAGGTGCAGGATCAGGGGAAAGGCATTGTTAACATTAAACGGGCCATGGAGCCTATGTTTACCACAGACACTACGGGAGAACGTTCCGGTATGGGATTTTCCTTCATGGAAGCCTTTATGGATCAGGTACAGGTGGAGTCAGAGCCAGGAAAAGGAACCACTGTCACCATGAAAAAGAAGATCGGCAGGTGATGGCTTTGGACGATGTCATGGCGAAGATCCAGAAAGCACACCAGGGGGATAAAGCCGCCAGAGATCAGCTGGTTATGGATAACATGGGGCTGGTCTGGAGTATCGTGCGGAGGTTTAAAGGACGGGGCTATGAACTGGAAGATCTGTTTCAGATCGGCAGTATCGGCCTGCTAAAAGCCATTGATAAGTTCGATTTGAGTTACGATGTGAGATTTTCTACTTATGCAGTGCCGATGATAGCAGGGGAAATCAAGCGTTTTCTCCGGGATGACGGTATGATCAAGGTCAGCCGCTCGATCAAAGAGATGGGCGCAAAGGTGAAAACGGCCAGAGAAAGCCTGTGCGGAAGCCTTGGACGGGAACCGACGGTGGAAGAAATTGCCGGGGAGATCGGGGCTACCAGAGAGGAAGTGGCAGTGTCCATGGAAGCGGCAGCGGAGGTGGAGTCCCTCTATAAAAACGTGGGGAACGGAGAAGATAAAAGTCTCTGCCTGATGGATAAGATCGAAGATCACAGGGAACGTCAGGAGGAACTGATCAACCATATGGTGTTAGAGAAGCTGATCAGCCAGCTAGGGGAAAAGGATCGGGAGATCATCATCCGGCGGTATTTCAGGAATCAGACCCAGACCCAGGTTGCCATCTCTCTTGGCATTTCCCAGGTACAGGTGTCACGACTTGAAAAAAAGATTTTAAAACAGATGCGGGAACAGTTTTAGAATAAAAGAACGGTGGGATACTAAGAAAAAAAGAAAGGAAACGAAAGAAATGGAATTTATCAGACATCGTTGGAAAATGATCCTGCTGATGGCATTGCTTACCGCAGCGATTTTAGGAGGCGCCATGCTTTTCTGGAGCAGCACCAGGGAGAAAACGTATACAGGCGGATTGTTTGTGAAGGAAGAACGGCAGAAAGAAGTTGCGGAAGGCAGGATGTAAACTGCCGGGAATCTGTTTGTGGATTCCCGGCAGCGAAAAGCTTTTTTAAACAAATCTGAGGTTTAGGTATTGACATTTTGATCTTCTGGAATATAATAGAATCAAACATATGAATAAATGTTCATATGAAAAAGTTCGAATAAGAAAAGGAGATTAAAATCATGAAAAAATCTTACAAAATCGAGGTAGACTGCGCAAACTGTGCAAATAAGATGGAGGATGCAGCGAAGAAAACGGCTGGTGTAAAGGATGCAACGGTAAACTTCATGATGCTGAAGATGAACGTTGAATTTGAAGATGGCGCTGATCCAAAAGCAGTCATGAAAGACGTACTGGCAAACTGCAAAAAGGTTGAGGATGATTGCGAGATTTATTTATAATCAGAGAAAAAAAGAGATCCGCAAAACGGATTTTTAAGAGAGCTGCGAAAAAGGAGAAGAGAGGCAGTCGGTATGAATAAAAAGCAGAAAAAGGTATTGGTCAGAATCATCATTGCGGCAGTTCTGATGATCGTATTTGGATTTTTACCGGTAAGCGGATATCTTCGGTTTGGTCTGTACATGATCCCGTATCTGGTGATCGGCTATGACATTTTAAGAAAAGCATGGAAAGGCATTTTAAACCGACAGATGTTCGATGAGAACTTTCTGATGGCAGTCGCAACCATCGGCGCGATTGTGCTGGGCGAGTATACCGAAGGCGTTGCCGTTATGCTGTTTTACCAGATCGGCGAGCTGTTTCAGAGCTATGCTGTTGGTAAGAGCCGCCGAAATATCAGTGAGCTGATGGACATCCGTCCTGATTATGCGAACATCGAAGGAGAAAACGGCTTAGAGAAGGTAGACCCGGATGAAGTGGAGATCGGTTCCATCATCGTGGTCCAGCCTGGCGAGAAAGTGCCTATCGATGGTGTGATCGTGGATGGCGAGGCGTCCTTAAACACCAGCGCATTAACCGGAGAGAGCCTTCCAAGAGAAGCGAAGACCGGTGACGCAGTGATCAGCGGCTGTATCGATATGACAGGCGTGTTAAAAATCCGCACCACAAAGGAATTTGGCGAGTCTACCGTATCCAAGATCCTGGACATGGTAGAAAACTCCAGTTCGAAAAAGTCCAGATCCGAGAACTTTATTTCCAAATTTGCCCGTTATTATACTCCGGCTGTCTGCTATGGCGCGCTGGCTCTGGCAGTTTTACCGTCTCTGATCCAGCTTGTGATGGGAATGACACCGCAGTGGAGCACGTGGATCTACCGGGCCCTGACTTTCTTAGTCATCAGCTGCCCATGTGCCCTGGTGATCAGCATTCCGCTCAGCTTTTTTGCAGGAATCGGCGGCGCCAGCAATGCAGGCGTTCTGGTAAAGGGTTCCAACTATTTAGAGACTCTGTCCCAGACAAAATATGTGGTATTTGATAAGACGGGAACACTGACCAGGGGCGTATTTGAAGTAGTTGGTGTTCATCATAATACCATAGAGGAAGCAAAGCTCCTGGAGATTGCCGCTTTAGCAGAGAGTTATTCTTCTCATCCGATCAGCAAGAGTATCCGCAAGGCATATGGCAGAGAGATCGACCAGAGCCGGGTAACGGATGTGAAAGAGATCAGTGGAAACGGAGTGACTGCGAAGGTTGATGGCATGGATGTGGCCATTGGTAACAATAAATTGATGAAGAGCCTTGGTATTGATGCCATGGAATGCCATCAGGTAGGTACGGTTGTGCATATGGCAGTCAATGGTGCTTATGCAGGTCATATCCTGATCGCAGATGTGGTGAAAGAACATTCTGCAGAAGCCATCCGGGAACTGAAAAAGGCCGGAATCCGCAAGACCGTCATGTTGACTGGCGATGCAGATCCGGTGGCAAAACAGGTGGCTGCTGAGTTAAAGGTTGATGAAGTGTACAGTGAGCTTCTCCCGGCGGACAAGGTAGAAAAGTAGAAGAGCTTCTGGCTAAAAAGGTAGAAAAAGAAAAACTGGCTTTCGTAGGTGACGGGATCAATGATGCCCCGGTACTTTCCCGGGCGGATATTGGTGTTGCCATGGGCGCTCTGGGCTCTGATGCGGCTATTGAGGCGGCAGATATCGTTCTGATGGATGATGACCCGTTAAAGATCGTCAAGGCGATCCGGATCGCTAAGAAATGCATGCACATCGTATATGAAAATATTTATTTTGCCATCGGTATCAAGGTCCTGTGTCTGATTCTGGGTGCAGCCGGCATTGCTAATATGTGGCTGGCGATCTTTGCAGATGTGGGCGTGATGGTACTGGCGGTGCTGAACGCAGTGAGAGCGTTATTTGTAAAAAAATTGTAATTGTACGGAATCATTAAAAAATGATAATGGAGAGCTTATGACAGAGAGAGAAGAAATGTGTTGTGAGTCCACAGAGGTTCATGAGGAGCTTCTGCGGATCGTCAATGAGACGCTTCCTGATGAGACAGAGCTTTATGATCTGGCAGAATTATTCAAGGTATTCGGAGATTCCACCAGAATCCGTATTCTTTATGTCTTATTTGAAGCTGAGGTCTGTGTCTGTGATCTGGCTGCGGCACTCAATATGACCCAGTCTGCGATTTCCCACCAGCTTAAGATCTTAAAGCAGAACCGTCTGATCAAAAGCCGCAGGGAGGGAAAATCGATCTTTTATTCCCTGGCAGACGATCATGTGCGGACGATCATCGCGCAGGGTCAGGAGCATATTGAAGAATAGGCACACCGCACTGGCATTGTCTATTGCTTAGAAAATAACAGGAGAAAACCGTAAAACTGCCGCTATCTGATCATATAGTAGATCAGTCCCAATATCCAGCTGGTAAAGGTGCCATAAAGGATCACAGGCCCGGCGATGGTAAAGATCTTGCATCCGATTCCATAGACGTGTCCTTCGGCCTTATATTCGATAGCAGGCGCCGCTACGGAGTTGGCAAATCCGGTGATTGGCACCAGGGCTCCGGCGCCGCCCCATTTGACGATCTTCTGGTAAATATTAAATCCTGTCAGCAGAACGCTTGTCAGGATCAGTACCAGAAGCTGCCATGCTGCCGCTGATTTCTCATCCAGTCCCATGGCAGTCAGCCAGGTGAGAAGAAACTGGCCGAGGGTGCAGATGACGCCTCCGGTCAAAAAAGCGCGGAGCATATTTCTCCAGAGGGGATAAATGGGGGTGACTTGTTTTACATATTTGTTATAATGGTCTTTTCTGATTTCCATAAATTTCTTCCTTTCTTTGATATCGAATCAGACGTTACTGTTTACGCGTTGCGCAAACAGCAACGGATTTTGCCGATGCTTCGCATGCTAAATCGGCAAAATCTGTTACCACCACTGTATCATACGGCATTTTCAGTTCAGAAAATGCCTACCCGTGTACAGTAACAACCAGACCGTCTTTGATCTGGTCACGGTACGCTCATATCCCGGAAAAAGTAGAGCAGAGATCCGCTCAGTTTTCCCAGTGCGATTGCCAGAATGATATATTGAAAGCCCACGGCCAGACGGATTCTCCGGTTCATTACAGGCAGTGCTTTTACCGTCTCTGCCAGGGACATGACCAGGCATCCTACAAAGGTGCCGATGGACAGTCCGGCGATGCCAAGAAAAATCTGGTCTGACAGATGACTTCCCAGTGGGATGGGAAGATCATATAGATTCAGAAGATTCCCCCAGATTCCGCCTAAAACTGTGGCGGTTTCATAGATTTTGGCCTGTCCCGGTGTGCGGCTCCATCCCATCAGCCGTGGAAATACGCCGATCATAGACAGAAAGGCGAACACTCCGGCGGCGATGATACTGCCGGCGCAGATGCCAAAAAAACCTAAGAACAGTTGGCGGGGGAACATGGGATCAATGACCAGTGCTTTAAGAAACATCGACGCCGGACTCCTTTCTTCCTGCGTTCTGGATCAGGGTCTTGCACACATTTTCCTCATACAGACGCATTTCTACCTCCAGAGGCGTCGGGTCTGTGGTGATCTTCCAACGGGCAAAATGGTTAAAGAATACCACGATCCCAAGTCCCAGACCGATGGAATAGGAGATTTCCAGAATCGTAAATCCATCGGAGCTGGTTCCGGTCACAAGAAGGTAGATCTGATCAAAGGCATCGGTGACACTGACGTCATTGTTAAAGGTCATAATGGCAAATGCCGCGCCGAAGAAGCTGATCAGGCAGACGGCTGCAGTTTTTAACCAGGCGCTTAGATAGCGGGGCGGTCTGGGCTTCTGGAAATCGATGATAAAATCAGTCTCCCCCAGGTTATTGATCTGGATCTGCGGGTCCAGTTCATAGATTTTTTCCAACACAGTGATGACAGAATCGACGTATCGTCCATTGTGGTCATCGGGAACGGTGCGTATCTTTAATGCCAGGCATTTGGCCATCAGCGCCGGATCATCACTGTATATTTCTGCAATATCTTTCAAATATACGCGTTTTTCATGAATTTCTGAAATCTGGTTTAATTTCAAATATAAGGTTTTATTCATGCTATTCCATCCTTTTTCATCAGGTTCTGTTCGGACTGCTCAGTTGCATGAGGGTATCTGAAGCTGACCAGTTATCATAAGGCTATTGTGGATGGAAAGAGGATTTTTTATACATACTGCACGGTAAAATGGCCGGTGGAGCAGATGACAGCTTTAGGAGAGGGCAACATCCAGAATCATCATGACTACAAATCCCAGGGAGAAAAATAACGTCCCAAGATCGGAATATTCATGCTCGTGCAATTCCGGGATCAGTTCTGCCACCACCACATAGATCATAGCGCCGGCGGCAAAGCTGAGTAAAAAGGGCAGGACCGGAGTGATCTGTTCTGATAAAAAGATGGTCAGGACAGCGGCGACAGGTTCTACAGCCCCAGACAGAACGCCGCCTATGAATGATTTTTTACGGCGGAAGCCTGCAGCCCGCAGCGGGAGAGAGACCACGGCTCCCTCGGGAAAATTCTGGATCGCGATGCCTATGGATAAGGCAAGTGCCCCTGCCAGTGTAACGGCCCCGTCGCCCATGAGCCATCCGGCATAGATGGCGCCGACCGCCATGCCTCAGGAATGTTATGGAGAGTAATGGTAAAAATCATCATGGACGTTTTTTCGGCTGCATCTGGACGGATCTGTGTTAACGCATGATCCAGAAGCAGCAGGAGCAGGGTGCCGGACAGGAAACCTCCGGCAGCAGGAAGAAAGGCCAGATGTCCCAGATGGGCGCTCCGGTCAATGGCTGGCAGAAGCAGGCTCCAGATGGATGCGGCAGCCATGACTCCGGCGGCAAATCCATTTAAGAGAGTCTCCAGACGGGGATTTAAGTCCTTTTTTAGGAAGAACACACAGGCTGCTCCCAGGGAAGTGCCGAAAAAAGGAATCAGGATTCCTTTTAGAATTTCAAAATTCAAATCAGTTACCTCGTTTTTAGAATGGATGATCTAGTATCAAAATATGGTAAAAAAGAAGAAAAGAGCCTGGACACCAATGGTGTGGTAAATATTTTCGATAAATATTTTCCGGGCTTGTTATTGACAGATTGCCTGAACGAGAGTATGATGATGGATGAAATTAAATACAGAGATCGACAATAGAGGCGCGATGATTATCAGTATCTGCCAGGAGGTTTGCGAAAGCCGGGGAAAGACAGAGAAAGGATGATTCGCCGAAACCAGTGATCGTTCGCAGGTCACTGAGTTGGGGTACCGTTTAAGAGACGGTGCACTCTCACCTTTCTGGTGGAGGAGCTATTGTTTCATGGATATTATAACGTAGACATAGAAGCAGTGGTGAGATTTCATCATTGCTTTTTTTATTTCTAAGGATATCAAACATGATTTCAGTACAAACGTTGTCGGTCAGAAAACAGGAGGAAAAGAGATGATAGCATTTTTAAACTGGCTTGACGGCGTGCTTTGGGGGCTGCCCCTGATCGTGCTGATGATTGCCACAGGACTTTATTTTACCGTTCGGTCTGGATTTTTCCAGTTCCGCCATTTTGGCTGGATCATGAAACGGACTGCAGGACAGATGTTTGTGAAGGATGAGAATAAGGGGAAAGCGCAGAATGAAAAGGGTATGCTCAGTTCTTTTGAAGCCATTTCCACAGCCATTGGCGGAACCGTAGGCTTTGGTAATATTGCTGGCGTGGCTACTGCCGTGGCCGCCGGTGGCCCTGGCGCAGTCGTCTGGATGTGGCTGACCTCCCTCATTGGCATGATCTTAAAGCAGGTTGAGGTGACCCTGGGCTGCTATTACCGTCGGGAGCATGAAAATGGTGATTTCTACGGTGGACCGACTTACTATATGGAACGTGGTCTTGGCAAAGAGAGGCATTGGGGAAAATTATGGCTGATTCCGGCGCTGATCTTCGGAGCTGGTATTTTCTCCACATTCTTTGTTACATCTTCTACGCTGACAGCAGCACAGGTTGTATCCGGCGCATTCCATCTGGGAACCTATTCTATTGCCGGAATTCCGGTTGAGGGCGTTATTTTAGTGGCAGCATGTCTTTGTGTCCTGACTTATATCATCACCAGTGGCGGCACCAGAAAGATTGCGGCAGTATTCAGCAAGCTGGTTCCGGTGATGAGCGTGATCTATATCCTCATGGGAATTGCCATGATCCTGGTAAATATCCAGAGAGTTCCGGCAACCATCGTGGAGATTTTTACGAATGCATTCACAGGCACTGCGGCGATCGGTGGCTTCGCAGGCTGTGCAGTCAGCGAGATGATCCGTGTAGGTATGGCTCGTTCCGTATACTCCAATGAGGCTGGATGGGGTACTTCTCCTATGATCCATGCCTCTGCCAAGACCCGTCACCCGGTAGAACAGGGACTGTGGGGCTCTTTCGAGGTATTCTTTGATACCTTTATTATCTGCAGCATTACTGCATTATCTGTTATTTTAAGCGGCAACTGGACAGATGGGACCAATGGTGGTACACTGGCTCTGAGCGCATTTTCATCTGGATTTGGTACAGTTGGAAGCCTGCTGTTAGCTGTGATCATGGTTGTATTTACCGTGACGACTTCCGGCGGATGGTTTACCTATTACCTGGCGATTCTGGAGCATTTATACAAACAGGAAGGTATCGTGAAGGATATCGTGATGAAGCTGTTCTATGCAGTACGTGCGCTTCCGGGACTGTTATGGACGATTTATCTGGTAAAGACCGACAATCAGGGATTTATCTGGACCGTTGTAGATATTACATCTGCAATTCCGACATTTGTCAATGTAGCGGTGATCCTGTTATTATCCAGTCAGTATTTCAAACTGCTGAAGGATTATAAGGCACGCTATTTAGGGGAAGGTGCAGTAGATCCGAATATGAAATTGTTCTATGAGGAAAAGGTAGGAAAAGAGGAAGCATAATGAAAACAGTATATTACAATGGAACTGTATATACAGGAGCTCTTCCGCTGGTACAGGCATTTGTGGAAGAGGATGGCAGATTTGTGTTTGCGGGAACGAATGAGGAAGCCCGGATGGCAGCAGGGGAACAGGCGGAACTGATCGATCTGGAAGGCAGATTTGTATGCAGTGGATTTAATGATAGCCATATGCATCTGCTGGGCTTTGGCAGTGCGTTAAATTCCGCCCAGTTAGCAAAGCACACAGAAAGCCTTCAGGACATGGTGGCGTGCCTGAAGGAGTTTGCTGCATCCAGAACCAGAAGCGCTGGTGCATGGATTATGGGCCGTGGCTGGAACCAGGACTATTTTACCGATGCAGACCGGATGCCTGACCGTTATGACCTGGATCAGGTTTCCACAGAAATCCCGGTGTGCGCGGTTCGTGCCTGCGGTCATTGTCTGGTAGTTAACAGCAAGGCGCTGGAGGTGTTAGGCGTGACAGCAGAAACTCCACAGCCGGAAGGCGGTCATATCGGGATAGAACACGGAGAGCCGGACGGACGTTTTTTTGATAATGCTATGGACCCGGTTTATGCAGCGATTCCAGAGCCGGATAAGGCAGAAGTAAAACACATGCTGAAGATGGCATGTAAGGAGTTAAACCGCTTTGGTGTGACCAGCAGTCAGACCGATGATTACTGTACCTTCCGCAAGGTTCCGTGGTCGGTAGTCAATGAAGCTTACCGGGAACTGGAGGCAGAGGGAGAACTGACGGTCCGTGTTTATGAGCAGAGCAACTTCACAGATCTGGACAGCCTGAAGGAATTTGTAGAAGCAGGCAATGTTACAGGGGCTGGCAGCGATTTCTTTAAGATCGGACCATTAAAAATGTTAGGAGATGGCGCTTTAGGCGCGAGAACGGCTTTTTTGAGCCAGCCATATGCAGACGATCCGTCTACCTGTGGGATTCCGGTATTTACCCAGGAGACACTGGATACCATGATTGGATATGCCAATGAGCATCGGATGCAGGTGGCAGTTCACAGCATCGGTGATGCATGTCTGGATCGTGTGCTCCATGCCATTGAAAAAGCCCTGGAAGAGCATCCAAGAGAGGATCACCGTCATGGAATTGTCCATTGCCAGATCACGAGACCAGATCAGTTAAAGAAAATCGAGGATCTGAACCTTCATGTGTATGCGCAGAGCATTTTCCTGGACTACGATATCCACATAGTAGAAGATCGTGCTGGAGAAAAATTAGCTTCCACCAGCTATAACTGGAAGACTCTGATGAAGCATGGAGTATCTGTCAGCAACGGAAGCGACTGCCCGGTGGAGCTGCCTGATGTCTTAGGCGGTATCCAGTGTGCAGTGACCAGAAAGACCTTAAAAGACCAGATCGGGCCTTATCTGCCAGATCAGGCATTTACAGTACAGGAAGCCATCGACAGCTTTACCACCCGCAGCGCAGAAGGAAGCTTTGAAGAAAACTTTAAGGGGCGGATCGCTCCAGGTATGGCAGCTGACTTCGTTGTGCTGGATCAGAACCTGTTTGAGATTCCGGAAAACGCTATCAAGGATGTGAAGGTCTGCGGCACATATGTGCAGGTAAAAAGGTATATCAGATGTGAGATTGACTCCCACCTCT
>QUFC01000006.1 GCA_003478355.1 Lachnospiraceae bacterium AM48-27BH
TACTGGCTACTTATGTCACTGGCACATTTCATGTGTGCAGTGGGTACTGGTAGGTTCTGTTCGTTTGAAACTGGATATCACGAAATCTGTGATACCATTCAGCTGGAAAAGTATCGTTATCTTTTTCAATGCGCAAAGGAAAGCAATGATTTTGATTCATTTATGAAATTCGCAGTGTAGTTTTGTGCAATTTTTCAAATTTGCTCATTTATAGTAATTTAAATAACTGTAAGACCCTAAGCGGTTACCAGGCAGTTATCATTTACAAATAGAGGGAGGATTCTCCATGATTCAGAAAGCTGCAGAATTTGCTGCCCATGCTCATGCCGGTGCCTTGAGAAAAGGAAGTAAGCTTCCATATATTGTGCACCCAAGAGAGGTAGCTATGATCGTTGCAATGATGACAGAAGATCCGGAGGTGATCGCGGCGGCGTACCTTCATGATGTGATCGAGGATGCGGGAGTTCGTTATGAAGAACTGGAAGAGCAGTTTGGAAAGCGGGTGGCAGATCTGGTGCAGGCAGAAAGTGAGAATAAGTTATTGACCTGGAAAGAGCGGAAGCAGGCCACCATTGACCGGATAAAGCACGCACCTGAAGATATGAAGATGATCGCGTTTGGAGATAAACTGAGCAATCTGCGCAGTACGGCCACGGACTATCTGATTATTGGGGAAGACCTCTGGAAGAAGTTTCATGAGAAGGACAAGCGGATGCATGCCTGGTATTATGGCAGTATGGCAGAAGCCTTTCAGGAATTTGATCGATTCCCGTTTTACGAGGAATATCATATTCTGTGGAACCGAGTGTTCTGGGACATGAAGGAATATGGAAGGTTTTAAGGTATGTTTACAAGAAAAGACTTAGTGAAGCTGCTGCTCCCCTTGATTGTGGAGCAGCTTTTGGCTGTTTTGGTGGGAATGGCCGATGTGGTCATGGTAGCGGCAGTCGGGGAGACAGCGGTTTCCGGTGTTTCCCTGGTGGATTCCATCAGCATCCTGATCATTCAGATGTTAGCTGCTCTGGCGACCGGTGGTTCTGTGGTCTGTGCCCAGTATATTGGTAAGAAACAGCCGGAGAATGCCTGCGAGGCAGCTGGCCAGCTGATCCTGATCACGACTATGGTGTCTGCGGTAATTGCAGTGGTTGCGCTGCTTGGTAATCGTCATCTGTTATCCATGATTTTTGGTAAAGTTGAGGACAGTGTCATGGAAAATGCCCAGATTTATTTCTGGCTTTCCGCATTATCGTACCCATTTCTGGCAGTGTACAACTCCTGCGCTGCGTTGTACCGGGCTATGGGCAATTCCAAGGTTTCCATGTATGCCTCTTTAGTCATGAATGCCATCAATATCGCAGGAAATGCGATCTGTGTGTTTGGATTACATATGGGGGTTGAAGGTGTCGGTATTCCTACCTTGATATCCAGAGCCTTCGCTGCTATTCTGATGCTGTTTCTGATCCAGAGACCACAGAATGTGATCCGGATCCGCAATCTCCAGGAACTGCGGTTTAACGGAAGGATGATCGAAGACATCTTAAAAGTCGGTGTTCCAAACGGCATGGAAAATACCATGTTCCAGTTTGGCAAATTATTTTTGCAGAGTTTAGTGTCTTCTTTGGGAACCGTGGCAATCGCCAGCTATGCAGTTGCCAGTAATCTGGTAACCTTTGAATATCTGGTAGGCAACGCCATCGGTCTTGGTATCATCACCATTGTCGGTCAGTGCGTAGGCGCTGGTGAATGGGAACAGGCAAAGCAGTACACAAAAAAGCTGGTACTGGTCAACTATGCGGCTTTAGTGGTGATCTGTTCTCTTATGATCTTGTTCCGCAATCAGGTGGTGGGAATTTACAACCTGTCCCCGGAAGCGACCAGGACATCGGCAGAGATGCTGTTTGCCCATAGCCTTGCCATGGTGGTATGGCCGTTGGCATTCACCATTCCGTATTCTTTAAGAGCCAGCTTTGATGCGCCGTTTACCATGTATGTCTCTGTGGCGTCTATGTGGATTTTCCGGATCGCGTCCGCATATTTCTTTGTTAAGGTACTAAACTTAGGGGTTATGGGTGTCTGGTATGGTATGTATATCGACTGGGTATTCCGTGGATTATTGTTTGTAAAACGCTTCCATCATTTTGGACAGAAGCGGAAAAATTTATAGAAAAGAGGAATTTAAGAAATGTTATTTTTTGTAAATGATTATTGTGAAGGTGCTCATGAGGCAATTTTGCGGCGCTTGGTAGAAACCAATATGGAGAAACTGCCAGGCTACGGTTTTGACAAATATACAGAGTCTGCCAAAGAAAAAATCCGCAATGCCTGTGGGTGTCCGGAGGCAGAAGTGTATCTGTTAGGAGGAGGAACCCAGACCAATGCCGTAGTGATCGCATCTATGTTAAACCGCTATGAAGGTGTGATCGCTGCAGAAACCGGTCATGTGAATGGTCATGAGGCCGGCGCTATTGAATATACCGGGCATAAAGTACTGGCTTTGCCTCAGGTAAATGGCAAGCTTCAGGCAGAGACAGTAAAGGCTTATGTAGAGCGTTTTTATGGAGATGCCAATCACGAACATATGGTATTTCCTGGAATGGTTTACATTTCTCATCCAACGGAATATGGTACACTGTATACAAAAAAGGAACTGGAAGAATTATCTGCCGTGTGCAGACAGTATGAGATGCCGTTATTCTTGGACGGGGCCCGCCTGGGATATGGACTGGTGAGCAAGGAAACGGATGTGACATTAGAGGATATTGCCAGACTGACGGATGTGTTTTATATCGGTGGAACGAAGGTAGGGGCACTGTGCGGTGAGGCTGTGGTGTTCCCGAAGAAAGCGCCAAAGTATTTTATGACCCTGGTGAAGCAGCAGGGAGCACTTTTGGCAAAAGGAAGACTGGCAGGTGTCCAGTTTGATACCTTATTTACAGACGATCTGTACTGTAAGATCAGTAAAAATGCCATTGAGACTGCAGATCGGTAAAACAGGCATTGAAAGAAAAAGGATATCAGTTCTTTATCGATTCTCCAACCAACCAGATTTTCATTGTCCTGGAAGACTGCCAGATGGAAGAACTGGGTAAAAAGGTGGAGTTTGGTTTCTGGGAGAAATATGACGAGAACCATACCGTTGTCCGTTTTGCAACAAGCTGGGGGACAAAAATGGAAGATATTGAAGAGCTGATTAGATTATTATAAGAAATGATTATTTGGAATTGGAACCAGAAGAATAGAAAAGTAAGTTATGTAAACAGGCGCAGGTCATAGAAATATGGCTTGCGTCTTTTTCTGTCTGGAAAAGAAGTGCCCACTGCGAAGTTGGCAAAATATAAGTTCACAAATTTTTCACAAAAAATTAGCACTCAACTATTGTTATTGTGACGTTGGTTTTGTCTAGTTTCATATAGTCCCGTAACGCCCTAGTTACAAGGGTTTCACGGATTTTGAAAATTTGTAGCTGTTCATCAAAAATCGTCATTTTTCAGAAATTTGGGGTCAAAATTGGCGTCAGATAGCACACCAGAGAGAAAAATTAAATATTTTATAGACTATGGAACGTACACTTTTGGCGTTCCTTTTCTATTTCCAGTCGTTCAGAAATGGACGGCTTTTTTCATACCCAAAATCGAAAGGAGAAAGAAGAAATATGAATAAGCTAGTAAAGCGATTGCTGACAGGAACGCTTGCTTTTGCAACCATTCTCACGGCATTACCAGTGACGGCGGTTCATGCTTCCGGCAATCAATACTGGACAGAATCAGCAGAACGTGTCGGATACATTGAACACGTTATGAATGATGGTTCTATCAAATCTACATTCAATGAGGGACACATGAAAGTTGAGGGCGAAACTGCCTACTGCGTGGACATCAACACCAATTTCAAGAATGGATATAAAACACGTTCTGACGCAAGCACCCGTATGAGTAGCGATCAGATTGCAGACGTTGCTCTTTCCTTAGAGTACGTCAAGCAATATACCGCTTCTCATACGAACTTGAATTACAAACAAGGTTATCTGTTGGAACAGTGTGTTGTCTGGCAGAGATTGAGTGAACAACTCGGCTGGCAGTGCGACAACGTCAGAGCTTCCTATAATGAAATCTCACAGGCAGTACAGAATGAAGTGTATGCTGGTGCGAAAGCATTTGTGAAAGCAAACAAAGGACGCTATGAATGTGGCGGTTACATTTATACCGGCGAAGGACAGGACATCGGACAGTTTTGGGCAAAGTTAAATGTGGGAAATGCAAAGGTTAAAAAGACTTCTTCCAATCCCACGGTCACAGATGGCAACGCCAACTATTCCTTTGAGGGTGCGACATTTGGTGTCTATTCTGATAAGAGCTGTAACAGCCAGCTTGCCACACTTACTGCCGATGGAAACGGCGATACCAAAGAAGTTGAGGTAAAAGCCGGAACAGTTTATATCAAAGAGCTTTCTGCTCCAAAGGGTTACAAGTTGGATTCTACTGTTCATTCCTTAAATGTGGAAGTTGGAAAAACAGCGACTTTGACTGTTGCTGATACTCCAAAAGTCACAGAAACTTTGATTGATTTATTTAAAATCGACATGGAAACAGGAAAATCCACTCCACAGGGAACTGCTTCTTTAGAGGGTGCAGAGTTTACATGGAGCTATTATGACGGATACTACAATGCAGACAATCTTCCTGCAAAGGCTACCCATACATGGACAACTAAAACCGTTGCAGAAAAAGACCGTGACGGAACTATCCATTATGTATCCAGACTTGCCGACAGCTACAAAGTATCCGGCGACAGCTTCTATACACAGGACGGTAAGAATGTACTGCCACTTGGTACATTCACTGTCACAGAAACAAAAGCACCAAACGGCTACTTGTTAGACGGTGCATATATGCAGGCTGGCGATAAGTCTGAACAGATTAAGGGTTTATATGTAACACAGATTACCGAGGACGGCGACCTTGCCGTACTATCTGGAAGTAACCGGTTTTCCGTATCAGACAAGGTTATCCGTGGCGGTGTCAAAATTCAGAAACGAGATTTAGAAACGGGCGATACAAAGCCACAAGGAAGTGCCACTTTGAAAGATACTGCTTTTGACATCATTTCCTTAAATGATAATTCTGTTTTGGTTGAGGGCAAGCTATACAAGAAAAATGAAGTGGTAAAAACAATTCGTACAGATATTGAGGGTGTCGCTTCTACTTCTTCTGACCTCTTACCTTATGGAAAGTTTCGTATCGTTGAGAGTGAAGCTCCAAACGGATATTTGACAGACGGTGCAAAGCCGATTGATTTTACAATCACAGAAAATGGAAAAATCGTGGACTTAACCGACAAAGCCCATTCTATCTACAATCAGATTAAGCGTGGAGATATTGAGGGCGTGAAAATCGGTGCAGGCACACACAAACGTCTTGCTGATGTTCCCTTTAGGATCACAAGCAAGACGACGGGGGAAAATCATGTTGTGGTAACTGATGATAACGGGCAGTTCTCCACTTCTGCTGAATGGGCTTCTCACAAGCATAATACTAACGCAGGCAAGACCAGTGAGGACGGTGTGTGGTTTGGAACTTCTGAACCAGACGACAGCAAGGGTGCATTACCTTATGATACATACATCATTGAAGAAATGAGTTGTGATAGCAACAAAGGCTTTGAACTTATCCCACCTTTTGAAATCGTGGTAGCAAGAAATAATCTTGTGATTGATTTAGGGACTTTGACTGACGAATACGAAAAAGAAATCTCTATCCATACCACAGCGACCAGCAAAGACGGCGAAAAGACTATCCTTGCAGGAAAAGAGGTTACAATCGTTGATACTGTCAAATTAGACGGACTTACAAAAGGCACAAAGTATCAGTTGAAAGGCTGGCAGATGTTAAAGGAAGAAAACGCCGAGCTTATCATTGACGGGAAATGTGTAGAAAATGACTATACCTTTATTGCTGGTGATGAAGCTATGAAAGTAGAAATTGCTTATACATTCAATGCGTCCGAACTTGGCGGTAAAAATCTTGTTACCTTTGAAGAATTGTATGATTTAAGCAATCCAGAAGAACCCGTAAAAGTTGTGGAACATAAAGACATTGAGGACGACGGGCAGACGGTACTTATCACAGAGCGTATCATCAAAATTCATACGACTGCTACCGATAAGGACGGCAATAAAGAACTTGAAGCAGGAAAAGACGTTACAATCATTGATACCGTAACCTTAGAGGGCTTAGAAGTCGGTACACAGTACAAACTTGTGGGCTGGCAGATGTTGAAAGAAGAAAGTGCAGAGCTTCTTATCAATGGAAAGCGTGTGGAAAGTGATTATATGTTTACCGCTGACAGCGAAACTATGAAAGTGGAAGTTGCTTTTACCTTTGACGCTACTTCCCTTGACGGCAAACAGCTTGTAACTTTTGAAGAATTGTACGATTTGAGCAATCCAGACGAACCGAAGAAAGTTACCGAACATAAGGATATTGAGGATAAGGGACAGACGATTACTTTTAAGGAAAAGCCAGAAGAACCAGAGAAACCCGAAACACCACCGACACCAGAAAAGCCTAACAGACCTAGCGACAGTCCCAAAACGGGCGACAGTACAAATGTAATGGCATTTGTTGTGATGTTGCTTGCGTCTGCTGGTGGACTGGCTGGAACATATCTTTACAAACGCCGTAAAATGAAGAAATCATAAGGCGGTAACGGTATGAGGAAAGAAAAATCACGCTCTCCGCCGAAGCTGTCAAACGGCAGATTTTTGCTTATTCTGGCTTGTCTGCCTACAACCTGCAAGAACACGGATAGTCAAGGGTGCGTAAGCATTGATTTTACCCTTTACTATCTGGGGGATTGCTGGTACTTTCCAAACCGCCAGAATAAGAAATCACAATTAAAAAACTTATCAAATATAGAAAGAAACGAGGTAAAACAATATGGAGATGAAATATGTCGTGCCAGATATGGCACAGTCTTTTGGAACTCTTGAATTTGCAGGCGAAAGCGAGCCAGTCTTTGAAAGAGATAAAAATAATCGCAGGGTCTTAGCCAGACGAAGCTATAACCTTTATTCCGACGTACAGAAAGGCGAAAATGTTGTGGTAGAAATTCCCGTGCAGGCTGGCGAAAAGAAGTTCAAGTATGAGCAGAAAGTAAAACTTGTCAATCCGAAGTTATATGGCAGAGGTTACGCAATCGGGGATATGGGACATACCGATTATGTATTAGTTGCTGATGATATTGTAGCAGTTGAAGAAAAGTAAAGGAGTGACGAATTTATGAGATTATCAAACGGGTTTGTTATTGACAAAGAGAAAACATTTGGAGAATTAAAATTTACAGCAGTGCGTGATGTGTTCTTACAAAATGAGGACGGGACACCGAGTACCCAGCTTAAAAAGCGTATCTATGATTTGAAGTGCAGTCTGCATGGTGGAATTATCCCCGTGTCCGTACCGCCAGAAGTACCGTTAAGGGAATTTCCTTACAATGCAGTCGTGGAGCTTGTCAATCCCGTAGCCGATACGGTATCACGAAAAACCTATACGGGTGCAGATGTGGACTGGTATGTAAAGGCAGAGGATATTGTGTTGAAGAATAAAGGCAACCAGAACGCAGGCAATCCACAGAATAATAACACGCAGGGACAACCGAAAAAATAGTAATTGATATACCTTTCAAAAAAAAGTGTTGTTCAATTAAAATATACTGTTGACATTCAATGTACTGTGTAGTACGATATACCTATCAAGAAAACAGTGAGGTGAACAACATGAACTTAGACAAATGGAAATCTCAAATAGTGCGAGGTACATTGGAATATTGTATTTTGCTAATGCTGGATAAAAAAGTATATTATGGGTATGAGATTTTACAAGAATTGAGCAAATATCCTATAATTACTTCTACGGAAAGTACAGTATATCCATTGTTAAGAAGATTACAAAAGGAAAACTACTTGCAATCAACTTGGCAAGAGTCCACAGAGGGCTTGCCACCTCGTAAGTATTATTCATTAACACCAGACGGAAAAAATTATCTGGACGCTATGAATACTGAATGGGAAAATTTATTAAATGCTATGTCTGATTTGAAAGGAGAATAAAATTATGAATACTACGTTTGAAAAATACTTAGATACTATTGATAAATGTTTGAAACCACTTCCAACTTCTGAACGTGTTGATATTGTAAAGGAAATAAAAGGCTCTATTTTAGAAATGGAAAGCGAAAACCTCTCAACAGAACAAATTTTAACTAGATTAGGAAAGCCAAAAGACCTTGCAAAAGCCTATCTTGGAGATTTACTTGCAAAGGAAAACGGTTTTAGCTGGAACAGATTTTTAACAGTTTGTGCTTTTTATAGCTTAGTAGGTTTTTCTGGATTGTTTGTAATACCAGTTTTAGTTATTGTTGCACCTACTTTTATTCTGTGTGGTGTTGCTTCTGCTGTATTAGGGATTATAAAATTAGTAGATTATTTATTACATTTGAATATTCCTTATGTAGATTATATTGGTTTTCAATTTGGAAATACAGCTTTAAGCCCTATCCCAGTATTTATCTTATCACTAATCACGGGGATAATCTTGTTCTTATTAGGACGAGGTGCATGGAAGTTATTGATTACCTATTGCAAAGGTATTAGTAAAACTAAAAACAATTTATCAATTTAATATGTATGTGTATTTAAGCAGTTAGTCTTAGGATTGACTGCTTTTTCACACCCAGAAAGGATTGATTGATTTATGCGTAAGATTTGGAATAAAGGACACCGTATCAGAGCAAGCGACAAGCACCTTGTTTACCATTTTTCCATAGGAACGCTTCTGTTTCTGTTCGTGGCGGTTCTTTTGCTAGTCAATATCAAACAGCTCATGCATACCGATTGGGAACATTTCAGCTTGTTAGAAAATGGCTTGACGCTTTCCCCTTACAACTTCATAACCATACTGATAGCGACTGGTGTTTGTGCATTGATCGCTTTTCTGTATTACCGCTTCTGTTACGACAATTTCAAGAAGCTCCTGCACCGTCAAAAGCTGGCACGAATGATACTGGAAAATAAGTGGTATGAAGCTGATACCGTACAAGACAGCGGTTTTTTTACTGACCTGCAAAGCAGATCAAGGGAAAAAATCGTCTGGTTTCCAAAAATTTATTATCAAATGGAAAAGGGACTGCTTCATATCCGCTGTGAAATTACGCTGGGAAAATATCAAGACCAGCTTTTACGGTTAGAGGATAAATTGGAAAGTGGCTTGTATTGCGAGCTGACCGACAAGACCTTACATGACGGCTATATCGAATATACCCTGCTTTATGATATGATAGCGAACCGCATTACCATTGATGAAGTACGGGCAGAAAACGGCTGTCTAAAGCTGATGAAAAATCTTGTCTGGGAATATGACGCACTCCCTCACGCTCTGATTGCTGGAGGGACGGGTGGCGGTAAAACCTATTTTCTGCTGACGCTCATTGAAGCCTTACTGCATACCAACGCTGTCCTTTACATCTTAGACCCGAAGAACGGTGACCTTGCAGACTTAGGGACAGTTATGGGAAATGTGTATCATACCAAAGAAGAAATGATAGATTGCGTCCATGCTTTTTATGAGGGCATGGTACAGCGAAGTGAGGAAATGAAACGACACCCGAACTATAAGACTGGCGAAAACTATGCCTATCTGGGACTGCCACCCTGCTTTCTTATCTTTGATGAATATGTGGCATTTTTTGAAATGCTGGGGACGAAGGAAAGCGTGAGCCTACTTAGCCAGTTAAAGAAAATCGTTATGTTAGGGCGACAAGCAGGTTATTTCCTTATCGTTGCCTGCCAGCGTCCAGACGCAAAGTATTTCTCGGACGGTATCAGAGATAACTTCAATTTCCGTGTGGGATTGGGGCGTATCAGCGAATTAGGTTACGGTATGCTGTTCGGTTCAGATGTGAAAAAGCAGTTTTTCCAGAAGCGTATCAAGGGGCGTGGTTATTGTGATGTGGGAACAAGCGTGATAAGCGAATTTTATACGCCTTTAGTCCCGAAAGGGCATGATTTTTTGCAGACAATCGGTTCTCTTGCACAAGCAAGGCAGGACGGGACGGCGACGTGCGAAGCGAAAGGCGACGGCACGGACTAGCCGTTGCTGGTGTGGCGTAAGCCACGCCAGCAGGTAAAACCCCTCGGTATCTAACAGAGGGGTACGTTTGCAAATAGACAATAGACAAAAAACATAGGAAACATAAGGCTTCTGGCATGGTTTCCTAGCAAAAATCGGCTGTGAAGTCGCCTTAAAAAACTTCACACTTGACAGATTGGGGGTATGGTTCTGAATGAAGAACAATGGATAAAAGAATTACGGGAGAAACGGATTGCTTACGGTATCTCACAAGGCAGGCTGGCGTTGGCTTCTGGTATCACAAGGGAATATCTCAACAAGATAGAAAGTGGAAAAATGAAGCCGTCAAAGGAACTTCTGGAAATGCTGTATAAAGAGCTGGCAAGGTTCAATCCAGAAGCACCGCTTACCATGCTGTTTGATTATGTAAAAATTCGTTTTCCCACGCTGGATATACAGCACATCATCAAAGATATATTAAAATTGAATATCAATTATATGCTCCATGAAGATTACGGACATTACAGTTATACGGAGCATTATTCATTAGGGGACATCTTTATCTATACGTCGGCTGACGAAGAAAAAGGTGTCCTTTTAGAGTTAAAGGGTCGGGGGTGCAGGCAGTTTGAAAGTTACCTGCTGGCACAGCAAAGAAGCTGGTATGACTTTCTTATGGACGCACTTGTAGACGGTGGCGTGATGAAGCGTATCGACCTTGCTATCAACGACCATACGGGCATTTTGGATATTCCAGAGCTTGCGGAAAAATGCAGGAAACGGGAATATATCGGAAAGTCCAGAAGCTATAAGTTTTACCAGTCGGGCGAGCTTATCAAGCACAGAGAGGACGACAGAGAATATATGGGACGTACCCTTTATCTTGGTTCTCTGAAATCAGATGTGTATTTCTGTATTTATGAAAAGGACTATGAGCAGTACGTCAAGTTAGGGACACCTCTGGAAGAAGCCGACATTATCAACCGTTTTGAGATACGGCTTAGAAATGAACGTGCCTATTATGCAGTACGAGATTTGCTGACCTATTATGACGCAGAGCAGACCGCCTTTTCTATTATCAACCAGTATGTGCGGTTTGTTGATGAAGAACCAGACAAGCGAAAAAATGACTGGAAACTCAATGACCGCTGGGCTTGGTTTATCGGCGATAACAGACAGAGCTTGAAGCTGACGACAAAGCCAGAGCCTTACACCTTAGACCGTACATTGCGGTGGGTACAACGGCAGGTAGCACCGACCTTGAAAATGCTGAAAAAGATTGATAAGGGAAACGGTACAGACTACATGGAAACAATCGAACAGCAGGCAAAGCTCACAGAAAAGCATGAAATGATAATCAAACAGCAGACGACCCCTGCAAAAGATTTGGTGGAAAGTTAGGAGTGATAAAAAATGTGGGTATTATTAAAAGACTTCCTGCTGGTATCTATGGGAATGGGTATCGGCGTAGTCTTGATGTGTATTTTGAATGTCGGCAAAGAAGCTGACTATAAAATGAAACAATTAGAAGAAAGCGAGGACAATTAAATGAATTTCGGACAAAATTTGTATCAATGGTTTTTATCAAACGCACAGAGCTTGGTGCTTATGGCGATTGTGGTTATCGGTATCTACTTAGGGTTCAAGCGTGAGTTTTCAAAGCTCATTGGCTTCTTAGTAGTTGCCTTGATTGCTGTCGGCTTGGTATTCAATGCTGGCGGTGTGAAAGATGTACTGTTAGAGCTGTTCAATAAGATTATCGGTGCATAGAATTTTATTGTGATGCTGATATGAGAATGGTATAATATAAATATAAAGAAAGCGATAAGATTTTATTAGGGAGGGCTTATAATGAAATGTACAGAATGCAATAACACTCTACATAAGACAATAGGCGAATTTTCAATGAGTATTGACGGGAAAACTATAAAAGTGATAAATGCTCCTATTTTACATTGTAAAAACTGCGATTTAGTAGTTGTTGACGATGAAATAAAGAACAATGCAAAAGAATTCGCAAAAATATATTTATCCGATAATATTCTTGATTATGCAGAATGCGAAGCTGGAACTATGATACCAATAATGAATTTGCTTTTTTAATCTGATATTTTATCAAAGAAAATATAGGACGAACAATTTCATATCCATACACACAAAGCAGTTAGTCTTGGGATTGACTGCTTTTTTCTTACCTAAATTTCAGATTGGAGTGATAAAATGAACGATATTTTTAAGGATATGCAGTCAAAAGTCGGCTGTGAATACATTTCCGACCTGCCCTCTTATAAGCGTAAGGTTTGGCAGGAAATGAAACGGCTGAACCCTGCTGACTATGAAGAAAGACAGTTAGAAGATTTTTCAAAGTATGTGTTTGGTATGTCGTACCAGACCTTAAAAGATGTGATGAAACAACAGAAAGGACGTGAGGAACAATGCAGGAAACAAGGGTGCTGGTGGAAACGAAAAGAACAACTGGCGAAGAAACAACATCATACTGGTTCGACTTGCCGATAGATGTTGCCGAGTTTGAAGAAAAGTTGGGTGTCGATGCAGAAAGTGGGGAGTACCGCATTATCGAAAAGGTGTTGCCTTATGCTGATGAAGTCCACGAACATACAAGCGTGTATCAGCTCAACGAATTAGATTTTATGTATCGCCAGCTTTCAAGCGATATGCAGGAAGAATATGTATCACTGCTTACGGTGTTTGAGAATTTAGAAGCACTTTATATTTGCAGGAACGTGATTACCGTTTATCCCGACTGCAAAAGCATGATAGATGTTGCAAGGCAAAAGCTGATGAACGACCCGACGTTCAAACATTTATCCGAGGACTGTCAAGCATACTATTTTGACTTTGAAGCCTATGCTTCTCACTTGCAGGAACACGGGAAATTTTTAGTAACGGAACACGGTATCTTTGAACTGCCAGAGTAGGAAATGAGGTGGTGCTTATGATTGATGATATGGCGGTTTATATTGCTAATCTTGGCAAATACAATGAGGGCTATTTAGTCGGTGCGTGGTTCACATTTCCTATTGACGAGGAAGATGTAAAAGAAAAAATCGGATTGAATGAACAGTATGAGGAATACGCTATCCATGATACCGACAACTTCCCTATTGCGATTGGCGAGTATGTTTCCATTGAAGAACTAAACTCTATGTATGAAATGATAGAGGAACTTCCCAACTATATCGTAGAGTGTCTGGACGAATTTATCAGCCACTATGGGACGCTGGAAGAAGTCGTGGAACACAAGGACGACATTTATTATTATCCCGACTGTGAAACCATGACAGACGTTGCCTACTACTACATAGACGAATTGCAGGCACTTGGCGATATTCCACCCAGCTTACAGAACTACATTGACTATGAAGCCTACGGGCGAGATTTGGATATGGGCGGTTGCTTTATTGAAACAAGCCGAGGTATGTGCGAGATACCATATTAACGCTGGAAGATCAGCGACAAGCATTGTTCCTACTGACAGCGTATTTCTCTTTTAAGGGGCAGTCTGAAAATGGCTGTCCTTTTCTATTTTGAAAGGAGCTGAAAGAACTTGAAAAAGATTAAGAGCTACACGGGTATCTGGAACGTGGAAAAAGTCTTGTATGCAATCAATGACTTTAACTTACCCTTTCCCGTTACCTTTACACAGATTACATGGTTTGTGATTACAGAATTTATCATCATTCTGTTTGGGGATATTCCCCCACTTTCCATGATTGAGGGAGCATTTCTCAAATACTTTGGTATTCCCGTTGCTCTCACTTGGTTTATGTCGCAGAAAACCTTTGACGGAAAGAAGCCGTACAGCTTTTTGAAATCACAGATAACCTATGCCCTGCGACCGAAAATCACTTATGCAGGAAAAGCCGTAAAACTGCATAAGCAGACCTTGAATGAAACAATCACGGCAGTAAGGAGTGTGAACTATGTTCCCGATAAAATATATTGACAATAACCTTGTCTGGAACAAGGACAATGAGGTGTTCGCTTACTATGAGCTGATACCGTACAACTATTCTTTCTTATCCGCAGAGCAGAAATTTATCGTGCATGACAGCTTTCGCCAGCTTATCGCACAGTCCCGTGAGGGTAAAATTCATGCCTTGCAGATTGCCACAGAAAGCTCAATCCGAAGTCAGCAGGAGCAGTCAAAAAAACTGGTAACTGGAAAATTAAAGGAAGTTGCTTACCAGAAGATAGACGAACAGACCGAAGCGTTAGTATCTATGATTGGGGACAATCAAGTGGACTACCGCTTTTTTCTTGGCTTTAAGCTCATGGTTACGGAAGAACAGCTCAATCTGAAGAACATCAAAAAATCGGCGTGGCTGACGTTCACAGAATTTCTCCATGAAATGAACCACACGCTGATGAATGATTTTGTTTCCATGCCGAATGATGAAATCAACCGTTACATGAAAATAGAAAAGTTACTGGAAAATAAAATCTCCCGTCGTTTCAAGGTGCGTCGCTTGGAAATCAATGATTTTGGGTATCTCATGGAACATCTTTACGGCAGGGACGGTATCGCCTATGAAGATTATGAGTACCAGCTACCAAAGAAAAAATTGAACAAAGAAACGCTGATAAAATACTACGACCTTATCCGTCCGACAAGGTGTGTGATTGAAGAAAGCCAGCGATATTTACGCTTGGAACATGAGGACAAGGAAAGTTATGTGTCCTATTTTACCGTCAATGCGATTGTCGGCGAGCTTGATTTTCCGTCAAGTGAAATCTTCTATTTCCAGCAACAGCAATTCACATTCCCCGTTGATACTTCTATGAATGTAGAAATCGTGGAGAACCGAAAAGCATTAACAACCGTACGCAACAAGAAAAAGGAATTGAAAGACCTTGACAATCACGCTTATCAAGCAGGAAGTGAAACCAGCTCAAATGTGGTGGACGCTTTAGACAGCGTGGACGAGCTGGAAACGGACTTAGACCAGACAAAAGAAAGTATGTATAAATTAAGCTACGTTATACGGGTGTCTGCACCCGATCTTGACGAGCTGAAACGCCGTTGTGATGAAGTCAAAGACTTTTACGACGACCTCAATGTAAAGCTGGTACGTCCTGCTGGGGATATGCTGGGGCTTCATTCTGAATTTTTACCTGCCAGCAAGCGATATATCAATGACTATGTGCAGTATGTAAAATCAGACTTCTTGGCAGGGCTTGGCTTTGGAGCGACCCAGCAGTTAGGGGAAACTACGGGTATCTATATGGGCTATTCCGTTGATACGGGAAGAAATGTGTACCTGCAACCGTCTTTAGCTTCGCAGGGCGTAAAAGGTACAGTTACCAACGCTTTAGCGTCTGCTTTTGTCGGTTCGCTTGGCGGTGGAAAGTCGTTCTGCAACAATCTTCTGGTGTATTATTCGGTGTTGTTTGGCGGTCAAGCAGTCATTTTAGACCCCAAAGCCGAGCGTGGCAACTGGAAAGAAACACTTCCAGAAATCGCCCATGAAATCAATATCGTAAATCTTACCAGCGATAAAGACAATGCAGGACTTCTTGACCCATTCGTGATTATGAAGAATGTAAAGGACGCTGAAAGTCTGGCAATCGACATCTTAACATTCCTTACGGGTATTTCCTCTAGGGACGGCGAAAAATTCCCCGTGTTACGAAAAGCGGTTCGTTCCGTTACCCAGAGCGACAGTCGGGGCTTGCTCCATGTAATAGACGAGCTACGCCGTGAAGATACGCCCATATCAAGAAATATCGCAGACCATATCGACAGCTTCACGGACTACGACTTTGCACATCTGCTGTTTTCAGACGGTACGGTGGAAAATGCAATCAGCCTTGATAACCAGCTCAATATCATTCAAGTAGCCGACCTTGTACTGCCAGATAAGGACACGACCTTTGAAGAATACACGACTATTGAATTATTGTCGGTATCTATGCTGATTGTGATTAGTACCTTTGCCCTTGATTTTATCCATTCGGACAGAAGTATTTTTAAGATTGTCGATTTGGACGAAGCGTGGGCGTTCTTAAACGTGGCACAAGGCGAAACTTTATCAAATAAGCTGGTTCGTGCTGGACGTGCTATGCAGGCAGGCGTTTATTTTGTTACACAATCTTCTGGGGACGTGGCAAAGGAAAGTCTGAAAAACAATATCGGCTTAAAATTCGCTTTCCGTTCTACTGACATCAACGAGATAAAACAGACCTTAGAATTTTTCGGTATCGACAAGGACGATGAAAACAACCAGAAACGGCTTCGTGATTTGGAGAACGGACAATGCTTATTGCAGGACTTATACGGGCGTGTCGGTGTGGTACAGATACACCCAGTTTTTGAAGAACTGCTACACGCCTTTGATACCAGACCGCCCGTACAGAGAAATGAGGTGGAGTGATGAAAGAAAGGATAAAAGGTGCGTTCACAAAAAGGAAGATACTTCACTTTCTCAAAATGGCTCTGTTCGTGGTGGCACTCTCCCTTATCCTGCTTTCACTTTTGGGGACGGTGGCTCATGCAACGGGACTTGTAGACGATACCATAAACGCAGAAAATCTTTACTCAAAATATCCCCTTTCCAACTACCAGCTTGATTTTTATGTGGATAATAGCTGGTCATGGTTGCCGTGGAACTGGCTGGACGGCATTGGAAAATCGGTACAGTACGGGCTTTACTGCATTACCAACTTTGTCTGGACGATAAGCCTTTATTTAAGCAATGCCACGGGCTATGTGGTGCAGGAAGCCTATAAACTTGATTTTATTAACGATATGGCAGACAGTATCGGAAAGAGCATACAGACCCTTGCAGGTGTAACCGAGAACGGCTTTTCTTCTACGGGCTTCTATGTTGGTTTCCTGCTTCTCATTATCTTAGTGGTGGGAATGTATGTTGCTTATACGGGACTGATTAAACGGGAAACCAGCAAGGCACTTCACGCTGTTATCAACTTTGTGGTGGTGTTCGTGCTGTCCGCTTCGTTTATTGCCTACGCTCCCGACTACATCAAGAAGATAAATGAATTTTCATCAGACATCAGTACCGCTTCTTTGGACTTGGGAACAAAAATCATGCTCCCCAACTCCGACAGCGAGGGCAAGGACAGCGTGGACTTGATACGGGACAGCCTATTTTCTATTCAAGTGGAACAGCCGTGGCTACTTCTGCAATTCGGTAACAGCAACACAGAAGAAATCGGGGCAGACCGTGTCGAAGCTCTTGTATCGGCAAGTCCAGAGGACGAGGACGGGAAAACCAGAGAGGAAGTCGTGAAAACAGAAATCGAGGACAACGACAACAACAATCTGACAATACCGCAGGTAGTGAACCGTTTAGGTATGGTGTTCTTCCTACTGTTCTTCAATTTAGGGATAACGATATTTGTATTCTTGCTTACGGGCATGATGTTGTTTAGCCAGATACTTTTTATTATCTTTGCAATGTTTTTACCTATCAGTTTTCTACTTTCCATGATACCGAGTTATGAAAGCATGGCAAAGCAGGCAATCGTGAGGGTGTTTAATACCATTATGACAAGAGCCGGAATCACACTGATTGTGACCGTGGCATTTTCAATTTCCAGTATGTTTTACAACATTTCCACAGACTATCCGTTCTTCATGGTGGCATTTTTGCAGATAATCTGTTTTGCCGGAATCTACATGAAGCTCGGAGAACTAATGAGTATGTTCAGCCTGAATGCTAATGACAGTCAGCAGATAGGTCGCCGGATATTCCGTAGACCGATGGTGTTCATGCGACATCGGGCAAGACGTATGGAACACAGGATTGCAAGGGCTGTCGGTGCTGGAAGTGTTGCAGGTGCGGTGGCAGGTGCAAGTGTTGCCAGAGCCAGAAAGCCAGCAACGAACCAACCGCCAAAGAAACGGGAAAATACTTCTGCCAGCATGGGAAGCCGTGTCGGTTCTGCGGTAGGTGCTGTGATGGATACGAAAAATAAAGTCCGTGACAGTGCTTCCTCTCTGAAAGAAAATGTGAAAGACTTACCGACACAGGCTGGTTATGCTGTCCACTCTGCCAAACAGAAAGCAAAGGATAATGTATCAGACTTTAAGCGTGGCGTTGTGGAAGAACGGGAAAACCGACAGGAACAGCGTACACAGAAACGTAACCTGCACAGGGAAAATATCTCACAGAAAAAGCAGGAATTACAGAAAGCACAGGAAGCAAGGCAGACAGTTCATGCGAATGGATCAGCGACAGCCGGGGCTACCAGAAGCCATGAACGCCCTGTTGCCACACCTGTTCCAAAACCTGCACCGACCGATACAGTTACGAAGCCAGATATGAAACGTCCTGCTACTTCTCCTGTGATAAAAAATGCAGAAGTCAAGGCTGGAAAAGAAACTATCCGAACCAACATCAGACAGGAACAACAGGTCAAATCGGTTGCCAGAACAAACCAGACAAACATAGAGGAATCCAGAAGTAATCGAAAGAAAACCACTGTACAGAAACAGGTCAACCAAAAACAGAATCGTAAGACTGTTACGAAGCAACCAGAGAAAGGACGGAAGAAATGAGATTAAAGCGTATCTTTATCATAGGTACGATATTTCCTGTCCTTTTCTCCATCGTTCTCTTTTTCGGGATACTGATTTCCGGCGAAGATGACGACAGTTCCAACAGCTATTCGCCTGTCTATTCTGGCATGAATCTGTCAGCCGATGTCCTCAAACATCAGCCGATGGTGGAAAAATATGCCAGAGAAAACGGTATCTCGGAGTATGTGAACGTTCTGCTTGCCATCATACAGGTAGAAAGTGGCGGTACGGCTACCGATGTCATGCAGTCCAGCGAAAGTCTGGGACTACCGCCAAACTCATTAAGTACAGAAGAATCCATAAAGCAGGGGTGTAAATATTTTGCTTCCCTGCTTTCTTCCTGTCAAGCCAAAGGCATGAATGACATTAACGTGGTCATTCAGTCTTATAACTATGGTGGTGGCTATGCAGACTATGTGGCGAAGAACGGAAAAAAGCACAGCTTCAATCTTGCAGAAAATTTCGCAAAGAATAAATCCGGCGGTACAAAAGTGACCTATACGAACCCGATAGCGGTCAGTAAAAATGGTGGCTGGCGTTATAACTACGGAAATATGTTCTATGTGGAGCTGGTCAATCAATATCTGACCGTGAAGCAGTTCAGCAACGAAACGGTACAGGCGGTTATGAATGAAGCGTTAAAGTATCAAGGCTGGAAATATGTCTATGGTGGAAGTAACCCGAACACCTCTTTTGACTGTTCTGGTCTTACCCAGTGGTGCTACGGGAAAGCCGGAATCAGCCTGCCACGAACCGCACAGGCACAGTATGACGCAACCCAGCATATCCCCTTGTTACAGGCACAGGCTGGCGATTTGGTCTTTTTCCATTCCACCTACAATACCAGCGACTACGTTACCCATGTGGGAATCTATGTGGGAAACAATCAGATGTATCATGCTGGAAATCCAATCGGTTATACCGATTTGACCTCTGCCTACTGGCAACAGCACATCATTTGTGCCGGAAGAATCAAACAATAGAAAGGACTTGAAATATGTTTAAGAAGAAAGAACAAACAGAGAAAGCACCTAAGAATAAGAAAGTGCGTACCATGAAAGTCGGGACACATAAGAAATCTGTCCTGCTGTTGTGGGCGGTGCTTCTGGCAAGCACCAGTTTTGGTGTGTATAAGAATTTTACCGCCATTGACACCCACACGGTACATGAAAAAGAAATCATTCAGCTAAGATTGAACGATACCAACGGTATTGAGAATTTCGTCAAGAACTTTGCGAAAGCCTACTACTCATGGGATACAAGCAAGGAAGCCATTGAAGCAAGGACAACAGAAATCAGTAAATACCTTACCAAAGAATTACAGGACTTGAACGCTGATACCATCAGAACGGACATACCAACCAGTGTTACGGTTACAAATGTGCTGGTCTGGAATGTGGAACAGTCTGGAATGGACGATTTTACCGTTGCCTACGAAGTAGATCAGCAGGTAAAAGAGGGAGAACAGACACAGGCAGTCACAGAAAACTACACCGTGACCGTTCATGTGGATAAGGACGGTGCAATGGTCATTACCCAGAATCCAACCCTTGCTCCGGCGGTACAGAAATCAAAGTATGAACCGAAAGTACAGGAAGCAGATGTCAGTGTCAGTTCCGACACAGTCAAGGACGCTACCGCTTTCTTGGAAACATTCTTCAAGCTGTATCCGACAGCTACGGAAAAAGAACTTGCCTATTACGTCAAAGACGGTGTGCTTGCTCCTGTTTCCGGCGACTATGTATTTTCAGAACTGGTAAACCCTGTCTTTACCAAAGACGGCGATAACCTCAAGGTCAGTGTGTCTGTGAAGTATCTGGATAACAAGTCGAAAATGACACAAATCTCACAGTATGAGCTTATGCTTCATAAGGACGATAACTGGAAGATTGTAGAATAAAATCAAAAGGCTTGCTTTCGTATAAACTACGCATAGCAAGCCCTTTATATTTTTTGGAGGGATATTACAAATTAAGATGCTCTCTCATTGACATAATCCATGTTTCGATTGCTTGTACAAGAATAGCCTGTTGTTCTAAAACGGCTAATCCAGTTTCGGGGATTTCAGGAATATTCTTTTTAAAATTCCTATTTTCCTCGATATATGATTTAAGCATTTTAATATTATTTTCGATATTATCAAGACATAGTTTTTGATTATCTTTGGATAAACTGTCAAGGTTGACAATTACGGCATTAAAATCTAAAAAAATATGAATTGGTTTACAGGATATATCTAGCATAAGTTTTTCAAATTGAGAATTTCCAGAATCAGTCAATGTGTAAACTGCTTTTTCTGGCATTTTTCCATCTTTAACCTGTGTGCTAGTGATATAGCCTTTTCCCTCTAACTGAATCACTTTTTTGTAGATTGAGGGGGTACTAATTTTTACCCATTTAGAGATGTTTCGATATTCCACCATTTTTTGAATATCGTATGCACTCATGGATTCTTTTTTGAGAATCCCTAATACTATTAAATCAATCGTTGCCATAAATTTTTCCTCCATTTATATTGACAGTTACTATAAATTATAGTAGTATAATTCCTACAGCTAATATGCTGTAATTTATACTATTATATTTTATAATTCATGTCAAGAGAAAGGAGATTTTTGAATGAACAATCGTAACAACAAAATGGAGTTATTAGGAAATGCTCCGATACCAAAAGCCCTTATGGCTATGGGAATCCCTACCATGTTGGGTATGATGGTAAATGCTATCTACAATCTGGTGGATGCCTATTTTGTAGGTAGTTTGGGTACAAGTCAGATGGGAGCAATCTCAGTAGTTTATCCACTTGGTCAAGTAGTAGTGGGATTAGGCTTACTGTTTGGAAATGGTTCAGCATCTTATCTGTCTAGATTATTAGGAAAGGGTGACAAAGAAAAAGCAAATCAAGTAGCAAGTACGGCATTGTATAGTAGTATTACTGTAGGTGCAATTATGATTATTTTATCCATAATTTTTCTTCGTCCTATTCTTAAATTTTTAGGAGCAACAGACAGTATCATGCCTTACGCTATTACCTATGCCAGCATTTATATTATTTCTTGTATTTTCAATGTGTTTAATGTAACGATGAATAATATTGTAACCAGTGAGGGAGCGGCAAAAACAACTATGTGTGCCTTAATGACTGGTGCAATATTGAATATTGGTTTAGACCCTGTATTCATTTATATATTAAATATGGGTGTTGCAGGAGCGGCAATCGCAACTGCTATTTCACAGATTGTTTCTACATTAGTTTATTTAACATTTATTCTTAGAAAAAAAAGTACCTATCATTTTAGAATTAGGAATTTTTCATTTACAAAAGATATTATGTCAGAGATATTTAAAATCGGAATACCAACACTTGTTTTTCAGATATTAACAAGCCTTTCTATTTCTTTTGTAAATACAAAATCTATGGTCTATGGAGATTCTGTAATTGCTGGTATGGGGGCTGTGACAAGAATTGTTTCTATGGGAAGTTTGATGGTATTTGGATTTATTAAAGGTTTTCAGCCGATTGCCGGATATAGTTATGGTGCAAAGAAATTTTACCGTTTACAAGAAGCAATTAAAACATCAATTTTATGGTCTACCATATTTTGTGTTATTTATGGATTGATATTGGCAATATTTTCAAAAGGAATCATATCACAATTCACAAAAATGGATTTAGATATGATTCGTGTAGGAACTCAATCTTTACGGATAAATGGTTTTTCATTTATGTTGTTTGGCTTCTATACTGTATATTCTTCATTATTACTCGCTCTTGGGAAAGGGTTAGCTGGTTTCTTTTTAGGAGCTTGTCGGCAAGGAATTTGTTTCATACCTGTAATTCTGATTCTTCCAGTATTTTGGGGAATCAACGGCATTATGTACGTCCAGCCAATCGCTGATGTACTTTCTGCTGTGATTACTATTTTTATGGCGGTGCATTTACACAAAGAACTTGCTTTATCAAAACAGAAATTTTTATCTGGACAACAAAATACATAAAGGTTAGGAACGCTTTTATATAACAGAGATTAAAAATATGGTAGGATTAAAAAAACGACATATTAAAAAAATGTTGAAAACTGGTGCTAAAGCAGATGGAGCATCGCTTGCTGATATTCGGACTGATATAGAAGCTACTATTGATGAAGCAATGACCAGCACCGACCCAGAGGTACAAGCGAATTTCAGAAAGTTGTTTAGAAATAAGCGTCCCACACCAGAGGAATATATTTATACGATTACAAAAAAGACAAAGATTAAATTTTAAAAATCTATTGTCGCAAAGGTGGTGCTTCTATGAGTAATCAATCATGGGTGTTATGTCCTATTTGTAACAACAAGACACGAATCAAAATACGGGACGATACAGAATTGATAAATTTTCCGTTATTCTGTCCGAAGTGCAAACAGGAAACTCTAATCAATATAAAACATGGAAATATAATTATCAGAGAGCCAGACGCTAAGACGCAGAGCCGATAATTTGTAAGTTATTGTAACTTATATATTATCGGCTCTTATTTGTTGCCTGCGGAGCAGATCAGCAAATAAGCGTTGAAGAATCTGTATAGAAAAACAGAGAAAATAAGAAGCAAATCACTTCTTATTCTCTCTGCTGTTCAAGATACCGTTAATCGTACCTTGAATGATTTTTAATTCGTTATCACTCAATAAATCAAGTGACGAATCTATCTGACGGCGGGCTGTATTTTTTTCAACATTCTTCGCTGGATAGAAATACTCGTCAACAGATATATTGAACATGGTAACTAAATCATGGAATAACTGAAAGCTAGGGTGTTTCCCGATATTTTCAATATCTGCGATATGACGTTCTCCGTAAAAGACTTTATCGCCTAAATCATTTCTGGAAAGCCCTGCTTTCTCTCTGGCTTCTCTGATTGCCAGTCCTAAAGGACGAAAATCAAAGCTGTGCGTATCTTTCTTTTTTCTCATTTTTAATCACCTAGCATGAGTTTATACTTCATGTTATGTGATTAGAATGTGTTAAAAACTCATATTATATGCACTATAAATTCGATAAAAAATATTACCTCGTTCGGTAAATAAAAAAAACCGTTCTGTGGGTAATCTCTTTTATAATGTCCAAAAATATAGGGACGGTTTTGGTATAACCAGAGCTGTCCTTTTTCTATTTTCACAGGCTTGCTCTGGTCAAGGAGCAATTTGTGATTCTAAGTAAAACAGGCAGTCTATACCGACAACCGAATTTATTCCGTCTTTTTCTTAGTACATCATCAGTCCTTGAACATGAATTAAAAACTCATATATCAGATGTTTTAAAAACAGTCTATTTGTTATTGGTGCAAATAGGCTGTTTTCATATTTACAAAAAATTTTTCAATCCTGCAACAAATCACACCTTGCCGTACAGATATGGTGCGGAAAGAGGGATACATACTTTTCACTTTATAGCGAAAGGGGGTGTGATTTTGAAACCATCAGACTTCCAAAAGACAATACAGTGTCAGTTTGACTGTAAGCTCAAAAAGGTTGTGAAAGGCATTGTCCGTAACTACCGCAAGGAATTAGCAAGACGACAGGCAAAGGAAGTATCCTTTTGTGAGCTTCCAGAGATTGTTGTTGAGAAATTGATTGTATGGGACGATTACGAAAGTGAATATACAACGTTCGATGTGTGCGGTACAGAAATCCGTGTACTTGATGAAGAACTTGCAGAAGCACTGAAACAGTTGCCGGAGCAGAGCCGAAACATTGTATTGATGTTTTTCTTCTTGGATATGAGTGATTCGGAGATAGGCGAAAAGCTGAATATCAACCGAAGCACATCATACAGACACAGAAGAAATTCACTTGAAGAAATCAGAAAGCAGTTAAAGGAGAAGAAAACAAATGAAGAATAAGCAACACACACTTCCATCATTTTTTCTCATATCATCAGCCGTGGACGGTAACGAAAACGCCATAGAAAAGCTGTTGTTATTCTATGAAGCCTACATATCAAAATGCTGTTTACGCCCGTTTTACGATGAGTACGGTAACGTATACATTGTGGTTGATATGGAATTAAAGGGACGTATCAGAGAAGCCCTTTTGAAAATGATATGTGAATTTGAAATAGACGAACATTAAGTAATATTTGAGCGGAGCATGATTTAACAAACTCCCCTCTTTCCTGTTCCGCTTTTTCTTATCATTCTGTATCAGTCCATTTGTAAAAATGAATTGATACAGGCTGACAAGAGCCTAACAGTTCTTTGACAACTGAATAAAGCAGTCAGATACGTTTGTGCTTGCAGTGAGCCATCAGAGGTTGTACGCCGTGACTTTTCCAATCGGGAGATAGCGATTCATGCAATGATCTGGGAGCGACCGTTGGAAAAGTCGTTCTGCCATGACCTGCAACACAGGATAATGATACACCCGTATGACACGGTTCAGCCCACAGGAATGGGAATGGTTGAGATACCAGCGGAGCTTGCCGAAGCCGTCTGACTGCTTGTAAAAAGCATATGATAAAGGAGAGTGATACTTTTACTGGTGTGCAGAAAATGACGATAATACAGGTCGGTAAAAGGAGGGCTGACAGATGAACAAAACAAAAGAAAGACCAACCTCACAGCCGATAACGGTAAATATAGATAAATTGTCTGCAATGTTATCTTGTGGTCATGCTACTGCAAGAAAGATTGGAGAACAGGCAGGAGCAAAAATTGTGATTGGACGTAGGGTTCTTTATTCGGTAGAAAAAGTCAAAAATTACCTCTCATATCTGGAAGAATAACACCCTTTTTCATTTATGTTTCTTGTGATATATGGTATAATATTTATAGACATAACCACGTCATGAGAACAAAAAAGGGGGCTATTACAGAAAGGAATGTTTCTCATGGCAAATAGCAGAAAAGACCATAAAGGAAGAAAATTAAGAGAGGGCGAAAGCTGGCGTAAAGATGGTAGATATAGTTACCGTTATACAGATATAAGAAGTGGAAAACGTCTGACAGTATATGCAAAGGATTTACCGGAATTAAGGGAAAAGGAAAAGCAGATTGCAAAAGACTTGGAAGATAACATTTTAACTGATGGAGCAATCAAAAAACTTACTCTTAATAAATTGTTTGAAAGATATATGTCCACTAGGGAGCTGAAAGAATCTACTAGAGCAAATTATCTGAAAACATGGGAGAATCGTGTCAAAGACGAAATTGGAAACATCAAGGTTGTTCAGATTTTACCATCACACATCAAATCGTTTTACTCAAAACTTTCTAAAGCAGGATACGCATATTCTACAATAAAATTTATTAACAATATGATTTATCCGGCACTGGAAATGGCTGTTGATGATGATATTATCCGCAAGAATCCGGCAAAGTTTTCTATCAGTGATTATGGTAGACAGGCAGAAGAACGTATTGCCTTAACAGTTTTACAACAGGAAAAAATGCTGGAATTTGTGAAAAATAATCAAGTATACAACACCTACTATCCAATGCTCAGAATCATGTTAGGAACTGGTGTAAGGTGCGGAGAACTGATTGGATTGACTTGGGAAGATGTAGATGTCAGAACAAAAGCAGTAAGTATTGACCATCAGTTGATTTATAAAGATTTAGGAGATGGCTATAAATTCCATATTTCCACGCCAAAGACGGATTCTGGAATCCGAACTATCCCTATGACATCAGATGTACAAAGAGCATTTGAAGAACAAAAGAAATTAAACTTTATGCTTCAAAAAGGAAAAGATGTTGAGATAGACGGTTATAAAGGATTCATTTTCATGGCAAAGTCCGGCAGACCGCTCATGCCTAGTGCAATAAACAATATCTTATATAATATTGTAGACGCATATAACAAAAAAGAAGTTCAAATTGCAAAGACTGAACATAGAAATGCTGAATTGTTACCAACGGTATCCGCTCACATTATGCGACATACGGCTTGTACCAGAATGGCAGAAAAGAGGATAGACGTAAAAGTTCTTCAATATATTATGGGACACGCCACATAGATGTAACAATGGACGTATATAACCATGTAAGTGAGATGTCCAGAATTGAGAGTGAAATCACAAGGCTGGAAAGCGTAGCAATTAGTTGACACCAAAAATAAAAAAATTGGTGTCAAAATGGTGTCAAATCAAGAAAAAGTGATGATTATAAGGAAAAAAAGTGTTGCAAACCCCGTAAAATCAAGGTTTGCAAAAAAAATCTCAAAAAATTAGCACTCAACACTTGACAGTGCTAATAATATGTGTTATATTACACGTAGAACAAAGGAAAAGGGAACGAAAGAGTGAAATGAAGATCTCGGAAATCCCCGAATTCCAAAGGTTTTAGATCAACGACAAAAGGAGAGATGACTTATGATGTTGATGCCTAGTATTTTTCATGATGATGTATTTGATGATTTCTTTGATTTCAGTGCTCCGGCTTATTCAGGCAGTGAGCTGATGAATACAGATATAAAAGAGACGGAGAAAGGTTATGAACTGGCGATCAGCCTTCCGGGTGTGAAGAAGGAAGATATCAAGGCGGAAGTCAAGGATGGTTACCTGATGATCACCGCAGCTGCTAACAGTAAGACTGACGAGAAGGACAAAACCGGTAAGTATATCCGCAGAGAGCGTTATAGTGGCTCTATGAGCAGAAGCTTTTATGTTGGTGATGGCGTAAGCCAGGAAGACATCAAAGCAAAATTTGAAAATGGTGTTCTGACACTGGATGTCCCGAAGAAGGAAGCAAAACCGGCAGTCGAAGAAAAGAAGACCATTGCGATTGAAGGATAATGGAGTTGCAGATTCCACATCCCCATTTGGAATGTGATAACGATACGATAGGAAAGACATATTTAAAAAGGAGAGATGACTTATGTTAATGCCTAGTATTTTTGGTGAGAATTTATTTGATGATTTCTTTGGTTTTCCATTTTATGATGACAAAGCAGATAAAAAGGTTGAGAAGAAGCTGTATGGTCGTCATGCCCAGAACCTGATGAAGACCGATATTAAGGAAACTGATGCGGGCTATGAGCTGGAGATCGATCTTCCTGGCTTTACCAAGGATGAGGTTTCCGCAGAATTGAACAACGGTTACTTAACGGTCAGCGCAGCTAAGGGGCTGGATCAGGATGAACAGGAGAAAGACACCGGACGTTACATCAGACGTGAGCGTTACGCAGGTTCCTGTCAGAGAAGCTTCTATGTTGGCGATGATGTCACAGAAGAAGATATCAAAGGCGAGTTCAAACATGGTATCCTGAAACTGTTTGTTCCGAAGAAAGAAGCAAAACCTGCAGTTGAGCAGAAGAAATACATTGCAATTGAATAATCAGACCCTATTGTCTGAACTGTGATTGCACGGTTTGGCTGAGTTATGATTGCACAATAGAAACGGGAGCGGAGAGCGAGAAGCTTTCTGCCCCCGTTTTTTCTGCATTTCGTGGTATTATAAAATTCAGTCAGCCGTTCCTGCTATTTGCATCGATCCCTGAACCATGGGATCACAAGCTCTGGAGCTGCTTCATGTCCTCCATCAAAAACGAAGCTTTGTAATTGATGGGGACAATCAAAAATCTGATAAGCTTCCCTGACTACGGAAAATGCTTTTTGGGCACCAGATAAAGCGAATACATGATCAGTTTTTCCGGTCAATAAAAGCAAAGGTTTTGGTGCAAAAAGAGAGATGATCTGAGGACCATCGGCGATCCGTGTCATACCCGGAACAAAATTATCGATACAATGGTGATGGACAAATAAGGTGTCAGGCCAGGTACATGGATACCCGGAGAGAATCATATGGTCAATACGGGAATCACAGGCACTCAGATACATGGCACACATACCACCGCCGGAAATACCGAAAACGGATATGGTTTCTGCATTCTGCTGTTTCATAAAATCTACGATCTTCATGGCTTGGAACGAACGAAGACCGGCCAAAGAAAATCCGGAGGCCAGTAATTGCGTCCCATTCGGAAAACAAGAGCCTTCTGTACTATTTCCCATGTCATAATGCTGTTTATGAGCATCTCCAAAGCCTATCATTTCAGGAGCGTAGACTCGGTAGCCTTCCTTGGCAAGAAGAAGAGGAAGATATTTATGGTATGGGGAAGGTTCTAAGTGTTTTAAGGCACCCTGGATACCAAACTTATCATGACCGTGCAGATATAAAATACTTTTTGAGGCAGGATTGTTAGCACCTGCAATATAAAGCGGCGTATTCAGATGCCGAATACCCTGGAGACAGTATTTTTCTATAAGAACATCATCCGTATAAAACTGTTCTATGAGTTGGGCAGAAACCGGGACAGAAAGAAGATTGGATAATTCCTGAATGCGCAGAAGATCCCGCACTTCATTTCTTTTTTTGATCTGCCATTTAGAAAAATCATCTTTGGTGTAATCGGGAGGCAGAGGCGTAGGGAGTGTTTGCGTGTAAAGATAGTCCAGCAATGCATCACTGCAAAAATCGGTATTCGACATATCGGATCCTCCTCGTATGGAATGAAAGTTAGTTATGCTTATTATAGCAGAAAGAAAAGGCCAGAAAAGGGTTATATTGCAAGAAAATTTTGTTTGACTTTTTAAAAAACAGGAAATATAATTACAACGAACGAGTAGCAGGTGAGCGTAAATCCAGTTTCCCTGCTGCTCGTTTTTTTAGAATATTTGCCAAGAAAAAGTGTGTAGCTTGTCCGCGTAAGTCCAGCTTGTATGATAAGGTGCGCACTTTTTTTGTGCAGAAAAGAGAGGAGTTAAAACAAAATGACAGAAAGTAACAAGATGAAGGATATGCCGGTGAATAAGCTGATGATTCAGATGGGGGTTCCAATGATCTTATCCATGGCATTGCAGGCGGTCTATAACATTGTAGACAGTGCATTTGTAGGAAATATGAGAGCGGGGAGTGAAGCGGCATTAAATGCGTTGACATTGGTATTTCCGGTGCAGATGCTTATGGTGGCAGTGGGAATTGGAACTGGTGTAGGAACGAATGCACTTTTAGCCAGGACACTGGGGCAGGGAAATAGGAATAAGGCTGCAAAGGTAGCGGGAAACAGTCTGTTTCTGGGTGTAATCATTTATGTGGTGTGCTTGTTATTTGGTATCTTTGGTGTGAAGGCATATATTTCATCACAGACAGTAGATCCGGAAGTGCTTGAGATGGGAGTCAGCTATCTGAAGATATGCTGCGTGGTTTCTTTTGGAATTGTCTTCTTTTCTTTGTTTGAAAAGTTATTGCAGGCAACCGGTCGTTCTCTTTATTCTACGATCGGACAGGTGGTTGGTGCGGTTGTCAATATCATCCTCGATCCGATCATGATCTATGGCATTGGTCCGTGTCCTGAAATGGGAGTGAAGGGTGCAGCTTATGCAACGGTAATTGGACAGGTAGGATCTGCCGTATTGCTTTTGATCTTTCATATCAGACTGAATAAGGAATTTGAGCATGGTGTGAATGATATGAAGCCGGATGCTGGTGTTATAAAAGAAATCTATGCGATCGGACTTCCGGCAATCATTGCCCAGGCATTGATGTCCATTATGGTTTATGTGATGAATCTGATCCTGAAATTCAATCCGTCAACCCAGACAGGCTATGGTTTATTCTATAAGGTTCAGCAGTTTGTTCTGTTTCTTGCTTTTGGTCTGCGAGATGCGATCACCCCGATCATTGCATTTGCTTATGGAATGCGGAACAAGAAGAGAATTCAGGATGGAATCAAATATGGTCTGATCTATACCATAGCTTTGATGATTCTGGGAATTGCGATCACAGAGATTTTCCCGGGGGAATTTGCAACGCTGTTCAATGTAGGACAGTCAAGAATCTATTTTATTGACGCGATGAGAATTATCTCAGTCAGCTTTTTGTTTGTCGGGATCAATGTCGCTTATCAGGGCATTTATCAGGCATTGGACGGAGGCGTGGAATCTTTGGTTATTTCGCTTTTGAGACAGCTTATCATCATCCTGCCACTGGCTGGAATCTTTTCTTTATTTGTCAGAAATGGCCAGATGGGAGTTTCATTGATCTGGTGGGCATTTCCGATCACTGAGATGATCGCATGCCTGGTCGGATATGTATTCTTAAAGAGGATTAGAAATAATAAGGTTAACACATTAAGCTAAGGAGGACTCAGAAATGGAAAAAAGAATCATCACGATCAGCAGAGAATTTGGAAGCGGTGGACGGTTTATCGGAGAAGAAGTCGCAAAGAAGCTGGGAATTGCCTATTATGATAAAAACATCATCAGTCAGATTGCGGAAAAGTCCGGATTGTCACCGGAATACATTCAGGAAAGTGCAGAATTGTCTCCGAAAAAAGGGCTGCTCGCATATGAACTTGCCGGACGCGATATCACCGGAAAATCAGTAGAGGATATGGTATATGAGGTACAGAGAAATGTGATACTGGAGCTGGCAGAGAAGGTACCTTGCGTGATCATTGGGAGAAATGCCGATTTTATCCTGAAAGACCGGGATGATGTGCTGAATGTATTTATTCATGGTGATATGCCGGAAAAAATACAGCGGATCATGCGCCTGTACAAGGTAAACGAGCAGGAAGCTATCAAAATGATGTCAGACACCGATAAAAGACGCAGGACAAATTATGATTTTTACACGGATCAAAAATGGGGAAAAGCCAGCAACTATACGTTGTGTCTGAACAGTTCTCAGATTGGATATGACAGATGTGAGATGATCATTGTGGAATGCCTGAAACAGAAATTTGCTTCTTGCAAAGTAGAAAAAAGCATGATATAACAGAAACAGAAAAAAAGAAAAGCCGCTGGAAGGCGGCTTTTCTAAAACACTGCAGTTAGTCAATACTAACTCTAAAAACTACGAGGTGATGAGACAAATGGAAACTGTTTTCGGAATTCTGATTCCTTTTTTAGGTACAACACTGGGGGCGGCTTGTGTGTTTTTTATGAAAAGATCTCTGGGAGACCTGGTGCAGCGTTCTCTTGCGGGCTTTGCCGCCGGGGTGATGGTCGCCGCGGCGATCTGGAGCCTGTTGATTCCGGCCATTGAGCAGTCGGAAGACTTAGGAAAGCTGTCCTTCTTCCCGGCATTTGCGGGTTTCTGGGCTGGTGTGTTGTTTTTGCTCATGCTTGACCGGCTGATTCCTCATCTTCATGTGGGCAGTGATCAGGCGGAAGGACCGAAAAGTAAGCTGGGACGCACGACCATGATGGTGTTGGCGGTGACCCTACATAATATTCCAGAGGGAATGGCAGTGGGTGTGATGTACGCAGGCTTTCTTGCAGGTAATTCGCAGATCACGGCAGCAGGCGCGCTGGCATTGTCTATTGGTATCGCCATTCAGAATTTTCCAGAGGGCGCGATCATCTCCATGCCACTTAGAGCAGAGGGGGAGAGCAAGGTCAGGGCATTTGTGGGCGGTGTACTTTCAGGTATTGTGGAACCGATCGGCGCTGTGCTGACGATTCTGGCGGCACAGCTTGTGATTCCGGCATTGCCGTACCTGTTGAGCTTCGCTGCCGGTGCAATGCTCTATGTTGTCGTAGAAGAACTGATCCCTGAAATGTCTCAGGGGAGGCACTCCAATATCGGTACCGTGTTCTTTGCAGTCGGATTCAGCGTGATGATGGTGTTGGATGTGGCACTTGGATAAAAATATAACTGTGAAGGCATGGAACAGTTACAATGAAATAATGATACCGCAGAAAATAGAAAGATACATAACTCATAGGATTCACAAAAAGTTCACAAATAATTAGCACTCATCTCTTGACAGTGCTAACAATGTGTGTTATAGTACGGATAGAACAAAGAAATGACATCAGTTCCGAAAGGGGGAACGGTTATGAATATCAATAAATTTACACAGAAATCTATGGAAGCAGTCCAGAATTGTGAGAAGCTCGCTTATGAGCATGGAAACCAGCAGCTGGAGCAGGAGCATTTGCTGTACAGCCTGCTGACTCTGGAAGACAGTCTGATCCTGAAGCTGATCACTAAGATGAACATTTCAAAAGAGATGTTTATGAATGAGGCAGAACAGGCAGTGAACCGTCTGACGAAGGTAAGCGGTGGCGGCCAGCTTTATGTGAGCAATGATCTGAATAAGGTTCTGATCAGCGCGGAGGACGAGGCGAAGGCCATGGGCGATGAATATGTGTCTGTAGAGCATTTGTTCTTAGCCATGTTAAAACAGCCTGACAAGACGCTGAAAGAACTGTTTAAGCAGTATGGTATCACCAGAGAGAGCTTTTTGCAGGCACTTTCCACGGTCAGAGGTAATCAGAGAGTGGTCAGTGATAACCCAGAGGCTACTTATGATACGTTGGAGAAATATGGCTATGACCTGGTAGAGCGGGCCAGAAACCAGAAGCTGGATCCGGTGATCGGCAGGGATAGTGAGATCCGTAATGTGGTTCGTATCCTGTCCCGTAAGACGAAGAACAACCCGGTTCTGATCGGTGAACCTGGTGTTGGTAAAACGGCCGTTGTTGAGGGGCTGGCACAGCGTATCGTCCGCGGTGATGTGCCGGAAGGACTGAAAGATAAGAAGTTATTCGCCTTGGATATGGGTTCCTTGGTTGCAGGTGCCAAGTACCGTGGCGAGTTTGAGGAACGTCTGAAAGCCGTTCTGGAAGAAGTCAAGAAGAGTGAAGGACAGATCATTCTGTTCATCGATGAGCTGCATACCATCGTGGGCGCAGGCAAGACTGAGGGTTCTATGGATGCAGGTAATATGTTAAAGCCAATGCTGGCGCGTGGTGAGCTTCACTGCATCGGCGCTACCACATTGGATGAATATAGAAAATACATTGAAAAAGACCCGGCTCTGGAGCGTCGTTTCCAGCCAGTTACCGTTGATGAGCCAACCGTGGAAGATACCATTTCCATCTTAAGAGGTCTGAAGGAACGGTATGAGGTTTACCATGGCGTGAAGATCACAGACTCTGCCCTGGTGGCAGCAGCAACGTTATCTGACCGTTACATTTCCGACCGTTTCTTACCGGATAAGGCTATCGACCTGGTGGATGAAGCCTGTGCCATGATCAAGACAGAGTTGGATTCCATGCCTGCAGAGCTGGATGAATTGTCCAGAAAGATCATGCAGATGGAGATCGAGGAAGCGGCTCTTAAGAAAGAGACCGATCACCTGAGCCAGGATCGTCTGGCAGAGCTGCAAAAGGAACTGGCGGAGCTTCACGACCAGTTTGCAACCAAGAAAGCCCAGTGGGAGAATGAGAAATCCTCTGTTGATAAGCTGTCTTCCCTTCGTGAGGAGATCGAGGCTGTCAACCGTGAGATCGCCCAGGCTCAGCAGAAATATGATCTGAACAAGGCAGCAGAACTGCAGTATGGTAAATTACCAGAACTTCAGAAGCAGTTGGAAGCCGAAGAAGAGAAGGTAAAGAATCAGGATTTAAGCCTGGTACACGAGAGTGTGACTGAAGATGAGATTGCCCGGATCGTTTCTAAGTGGACCGGTATCCCGGTTGCGAAATTGAATGAGAGTGAGAGAAGCAAGACCTTACATCTGGACGAGATTCTTCATAAGAGAGTCGTTGGCCAGGACGAGGGTGTTGAGAAGGTCACTGAAGCTATCATTCGTTCCAAGGCTGGTATTAAAGATCCAAGTAAGCCGATTGGTTCGTTCCTGTTCCTTGGACCTACCGGTGTTGGTAAGACGGAGCTTGCCAAAGCTCTGGCTGAATGCCTGTTTGACGATGAGTCCAATATGGTGCGTATTGATATGAGTGAGTACATGGAGAAACATTCCGTCGCTCGTCTGATCGGTGCGCCTCCAGGATATGTCGGATACGAAGAAGGCGGTCAGTTAACCGAGGCAGTTCGCCGGAAACCGTACTGTGTGGTACTGTTTGATGAGGTGGAAAAAGCACATCCGGATGTATTCAATGTACTGCTTCAGGTTCTGGACGATGGACGTATCACCGATTCTACTGGCAAGACTGTGGACTTTAAGAACACCATCATCATCATGACCTCCAATATCGGTTCCCAGTACCTGCTGGACGGTATTGATGAGAAGGGTAATATCAAGGAAGACGCTCAGCAGCTGGTTATGAATGATTTACGAGGTCATTTCAGACCAGAATTCCTGAACCGTCTGGACGAGATCATCATGTTTAAGCCTTTGACCAAGGACAACATCACCCACATCGTAGATCTGATGATCGCAGACACCAACAAGCGTCTGGAAGACCGTGAGATCAAGGTAGAACTGACCGATGAGGCGAAGAAATACGTAGTAGACCACGGCTATGACCCGGTTTACGGCGCAAGACCTCTGAAACGGTATCTGCAGAAGAATGTGGAGACACTGGCTGCGAAGGTCATCCTGGGAGACCAGCTGCGGGCTGGCAACACCATCGTGATCGATACCAGTGAAGATGGTCAGAAATTGATCGCGCATATTGAATAAAAGAAATCGGCTGATGCTGATGGAATAGAGAAAACCGCCGTTGGAGGAGAGCTTCCTGCGGCGGTTTTTTATGCGATTAAACTTTAGAATAATCCCCCAAGGCTGAATACGCCCAGCGCAGACATCAATACATTTACACACACATTTCCTACAGATAACAGGAACAGGGTATAGAACATCTTGTTCATTTCTCCGGTGGTAGTTTCCCGTGCGCTGGAGTAGGAGGACATGATGATGGCGCCGCCTGTAGAAAGCGGGCTGATAGCGGCTGCGAAAGAGGTTGCGGTGATCGCTGCAATCATTTCTACATAATTGACGCTTGCAAACCGCTGGCAGATTTCCGCGGAAATCGGGTACAGAGTTGGCATAACCACTGCGATCACTGCAATCAATACAAGCAGTGAAATCTGCGGAAGAAACGTTCTTAACATCTCCATTTTTATTCCCCCCTTACTGTCGAATCACAGCGGTTCCTTCTAATAAAAGGTTAGCTGTACGGAAACCAAAGGTATCTTCAATCACCGGCTGGTTTTCTTTTATTGCATAGTCCACGCCGCATTCCAGGACGCCGCCTGGGTGTCCGATGCGGATAAACTGTGTATCCGCTGCCGGATTTAATACCTGCTGTACCACACTGCCTGGAATCACTGCTGCAGCAGCGGTACACATAGCGCCGGTCATGGCATAGCTTGGATGCGTTTTCTGCATGGACATCATGCGGGATAAGAGATCAATGTCCTCTTTTTTCACTTCTTTTCCATCAGAAGTCACATAGTCCTCTGCTTTTGCCACAAAGGTCATTTTCGGAATGCCGGGAGTTTCCCAAGCGGATTTTTTGTAATCATCCGTTAAGCCAAGCTTCTGTGCAGCCATTCCCCGGACAGTTTCTAAAAGTTCCAGTTTTTTCTCATCTGCATTTAACTCATCCGGAAGTTCCCGGCCGATGAGACCTAAGGTTTCGGCTTTTACAAATACCAGCGGATTGGCGGCGTCTACGATAGAGACTTCGACTGGTCCAAATCCGGGAATTTCCAGGGTATCTGTGGCATTTTCGGTAGGGAGAAGCCCCTTTCCCAGCGTACCAGCCGGGTCAAGAAATTTCAAACGGATGGGGGAAGCGGTTCCAGGAACTCCGGCAATCTGAAACTCACCATCATATACGACATGCCCATTACTGGTTGTGACATCTGCAGCGATTACTTTATCAGTATTTGTATTATAGATGCGAACGGTTGTGGTGCCTTCTTCTGCGTTTACCAGTCCTTTTTCAATGGCAAAAGGGCCAACGCCGGAAGAAATATTTCCGCAGTTTCCTTTGTAGCTGACCAGTGGCTTATCTACAGAGACTTGCGCGAAGGTGTAATCCACGTCCGCGTCATCACGTTCGGATTTTTTTATAATGGCCACCTTGCTGGTTACAGACTGGGAACCGCCAAGACCGTCAATCTGTTTTTTATCCGGGCTTCCCATCATGCGAAGCAGTAATGGCTCCCATGTTTCCTGATCGACTGGAAGATCCTTTTCTAAGATATAAATTCCTTTGCTGGTACCTCCGCGCATGATCGTTACGGGAAGGTTCACCACATCCATTCTATGTTCCTGCATTATTTATTCCTCCATCACCTTTGTGAGAAGGCGGCTGGCCGGGCCGCCGGTTTTGATACCGGTATCATCTCTGTTGGCTTTATCATAGCATGAATTTGAAAAGAAATGAAATTCATTCTTTTCATCAAAAGTATTCCTTAACCGAATAGTTTGTGATAATATAAAGACATCAGTTTCACGGATCTGGGATCGTGGTATGTTTCAAGAAAATCGTGGTCTGCTAGATAAAAATAGGACAGAAGGATATTTGATTGAAAAGGGGGATTTTATGGACTTTCGGGATCTTTCGTATGTACTGGCCATTGCCAAAACACAGAACATCACCAAAGCAGCAGATTCGCTGTATGTGACCCAGCCAACGTTAACAAAATTTCTGCAGAATTTAGAAAAAGAGATGGGGCAGAAGCTGTTCCGGAAATTGGGAAACCGGTTTGTGCTGACGTATGCAGGGGAGCGGTATGTGGCCAAAGCCACGGAAATCCTGAATCTGAAAAAAGAACTGGATCAGGAAATGGGGGACATCATCAAGCAGAATGCCGGACGTTTGAAGATTGCGTTCCCAACCATGCGCGGAACGTACATGCTTCCATGTACATTGCCGATTTTCCATAGTCTGTACCCCAATATGCATCTGGATATTTTAGAGGCCCATTCCAGTTTGCTGGAAGGAATGCTTTTAAATGGCGAAGCGGATCTGGCGTTTTTTAATCTTCCGGTGAAAAGTCCGGATATTGATTATGAGATCATCAGCCATGAGGAGGTGGTTCTTGTCCTGGCGGCGGATCATCCATTGAAGGACGCAGGCATCAAGAAAGAAGGATGCAAATATCCATGGCTGGATCTTCATCTTCTTGCTGACGAACCATTCATTTTGCAGCCGCCGGGTCAGCGGACCCGTCAGACCGTAGACCAGCTATTCAAAATCTGCCATTTCCATCCACAGGTCCGCCTGCAGACCAGCAATATTTCTGCTGCTGCGGAACTGGCTTCTCGTGGGTATGCGGCGTGTTTCGTGACAGAGACCCATTTGAAACACATTCCATTTAAGCAGCAGCCGTTGTTTTTCTCTGTGGGAGATTCTAATACGACAGTGGATTTTGTGGCGGCTTTCCGGAAAGGAAGTTATCTCTCTTATCATGCACAGGAGTATATAAAAATTGTCCGGGATTTCACGTAAATATGAATAACAAAAATCCTGATTTTGTGTTATGATAAAGCCAGATGAAAACAGAATGGAGGAATTTATTATGACACCACACAATTCAGCCGAAAAAGGAGCATTTGCATCTACCGTATTAATGCCTGGAGATCCGCTTCGTGCGAAATATATTGCAGAGAATTTTTTAGAGAATGCGCAGCTGGTCAATAATGTCCGAGGCGTGAATGGTTACACAGGAACTTACCATGGAAAGCGGGTATCCGTGATGGCAAGTGGCATGGGAATGCCGTCAATTGGTATTTACTCTTATGAATTGTTCAATGTCTATGATGTGAAAAGCATCATCCGTGTTGGCAGTGCGGGAGCCATCAGCCCGAATGTGAAGATGAGGGATATCGTCATCGCTATGGGTGCTAGTTATCAGTCTGAATTTATGAACCAGTATCAGCTTCACGGAACTTATGCGCCATGTGCCAGCTACCGTCTGCTGAAGAAAGCTGCTGACACCGCAGAAGAGATGAAACTGAATTATAAAGTGGGAAGCGTTGTTTCCGGTGACGTATTTTACAGTGAGCTTCCTGAATTAGTGTGGGCGAAAATGGGTGTTCTGGCTGGCGAGATGGAGTGTGCGGCTCTTTATGCTGTTGCCGCAAGAGCAGGCAAAGAAGCACTTTGTATGTGTACCATTTCCGATATTATTGGCGGTGACGCAGCCAATAACTTAACACCAGAAGAGCGGCAGAGCAGCTTCGATGAGATGATCCGCCTGGCATTAGAGGTGGCTGACGAGTAAATCATGATAATATTTTGGGTCTGGGCTGACAGTGGAAGCTCCAGACCCTTTTTTTCTGTCAATCTCATATTATAAAGTCACCTCACAATAAGTATCAATATATGCATCAAAACGGGGGAGCGCCAAGTCCCGCAGACGTTCGACTTGAATTATGCCTTCCACAAAATATCATGATTCACCGTCCGGTAAAACATTTCCTTCACTTTCGCCCGATCATGGGTCTGCCCTAGAATCCACATCAATTTCGTTACCGTCGCCTCCAACGTCATATCATAAGATTCCAACAGCCCAAACTCGTACTTAATGGTCCGTCCTACTTCATAAACAGACATATTACTGCCTTCGTTGGTAACCTGCGTGGTCATAACCACGATTTTGCCCTGGGAGATCCATTTCTCCACGGCTTTATGATAGCTGGCTCCCTCATAGTTGGGCAGTCCGCCAACGCCGAAGGACTCAATGATGACAGCGTCATAATGTTCTGCCATGTAATCCAGCACCGTCGCGTCCAATGCCGGGATCAGCTTTAACAGTCCCACCTTCCAGTCCATGGTGTGGCAGAAAGACACTGGTTCGCGGACCAGCTCCTTATCGTCTAAATAAAAAAGGATATGTTCGTCCTGGATCGTTGCAATATAAGGAAAATTAATACTGGAAAATGCATTGTAGCTTTTGGTTCGCATCTTTTTGCCGCGGGTTCCTGCGATGACTTTGCCGTCAAAGACGATATTGACCCCGTGGGCTTTGTCACAGGAGGCAAAACGGAGGCTGTCACATAAGTTCGTCTTGGCGTCTGTGATCTCCAGATCGATCGGCTTCTGGGCGCCTGTGATGACCACCGGTTTCCGGGAATTCTGGATCAGATAGGAGAGGCTGCCGCCGTATAAGCCATGGTGTCCGTTCCGTGGCAGATCACGAAGCCGTCATATTGGTCATAATGCTCCTCCACTGCCTTTGCCATGGCGAGCCAGTGCTTTGGCTGGATATTAGTGCTGTCCAGGTTCATCAGCTGCAGTGCATCCGCCCGGCAGAATTCTTTGGCAGCAGGCACATAGGAAAGCAGCTCTTCAGAAGAAATCAGTGGTTTTAAGCCACTGTCGCTTCTCTTGGAAGCGATGGTTCCGCCAGTGGCGATCAGTAAAATATTTTTCATAGGAAAATTCCTTTCATGGGATCACCGCTCAGACCGGGTGTTCAACCGTTACTGTTTGCGCAACACGTGAACAATAACGTTCAACCAATTCCAGGCTGGGCAGCGATGGGGGATCTTTGAAATCTGGGTAATTATTAATAGTATAACACGATTTACAGATGGATTGTTAGAAGTCTAGCATATCACAATGAAAAAACTGTAATTAATACAACCTATTGACTTTGACTTTTCCTTGTGCTAGTATTTTGTATACATAATGTCAAGGGGAAAGGCAAAGAACATAGGAGGTACTACCATGAAGAAAACGATCACTGTATTTAAAGGAGACGGAATCGGTCCGGAGATCACCGATTGCGTTCTGGATATTTTAAAGGCTGCCGGAGCAGAGTTAGACTATGAAGTTTATAATGTAGGCGAAGCGAGTGGAAAAGAAATGGTGCCTTGATTCCGGAAGAAGCCTATGCTTCCTTTGACCGGAATAAAGTATTGTTAAAATCCCCGATCACGACACCGATTGGACATGGGTTCCGTTCCCTGAATGTAACCCTTCGTAAAAAATATGATCTTTATGCCAATATCCGTCCGGCAAAATCAAGTACCGCAGTAGAAACACCATTTCACGATGTGGACATGGTGATCTTCCGGGAGAATACCGAGGATCTCTATGTAGGAGTAGAGAAGAAAATTGATGATGATACGGTTCACGCAACCAAGATCATCACCAGAAAAGCCAGCACCCGGATCATCCGTGATGCGTTTGAGTATGCCAGAGCCCATGGCCGCAAGAAGGTGACCTGCGTCCACAAGGCGAATATTTTAAAGATGTCTGACGGCCTGTTCCTGGATATTTTCCATGAGATCGCAGAAGAGTATCCTGACATTGCCCATGATGATAAGATCATTGATAATACCTGTATGCAGATGGTGATGAACCCGAACCAGTTTGATGTCATCGTGACTCCGAACCTGTATGGAGATCTGTTATCGGATCTGGCCAGCGGCCTTATTGGAGGCTTAGGACTTCTGCCATCCAGTAACTTAGGTACGGACTACGCCATGTTTGAGGCTGTTCACGGAAGCGCACCGGATATTGCAGGCCAGGGAATCGCCAATCCTACTGCCCTGTTATGGTCTGCATGCATGATGCTTGAATATTTAGGACAGCGGGAGTGTGCGGCAAAGATCCGCAAAGCCGTGGATGAAGTGCTGGAGGAAGGAACCCATCTGACTCCGGATATCCATGGAACTGCCACAACCGCAGAGTACCGGGATGCGATTATCGAAAAAATAAAATAATTGCATGAAACGACGTTAATAGGATATGATAAACATAATATCCATAATTGGATAATGTGATGCACATTGATTGAATCAACGTCTTTCCTATGTTATGATATTTTACAAAATGGAAATGACGAAAGAGAAAGGTGAAGATATGAGCCAGTTGCCGAAGGATCCAGTGATGCTTTTAAGTTATATAAATACCCAGTTAAGAGATTTTTATCCTTCCCTTGAGGAATTCTGCAGTGCAGCAGATGTGCCACAGGAGGATATCATAAAATCTTTAGAGCGGATTTCTTATACCTATGACCGGGACAAAAACCAGTTCGCGTAAACGGGCAGGTTTTACGTTGTGAGAGCTTCTGGCAGTTGTCGCGATCATTTCCATTTTAGTCATGATATCCGTACCGGTATACCATAATGTCCAGGAAGATGCAGAAAAGAAGGTTCTGGAATACAATACCAGAGTATTAGCAGATGTCCTGTCCAGGTATCTGGAAGAAGAGCGGGAGAATGGTATCGTAAGCCGGGCGGTGTTGCGTGAGATCATGGCCACAGCGGTGGGCGATCTGGATAATCCTTTATCTGGAAGAATTGACGGAACCAGTTTAGATGAGACATGGATCACATACATTAATGTCGGTTCCCAATCAGAAAATTATGGTGGTTTTACTCTGGAATGGAACGGATATGAAGCAGAGTACACACCTGGTCAGGCGATTAAAATCACGAATCAGAATTAATAATGTTTTTGAGAATTGCGGGAGCACGCAGTGCAGAGCAATCCGGTATCAGAGGGGTCAAAAGCTTTTGCCCCCAACATCATTAATAATTAAATTATGCAGATGAAAAAATCCAGATGAAGATGTCTGGATTTTTTTACCTTAAAGAACAAAATTGTATTTTGTAAAAAACAATTTCAAAACATGTCCGTATTTTGTTTCATCAGTACAGAGATTGTGTAAGGAACCTTAAAAAGATGACACGAAATCAAAAAAATTGCAATAGGGCGCTGTAAAAAGACCTCTACGCAATTGGAAGTGCCCATTTTGGGTCTAATTTAAGAATAATGTTCTGACAGAGACCAATGGAATGACTCTCTGCCCGGGATTCAAAAGGAAACAATGCAGGAGAAAATCAACCGAATGCTGGTTACAGAAGCAAGCTGAATGGCAGTGTATTAAAATTATGTGGATGTAATTGAAGAAAAATTATGATATCATGAGAGTAACAAATCGGAATTTTGTGGAGGCACATCAATGGAAACGATTTACGAAAAGTATATGGCACTTCCCATAGATAAGGGACTTTTATGTTTAGAATATGGAGATATTGCAGAGCCGTATTTTTGCTATCCCGTCAACGCAAAGCCAATCGGATTTGAAGGATGTATTCTGTATTGCTTTTTGCCGGAATATGGAGAAATGGTATTTGCCTGCAATCCAGAAAGTTGTGTAGACCAAAATGTATATCCATTAGCGGCAAATTTTGAAGATTTTATCCGTTTAATCTTGGCTTGTGGTACTGCTAACCCATTGGAGCAAATCGTTTGGATGGATAAAAATAAATTTGAAGAACACATGGCAAACGAAGAAAAAATACTGACCGATGAGCAGAGGACAGCGGCACAACAGCTACAGCGGGCATTAAGTTTGTTACCAATAGAAAATCCGTTTGAATATGTCAAATCCATTCAAAAAGATTTTGATGGTAGTAAAATACAATACAGTGATGAATACTATGAAGTTACCGGCATAGAGAACCCTAAAGGAACTAACACCCAAGATAAGCATTTAGTTGAATTTGAACCTGTCGTTTTTGAATTTAACCGCAAACAAGATAGCGACTAACAACTTCCAGTTTGCAGAATACAAAAATTAAATATGAAATGTGAGATAGAGCGTATGGAAATAAACGATACGTTCTTTTTTGCCTTTTTGAAAAAAAGTGATTAAAAAGCGATTGACATTTTGTTACTGGGGAAACCGTGAAGAATATCAGAGACGATGCATAAAACTGCACGGAAGATCCATACTAGGATCATGAACAGAACAATGCAGAATAAACGAGAACAATTTACTTATCATTTTTTCCAATGCGGCATCGCAGGCTGGTGTCTGGAGGTGTTGTTTACTTCCATGGAATCAGTCATGCTAAAGGACTGGCGGCTGATGGCCAAAACCTCCCTTCTGATGTTTCCCATCTATGGGATGGGGGCAATTCTGCCGGAGATCAGCGGACTGGTGGATTGGTGGCTGGGTGGAGAGCGGCTTGACTGGATGGACAGAGTGATCCGCCATGGGATACTGTATACCGTGTTGATTTTTATGGGCGAGTATCTCTTTGGAAGCATCTTAAAAGCCTACGGCATCTGTCCATGGGATTATACGGGACTTCATAGTAATGTGAATGGTCTGATCCGGCTGGATTTCGCGCCCTTGTGGTTTGCCACCGGACTGATTTTTGAGCGGATCACCAAAAAGAAGGAGGTGTAAAGACTTGTATTTATGCCGTTGTTATACTAAAATGGAGGGTAATTAACGGATTAAAGGAGAAAAGCGTCATGTTAAAATTTGTATTGGTGGCGGCAACGGTTATTCTGTTTCTTGTATTCAGTATTCCGGTGCTTGTCTGGGAGGCCTATCTGGGAAAGAAGGACCCGGAAAAGAGGGATTGGCAGAGTCTTCATATTGTCCAGTGGATCTTCCGGATCATTTTAAAAATGGCGGGAGTACATATTACCGTGAAAGGGATCGAGAACATTCCGAAGGACAGGGCGGTTCTCTATGTTGGAAATCACAGGAGCTATTTTGATATTCTTACAGGTTATGTGACAGTACCGACGCTGATGGGATTTGTAGCAAAGAAAGAGATGGAGAAATGGCCGCTGCTTAGCAACTGGATGAAGAATGTCCACTGCCTGTTTTTGAACCGGACCGACATGAAAGAAGGATTAAAGACCATTTTAGAGGGCATTGCCAGGTAAAGAGCGGTATTTCTGTCTGGATTTTTCCAGAAGGGACCAGAAACAAGAATGAAGATCTGATGGATCTGCTCCCATTCAAGGAAGGAGCTTAAAGATCGCAGAAAAATCCGGTTGTCCGGTGATTCCTGTGGCCATTACCGGAACGGCAGAGGTGTTTGAGGCACATTTTCCTAAGATACATTCCTCCAACGTGACCATCGAGTTTGGCACTCCATTTATCGTAAAAGAGTTAGAGCCGGAGCAGCGGAAATTTGCGGGAGCGTACACCAGAGAACGGATTCTGGAAATGTTGCAGCGGGAAAAAAATAACGATCAGGAAGAAAGAAAATAGACAGAGACGAAAATAGACAGAGACGAAAATAGACAGAGACGAAAATAGACAGAAACGAAAATAGACAGAAACGAGAATAGACAGAAAAGTGATAAGAGAGGGCGGACAGATGGACTTACAGGAGATACGTGGAAAACTGGATCAGATCGACAGGCAGTTTGTGGAGCTATTAGAGGAACGGCTGGATTTATGTGGACAGGTGGCTGCAGATAAGATCAAGACAGGAAAGGCCGTGTTCGATAAGGAGCGGGAGCAGCAGAAACTGGCATCTGTCCGGGCTATGGCAGGCAATGAGTTTAATGCGCGGGCAGCAGAAGAACTATTTACCCAGCTGATGACCATCAGCCGCCGCCTGCAGTATCAGATCATCGAAGAGCATGGGAAGAAGATCGAGACTGGATTTACCATGGTGGATTCTCTGAAAAAAGATCAGATTAAGGTGGTCTATCAGGGAGTGGAAGGCGCATACAGCCATGCAGCTGCCATGCAGTATTTTGGCGATGATGTGGATGCTTACCATGTAAAAACATGGGAAGATGCCATGGATGATGTGGAGAGCGGAAAAGCAGACTATGCGGTGATTCCCATCGAGAATTCTTCTGCAGGAGCTGTGGTGGATAATTATGATCTGCTGATCAAGCATCACATTGTGATCGTGGCAGAAACATGTGTGGCCGTGGATCATGCGCTATTAGGACTTCCAAAGGCAGAGCTAACAGATGTTGAGCGGGTGTATTCTCATCCGCAGGCGTTGATGCAGTGTTCCCAGTATCTCAATGCCAGAAAAGACTGGCAGCAGATCAGTGTGGAGAATACGGCGGTAGCGGCAAAAAAGATCATTGAAGATCAGGACATCCATCAGGCAGCAGTTGCCAGCCAGACAGCAGGAAAGCTGTATGGCCTGAAGGTGCTGGCAGCTTCGATCAATCATAACCGGAACAATACCACACGTTTCCTGATCCTGGCAAAGGAGCAGGTCTACCGGAAAGAGGCAGAAAAAATCAGTATCTGCTTTGAATTGCCGCATAAGAGCGGTTCCCTTTACAATATGCTTGGCAATTTCATTTATAATGGAGTCAACATGAGGATGATCGAATCCCGGCCGATCCTGGGAAGAAACTGGGAGTACCGGTTCTTCGTGGATATTGAGGGGAATTTAAGCGATCCGTCTATCCAGAACGCATTAAAGAGCGTGTCGGAAGAGGCGGCCAATATGAGGATTTTGGGTAATTATTAGTAGGTCTGCGCACATGCTGCGCAGACCGTAAGAATACAGGAGAAAAAAGTATGGATCGTACACCATTTATCGTATATCGCGGTTTTCGTTATCAGAATTTATTTGACCGTATGGCAGACCTGCTTTCCAGTGGAAAGGAAGGGGAGATCATCGGAGAGGAGTGCCGGGAGGAGGCGTATGCCTGTGCCAATGAACTCTTGGAGCTGGCGGCAGACTACGGCTTTGAGGGCAATTTATGGCATTGCTTTTTATCCTTCTGCCTTGCCAACCATGAGAATGCCTACAGCACTTCCTGTGAGATCAGGGGCGATATGGGCGGAACCTTATCCCATATGGCAAAACAGGATTTCCAGGTATTTATGGATCTGTTTGCCTGCGACATCCGGGAATTAGATGCATTGACCGGCGGTGCACCTGTATGGAGTGAGCTGGCATCCTATGTTCCGGTGGATGATGGCAGCCGTGTATTTAATAAGAGAGTCCGCGACCGGATCGTGGAACTGGCAGTGACACTGGCCGGTGCAAAAACAGTGGAAGAGTTCCAGAAGGATGTGACCCAGTTCTATCGGGAGTTCGGCGTGGGCAAATTTGGCCTGAATAAAGCATTCCGCATCCGGGAAGATGGCCATGAGGCCCAGATCGAGCCGATCGTTAATGTAGAACACGTGTATCTGGACGATATCGTAGGCTATGAATTACAAAAAAAGAAACTGATCGAAAATACGGAAGCCTTTATCCAGGGTAAGGCAGCCAACAATGTCTTGTTGTTCGGTGATGCGGGAACCGGTAAATCTTCCAGTATCAAAGGGATTCTAAATGCATACTATGGTCAGGGACTGCGGATCGTAGAAGTTTATAAGCATCAGTTCCATGCACTGTCTTCTGTTCTGGAGCAGGTGCAGGACCGTAATTACAAGTTTATCATTTACATGGATGACCTTTCTTTCGAGGAGAGCGAACTGGAGTATAGGTACCTGAAAGCCATCATTGAGGGCGGACTGGGACGGAGACCGAAAAATGTGTTGATCTACGCCACCTCCAACCGCCGTCATCTGATCCGTGAGAAATTCAGCGACAAGCGGGAACTGGATGATGAGCTTCATGTAAATGATACGGTTCAGGAGAAATTGTCCTTAGTGGCCCGTTTTGGTGTGACCATTTATTTCGGTGCGCCGGATAAGAGAGAGTTCCAGAATATCGTAAAAGTGCTGGCAGAGCGGTATCATGTGACCATTCCGGAGGACGAACTGCTTCTGGAGGCCAATAAGTGGGAGCTGCAGCATGGCGGTTTATCCGGACGTACTGCGACCCAGTTTATCAATCATCTGCTTGGAACGAAAGAAGAATAACGGGAAAAGAGTCACCCAGAGGTATTTCCGGAAAATCCGCCCCAAAATCAGGTGTAGGAAAGTTTCCGGAAATACATCGTTGAGAATGGAGGTGTAGGAATGGCAGCACATTTATTTGCGGCAATTGATGTGGGCTCGTTTGAACTGGAAATGGGGATCTACGAGACCACATCCAGAAATGGGTTACGGGAGATCGACCATCTGCGGCATGTGATCTCTCTTGGCAGAGATACCTATCACACAGGAAAGATCAGCTATCATCTGGTAGACGAGATGTGTCAGGTGCTGGAAGAATTTGCACAGGTGATGAAAAGTTATCAGGTGGAGGACTACCGGGCTTACGCCACCAGCGCCATGCGTGAGGCGAAGAACAGCCAGATCATCCTGGAGCAGATCCGGGTCCGCACCGGTATCCAGGTACAGGTGATCAGCAATTCGGAACAGCGTTTTTTAGGCTATAAAGCCATTGCCATGAAAGAGGCAGAGTTCCAGAAGATCATCCAGAAAGGAACCGCCATTGCGGATGTCAGCTTTGGAAGTCTTCAGATTTCTCTTTTCGATAAGGACAGCCTGGTTTCTACCCAGAATATCCAGCAGGGAATCTTAAGGCTGCGGGAAAATCTGTCCGGCGTCTGGTCTGACCGTCAGACAGTTCTTGGCATTTTTGAGGATATGGTGGATAATGAATTGTACGCCTTCAAAAAGATGTATTTGAAGGACCGGGACATCAAAAACCTGATCTGCATTGGTGAGAGCATCCTGTATCTGGCCAGAGATGAGGTGGCCGGAAAACGGGTAGACCGGATCAGCGCGGCGGATTTCCAGAAGTTTTATGAGAAACTGATCCAGATGCCGGTGGATCAGATCGAGGACCGGTTCGGCGTCAATCAGGAGTACGCCCATCTGCTGATTCCGGCAGCGATCATTTACAAACAAATCCTGGAAATGACAGGAGCAGAGATGCTGTGGGTTCCGGGAATCCGTATGTGTGATGGAATTGCAGCTGATTATGCAGAAAAACAGAAATATTTGAAATTCACACACAATTTTGACGATGATATTTTATCCGCATCCAGAAATATGGCCAAGCGTTACCGCTGCAACACCAGTCACGGCCAGAAGATCGAAAATTATGCTCTTCAGATCTTTGATGCCATGAAGAAATTTCACGGACTGGGAACGAGAGAACGGCTTCTGCTTCGGATCGCATCCATTCTTCACGATTGCGGTAAATTCATCAGTCTCCGTGATTCCAGCGCCTGCGCTTATAACATCATCATGGCCACAGAGATCATCGGCCTGTCCCACGCAGAACGGGAGATCGTGGCAGAGGTGGTCCGCTGTAATCTGGACGCGTTCCGTTATGGAGAAGGAAGTATCCGGGCAGGTAAACTGACTGCCATGCTGCGGCTGGCCAATGCCATGGACCGCAGCCACCATGGACGGCTGGATGATGGAAAACTACAGGTAAAAGGCAATAAGCTGATCATTTCTACTTCCTACGCAGGCAATCTGGCCCTGGAGACCATAGCAGTAGAAGATAAGGCGGACTTTTTTGAAGAAATGTTTGGAATCCGCCCGGAGATCAGGCAGAAAAGGAGGGTGTAATGCATGGCAGATATGGAATCCCGTTATAAGAAACCGGAAAATTATGTAAATCGGGAACTGAGCTGGCTGGACTTTGATTATCGAATTCTGGAAGAAGCCAGAGATAAAAGTCTCCCTTTATTTGAACGGTTAAAATTTTTAAGCATCACGGCGTCCAATCTGGATGAATTTTTCATGGTCCGTGTAGCTTCCTTAAAAGACATGGTGAATGCAGGATACACCAAACCAGATCTTTCTGGCATGAAACCGTCAGAGCAGTTGGAGAAGATCGGGGAGAAGACCCACCGTCTGGTAGAGATGCAGTATTCCACCTACAACCGATCCCTGATTCCGGCCCTGAAAGCCAATGGACTGCGGGTGATTTCCCATCACGAGGAGCTGACAGAGGAAGAAGGCCGTCTGGTGGATGAGTATTTTAAGGAAAATGTCTATCCGGTGCTGACGCCCATGGCAGTGGACTCATCCCGTCCATTTCCGTTAGTGCATAATAAATCCTTAAACCTGGCGGCACTGCTGAAGAAAAAGGACGGAGATGAGGAGGAAGACCTGGATTTTGCCCTGGTACGGGTACCGAATGTGCTTCCGCGGCTGGTGGAGATCACCACGGGAGAAGACCGGGCAGTGATCCTTTTGGAGGAAGTTATTGAGCGGAACATCCAGTCCCTGTTTTTAAACTATGACATCATTACGGCTCATCCGTTCCGTATTATGAGAAATGCAGATTTCACCATTGATGAGGAAGATGCGGAGGATTTGTTAAAGGAGATCCAGAAGCAGCTGAAGAAGCGCCAGTGGGGTGAGGCCATCCGTCTGGAGATTGAAGAAAATGCCGATAAACGGGTATTAAAACGCCTGAAAAAGGAGCTGGATATCCACAACAGTGATATCTATGAGATCTCCGGTCCGCTGGATCTGACATTTTTGATGAAGATGTATGGCCTGGACGGATTTGATGCCCTGAAGGCGCCGAAATATACCCCTCAGACAAACCCGGCATTTTTAAATGACGATGATATTTTCACCAACATCCGCAAAGGAGATATTCTTTTAAGCCATCCATATGAATCCTTTGATCCGGTGGTGGATTTTGTGAAGACGGCGGCGAAGGACCCGAAGGTGCTGGCCATTAAGCAGACGCTGTACCGTGTCAGCGGCAATTCCCCGATCATCGCGGCGCTGGCTGAGGCAGCGGATAATGGAAAACAGGTGTCCGTTCTGGTGGAATTAAAGGCACGTTTTGACGAGGAAAATAATATTAACTGGGCGAAGATGCTGGAAAAAGCCGGATGTCACGTGATCTATGGTCTGGTGGGCTTAAAGACCCATTCCAAGATCACACTGGTGGTGCGCCGGGAAGAGGACGGCATCCGCCGTTATGTTCATCTGGGAACCGGAAACTACAACGATTCTACGGCAAAATTATATACAGACTGCGGCCTTCTGACCTGCAACCCACAGATCGGTGAGGACGCAACCGCAGTATTTAATATGTTGTCCGGATATTCCGAACCATTAAAATGGAACCAGCTGGTAGTAGCGCCTATCTGGCTTCGGAAGCGGTTTATGCGGATGATCCAGAGGGAGACCAACTATGCAAGAGAAGGCCGTCCGGCCCGGATCATTGCCAAGGTCAACTCCCTGTGTGACAAGGAGATCATTGCTGCTTTATATGAAGCCTCTTGTGCAGGTGTTAAGATTGACCTGATCATCCGCGGCATCTGCTGTCTGCGGGCAGGTGTGCCAAACTTAAGTGAAAATATCGCTGTCCGCTCCATCGTAGGTAATTTCCTGGAGCACAGCCGGATCTTCTATTTTGAAAATGACGGTTATCCGGAGATCTACATGGGAAGTGCCGACTGGATGCCGAGGAACCTGGACCGCCGTGTGGAGATCATGTTCCCGATTCTGGATGAGAAGCTGAAGGAAAAAGCCATGCACATCTTAAATGTGCAGTTAAGCGATAACTTAAAAGCCCATGTGCTGGGCCCGGATGGGATTTACAATAAGATCGACCGCCGTGGCAAAGCTGCCATTGGCGCACAGGATACCTTCTGTAAAGAAGCTGTGGAGGCTGTGAAAGCGGCTTCCGAGGAGGTCGATCCGGTGAACCTGCGGGTGTTTATTCCGGCAGAGAGCGTGGAACACTAGAGTGTGAAATTGGTATCGCGATAGTTGAAATAGAAATCTGCTTTGAGTGAGAGAGAAGAGAGTCTTGTCTGGTATAATCGCTGGACAGGGCTCTTTTTTATTTTCTCATGGTATTCTAATACAAAAAAGGAGAAATGACTATGCGTATCAGTAACATGAAAACCGCCATCCGAAAGGCAGAAAATGACTACTTATTTGGCGGCAAAGGCGAAGGCGGAATCATGTCCAGCCGCGGCGTTTCCGAACAGCTTCGCCGCTTTGCTGACAAATACGTCATCCCCAGAGAAGTCATGCACCCCCATTCCTTCCGCCACCGCTTCGCTATCAATTTCCTCCAGGAAAACAAAGACATCGCCCTCCTGGCCGATCTCATGGGCCACTCCGGCGTCAACACCACCATGATCTACCTGCGGCTATCCAAAGAAGAGCAAAGACGGGCGATTGATGATTCGGTGAGGTGGTAGAAACAAGAAGGTATGATCCTACAAGAAGAATTCTTTTCATGACGGATTGACAGCTATGTAAGATATCATGTATAATATAAATGAACCACTGAAAATGCGAATGCATCGTAGGTGGTGTTTTATTTTGGATAAATAACAAAACCGTGTTTGTTAGAACTGGCTTTTAGATTCAAGATTCCATTCACATGAAAAGTTGCCATGACACGCCCTACAAAGTCGGAATCAATGAGATGAGCGACTCGGTTGGGGAGTGTTTCTTTTTTATAATGCGTTTTATAATAGAGATGGGTAAAATAAGAAATAAAATCGCATATTTGTATGAAATAAGACTCTTTGGAATCTTTTTCCATAATATCTTCGATCAGATAACGAATTGGTTTATTTACATATCCCCCAAATTGTGAGTGGATGGGATTATAAGCTCTTATGGCTCTGGCAGTTTTTCTCATAGGACTGATCCGGCCCTTGTCTGTGATGATCAGGTAATTCCATTCCCCATGGCTGTCATTTTCAATCCGTTGAATATTGTATGTAAGTGCTTTTTCAAGTACGTTATAAGAATCCATATGGATTCGGCTTTTGTCAATGATTATGTTAACAATACTGATGTCGAGAGATGAAATCATAAGAGTAAATTTCTTTAAAATCTCTATTTTCTGTTCCTTTTTCCATTGATATGCGCGATACGGATTTTTGTCAGTTAAAAAATGTTTGGTATGCATTTCTTCATTTATATGAAAACCGTACTCTTCTTTTAGCTGTTTGCGGAATTCTTTTACAATGTCATAATTTTTTTGCCAGGAATCACTTGGTATGGATAAGCTGGTGAGAATAAAGGTATCGCAGGAAGCGGTATTCAGACCATCATCGCCGGTTTCATCACAGTATACAATTTTCGTATTCATATAAGCCCCTTTCTACAATTGGTATCATAATTAAAATGGAATAGTTGGATTTATCAATTAGTAAGTATGAAATATTTTAGAAATATTAGATATTGTATATGATGGTATTTATTTTAGCATATTGCATAAAAGAAGAAAAGGAAAAAGCAAAGAAAATCCGTGTTTCCACAGGAAATAAATACATTTTTTGTAAGTAAAAAGTAAGGCAAACCACCAGGGTGTATGGTATACTATAAAAAGAAAAATGAACATACATAAGGAGGACTAAAAGATGGGACAGATCAGCATCCTGGTAGTGGATGACGAGAAGGAGATCGCAGACCTGGTTGAAATTTATTTAGTCAGTGATGGATATAAGGTATTTAAAGCGAATAATGCCCAGGAGGGCTTAGAAATTCTGGATAAGGAGGAAATCCACCTGGTGCTTCTGGATATCATGATGCCTGGCATGGATGGTCTGGAGATGTGCCGGAGGATCAGGGAGACGAACAACATCCCGATCATCATGTTAAGCGCCAAGTCCACAGATCTGGATAAGATCTTAGGGCTTGGAACGGGAGCCGATGACTATGTGGTGAAGCCATTTAACCCATTGGAGCTGACAGCCAGAGTCAAATCCCAGCTTCGCCGTTACACCCAGTTAAATCCAAACAGCGGAAGCCGCAGCGACGCAGCAAAGAACGAGATTGCGATCAAGGGACTTGTGATCAACAAGGATAACCATAAGGTTACGGTTTATGATGAGGAGATCAAGCTGACTCCGATCGAATTTGATATTTTGTACCTGTTAGCTTCGAATCCGGGAAAGGTGTTCAGCACCGATGAGATTTTCGAAAAAGTCTGGAATGAAAAGGTTTATGAGGCCAATAATACGGTCATGGTACATATTCGCCGCCTGCGTGGCAAGATGAAAGAAGACACCAGAGAAAATAAGATCATTACCACAGTGTGGGGAGTAGGATACAAGATTGAAAAATAGTCTGAATGGCCGTTACCATACCAGGGTCGTGGTCAATATCATATACAGTACGGTGGTTGCCTGCATGGTGATGGTATTTCTGGTGACCAATTTATCCATGATCGGGCAGTATGCCGCAGAGCGTGGCATGGAGAACAGTCTGGCCCTCCTGTTTTACCGTCCTGGCACCATGATCGTGCTGCTGTATGTGCTTTTGGGGATCGGAGTTTTTTCCGTCAGTTTTCTGCTGCTCCAGAGCCGTTCCATGCGTTACATTTCCAGGATTTCCTCTGCTATGCGCGAGATCGCGGAAGGAGATCTGAATATCACCCTGGACGTGGAGGGCGACGATGAATTTGCGGATATGGCGGAGAATTTAAACAACATGGTGGAAGAGCTGCGTCAGCTGATGGACAGGGAGCGTGAATCTGAGCGGACGAAGAATGAGCTGATCACCAATGTAGCGCATGATCTGCGTACTCCGTTGACCTCCATCATCGGATATCTGGAGCTGTTGTCTGGTCCGGTAAAGCTGAATGAGGAGATGCAGAAGAAGTATCTGGATATCACCTATAAGAAGTCCAAGCGTCTCCAGAAGCTGATCGAGGATCTGTTTGGTTTTACCAAGTTAAATTACGGCAAGATCTCCATGAAGGTATCTAAAGTGGATATCGTCAAGCTGTTAAGTCAGATGTTAGAGGAATTTTATCCGAATTTTATGGAGAAAAACCTGGCCTACGAGCTGCAGAGCAATGTAACTGCCAAGGTGATCACGGCGGACGGCAATTTGCTGGCCCGTCTGTTTGATAACCTGATCAATAATGCCATTAAATACGGTTCGGAGGGCAAGAAAATCATCGTAAAGGTGGATGCCACGGATACGGTCGTGACGGTGTCTGTTACCAACTTCGGTTATGTGATCCCGAAGGAAGAGCTTCCGCTGCTGTTTGAGAAATTTTACCGGGTGGAGCAGTCCCGTTCTGTCAATACAGGGGGGACCGGTCTGGGACTTGCGATTGCAAAAAACATTGTGGATATGCATGGCGGGACCATTGGTGTTACCAGTGACTTAAATGGTACGGTATTCACGGTAAAACTGAAGGTGGATTTTGACATCAATCGGGAAAACTTCGGAAGTCTGGAGGACTATCATGAAGCAGTATAAGAAATTTTTTACAGGGCCGCGGAAGTTATTGCTGGCCCTTTCTGTTCTGTTATGTGTCTGGTTTGGAACTGCTTATGGAGCATCAGCAGCAGGCGGGGATTATACAGAAAATGAGATCAGCATGGATGTGGTGTGCGGCTATGACGGACACGTAAAAGGAGGCAGGTATCTTCCGGTCCAGGTGATCCTGACTAATGGGCAGGAGACAGACAGCGCAGGACAGATCCAGATCAAAACTCTGGAATCGAATAATGACATTTACCAGCACGATTATCCGGTGGAGGTGCCGGCGGGAGAAAAGGTAGAAAAGCACCTGTTTTTGCCGGTAGGCAACCGCTCAGATCAGATTTTTGTTTCCTATGTAGATGGTAATGGCAGCCAGCTTGCCAACAAACGGGTCAAGCTGGAATTTGGGACGGATACGCCGGAGCTGTTTGTGGGAATTTTAAGTGATACACCGGAGAAACTGTCCTGCTGGGATGGGATCGGTGTGGATTACAGCATGATGATGACCCGGACTATGACATTTACCACAGAGAATTTTCCGGATAACCGCATGGGCCTGGATATGGTGGATGTGCTGATCATCAGCAATTACCGGATCCGGGATCTGTCAGAGGATCAGAGCCGTACCCTGGTGGAGTGGGTGCGGAACGGCGGTATTATGGTCCTGGGGACTGGTATGCGTGTGGATGATACCTTAGGTCGGTTTGCGCCGGAGCTCCTGGAGCAGTCCTATGATGCGCCGCAGGTGGAGCAGATCTCCATGGGTGCGGAGTATGATCAGGAAGGACCGTCAGACGCGGACTTAGAGATTCCGTGTGTAGAATTTCTCCTATCCGGCGGTACGGTGATCCAGTCGGATGAAAGCCGGACACTTTTGGCTACGGTACCGTATTCCCAGGGGATCATTGCCGTAGCAGCCTATGACCTGACGGATATTGAAGGCTTCTGTATTCAGAATCCATCGTTTATGGATCATGTATTGACCCAGATCATCGGGGAAACGCGGTTAAGCCGGCTGGCAGAAGAGGTATACAGCGGTGATTCCGGTCAGTACTGGTCGGTGCGGAATGTGATCAACACGGGAAATGTCAGACGGCTTCCCAATATGGCGCTGTATGCCATGGAGATCATCATTTATATTATTTTAGCAGGTCTTGGCTTATATATTTTCTTTCGCCAGCGGGATTTGAGCCAGCTGTATCGGTCATCGGTTGTGGTTTTATCTCTGATATTTACTGTGATCATTTATCTCATGGGCAACCGGACCCGTTTTCGGGATGTATTTTACACCTATGCACAGTTTCAGGAGGTTTCCTGGGATTCGGTCAGTGAGAATGTCTACATGAACATGAGGGCGCCTTACAGCCGTCCATATCAGGTAGAACTGCAGGAGGGTTACACAGTAAAGCCGGTGACAGGCGCTTATTATTATGGAAATGACAACCAGGTGCGGTTTACCGGGGATGAAGCATGTAAAGTGGATATCTCTCATCTGGAGGACGCGACCAGAGTGACGGTTCGTGATGTGCCTGCTTTTGAACCGCGGTATTTTCAGATGGATAAAACCGTGAAAAATGAGGATCAGATCGGATTCTATGGGTCTTTGGAGATTGACCATGGCAAGATCAGCGGAGAGATCACCAGTCAGTTTAAAGAAAAGATGGAAAACTGTACGGTATTTTTTAATGACAAACTGATCTATCTGGGAGATGTGGAACCGGGGCAGACGGTGGAGGTTGGCAATTATCCGGCTCTGGAATATCCCAAAAACCATTCTTTTGATGTGGCATCGTATCTTTCTGGCCAGAGCGCATTTGACCAGGCGAATATTGAAGATGACGCATATGTGGAGGCAGTAGAAAAAACCAATCTTTTGTCCTTCTATCTGGATTATTATATGCCGTCTTATTTATCCGCGGCGAGAGTGGTTGGAATCAAGACAAATTCCGGCAGTCATAGCGGCCTGATCCGGGCCGGAGATGTGGAAGGCCGGACGGTAGCATCCTCCAACGTGGATGTGTATTCCAGCGAAGACGAGATCCTGTACCGCCAGGCCACCCAGCGGCAGCCAAAGATCATCAGCGGCAATTATGATGAAAATTCCAACGCTTTATTTGGCATGGACCCGGTGACTCTGGAGTATTCCCTGGGAAGCGATATCTGGATCCAGCGTCTGACCATGGATTTCGTGTCCGATGAATTTTTACAGAATGGAAGCGGAACCTTACTGAAATTCAGTGGAAATATATATTTCTACAATCACAGTACCGGCAGCTTTGATAAGCAGGAACCGGCGAAACGGGACTATGATTCGGCAGATCTGGCGCCGTATCTGTCACCGGGCAATACCATTACTGTAAAATATGTGTATGAAAACAATTCAGAGTACAACTGGGATGTACTGCTTCCGGTGCTGAACGTCATGGGGAGGACAATCGATGATCGAGATTGAGGGATTAAAAAAGAGATTTGGACAATCCATCGCCCTGGATGAGGTGTCGATGCATGTCAGAGATGGAGCCATGTACGGATTTGTGGGACCGAATGGTGCAGGAAAGACTACAACGATCCGCTGCATGATGGGACTTTTGGCAGCGGATGGCGGAAAGCTCCTGATCAATGGAATCAATATGGAGAAGGAGCCGAAGAAGGCGTTAAGCCAGATTGGCTACATCCCGGACGATTTCGGCGTATATGATAATCTGAAGGTTTTAGAATATATGGAGTTTTTTGCCTCCTGCTATGGAATTACCGGTCTGAGTGCCAGAAAACGGAGCATGACCCTTTTAGACCAGGTGGGACTGGAGGGCAAATCCGATTTCTATGTGGACAGTCTCTCCAAAGGCATGAAACAGCGGTTGTGCCTGGCAAGGACATTGGTACATAATCCATCTATTTTGATCATGGATGAGCCGACAGCGGGATTGGACCCAAGGACCAGGGTAGAATTTAAAGAGATTTTAAAGGATTTAAAGGATCAGAAAAAGACTGTATTTATCAGCTCCCATATTCTGTCAGAGCTGTCGGAGGTATGTACGGATATTGGAATCATTGATGAGGGAAAAGTAGTTCTGGAGGCACCCATTGACGATATCTTAAATCAGATCAATATCAGCAGACAGCTGGTGATCTCCGTCAGTGGCGACCAGACCACAGCCCTTAAGATCTTAAGAAGCCATCCATGTGTGGAGACCATCACCATCCGCCAGGAAGATATGGTAGTGGGATTTACCGGCAACCGCCAGGACGAGATCATGCTGCTGCAGCAGCTGGTGGATGCGGAGGTCATGGTCTACGGTTTTGCCAGAGAGCGCGGCAGCTTAGAAAGTGTATTTATGCAGATCACGGGACACGAAGAGGAAAGGATGGTGCTGATCCATGAAGATGAATCCGGTATATAGACAGGAAACGACAGCTGGATCCAGATCCTTTAAGCTTCCACTGGTGATCCTGATATTCAATAGTATTCTGGCGCTGGTGGCGCTTTTAGATATGTATTCTATGATAAGTCAGGTGCGCCAGACAGCAGAGATCCAGTATTCCAGCTTTTTAAGCCTGTATGTATTTGCTGCATCGGTAGAATTTGTGATGCTGCTGTTCCTGGTTCCAGCCATGACAGCCGGAAGTATCAGCGGTGAGCGCGAAAGAAGAACCCTGAACCTGCTTTTGACTACCCAGATGACGGCGGGCGACGTGGTCATCGGTAAATTGGCAGCCAATTTATCCACGATCCTGCTTCTGATCGTATCCAGCTTTCCGATTCTTGCTTTGGTGTTTATTTATGGAGGGATTACGATCCTGGATGCGGCGCTTCTGCTTCTATGCTACGTGACCACGGCATTTCTCACCGGAAGTATCGGTGTATTCTGCTCCGCCTACTTCCGCAAATCCACCATCGCTACCGTAGCCAGCTATTGCATCACGGTCCTGTTATCTCTGGGAACTGTGGCTGCCTATGAGTTATCTGGCGTATTAGGCCATGACAGCGGTTTCAACGGCAGCAGCGGCTTCTTCTACCTGATGCTTTTCAATCCCGGAGCTACTTTCCGGAGCGTCTTAAGCAGCCAGATCGGTGCAGGCAATGAGATCGCCGACTTTTTCCCCTGGCTGGAACAGGGCCCGGTCAGCTTTGTCAGCGAGCATTGGATGCTTTTTGGAACTGTGACGCAGATTGGGCTGGCGGTGGTACTGGTGTGGCTGGCAGTGCGGAAGGTGGAGCCGGTGAAACGGCGCTCTGCTAAGAAGACAGAACATTGAATGAAAAATCAAAGCGGCTGGTTTCGTACCAGCCGCTTTTGTGTTAGAATAATGGGAACAGAACAGTTGTAAATCCAGTATAATGCATTGATTGAGAGAAGGTGACAGAACAATGACGACGGAGGAATTTAAGAAAATTTTAGATAAAGGCGAAACGGATACTGTTGAATTTAAGTCATGGGTGAAAGCAAGAAGTCAAAAGGAAATTATATCATTGGCTGTTGACGAGTTAATAGCATTTGCAAATTATAAAGGTGGAACGGTATATTTCGGTGTTGAAGATCAACCAATTGAAGTAACAGGGTGCAGTAGGGATTATGATAGTCAGCGGATTATAGAAGGGATCTATGATAAGACGAGACCATCATTATTTACGGAGATATATGATTTTGAATATGAGGGAAAACTGGTTATTGCGATTTCTGTGAAAGCAGATGGGAAAACGTATACAACCACGGATGGCAGATGCTTAAAAAGGCTGGGAAGGAATTCAAAACCACTGTATCCAGATGAACTAAGTAATGTGTATTCATCGAATCAGAATCCTGATTTTTCCGGACGAATTATAAATGAAAGTACGCTTGATGATGTAAATAAGCTTGAAGTTTACAGTTTAAAAGAAAAATTAAAAGTACGAGATTCCAGGTCAACATTGCCAGATTTAGAAGATAATGATTTTTTGAGAGATTTACAACTGACAAAATATGATGGAAATGTAGAACGACTGACTGTTGCAGGTTTGCTGTTTGTGGGAAAGGAAAAGTCCATTCAGAGATTATTACCGCAGGCAGAGGTTATTTATTTGCATTATTCAGCAGATAATTTGGAGGAGTATGATGCAAGACTGGACATGAAGCTGCCATTGATCAATGTTATTGATAAGTTGACAGAGAGAATTCGTGCTTACAGTAAGATTGAGAATATTCAGGTGGGATTATTTAGACTGGAAGTAGAGGATTTCCCGGAAAAAGTATTTCAGGAAGCACTGCTTAATGCCCTGTCGCACCGGGATTATCAAAGTAATGCGGCAGTATATGTGAAACAATATCCAGACAGAATTGTTATAGAAAATCCAGGTGGTTTTTTAGATGGTATTACGGAGAATAATATTATTACTCACCCATCTGTTCCCAGAAATAAATTGATCGCAGAAACTTTACAGAATCTAAAATATGTTCAGAGAACAGGACAAGGAGTAGATATTATATTTAAAGAAATGATTTCGATGGGTAAGCCATATCCGAAATATAAATCTTTCAACGATGCAGTTTCTTTAACCATATTTAGTGCAATTGATCATACAGAGTTTATTAAATTTATTACAGAGGTTCAGGAAAAAAATAGCAGGATTATGCCACTGGCAGAAATGATGATATTGAGAGATTTGATGGATAACCGGAAAGAGCCATTATCCATGTTGGCGGGTACGATTCAGAAATCGTTAGATGAGACAAAAAGATCATGTAATGAATTAATTAATGATGGATTAATAGAGATTGTTGGCAAAGAGTATATGCTGACGGCAAAAGTGTATGAAGCACTGAAATCGGATGTCGAATATACCAGAGATAAGACGATTCAATATATTAAAGCTAAAAACATGATTTTAGAGTATTTGCAAAGTAATAAAAGTAATAGCAGAATAACGTCTGCCAAAATTCAGGAAATGTGTGGATTCACAAAGCAGCAGGCAAGAGGAGTAATAGACAAAATGAGAGGTGAAGGATTATTAAAGATTCACAATCATGGTAAAAAATCTTATTATGAGAAATTATAATGTTTCGAGTTTTTATTCGAGTTATTTTTGGAAAAACTCGAATAAAAACTCGAATGAAATTTTGTGAAGCAAAAATCCTTATAAACAAAGAGGGGTATAATGTAGTTATTCGAGTTATTTAAATAAATCCACTCGAAGAAAAACTCGAAATCCATGTTTACGGACTGATCAAACCATTTTCTATGGAATATATAGAAAGGAAAGCGCAATGGAACAGAAACGGAATCAGAATTATCTACAAAACGGTCAGAGTCACCGGGAAACGTCAGACAGGCCAGACAGCCAGAACCGGGATTCCCATGAAATCATCATTAACACCACCGGAAGAAATAACTGCGGTGGCCGTTGCCTGATCCATGTTCACATGAAAGACGGCAAGATCGAACGATTGACGACGGAAACCGAAGCTGAGGCCGGAAATGCAGTACCTTTATGTGCCTGTGTGCGGGGGATGAACTACCATAAGACATTTCTGGATGAGGAAAAACGGTTAAAATATCCCATGAAGCGGGTGGGAGAACGTGGTGAAGGAAAATTTGAACGGATCACCTGGGAAGAAGCGGTGGATACCATTGCGAAGGAATGGATCCGGATCCGGGATACTTACGGTCCAGGTTCCCGTTATGTTAACTATGCCACCGGAATCAGTGGGCTTTTGCGTGGCAATACCATGGCGAAGCGCCTATTGAACCTGGATGGCGGATTCCTGGATTATTACAATTCTTACAGTACCGCCTGCATCCGCCAGGCCACCAGCCTGATGTATGGGACTTCCTGCAGCGGCCACGATCCAAGGGACTGGGGGAATTCCCACCTGATCATCCTCTGGGGACATAATCCGGACGAGACGAAATTTGACAGTGTGACCATGTATACACTTCTGGAGGCGAAAAAGAAGGGAATTCCCATCGTTGTGATCGATCCGAGAAAGAGTGATACGGTCCTGAAACTGGAGGCGGAGTGGATTCCACTAAAACCAGCTACTGACAGCGCCCTGATGGACGGCATGGCCTATGCCATCGTGGAAGCAGGTCTGGAGGACCGGGAATTTTTAGACCGTTGTTGTGTGGGATTCGATAAGGAGCATATGCCGGAGGGGATTGATCCGTCAGAATGTTATCTTTCTTATTTGACAGGGGAAAAAGATGGGATGCCCAAGACTCCAGCCTGGGCATCGAAGATTACCGGGGTCCCGGAAGAAACGATCCGGAGCCTGGCGATCCGTTATGCCACGGCGAAACCGGCGGCTTTGATCCAGGGATACGGAGCCCAGCGGCACGCTTATGGTGAACAGAGCACCAGAGGAGGTATCCTGCTTGCCTGTATGACGGGCAATGTAGGGATTTCCGGAGGATGGGCCAGCGGCGTGGCAGATTTTAAGCAGCACAAAAATCCATCGTTTCCAGGTATCCCCAATCCCTATGGGAAAATGATTCCGGTCTACTGTTGGACTGATGCAGTGGATCACGGGACGGAAATGACGGAACTGGACGGCGTCAAGCCCATTGGCCGGGAAATGAAGCTAAATGAGAAGATGCATCTGGATGCCAATATCAAGATGATCTTCAACCTGGCAGGCAACAGTCTGGTGAACCAGCATGGGGACATCAACCGGACCATAAAGATCCTGAAAGATCCATCAAAGTGCGAATTTATCGTATGCAGCGATCTGTTTATGACTGCCAGTGCGAAATTTGCAGATATTTTATTGCCGGGGGTGTCGATGTTTGAGTGTGAAAACATTACGATGCCGTGGCAGTATGGTGATTTTCTGGGATTTAACAACCAGGTGATGGAACCGCTCTTTGAGGGACGGTTTGAATACGACTGGCTGGTGGAGGTAGCAGACCGCCTGGGGCTGAAAACGGAATTTTCCTTAGGACGCACCGCAGGACAGTGGCTGCAGGACTGCTACGAGAAACTGAGGGAGACAGAAACGGAACTGCCGGATTATGAGATATTTAAAAAGGATGCACTGTTCCGATATCAGGAACGGCCCATCATTCCGGCCTTTGAAAAACAGTGTCAAGATCCGGAGGCAAATCCATTCCCGACCAGGAGCGGAAAAATCGAGATCTTTTCTGAGACGGTATACCGGACAAACTATAAGGAATTTTTCCCTGCCATCCCACGCTATGTGAAGCCGCCGGAAGGCCCGGATGATGCGCTGGCAGAAAAATATCCGCTCCAGCTGATTGGCTGGCATACCAAGCGTCGCTGCCACAGCATTCATGACAGCAACGAAGCCATGCACAAGATCGATCCCCAGCGCCTGTGGATGAATCCGGAGGATGCCGCCGCCCGGAATTTAAAAGAGGGTGAGACAGTTCTGGTGTGGAATGACCGTGGAAAAGTGGAGATCCCGGTCTACATAACAGACCGCATCGCTGCCGGTGTCGTAGCCATGTCCCAGGGTGCCTGGTACCGCCCGGACCCAAATGGTATCGACCAGGCCGGGTCTGTGAACGTGCTGACGTCACTGCACCCAACGCCCTATGCACGGGGGAATGCGCAGCATACGAATCTGGTGGAAGTGAGGGGAGTGAAATGGGAAGGGGAGAAAAAAGAAAAATAGAATTTAAGAGAGTATTCACTGATCACAGAAGATGGTTATGAGTGTCTGACAAAGTTGAATCATGGAGAGATTCGGATTCAGATCCGGAAATAAATGGAAAAGCCGTTGACGCATTTGTGATTTTTTATGCGTTTGACGGCTTTTTTTTTTCGCCCAATTTCTGCTATAGTGAACACATATTTCACATTTTGAAATGATATAAATGAGGAGGCAGGAAGTAATGGAAAAACAATGGTGGCAGAATCGGACTGCATATCAGATCTATCCGAAGAGTTTTTTAGATACGAACGGAGATGGAATCGGAGATCTACCGGGAATTATCGAGAAGCTGGATTATTTAAAGGATTTAGGAATCGGCATTTTATGGATCTCGCCGGTTTATGTGTCCCCGTGTGCGGATCAGGGATATGATATTGCGGATTATTATGGCATTGATCCGAAGTTTGGTACCATGGAGGACATGGACCGCTTATTAGCAGAGGCCAAGAAGCGCGATATCGCAGTTCTGATGGATCTGGTGGTGAACCATTGCTCCGATGAGCACGAGTGGTTTCAAAAGGCATTAAAGGACCCGGAAGGTGAGTATGGCCAATATTTCTATTTTGCAAAGAAAAAGGATGGTAAGCTGCCATGCAACTGGCGCTCTTATTTTGGCGGTTCCGTGTGGGAGAATGTAGAAGGCACCGACTGGTATTATCTGCATATGTTCCACAAAAAACAGCCGGATCTCAACTGGGAGAATCCGAAGCTGCGGGAAGAGATCTATAAGATGATGAACTGGTGGCTGGATAAGGGGATTGCCGGATTCCGTGTGGATGCGATCATGAATATCAAAAAGCCCCTTCCATTCCAGGATTATCCGGCTGACCGGGAAGACGGATTGTGCAATGTAGGAGGAATCCTGGGAAGCCAGGAGGGACTTCGGGATTTCTTAAATGAGATGCATGAGAAAACGACAAAACCGCATCATGCATTTTCTGTCGGAGAGGTCTTTGGCCTGGATGACAGTGATATCAGTCGGTTTATTGGTGATGATGCATATTTCACATCTATTTTTGATTTCCGTCAGAACGTGGCTGGACAGACCATGCTTGGCTGGTATGACTGGAAGGCTCCGACTCCGGATGAATATAAGGAGTGCTGCTTTACCAGCCAGAAGGTCAGCGAAGGTGTCGGTTTCTTCTCCAACATCATCGAGAACCATGACGAGCCAAGAGGTGTCAGCCATTATCTGCCGGAATATGCCCAGAATGAGAAGGGTAAGAAGCTGCTTGGCATGATGTATTTTATGCTGAAGGGTCTTCCGTTTATCTATCAGGGACAGGAACTGGGCATGGAAAACTGTGCATTCCCATCCATTGAGGCGATCGACGATGTCAGCAGCAGGGACGAGTATCAGCGTTGTCTGAAGGTCGGGTTAAATGAAAAGGAGGCGTTGAAGGTAGTCTCCCATTACAGCCGTGATAACGGACGTACCCCATTCCAGTGGAATGATGAGAAAAACGGTGGTTTCACCACTGGAACGCCATGGCTGATGGTAAATCCACAGTACAAGGAGATCAACGCAGCTTCCCAGATCGGCAGGGAAGGCAGCATCTATGAGTTCTATAAGAGCATGATCGCGCTGAGAAGAGATGACCGCTATGAGGATACGATTGTTTATGGCGTGACCGAGCCGGTTCTGGAGGATCAGAAGGATATCATGGCATATTTCCGCAGAGGAGAGAAGCAGGATATCCTGGTGATCGGAAACTTCCGCGATGAAGCAGCAGAAGTAGAGATTCCGGAACTGAAGGGAAAAACCTGCCAGGTTCTGTTGAACAATGGAGGAACCTGTATGGCAGTGGATGGAAAAGTGAAATTAGAAGCTCTTCAGGGTGTCGTTTTTGAGGTAAAATAGACAAAGAAAAGGACTGTTGTGTAAATCAGCAGTCCTTTTTTTATACAAATATCATAAAAGAGGTTGTTGATAAAAATAAAACAAAGAAAAAATCAACAAAACATTTGACATGACAGATAAAACGTGATATTATGATGACATAAAGAACTGGAAACGTTACCGGAACTGTTACCGAAACCGATTCCGGAACATCAAACAGGGACATCGAGGGGAAGGCAGCGAATAGAATGTATATCAAGGAGGAGATATCATGAAGAAGAAACTGGTAAGTGTGGCGTTATGTGCAGCTATGGTGACAGGTATGCTCAGCGGATGTGCTGGAAGCAGTACCACAGCAAAGAAAGAGGGAAGTAATGCGGCAGGTAAGGTTTATTATTTAAACTTTAAGCCGGAGGTTACCGATGTATGGGAAGAGATCGCTAAGACCTATACCGAGAAGACCGGTGTAGAGGTGAAGGTAGTTACTGCAGCAGGCGGCAACTATGAGTCTACATTAAAATCTGAGATCGCCAAGACCGATGCACCGACTCTGTTCCAGATCAACGGACCGATCGGTTATCAGTCCTGGAAGGACTATTGTGCAGATTTAAAGGACAGTGATTTTTATGCAGCTCTGTCTGATAAGTCCTTAGCCATCACCGGAGAAGACGGAGGTGTGTATGGCATCCCATATACCATTGAAGGATATGGCATCATTTATAACGATGCGATCATGGAGAAGTATTTTGCAACCAGCGGTGCAAAGGCTGCTTCCGTGGATGAGATCAACAGCTTCGATAAATTAAAAGAAGTCGTAGAAGATATGCAGGCGAAGAAAGATGAGTTAGGCATTAAGGGCGTATTTGCTTCTACTTCTTTACTTCCAGGTGAAGAGTGGAGATGGCAGACACATCTGGCAGATCTTCCAATTTACGAAGAGTACCAGGATAAAGGCGTGAACGATCTGGACGAGATCGAGTTTACTTATTCCGATCAGTTTAAGAACATTTTTGATCTGTACCTGAACAACTCCACAACAGATCCTAAGATGTTAGGAAGCAAGGGTGTGAATGATTCCATGGCAGAGTTTGCACTGGGACAGGCAGCGATGGTTCAGAATGGTAACTGGGCATGGAGCCAGATCGCTGAAGTATCCGGCAACGTGGTAGATGCAGAGGACATCAAGTTCCTGCCGATCTACATGGGACTGAAGGATGAAGACAAGCAGGGTCTTTGCGTAGGTACTGAGAACTATTTCTGTATCAACAAACAGGTTTCTGAGGCAGATCAGAAAGCATCTCTTGATTTTATCAACTGGCTGATCAGTGATGAGACCGGTAAAGATTATATGACCAACAAACTGGGCAACATTGCACCATTTACAACATTCGCTGATGATGAGAAACCATCCGATCCGTTAGCACAGAATCTGTTAGCTTACATGGAAGGTGGAAAGACCAGCATTCCGTGGATATTTACAACTTTCCCAAGCCAGACATTCAAGGATAACTTCGGAGGCGCACTGTTAGAGTACGCACAGGGAACGATGAGCTGGGACGAGGTAAAAGCAACAGTTATTGACCAGTGGAAGACAGAAAAGGCGGCGGCGAAATAAGCCGCTTTTTCTATCGGAAAAGCAGATAAAGGAGAAATAATTCATGGGAAAAACAATGAAACGGTATTTTCCGATTTTTGTATTGCCGACCTTGTTAGCATTTGCAGTGGCATTTATGGTTCCATTTATTATGGGTATCTACCTGTCCTTCTGTGATTTCACAACCGTTACCAATGCAAAATTTGTGGGAATTTCCAATTATGTAAAAGCATTTACTAATCCGGATTTCTTAAAAGCCCTGTGGTTTACGGTAAAGTTTGCGGTACTGGCAGTTGTCACTATTAATATCTGCGGTTTTGCCTTGGCCCTGATGCTGACACAGAATATCAAGGGAAGAAACATTTTCAGAACCATCTTTTTCATGCCGAACCTGATCGGCGGTATCGTACTTGGTTATATCTGGCAGTCCATGATCAATGGCGTTCTGGCAAAGTTTGGTGTGACCATGCTTCTGGATCCTAAATATGGATACTGGGGCCTGATCATTCTGATGAACTGGCAGCTGATCGGCTATATCATGATCATCTACATTGCAGGACTTCAGAATGTCTCCACCGATGTGCTGGAGGCTGCAAAGATCGATGGAGCTAATGCATGGCAGACTCTGACCAAAGTGAAAATTCCGATGGTCATGCCATCCATTACGATCTGTCTGTTCCTGACGATTTCCAACTCGTTTAAGATGTTTGACCAGAACCTGGCGCTGACCGGCGGCGGTCCTTCTAATAAGACCACGATGCTGGCGCTGGATATTTATAATACATTCTATGGTAAAGTTGGATTTGAGGGTGTTGGACAGGCGAAGGCAGTGGTATTCTTTGTGATCGTTGCCGGAATCGCCATGTCTCAGCTGGTTCTGACCAGAAAGAAGGAGGTTGAAAGCTGATGAGCAAAACAAGAAAACTTCAGAACAGGATCATGCTTGCGGTTTTATGTCTGCTGGTTGTGATCTTTATCACACCGATCCTGTTTATCATCATGAACTCCTTTAAAGGAAAATTATACATCAGTGACAACCCGTTTAACTGGCCATCCGGCGATATGTTTGCAGGACTGGAAAACTATACAGAAGGTATCCGCAAAACAGGATTCTTTGCTGCATTTGGCTGGTCTGCATTTATTACCGTCGGTTCTGTCCTGGTGATCGTACTCTTTACCTCCATGACCGCATGGTATATCACAAGAGTCAAGACCAGACTGAGCAATACGTTATACTATCTGTTTGTATTCTCTATGGTAGTTCCGTTCCAGATGGTCATGTTTACCATGTCCAAGCTGGCTGATATGCTGAAGCTGAATAACCCGGTTGGTATGATTTTCTTATATCTGGGATTTGGCGCAGGACTTTCCGTATTTATGTTCTGCGGTTTTGTAAAGAGTATTCCGTTAGAGATCGAGGAAGCAGCCATGATCGATGGATGTACGCCGATTCAGACATTTTTCCAGATCGTGATGCCGATCCTGAAGCCAACAGCCATTACTGTGGCAATCCTAAATGCCATGTGGGTATGGAACGATTACCTGCTTCCGTATCTGGTGATCGGTGTTTCTACACCATACAAGACCATTCCGGTTGCAGTTCAGTATCTAATGGGATCTTATGGTGCAAAAGACTATGGTTCCATGATGGCACTTCTGGTGCTTGCGATCATCCCGATCATCGCATTTTATTTATTCTGCCAGAAATATATCATCGAAGGTGTTGTGGCAGGTGCAGTAAAAGGTTAAACAAAAGCAAAGGAGGCACCGTGTTATGCGTGCAAGTGGAATTTTAATGCCAGTTTTTTCCCTGCCTTCCCGGTACGGAATTGGATCATTTTCAAAAAGTGCCTATCAGTTTGTGGATATGCTGAAGAAGGCCGGGCAGAAATACTGGCAGATCCTTCCGCTGTGTCCAACCAGCTATGGAGATTCCCCCTATCAGTCCTTCTCAACCTATGCAGGCAATCCGTATTTCATTGATCTGGATCAATTGATCGAGGAGAAGCTGTTAACCAGGAAAGAGTGTCAGGCATGCGATTTTGGTGATGATCCTCAGGACATTGATTATGGAAAACTGTATGAGAACCGTTTTAAACTGCTCCGTAAGGCATATGAGAGGGCCAATGTAGGAGAAGACCAGGAATTTGAGGCATATAGAAGAGAAAATGCCTGGTGGCTGGATGATTATGCGCTGTTTATGGCGGTGAAGGACCGGTTTGATGGCGTGGCATGGAATGAGTGGGCAGAGGATATCCGTCTCCGCTGGAGCAATGCTATGGATTATTACCGGAGAGAACTGTATTATGAGATTGAGTTTTATTCTTACTTACAGTTTGTCTTTATGAAACAGTGGAAAAAACTGAAAAATTATGCTAATATAAATGGCATTGAAATCATTGGAGATATTCCGATTTATGTGGCATTTGACAGTGCAGACGCATGGGCGAATCCGGAGCTGTTCCAGTTTGACTCTGAGAATCTTCCGACTGCGGTGGCAGGCTGTCCGCCAGATGGATTTTCGGCAGATGGACAGTTGTGGGGAAACCCATTATACCGTTGGGATTACCACAGAGAGACCGGTTTTGACTGGTGGATCCGCCGGATCGCGTATTGCAGCGAGTTATATGATGTAGTCCGGATCGATCATTTCCGCGGATTCGATGAATATTATTCGATTCCATATGGAGATACAACGGCAAGAAATGGTCATTGGGAGAAAGGTCCTGGCATTGCATTATTTGAAGCTGCGAAAAACCGTCTCGGCGAGTTAAATATCATTGCGGAAGACTTGGGATATATTACCGACAGTGTGAAAAAGCTGGTGGCGGACAGCGGATTCCGGGAATGAAGGTTCTGGAATTCGCATTTGATTCCAGAGAAAAATCGGACTATCTTCCATATACTTATGAGAAAAATTCTGTTGTTTATACAGGAACCCATGACAATGAAACGATTGCCGGATGGTATGCGGGACTGGATAAGAGCGATTTAAAGATGTGCACCGATTATATGAACATTGACCGGATTCCAGGAAAGGAATATCATTGGGATTTTATCCGTCTGGCGATGCTGTCTGTATCGGATCTGTGTGTGATTCCGATCCAGGATTACCTGGGATTGGATAACCGTGCCAGGATCAATCATCCATCGACCCTTGGAACCAACTGGAGATGGAGACTGGCAAAGGGTCAGTTAAGCGCTTCATTGCTGAAGGAGATCCGGGAAATGACCAGGATCAGCGGAAGACTGCAGAATGGTGAATAAAATGAGGTGGTGAGATGGAGTCAATTACGATTAAAGATGTGGCAAGATTATGTGGAGTTGGTGTGAGTACTGTATCACGTGCGATCAATAATCATCCGGACATTAACCCGGAGACAAAAGAAAAGATCATGCAGGTGATCTCAGAGCATCATTATATTCCTAATAACAGTGCCCGTAATTTAAAGCGGCAGGACTCCAAAACGGTGGCGATCCTGATGAAAGGAATCGCGAACCCGTTCTTCCATGAGATGATCAAGATTCTGGAATATGAAGTAGAAAAAAAGAAGTACAGCTTTCTTCTGCACCATGTGGAGGAGGACGAAGATGAGATCGATGTGGCGATGGAGCTGGAAAAGGAGAAGAAGCTGTGTGGGATCGTGTTCTTAGGAGGAACCGTTGGCCACACAGAGGAAAAATTCCGCCAGCTGACAACACCATTTGTGCTTTGTACCATCGGGCTTCGCCGTGATGTGGACCCAGCGATCTGTTCTTCTGTGTCCATTGATGATGTGAAGGAGGCCAGAAGAATGGTTTCTTATCTTTGCAGCCTGGGCCATGAGAGGATTGCTTTTGTGGCGGCCAGAGAAGATGACATCGCCATTGGACGGATGCGTTTAGAAGGTTATCGCCAGGCACTGGAGGAGAACCACATTCCATTCCGTCCGGAGCTGGTGTTGTATCCGGAGAAAGGAATGAATGCTTATTCCATGGCTAATGGATATCAGGTTACGAAGCGCTTTCTGGATTCGAACATCCCGGCAACCGCCTTTTTCGCAATTTCCGACAATGTGTCATTTGGCGTGTGTAAAGCCATCTATGATGCAGGCAAACGGATCCCGGAAGATTATTCTGTAGCCGGTTTTGATGGGATTGAGATGGGTAAATATTATTACCCGACATTGACCACCATGCGCCAGCCATGCGAGGAGATGGCCAGAGAAACGATGAAGATCTTATTTTCCAGAATCGAAGATGAGAAGGGAAATAAACATAAGGTCTTTGAGGCAGAACTGCAGGAAGGCGGTTCTGTGAGACGAATAAAAGCATAGAGGATAAGACCGAAGGGTAAAGAAGAATGGTAAGAGGAAGGATCAGGTCCCCGTGGGAGGGAACTGGTCCTTTTGTGTTCTGGGATTGAATTTTTTTGTTTTTGAGGAAATATGGTGTGTTTGTAGATTTGAGAAAATTAGTGAAATTTTTTCTGGGTTATGAGGATGATTGGTGGTAAAATAGAGGTGCGAGTCTTCTCGACTGAGATAAATACTAACGGAGTTAAGGAGAAAATATATGATAAAATTATTAAAAAACGCCAACGTCTACACCCCATCCCCAATCGGGAAAAAGGATATTTTGATCGAGGGAGAAAAAATCCTCCGAATCGCAGACCATATCGATGGCTACGAGAATCTTCCAGATGTGGAAATCTATGATCTGAATGGCAAAACCGTAGTTCCCGGCTACATCGACATGCATGTGCATATTACCGGCGGCGGTGGAGAGCAGGGACCGGCATCACGGGTTCCGGAATCTTCGCTGAGTGTATTTTTTAAGAATGGAATTACCACAGCAGTGGGACTTTTAGGCACTGATGGCATCACCAGGAGCGTGGAAAATCTGGTGGCAAAGGCGCGGGCGCTGACGGAAGAGGGCATGACCGTGTATGCACTGACCAGTGCATATGGTTATCCGCCGACTACCATCACTGGCAGCGTAGAAAAGGATATCGTGATGATTCCACCGATGATCGGCGTGAAAGTGGCAGTTTCTGATCACCGAAGCTCTAATCCAAGTGGTGATGATCTGATCGCCCTGGCAACGGCAGCCAGAAGAGCGGGCTTGTTAAGCGGGACACCGGGCTTAGTGACTATGCATATGGGAAGCGGAAAAGGCAGATTAGATCCGGTTTTTTATGTGCTGGATCACTCTGACGTTCCGGCGAAGAATCTTCTTCCGACCCATATGCTCCGTACCCCGGAGCTGATGGACGCAGGCGTGGAACTGGTAAAACGGGGCGGTTATATCGATTGTACCGCAGGCTCCGATGATCAGGAGGTCGAGAACCAGGCGGTGAAACTATTTGATCTGCTTCACCGGGATGGCATGAACATGGATCATGTGACAATGTCCAGTGATGCTTTCGGCAGTCAGCCGCGGTTTAATGCTGAGGGTGAGTGCGTGGGCCTTACCTACGCTTCTCCGAAATATCTTCATAAGACCATTCAGATCCTGGTGCGGATGGGCATGCCTTTCGAGCAGGCATTGAAATTGTTAACTACCACACCGGCAGTCCTGTTAGGAAAAGAAGGCCAGAAAGGCTGCGTGGCAGCAGGCGCAGACGCAGATCTTCTGATTTTGGATGAGAATCTGGAGATCACCAGTCTCCTGGCGAAAGGAAAAGTGGCTCTGTGGGAGAAGGAGCTTCGGATGAAGGGCAGATTTGAGGAGTGAGGTGAGAAAAACCATGGTCAGGAAACACATCTATTTCTCCGGTGATGTCCAGGGCGTTGGTTTCCGCTACCGCTCTTACTACATCGCCCAGTCTCTGGGTTTAACTGGCTGGGTGGAAAATCTCTGGGACGGCAGGGTAGAGATGGAAGTCCAGGGAGACGAAAACTCGATCCAGCAGATGTTGGTGCAGATCCAGAAACAGCGGTGGATCGAGGTGAACCATATGGAAATCATGGAGATTCCGTGCGTGGAGGAGAGGGGATTCCGGATACGGTAGAATCTGGTGCAGTAGCATAAAATCCCCAAGCTTGTAATATGATGTAAAAAATGTTCTTAAGGGGAATCCCCATGAAGGATTATATCGAAGAACGGGCGGTCGCCATCGCCAATTACATCATAGACCACAATGCTACGGTGAGACAGACGGCAAAGAAATTCGGGATTTCGAAGTCCACAGTACACAAGGATATGGTGGATAGACTTCAGCATATCAACCCGTCACTTGCGTCGCAGGTGCGTGTGGTGTTAGATATCAACAAATCCGAGCGTCATATCCGAGGGGGAATGGCAACGAAGGAGAAATATCAGCACCGGCTGGCGATCTGCAGTAAGGATGATGAAGTGTGAAATGATGAAATTTAAAGATAACTATTACATTTTGAACGCAGATAAGCATTCCCCCGCTTCAAGTGTGCGGAGCACTAAGCGGCGGGTGAGGGGGGATGCTTATGTCAGTGGGAGTTGAAAGCTCCCACTGACAGATCGCGAAGCGACTGCGTTCATGAGCAAGTAGCGAAGCGGATTGCGAATGTCCGCTTTACAAAGAGGATGAATCATCTATGGATATCCGTGATTATGAATACATCGTAACTATCGCCGAGCAAAAGAGTATTACACGGGCGGCGGCGCAGCTATTTATTACCCAATCCGCACTGACAAAGTTTTTACAGCGAACTGAACGCAGTCTTGGAGTGGCTCTGTTTTTAAAGAAGGGCAATCAATTCTTACTGACAGAAGCCGGGCAGAAATATGTGGAGACGGGCCGGGTGATCATGCAGCTGGACCGACAGTTGTCTAACCAGTTGGAGAGTGAGGCAGCCATCCAGCGGCACCGAATCCGACTAGGATACGGAATGGGACGGAGCAATCAGCTGATTGAGGAGATTTTTCCGAAGTTTTTTGAAAAATATCCAGATGTGCAGGTGTCTACCAAGGCGGAGACTAGCCGGAGACAGATGATGGAGTTACAGAATGGAACGCTGGACATGGCGATTGTGACCAACGTGGAGAAAATACCTGGTTATACTTACTTACCAATTGAGGTTTCAAGGCTGGTACTTGTAATAGCACAAGATTCGGACATTCTGAAAGAAGCTAGAGTACAGGAGGAGTTTCTGTTTCCCGTGATTTCGATTCAGAGACTGGAAGGAGTTCCGATGGTTACGATGCCAGTGACGACCAACTCTGGTAATCTGGCAAGAGAACTTTTTAAAAGCTGGGGTGTAGAAACCAATATTGTTTTAGAGGTCAGCGATATCCGGAGTCTTTTGGATGCGGTAGAAAATGAAATTGGTGTTGCTGTGTGTATGAATGTACCATTGGGAAAACACAAGCTGCAATATTTGAATTTGGAAGAAGTGGAACCAATTGAGCAGGTGACAACCCTGGTCTATCGTTCAGATAAAGCGTTAAATGAGGCGATGCGGTATTTCATTCAATTATTGACGGAACAGAAAGAAGATCTGAAATAGGTCTTCTTTTTTATACCCAAACTATTCCTTAAAGTAATAAAATAATGAAAACTATGAATTTGATTCCTTTTATTTCTTATGATAAAGTTTAATCAACAACAAACAGGAGGAAACAACGAATGAGTGAAGCATATGAGACACGAATGGATTCTATCGCATTAAAAATCCGTTGGATTTCTGTCCAGTGCTATGAGATGGTTCTGCCAGGAGGGAAAACGCTGGTGACGGACCCATTTTATTGGGATATGAGCCATTTTGATGGACTGACAGAGGATGAACTGACCAAGAATCAGAAGCTGGAAAAAAAGGTGTACGCGCAGAGCGGATTTTCCGTGGATCAGTTTACCAGTGCGGATTATATCCTGCTGAGCCATGTCCATGGCGATCATTGCAATTTGACAGGAGAATTGTGGAATCGTTTTTATGGAAGAGTGCTGGTTCCAGCGGAGTGTGCGGAAGAAATAGCAAAAGTTTTTGATATTCCCTATGCGGCAATTTATCCATTGTATCCGGGCAATACCTATTATTTCGATGATTTCACATTGAAGGTATATCCTGGTGCTCACGACAACCGGGCATTCCGTGAAGGAAAATTTCAGCGTCCAAGCGATGCACGGGTTCTGTATGACGGTTCCGAAGGATTCGGACTGTCATGTCCGTGCCGTTTAGGACCGTTAGGTTCTATGTTTAATTTTAACTATGTGATCGAAACAAAAAATAACTACCGGATCGATTTCAGTGCCGGGCGGGATTACGAGGAGCATTGCAGCCATCTGCAGAATGAAAAACCCAATCTGATGCTGAGACACCGGATTCGCAGCTATTCACCGGAAACTTATGCGGATATGATTGAGCAGATGGGAGCACAGCTTGCCATGCCGCTTCATCACAACAACGCAAGGGCAACCGGAGAGGACTTAAACGTTTATTTCAGACAGGTAAATGAAATCTTAAAACAGCGTGGAAGCGCAGCACGTGCATTCAATCCAGAACCATACAAATGGTATCAGATCTGCACATCCATTCTTCCAGAATAACATAGGGGTAGGAATACGAAGGAGGTTTTTATGAGTCAGTTAGCAATTTGTTTGATTATTTTTGCAATTACCATTATCGGTTATTGCAGTGGAAAATACAGTCTGGCAACCATTGCCATCACATCTTTGATGACCTTGACCTTGACTGGGTGTTTACAGGCGAAAGAGGCACTGGGATATTTTGCAAATAGCAACGTTATTATGATTGCCGGTATGTGCATTGTGGCAGCAGGCTTCAACCGGACAAAATTCTGCACTGCTCTTGCGGATCGCATTTCAGCCATTGCAAAAGGCAGTCTGGCGAAAATGATGATGGGATATGTATTGATTGGCGTTCTGTTAAGTCAGTTTGTCCAGAGTCCTGTTTCTGTCATCGGAATTGTTGCCCCAATGCTGATTGCATCTGCAGAAAGCATGGGCTTAAAGCCAAGCAAGGTAATTTTCCCTGTTGGCATTGCAACGATCATCACCTGTTGTACTCTTCCTCTGGGGGCTGGCGCAACGATCGCTGGTGAACTGAATGGATATCTGGAAAGCTATGGATATACAGATTTTACCATTGGATTTTTAGATCCGATGATTGCCCGTCTTCCACTTCTGATCATTGCCTCTTTATACTGTATTTTTACGGCTGTCAAGTTAGCTCCAGATGAGCCAACAGCAGAAATTGCGATTTCTGGCAAGAAGAAAGGAAATGCAGCAAGCTTAAATAGTTTCCAGGAAGCTGCCGGTATCTTTATTTTCTTTGCAGATGCGGTTGGTATGATGTTTGCGTCTAAGTTCGGTCTGGCTTTGTGGCAGGTAACAGTGATCGGCGCATTGGCAATGGTATTATGCGGTGTGTTGAAACCAAAGGAAGCGAGTGCTGCTATTCCATTAAGCATGCTGTTGTTGATCGTAGGTGCTCTTGCAATTTCCGGTGCCTTAAGTGCAACAGGCGCTGGTGAACTGATCGGAGCCCATATGGCAAACATGGTAACTGCAGTGGGAGGCAACTCCTATCTGGTAGGACTGATCTTCTTTGTGGTACCATTTATCCTGACTCAGTTTATGTCAAACCGTGGTACCATGATGATCTTCTATCCGATCGCCATTGCGACCTGTTCCGCAGCAGACTTAAATCCAACTGGTCTTATGATCTTAATCCAGGCAGCATGTCTGTCAGCGTTTATGACACCAATGGCAACCTCTGGAGTTGGTTATATCATGGGATGCGGCGGCTATGACCAGAAATCTATGATCAAGCAGTCAATCCCTCTGGCAGTGATCTGCTGTGTGGTATCTGTTGGCTGGATCATGACCATGTTTCCATTAAAATAGAAAAAAATCCCCGTCTTCCACCATGAAAAACCAGCAGAACCCTCTACCGATTTTTTCATAAATCTGTTAAAATAGAGTTATAGTAACTGTACGGCAGATCAGTGTAGCTGTCGTGCAGGCTACAGGAAAATACAGGCAGGAAAAGGGAGGGCGATGGATGAAAGATACATGCAGACGGATGCGGAAATCAGTGAAAACTTATGCCAGGATGTGGCTGGCGGGATTTCTTCTGGTGATAATGTGCCTGAATGGAATTACCGTATTTGCGGCGGATATTCCGAATCACACGGAAGACTTTTATGTCAATGACTACGCAGGAATTTTCAGCGATGAGCAGAGAGACCGGATCGTGGAGGCTGGAAAGGAGTTGTATGACGGGACCACGGCCCAGGTGGTGGTTCTGACTATTGACAGCACTGATGGAGAGGCCATCAGTGATTATGCTCTGGAAGTTGGAAGATCATGGGGTGTTGGTACAAAAGGGGAAAATAACGGTGTTCTCATTGTTCTGGCGGTGAAGGATCGCCAGGTATGGGTGGCAGTCGGTTATGGACTGGAGGGACAGCTTCCAGATTCAAAGACCGGACGTCTGATTGATGAGAATGCCATCCCTTATTACAAAAATGACCAATTTGCCGATGGAACCGAGCAGCTGTATTTTGCTCTTCTCAATGAAGTGCGTCAGGAATATGGTATGGACACCGTAGATGCGCCGGAAGCTGCATCTGCATCGGATGATATTGATTGGGAGGGCATACTTTTTGCCATTGGTATTGTGATTGTTCTGGTCATTATCGTGATCATCATTTCTAATCGTCCAGATAAAAAGGGAGGCAAACGATCATCAGGAAGCGGTTATAGCGGCGGTTTTGATAATTACAGCAGCTATGACAGCGGAAGCAGCTACAGCGGAAGCAGCGGTGGCGGAGGAAGCTTCGGCGGCGGCGGAGCCGGACGAAGCTTTTAAGTGAGCTGGGTCTCAGCACAGAATCTGATTATTTGGCAGTTTGACTAGTCCTCAGACAACACCTTTAAAAGTACTTCCTGCAGAGCCAGAGCAGCTTTGGAGTGGTAACGTCCTGGGGCCAGTGCAGCAGCAAGCTCCGCAGAAGCGCCGTCAGATCCCAGCGACAGAAAATGTGCATCCCGGAAATAATGTCGGGAACTATAGTAGGTAAAGGCCAGCCCATGGCCTGCAGCAGCCAGTGCGGCGGCCATAAGAGCTGTCAGGGATTCGTTGCAGGTGATGGGCTGGAGTCCGTTTTTATTAAAAATACGGCGGGCTTCCCTGCCGAGAATCGTATCGTAATCACTTAAGAAAAATTCGTATTGAATGGCATCAGTTAAGTTTACATAACATGGAATCCGGGAAGTGGTCTGGGAGTCCGAAGAGAACTTCCGGGCTGCTTTTGTTATGGGATGATTTTCGTGGGAGATCAGACAGATCTCGTCCCGCATCACAAAGGTTGGCTGGATCCTGGAATCAGAAACCGGAAGGACCAGCAGTGCGATATCAATTTCTCCACTTAATAGCATTTGTTCCAATGCCATGGAATTCTTTTCAACGATCTGCACCCGGATTCCCGGGTAATCCAGCTTGAATGCATTTAATACCGGTGGCAGCAGGTAAGAGCCGCGGAAGCCACTGATTCCAAGGATCACGCTTCCACTTTTTAATTCCTGGAGATCCTGGATCTCATCCTGGGTCCGGTGATATTCTGCCAGGGTGGCATAGGCATATTTCACCATGATATTTCCGGCTTCTGTAGGACGGACACCTCGGGAGGTGCGGACAAATAATGGGCTTGCCATACTGCTCTCCAAAGTCTGAAGAAACTGGCTTAAGCTGGACTGGGCCATATAGAGCCGTTCAGCAGCCTTTGAGATACTTTTTTCCTCTGCAATCGCAATCAGATAATTCAGTTCTTTGATTTCCAAGATAAGATTCCTCCATACAAACAGCCATCGGTTTTACCGATGACAAGTATATCATATTTTGTCTTTTCCCGCTATCAGAAAATAGATACAATAAAGGAGCTTAAGCAAATGAGAAAAAAATAACAAGAAGATAAAATGATACCAGGGTCAAAAGGTCAGAAGTTCGACGCAAGCTTGCTTGCAGGAGAATTTTTGACCTTGGGACCCGCCAAAAACATGAGTAAGTAGCCATTTTTCAAAGAAAAATGAGCGAATTGCGAATGTTTTTGAGAATTGCGGGAGCACGCAGTGCAGAGCAATTCGGTATCAGAGGGGTCAAAAGCTTTTGACCCCAACATCATAAAATGTAACGATTCAGGAAAGAGGAAAAACGATGGGAAAAGTATCCATGAAAGGTGTCTGCGACATGCATGTACACACCAATCCAGATCTGCGACTGAGAGCTTATGATGATTTTGAACTGGCAGATGCAGCAATTCGTGTAGGAGCAAGAGCCATTGTCATCAAAACTCATCTGGGATTTACCGTAAACCGGGCGTATCTGACGAACCAGTACGTGAAGCGGGTGTACGGGGAGAATACTGGATTCACTATGTATGGCGGCGTTGTGATGAACAAGGTGATCGGCGGCATCAATCCGGAGGCAGTAGAAAAAGGACTGAAGCTGGGAGCAAAAGAAATCTGGCTTCCGACCCAGTCTGCGAAACGTCATTTGGAGAAAATGGGCAAGAACCCGGCCGATGGGATCGAACTGGTAAGAGATGGCAAAGTGGTTCCTGAATTATTAGATGTATTCAAACTGATCAAGGATCATGACGCAGTGTTAGGAACTGCCCATGTTTCGCCGGAAGAGGCATTTGTGGTGGTAGAGGCCGCAAGAAATGCCGGGGTGAAGAAGATCGTGATCACTCATCCGGAATGGTGGGTGGTAGATATGAGTATGGATGACCAGGTGCGTCTGGTGAAAGATTATGATGTCATTCTGGAACGCTGCTATGCCCAGAACATGGGTGGCGGCGCCTATAAGAGCAATCTGCCGGATAACTTAGAGATCATCAAAGCAGTGGGATATGAGCATGTGATGGTAGATACCGACGGTGGACAGACAGAAAATCCGCACTGGGAACTGGCATTGGAAGAGTATATGCAGTATCTGGTAGATCACGGAATTCCGGAAGAGCAGGTTTACCATATGACAAAAACCATTCCATATCGGCTTCTTGGAATCGAAGAATAGGAGGAACAGAAAATGTTAAGTGCTGCCATTATTTTTGCCATTGCACTGGCAATCTTTTTAGGATATAAGACCAAGATCAACACCGGTCTGTTCTGTATTGTGTTTGCGTATATTATCGGATGTTTTGTAATGGGATTAAAGCCAAAGCAGGTCATCGCTTACTGGCCGACCAACACCATGTTCGTGATCTTGTCGGTGTCCCTGTTTTATAATTTTGCAGCGATCAACGGAACTCTGGAGAAGATGTCAGGTTCCCTGTTATACATGTGTCGGAAATTCCCGGGACTGCTTCCATATGCATTACTGGCAGTGGCAGTCATCCTGTCAGTCATGGGAGCTACTTATTTCACAGTTCTGGCATTCTTAGCACCGATTACCCTGGTAATTTGTGATGAGTCCAGAATGGACAAGCTGACTGGTGCTGTTGCCATCAACTGCGGCGCACTGGCAGGCGGAAACTTCCCGACCTCTAACTTAGGTGTGATTTTCCGTGGCCTTGCAGACACCGCATTTGAGGCATCTCCGGATGCAGCAGCAGTCAATACCTTTGGAATGGAAATGAAGATTTTTATCTTTTCCGTTGTATTTTCTCTGATTTTAGTGACGATTTTCCGTTTTGGATTCAAGGAAAACCGTAATATCGGCAAAGGCGTTACCTTCAAAAAGCCAGAAGCCTTCACCAAAGACCAGAAATTAACCCTGTCCCTGATGATGATCATGATGGTAGTTGTCCTGATCTTCCCATTATTACAGGTTCTGATGCCAGGTAATGCAGCCATCAAATACGTCAGCAGCAAAGTGGACGTAGGTCTGGTAGCCATTATTTTCGCAGTGATCGCACTGCTTCTGAAGCTGGCTCCACAGAAAGAAGCAATCGCAAGAATCCCATGGAATACCATTGTGATGATCGCCGGAGCAGGTATGCTGATCGCTGTAGCCGTCGAGGCAGGTACCATCGAGGCATTATCTACCTGGATTGGTTCCAACGTACCGAAGCCATTGGTACCGATCGCATTCAGTATCGTTGGTGCGATCATGAGTTTCTTCAGCTCCACCACCGGCGTTGTAGCGCCAGCTCTGTTCCCGCTGATTCCGAACCTGGCTGCTTCCGCAGGCTTAAGTGCTTCTGCTCTGTTTGCATGCACGGTCATCGGAGCTCAGTCCAGCGCAATCAGCCCGTTCTCCTCCGGCGGTTCCTTAATCTTAGGTTCCACCCCACATGAAGAGGACCGGAATACTCTGTTTAACCGCCTTCTGATGGTAGCAGTGCCAATCAGCGTGATCTTTGGAGCAGTTTATAATTTTGTGATCGCAATGGTGCTGTAAAAGAAAATAATGATTCATGTTCAGTAACAGAAAACTGTCATTTCTTTGAAAAAAGGAAGTGGCAGTTTTTTGTTCCCCTACAGAGTTTTTCATTTCCACCCCACAGAATTGCTGGAAATTTCAAGAAAAATCTGGTAAAATAGAATCAACTTTAAATACATACAGTAAAAAACTGTAAGAGGAGGCGCGTATGAAAAAAGGATTGTTAATTGTCGGTATGATTGTGGTGCTGATTGGCGGCTTTTTGATCGGTTCTTATAATGGATTGGCGTCCAGCAGAGAGAATATCGCAAGTGCCCAGGCAGATATTGACACGATGCTGCAGCGCCGGGCAGATCTGATCCCGAACCTGGTCAGTACGGTGAAGAGCTTTGCTGCCCATGAGACCGAGGTTTATGACGCAGTGTTAGAGGCGCGTACCCAGCTGATGAATGCCAGCACCATGCAGGATAAGGCTGATGCGGATGCAGCGCTGGATGCGGCACTGACCCAGTTAAATGTTGTAGTGGAGGCTTATCCGGAATTAAAGAGCGATACCACTTATGTGGGACTGATGGATGAGTTAGCTGGAAGTGAGAATCGGATCTCTACTGCGCGGAAAGATTATAACGATGTGGTTCGTTCTTACAACCAGAGAATCGTCACATTCCCGACCAGCATTCTGGCGAATATGTTTGGCTTTACAAAGGCTGATTATTTTGAGGCAGCGGCAGGTGCAGCGACCACACCAGACGTAGGCGCGTTACTGGGCAAGTAAAACTATGACATACTAGTTAACGATGTCTTTCCTGCAAAATCAAGCACAGAAGGATTCCGGGAGTACATTGGTATAAAAGGGGGAGGAAAGATTGCATGCAAATTCTGGGATATCTCATCGGTTTTATACTGATCCTGGCAGTGATCTTTATCCCGATCTGCCTGGTGGCATTTGGTGTTCCATTTCTTCTGGTTTTGCTGTTTCGGCTTCTGCGTGGAATTTTGTACTGTTTTTTGGATCTGTTTACGAAGAAAAAACGGATACCCGGATACTGGAAGAGGAATTTTGGACGTGAAAGTCTGAAAAATCTGGCTGGTAAATGCTGTTACTGGGCATTCCTGATCATCACCTTCTTCTTTGACAGCGATGATGATGGAGGCAGTTCCGACAGCGGCAGCTCCGGAGGTGGAGGCAGCTTTGGCGGAGGCGGTGCAGGACGAAGCTTTTAAGGCATTTTTACGTTGCAGCTTCAGCCATTTCTGGAAAAATTCCTCATTGTATAAAAAGAATATTTATGGTAAACTAATAACTCCTGTTTATGAAAAAATAAGCAGGAGTTATTTTTACGATATTCATAAAAAGGAGACGAAAGTATGATTAAAGACGGATTTATGTATATTGCAGTGCTGATCTTTCTGGCTGCGATACTTGTAAACCTGCCGAGGATATTCAAAGGCAGAATCGCTCAGAATATTTTCAGCTTCGCCCCGCCCGTGGTTCTGATCTACATGGGAATGATGCTTTTATGCACGATGAAAATGTGGGATCTGGGGGAAACAGCAGAGGCATACAGTACACTGAAGAACCCGGTTCTCTATGCAATGTTGTTTTTAATGCTGCTGCGGTGTGATATGAAAAAGATCCTGAAGCTGGGACCGAAGATGCTGATCGGATTTTTTGCGGCAAGTATCTCCATCGGACTTGGATTTGTGGTGAGCTTTGCAGTTTTTAAGGGATCCCTGGGACAGGAGGCATGGAAAACCATGGGCGCTTTGTGTGGAAGCTGGATGGGAGGCGGCGGCAATATGCTGGCCATCCAGGCGGCGTTAAATGTCAGCGAAGATGCCATGGCGTATGCGTTGGTGATGGATTCCATCTGCGGAACCTTTTATGTGATGTTCCTTCTGTGGGCCATTGGATTTTCCCATAAATTCAATGCCTGGACCAAAGCGGACACCAGGGCCATCGATGAGGTTGGAGCAGCTTTAGAGGAAGAGGCTAGAATCAGTACGAAACCGCTGGTATGGCAGAACATCCTGATCTTAGTGGGTGCAGGCTTCTTAGTTTCCGCAATATCCCAGGAACTGGGCGTGCGGATCAACCAGGTACTCCCGATGTTTGACAAAGCCACCTGGACGGTGCTGGTTGTAACGGTTCTCGGTGTGGTTCTGGCTATGACGCCATTTGGGAAACTGAAGGGAACCGAAGAAATCTCTAATGCCATGCTCTACATCGTTATCGCCCTGATCGCCTCCAGAGCCGATCTGTCCACCATGGGCAACGCCCATATCTGGCTGGCAGCGGGAATCCTGATCATCGTGATCCATGTGGCTGTGATGGTGATTCTGGCAAAAGTGCTGAAAATAGATATTTTCACCTGCGCTGTGGCATCTTTGGCGAACATTGGCGGAACTGCAACCGCTCCAGTGCTGGCGGGCGCTTACAGCAGCGCGCTGGTTCCGGTGGGAATCGTTATGGCGCTGCTGGGATACGTGATCGGAACCGGAGGGGGACTTCTGGTGGCGAATCTGATGCGGCTGCTGGGATAGGAAAACGCAATCGCATGGTGGCGAAAACAATACAATGATAAGAATACGAAAAAAGGCAGTGGATGAATGAAAATTCACTGCCTTTTTGTATGAAATCTGATGGTTTACCAGGTAAAAAAATGGTATACTTTCTATAAAAAGGTAGACTGGTTAACAAATTATCGGAGGAAACTGCAGCATGAAACCATATTCCCTCAAAGAAAAAATCGTGAGAAGCCATTCCCTGATTATTGCTGGAATTTTAATTGTGTTGGAATTGGTGGTCTTTTTGATTGTGTCAAGAATCCAGCTTGTGGACGCAGCAAAACTAAATCAGACATTGATCCAGACCATGGGTGCCGGATTTGATAACAGTGTAAAGGCGTTTCGTGGACAGATGAATTTTATTACTATGAGCGATGAACTGCAATCGGAATTGCGAAAACATCCCCAGGATGAAACGAGACAGCTATTGCGTAAAAGCAGTCTGCAGAGCGCAATTGTCATGAATACATTGGTTATTAATGAGTTGGATGCTGCTTATTTGTATGAGAAAGACCGTTCTCTCGCAGTGTATTGGCAGAAAAGGCCGACAACCAGCGATACCTATCCGTTATTTGCGGAAATGCCGGGGCTAATTTATCCAGATAATGGAGCGGTTGCCATGAATCTTTATGAAGAACAATTGGTTTTTCCAGAAAAATATTGGATCTGACAGATCGTGAGCCTTTGGGGTATTGTGCTTTGGTATATGAAAAGGACAAATTAGAGGCATTGTTGGATCTGATAACACCGGACAGCAATCGTCTGGTGGCATTGGTAGCGCCGGATGGAAGAATTGCTTCTAGCAACCAGAATCATGATGAGGTCTTGTGGAAAATCTTGGGAGAGTTAAAGGAACATGGAGATGAGACTGGAGAATTAGTCTGGGAATGGAGTGGCAGAGAGCGGGTCTTAGTTTCGTCTTACGAAACAAAAGTGGATAAGTGGCATCTTGTGTGTCTGGTAAGAAGCAGGCATCTGTTAACGTCCGTCCATGTCACTGCCGGAGCAATCTTTTTCATCGGAATACTTGGAATTATCGTAGGAACTATAATAGAACAGAGAGTAGCAAACAGGATGGTTTCACCGATTACAGAGTTGATACAGCAGGTAAGAAGGATCGAAAAAGAAGATTATTCCATGCGCAATGAGGTTCATACGGCAGATGAACTGGAGGTTCTTGGACACAGCGTCAATCACATGAGTGACCGGATTAATGTACTGGTGAACCAGGTATTAAAACAGGAAATTGGTTATCGTGATATGCAGCTGCAGGCTCTTCAGGCGCAGATCAATCCGCATTTTTTGTATAATACCTTGGAGTGTATTAATTCACTGGCCCAGCAGGGAAGAAAAGAAGAAGTCCGAGAAGTGACTGTGGCATTTTCTAATGTGACGAAGTCTTTGTTAAAAGAATCACGGGAAGTCATGGTAAAGGAAGAACTGAATTTTGTAAAAGACTTTTTGAAAATTTATCAGATCATGCTGGGAGATAAACTAAGCTATCAGATTGAGGTACAGGAGGACTTGGAGACATTCCGGATTCCGCGGATGACGATTCAGCCATTGGTGGAGAATGCGGTGCTTCATGGAATCAAGCCATGTACTTGGGATGGAAATGTATCGGTTAGCGTCGTTTCTGTGAAAAAGGGCGTTTTGATATCTGTAAATGATGACGGATTGGGAATGGAGCAGGAACAGCTGGGTACGATACGGGAATATTTGGAAAATCCGGATGGAGATATAAAGAAGGATGGAATTGGTGTGGGAATGAAAAATGTGATTCAACGCTTGTATCTCTATTATGGAAAGAATGTTGAAATTCATATATCGAGTATTCCAGACATGGGAACAACGATTGATTGTATTTTATCGGTAAAAACGGAAGATATAATGTAGGAAAAGGGATGGATATGTTTAAGATCGTATTATTGGATGATGAACGATTGATTCTTCAAAGCTTGAAGGAGATTATTCCGTGGGAGAAAATAGGGTGTGTCTGTGTTGGTGAAGCAGAAGATGGAAACAAGGGAATTGAATTGATTGAGAAATACTGTCCAGATATTGTGATATCGGATATTGTAATGCCAGGGAAAACGGGATTAGAAATTGCGGAGTATTGCCGGAACAAAGTTGGCTGCAAGACCATTATTATTTCAGCATACAGTGATTTTTCTTATGCACAGAAAGCGATGAAGTATGGGGTAAGGCACTATGTATTGAAACCGATATCCACAGAAAATCTGTTAAAAGCCATAGAAGAGTGCATAAATGATATCGAAAAAGAGAGAGAAGTCAATGATGCACATGGAAAATTGCCTCAGGATGTGCAGAAATTAGCGGTTTCCAGTCTTCTGTTCCGAATTGCATGTTATGGACATAGCTTGTCTGAGACTGAGAGAGATTTAATTTTGAATCTTACAGATTTTCGCCAGGGAGTGGTTGTAGCGGTAAAATTTTTGGATATTCGGGTGTCTTCCCAATCAGCCAAAAATCTTTTGGCAGAAGGAGCATATGAAGTGAAACGGTGTTTGGAACAGTATGGGTTTAGCACCAATTGGGGAAATTCAGATACGATGCTGATTTTTCTGTGCTTTATTCCGGATCTTCAGAAGCGAGAAGAAACAAGACAGGAATTACTGGAAGTTTTGAATACCTGTCTTGCGGGATTGGATGAAAGGTATGGAATGCCGATTGCAACAGTCAGTGATTGCTTTAGAGATCTGTCCGATGTACATGAGCGGTATGAGCAATGTCAAAAATGGTTGGAAAAAGCATTTTTTTGTAAAAAACGGGGAGTGATTGCCAGAGAAACGGTATCATCCATTTGCATTTATGAGCCAGATAAAGAGCGGCTTTTGCATTATGTGCGGCATGGAAATACAACGGAAATGAAAGGAGAATTTGAAAAATGGAAGAGATGGATTTCCCATTTGAATACACGTCAGGAAGCGATGAATGCTTTCCGAGAACTTTATCGGAATGCAACGATTTCAGCGACGCAGATCGGTATGAGTGAAAAGCCTTCCGTAGAGACAGGAGGAATTTTACCGCAATTTGAGAGCTGTCAGACGATCATTGGGCGGATGGAAAACTATTTAAACATGATCTGCGAGTATGCGGAAAGTAACCAATCAGTTGTGGGAAAGATCAAGACGATTGTGGAAAGAGAATATGTGAATGAAGATTTTAGCCTGACGACGATTGCAGATCAGTTGGATATGAATGCTTCTTATATCAGCAGGCTTTTTAAAGAAAAATTCCAGGAAAATTTCTCCAATTATGTATTAAGAAGGCGTATCGATCAGGCAAAATTACTACTGACCACAACAGGAGTGAAAAACCAGGAGATTGCCAGTCAATGTGGATTTTCGGACAGCCACTATTTTGAACGGGTGTTCAAGAGAGAGACTGGTTTTTCCTTAAAACAGTATCGGGAACAATTTTATAAAAACAAATGATGATATTAAAAAACAGTGTAAAAATTTTATCTGTAAAGGTAAGAATTTTGCACTGTTTTTTGATTTTGGCGATGTTTATAATAAAAACATAAGAAATCTACGTGGAACACAAAAGAAGGGAGAAAAGAATGAAAAAAAGAAGCATTAGTATCATGATGAGTTTAACAGTTATGGCGTCATTGCTGGCTGGCTGTGGAAATGGGGGAAGCGGTACTACTGTGACAGAAGCAGCAAAGACAGAAGGAACCAAGGCAGAGGCAGCTGTTGATCAGAAAAAAGAAGATAGCGGAGCTCCAACAGAAGAGAAAACTTTAGAGTTATGTGGTTTGCAGATGGGGATGAACCACAGCTATGCGTAAGGTGCTGGATCGATATGAGGAATCCCATCCAGGTATCAAAGTTGAATTAGTAGAAGTACCATATGCGGATTTGAATGAAAAACTGATGATGGCAATCACTGGTGGTGAAGCTCCAGCATTAGCGAGAGTTACGGGTTCTGTGCTATTTAAGGATGTTGCACTGGATCTGACAGATGCGTTAGGCGGAGTGGATACATTTTTCGCAGATTATCCGGAATCTATGAAATCCAACAGCAGTATTATTCTGGATGGCAAAATCCATGCAATTCCAGCAGAGGCTTCCATTACCGGATTGATCTATAACAAGACAGCTTTTGAAAAAGCAGGAGTTAGTGTTCCAGAAAGTGCTGATCAGTGCTGGACATGGGAAGAGTTTAATGCGGCACTGAAGAAAGTTGTGGAAGGCAGCGATGTACGTTATGGTTTAGCATTGGATGCGACTTCCCAGAGATGGTCCAACATTTTGTATGAATTTGGCGGACATTTCTTAGAAGACGGACAGCCAGTATTTACCTCTGAGGAAGCAAAAAAGGCATTGGAATTTACAAAAGCAAGTTTTGATGATGGAACCTGGGTCAAATCCATCTGGCTTGGCGGCGAAGACGCAACCAACTTATTTGTATCTGGTCAGGCAGCAGCACATATTGGCGGATCCTGGAAAATTGCAGCATATAATAATGACATTAAGGATTTTGAGTGGGGAGTAACGTATCTTCCATATGAGACCACTCATGGAAACTGTAGCGGTTACAAACAATTTATGGGATTCCAGGGAAGTGGATATGAAGAAGAAACGAAAGAACTTCTGGCATATTTAGCATCTGCAGAAGCTGCCTCTTATTATACAGATTCCTTATACATCAGCCCACGTCTAGATGGCGCAAATCTGGAGTATGCATTTGGAAGTGAAGAGTTTGCGACCTTAAATGAGGATGCAGCAATGGCAACACCATTATCTACTTTAGATTGGGAGTACGCAAACTTCTCCAGTGCATACAATACTGTGATTATTAACGCAGTGAAAGAATATATCGCAGGTAATATTTCTGTAGAAGACTGTATGGCAGAAATTGACGGTGCAGCGGAAAATCTTTCCAAATAAATAGGATTGGCGTAAGAGCAGGGGATTTACCTGCTCTTACCTTTAGTAGGAGGTGTCGGGTGAATATGAAAAATAAGAAGAGCTCTTCAGGAAATAAAAGACGAGGAGTGAAATCACTGCAGCAAACAATCTTTCCATATTTTTTGATTGCGCCGAATACATTGATTTTTCTTTGTTTTATCATCATTCCTGCGATTTACGGCGTTTATTATTCACTGACAGAGTGGCAGGGAGTAGGAACACCTGTTTTTGTGGGAATAGCGAATTATCAAAAGGCATTTCATGATGCGAAATTTTGGCAGTCGTTTGGAAGAACGGTGAAATATGCATTGATTTCATTACCGTTGATTATGCTGATCTCCCTATTATTAGCGAACTTAATGATTCAAGATATTCCTGGAAAGGGATTTTTTCGGGCGGTTATTTATTGGCCAGCAATGATTTCTTTTATCGTAACCGGTGTAGCTTTTAAGTTTATCTTTGGAGACGCAACAGGAATTATCAATTATCTTCTGGAATTAATGGGAAAAAACAGTGTTGAGTGGCTGATGGATGGAAAACATGCGTTTGCGGTTGTGATCATTGCAACCATATGGAGCTGTGCTGGTTATTATATGATTATGTTTATGTCAGGACTGCAAAGCATTCCGATTTCGTATTATGAAGCGGCCCGGATTGATGGAGCCAATGTATTTCAGAGATTTGTTCTGATTACGCTACCATTGATTCGTCCTACTACTTTTTTAGTTATGATTTTAGGATTCTTAGGATTATTCAAGGCCTATGGAATGGTGATTTCCTTGACAGGAGGCGGACCTGCCAGCGCAACAAAATTTGTGGTCCAGTATGTATATGAAAAAGCATTTCAGGAATATTCCATGGGATACGCCTGTACCTTGTCGATCATGCTGATGGTAATTCTGGCAACGTTTACCATTTTGCAGTTTAAGGTTAGCAAAGGAGGAGTAATCGATGACTAGAGCGAAAATAAACAAAATGATTCTTCTGGTGTTATCGGTCCTTGTCAGCATCGTATTTCTTTTTCCGATTGTTTGGATTGTGTTATCGTCCTTTAAAGGCGGAAATGAAATATTTGCATGGCCGCCAACCTTATTTCCGAAACATTTTTCTTTGGAAAACTATAAAGATGCTTTTGAAAAAGGAAATTTTATTCTTTATTTCAAAAATAGTGCCATAGTGACCATCTGTTCCACGGCGTTAGCGGCAGTGATCAATTTCATGGCGGGATATGCATTTGCAAAGTATGATTTTAAAGGCAGTAATGTTATATTTTTGATTTTTATTTCCACAATCATGCTTCCGCTGGAAGTGTTGATGATTCCGATTTTTCAGACGGTAAAAGCGTTTGGACTTTACAATACGTTAGCGGGTGTTATCATTCCTCCGGCTGCAACACCGACAGGCGTGTTTCTGGTTCGCCAGTTTTTCCTGTCTGTTCCGGACGAACTGATGGAAGCGTCGAGAATTGACGGCGCAAGTGAGTTTCAGATCATGAAAAATGTCATGCTTCCAATTGCAAAGCCAATCATCAGTGTGCTTGTAATTTTTAACTTTATGTGGCGTTGGAATGATTATATGTGGCCGCTGATTGTATTGCGTAGTTCCAAATTATATACTGTTCAGTTGGCGTTAAAATCTTTCTCAGGAGAATTTTCTGTGGATTGGAATGGATTATTGGCAATGTCGGTTATTACAATGGTTCCTGTTCTGGTGATTTTTTTGATCTTCCAGAAGCAGTTTATTCAGGGAATCGCAACCTCTGGTCTGAAGGAGTAATGTATGAAAATAGCAGTAACGAAAAAAGGAATGTATCAGGGAATAGAAAAAGAAGAGTATACGATTTTTATGGAATTCCATATGCCAAAGCTCCAGTTGGGGAAAAGCGGTTTTGTCCTCCGGTTTCAGCGGAGGCTTTTGAAGGAATCAGAGACTGCACCCGTCCCAAAATCCGGCCGTGGATGAAGAATCCTGAGCCAGATTCTGCGGTGGGAAAAGAGTTCTGTTTTGCAAAAGAATACCTGCATCCGCGTTCAGAAGATAGTCTGCAATTACATATCTGGACTCCGGCAAAAATGACAGATGAGAAATTGCCGGTGGCCGTCTGGATTCATGGGGGAGGTTTCCAAAAAGGATACGGAACGGAAGTGGAAATCGATGGAGCTGGCTTTTGCAAACGTGGCGTGATTTTGGTGTCCGTTGAATACCGGATGGCGGCTTTTGGATTTTTATGTCACCCATGGCTGGCCAAAGAACAAGGCGGAATATGTGGCAATTATGGAATCTGGGATCAGATTGAGGCTTTAAAATGGGTGAAACAGTATATTGCTGATTTTGGTGGCGATCCAGATAAAGTGACAATCATTGGTCAGTCCGCAGGGGCAATGAGTGTTCAGATTCTGGCTTCTTCTCCGTTAACCACAGGATTATTCCGTGGTGCTGTCATGCAGAGTGGCGGCGGTTATGAGAGCCCGCTGACCATTGGAACAGTCCAGAATGCTGCAGAAAAAATAGGAGAGCAGTTTGTGGAAGAACTGGGAGTTAAGTCCTTGAAAGAACTGCGGCAGATACCAGCTGAAACACTATGTCAGGCAGCGGATGCGTTTCAGATGAAATATCAGGGAAAATTGTTATTTACTCCGGTAGTAGATGGTTGGCTTCTTCCGGGAACACTGGATGAAATAATAAGAAATAATCAGTATGCGGATATTCCATATCTGGTAGGAAGCAATGCAGACGATATGTGTACAGAAGATCTGGCAAAAGGAATGGAAAAATTTGCTTCTAAAGCGGAAGAATTAGGAAGAAAACCAGTGTGGGTGTATCGGTTTAAGCAGGTGCCTCCAGCCAATCAGGAAGGAATGTATCAGGGTTCCTATCACTCTGCGGAATTGTGGTATGTATTTGAAACCTGTGAAAGAGGAAGCAGACCCTTTGGAAAGGCAGATTACCGTTTATCGAAACGTATGGCTGATTGCTGGTGTGATTTTGTGACTTTTGGAAATCCAGATCCAGATGGAAACAGGGGGTGGAGTGCTTATAAAAATGAGAAAGATGTTTTTCCGTTTGTAGAAAAGTAAAAGGGGAATGAACATGAAAACAATAGAATATCCTCTTTTTCGAGGACAATATATTAACCGTTTTGTGACGACTGGAACATTTACTCAAATACAGAAATTTGAACGCGCGACATTGAAGGGCAAGGTAAATGAATGGCTGGATAAAGGATTTGCCATTCATGAGAATCCATGTCGGAAAGAATTTGTGAAGAAAAGAGATGGAAATATACCAGAGTTGCTGCTGTTAGAAGGGGATGACACTTATGAAGAAATTCAGGTGTTTGGCCAGAGCAGAAAGCCAAGAATGTATTTCCCATTTGGCAACATTGGATACGACGCTTCATTTTTCTATAAATGTCCTACTTATATCCGGACGTACTGTTATGTAGATTTATGGATGCCGGATCAGGAGGACACGGAATTAGAGATTGAGACTTGTGGAGGAGTGACGATCTGGAATAATCATGTTCTGGTTACAGACTATATCCCATTTACCAGAAATCTGGTAAAAAGAACAACTGTAACGATTCATCTGGAAAAGGGATGTAATCATCTGGTAGTCTGTCTGGATGACTTGGCAGAGCGGGATACGGATTATTATTTCCGACTGAGGTATCAGGCACGCAGATTCCGAAAATGGTGCTTCCGTTGCCAGAAAATTCTGATGCAGGAAAAATAAAACGGTATGAGTCAATTTTGGAAAACCTCTATTTTACCAGGGAATCGTATTCAGAAGGAAAGATAAGTCTGTCGATACCTACGGAATTGATAGATCAGAATAACAGTGATGAGTTGCAGGTGTTTTTACCGAGCAACAGCGGAGATATTCTTCAGATGCTGGTCACCAGCGGGATGACAGTGAAAGGGGGAATCCATTTCCCATTGCTTCCAGAGGGAAAGGAACTGGCAATTGCGGATGTTCAGGATATTTTACCTGGATATAAGGATTTTCTGTTCCATATGCAGGATGGTGAAGTGGGAATCAACCGGAATATCGGCTGCCAGATTGTCTGGAAGAAGTTGCAGCAGAAAGGCAGCGAAAAGATAGAAGAACGCCGGAAGGAATTTCTGGATATCTTGTGTGAATATGGTGCAGATAATATCTACAAAGCAGCTGCCATGTTCCAGACAGGAACCGATATCCAGAAAGCGGAGCAGATTTTGCTGAAAATGTTGGGTGGTGTCAATGCGCGGGAAGATTGTTCGGATTTTTGCTTTATTGTGATTTTGTATATTTATAAAAAATTTTATAAAGATCTGTCGGAGACAGCCAGAAAAGAGATTGAAAAAGCGGCAGTCAACTATCGATACTGGATTGATGAACCTGGCGATGATGTGATGTGGTTTTTCAGTGAAAATCATGCGTTACTGTTCCACATCTGTCAGTATTTAGCGGGAAGTTATTTCCCGAAACAGGTATTTACCAACAGTGGACGGATTGGCCAAGAGGTAAAACAACATGGAGAAGAACTGTTAAATGAATGGTTTGATGCTTTCTTTGAAGAGTTTGTGACCGAGTGGAATTCCAATGCGTATATTCCGATTGATGTACATGGATTTGGATTCCTTTATAATCTGACAGATAAGGATACTCCACTACATGAAAAAGCGAAAAAAGCATTGGATATGGTGGCGTACAGCATTACTATGAATGCCCATAAAGGGGTTGTCATGACAAGCTTTGGAAGAACTTATGAGAAAGAATTAAAGGGAAATGATAACACCGGAATCACAACATTATTATACATTCTTTATAATGCAGGTCATCTGAACTGTGACGGTGCAGGCAGTATCGCGTTAGCGGTAAGTGATTATACAGCACCGGAGGAATACCGGGAGAATATCAATCCGAAAGAGAATATGATTTTTATGAATACACAGGGATATGAGAGACATGTAAACCTGTATTTATATAAAAATCAGGATGTGGTATTGTCAACAGCAGTTCAGTACAAACCATTTAAGAAAGGATATCAGGAGCATATCGTACAGGCAGCCATTGATTCTACGGCACAGGCGTTTGTCAATCATCCGGGAGAGGTTCAGCCGTATGGAACAGGACGTCCTAATTTCTGGGCTGGAAATGGGGAGCTGCCGCTGGCTGTTCAGGATAAAGACCTGGCAGTGATGGTTTACCGTATTTCTAAGGAGAACCGGATTGATTTTACCCATGCATATATGCCGCTTGGTGAATTTGAAGCCTATATCTTGGAGTCAGATCTTGCGGCAGCAGAAAAAGATGAGGCATATATCGGAGTAAAGGCTTTGAATGGCTGTCAATTGGTAGAAAAAGGAGTTACTGCATATCGGGAATTGGTAAGTGAAGGACGGAATAATGTCTGGGTGATTTGTGTAGGCACAAAATCAGAATATCGTGATTTGAAGAAATTTGTCGCGCATTTAAAAAATATTACAATTCAGGATGATGGAGACCATGTGGCAGTAACCGATGGGGCAAGGGTTCTGGATGTGAATATCGATGGAACTTTTACGGTAAATGGAGAAGAAACGGTTCACTATCCGCTTGATTGGAAAGGTGTAAAAAGATAGGGGGCAGAACATGAATAGGGAGAATTATGAGACTGTTTTAAGACGGGTTTCTGACCGGATGATGAACATGAAGCAGGATGGAATTCAGGAAAAATATCCGATTAGTCTGCTGGATATGGAGGCATGGGAATGGCCTCAGGGAGTTGGTCTGTACGGATTGTTCCGGTATTATAAGACTTCAAAAGATGAAGATATTTTAAAATTTCTGATTCGTTGGTATGATGACAGAATCGCAGAGGGACTTCCAGAGCATAATGTTAATACAACGGCTCCGATGCTTACGCTTCTGTGTCTTTATGAGGAGACTGGAAAGGATGGGTATTTAAAGGAAATCAAGGATTGGGCCCGTTGGATCATGGAAGATGGAGGATTAATCCGGACAGGTGACGGACTGTTTCAGCATATGATCACGGGAGATCCCAATGCAGATGAGATTCTGATTGATACGTTATTTATGACGGTCTTATTCTTGGCTAAAGCAGGGGTCCTATTAAAGCGTCAGGACTATATTGATGAAGCGAATTTCCAGATTCTGCAGCACATAAAATATCTTTTGAATAAACAGGAGGGTCTGTTTTATCACGGATTTAATTTTAAACGAAATGATAATTATGGAGAAGTTCTGTGGGGCAGAGGAAATTGCTGGTATACCATTGTATTGATGGATTATCTGGAGACGATTCCAGTTGATGAGAGTTTGAAACGGTATTTCCTGTCGGTTTATAGAAATCAGGTGGCGGCGCTGAAAAAGTATGCGGATAAAGAAACCGGTTTATGGCATACGGTGATCAATGATGCGGATACTTATCTGGAATTATCGGCTAGTTCGGGATTTTTGGCAGGTATCATGCATGGAATCCGTAGCGGATATTTGAAAATGGAAGAATATCAGGTGGTTGTTGATAAGGCATTGGGAAATTTAGATTCATACATTGATGCTGATGGAACGGTTCTTCAGGTTTCTTATGGAACACCGATTGGATTGGATGAGGACTTTTATAAAAATATTCCATGTTATCCGATGACATATGGTCAGGCGATGATGATTCTGGCATTGCAGGAAGCAATGATTTATCAGTCCAAGTAATCAAAATTAAGAGAAGATAAGATACAGGCGTTCGTTTGGAGGCATGAGCAGTCAGTGCCAGAAAAATGAACGCTTGTGTTTTGTTCTCATAGAATATTAAAATGTTTTGTGATATACTAAAAATGATTGATTCAAGTTGAATTTTCAGAAAGAAAGGAAGACCATTTGATTTATGAAAAAGATGATTTCCTGGAATGTTAATGGGCTTCGGGCCTGTGTAGGCAAGGGGTTTTTAGATTATTTTAAGGAGATGGATGCGGATATTTTCTGTATCCAGGAGAGCAAGCTTCAGGAGGGCCAGATCGAGCTGGACTTAGAGGGTTATCACCAGTATTGGAATTATGCCAAGAAAAAGGGCTATTCCGGTACGGCATTATTTACTAAGGAAGAGCCGGTTTCCGTTGCTTATGGCATCGGGATCGAGGAGCATGATCAGGAGGGACGTGTGATCACGGCGGAATTTGCGGATTATTACGTGGTGACCTGCTATACGCCTAATTCCCAGAGTGAGCTGGCGAGACTTTCCTACCGGATGACGTGGGAGGACGCATTTTTAGCCTATTTAAAGGGATTGGAGCAGAAAAAGCCTGTGATCTTCTGTGGAGACTTAAACGTGGCCCATGAGGAGATCGACCTGAAAAATCCGAAAACCAACCGCAACAATGCCGGTTTTACAGATCAGGAGCGGCAGAAATTTACGGATCTTTTAGCGGCTGGATTTATTGACACATACCGTTATTTTTACCCGGATACGGAAGGGGTATATTCCTGGTGGTCTTACCGGTTTAAGGCCAGAGAGAAAAACGCCGGCTGGCGTATCGACTATTTTTGTGTATCAGAGTGTCTGAAGGAGCGTCTGGTCAGCGCATCCATTCATACCGAGGTGACGGGCTCTGATCACTGTCCTGTGGAGCTGGTGATCTCATGAATTTAGTGACCATTGAACATCTGACCAAATCTTATACGGAACGGTTGATCTTTGACGATACAGATTTCTCCATCAATGAAGGGGAGAAGATCGGTCTGATCGGCATCAATGGAACCGGCAAATCTACTTTATTAAAAATCGTGGCCGGTTTAGAGGAGCCGGACAAGGGAACTGTGGTGCGAGGAAGAAACCTGGATATGCGTTATCTGCCGCAGAACCCGAAATTTACGGAGGGTGATACCATCATCGAGAGCATTCTCCGGGACAATGAAGGCCATCCCCACATCTGGGATATGGAGAGTCAGGCGAAGACCATGCTGACAAAGGTCGGCATCTATGATTTTGACGCCAAGGTAGAGACCTTGTCAGGCGGACAGCGGAAGCGGGTGGCGCTTGTCAGTACGCTGATGGCGGACACGGATCTGTTGATCCTGGACGAGCCAACCAACCATTTAGACAGTGATATGGCAGACTGGCTGGAAGATCATCTGAAGAAATTCCGCGGCGCGATCCTGATGATCACCCATGACCGTTATTTCCTGGACAGTGTGGCAAACCGGATCGTAGAACTTGATAAGGGCAAATTTTACAGCTATCAGACCAATTATGAGGGGTATCTGGAGATGCGTGCTGAGCGTCTGGACATGGCTCAGGCATCAGAGCGGAAACGTCAGTCTATTTTACGGGTGGAGTTAGAGTGGGTGAAGCGTGGCGCAAGAGCCCGTTCTACCAAGCAGAAAGCCCATATCCAGCGATACGAGGCTCTGCGTGACCAGAAAGGCCCGGAGCTTGACCAGAGTATGGAGCTGGAGTCTATTTCCAGCAGACTGGGACGGACGACTGTGGAGCTGGATCATCTGTGTAAGGCATATGGAGATAAGACCTTAATAAAAGATTTTACCTACATTTTTCTAAAAAATGACCGGGTTGGAATCATCGGTCCCAATGGCAGCGGCAAGTCCACGCTGATGAAGATGATCGCTGGATGGGTACAGCCGGACAGCGGAACCATCGAGATCGGCCAGACCGTGAAAATGGGCTATTTCTCCCAGGAAAATGAAGCCATGGATGAGAGCCTGAAGGTGATCGATTACATCAAAAATGTGGCAGAGTATGTACAAACGAAGGATGGAAGTGTCAGTGCCTCCATGATGCTGGAGCGTTTCTTATTCCCATCCAGCGTCCAGTACACCACCATTGACCGTTTATCTGGCGGTGAGAAGCGGAGACTGTATCTGCTGCGGATCCTGATGGATGCGCCAAATGTACTGCTTTTAGACGAGCCTACCAATGACCTGGATATCCGCACCTTAACGATTCTGGAGGACTACCTGGATTCCTTCCAGGGCATTGTGATCACCGTATCCCATGACCGGTATTTCCTGGATCGTATCGTGCGGAGGATCTTTGCTTTCGAGGGCAACGGCAAGATCACCCAGTATGAGGGCGGTTTCACCGATTATCAGGCGGCGGTGCTGCGGAAAGAGGTAGAGGCTGAGGCGATGGAAGCTGGGAATCCGAAGGCAGGCGTCAAATCAGATAAATCAAAGGATGAAAAATCCGAGGAGGACTCCAAATTATCCAAAAAGACCTGGAACGGCGGCCCCAAAAAGCTGCGTTTTACCTACCAGGAGCAGAAGGACTGGGATGTGATCGAGAGCCAGATCGAGAAGCTGGAAGAAGAGATCGCAGATCTGGACGTCCAGATGGAGAAAGCTGCCAGCGATTTTGTGAAACTGAAAGAACTGATGGATCGCAAGGCACAGGCTGAAAGCGAGCTGGATGCCAAGATGGAGCGGTGGATGTATCTGAATGATCTGGCGGAGAAGATTGAAAGGCAGTAGATGAAGAAACGTGTGAAAATAGGTATCAAAAATAAAGCAGATATGGGAGAGCAGGGTTGAAGCAGTTTAGAGTGGTGGCAGAAACAGACAGAAATTACCCGATGGGGCTTACGATTGATGGAAAGAGGATTCATGTGTCGGTGAAATGGCCGGGTAGTGCCTGCAGTCTGGTGTTGACGGAGGAGCAGGGGGAGACGGCTGTATTTGAGATGGCTCAGGAGCTTCGGCAGGGGGATGTGTGGAACCTGACATTGGAGACAGACCGGCAGATCAAAGGCTGTTTTGTTTATGGCTTTCAGACAGAACAGGGATGGCTTTTGGACCCTTATGGAAGAGTGTTTCGTGGACGGGAACTCTGGGGAGCGGAGACCGGTTCAGGGGTGGACTTAGAGACAGATTCGAGGACATTTCCGGAGACAGGTTTTAAGAGAAAGCTGGAGACAGTTGCTGGACAGACCGTGTTTGAATGGGGAGAGGACAAGCGTCCTCAGATCCCCTATGAGGATTGTGTGATCTATAAGGCCCATGTCCGTGGTTTCACGAAGCATCCAAGTTCTCATGTCCGTGACAGAGGGACATTCCGGGCGGTGATGGAGAAAATTCCATATATGAAGGAACTGGGTGTGACGACCTTGGAACTGATGCCGGTGATGGAATTTAACGAGGTGCGGGAAGAGACGGAAGTGCATATGGTGAAGTTACCTGTGGATAACCAGCCGCCTAAATTAAATTACTGGGGATACGGCGACAGCTTTTTATTTGCTCCCAAGGCTTCTTATAGCTCCGGCAAACGGAAACACCCGGCGACAGAACTGAAAACTCTCGTCAGAGAACTTCATAAAAACAACATGGAGTTAGTTCTGGAGCTGTACGTCAGCGGAAAAGAAGATCCGTCCATGGTGCTGGATGCTGTCCGTTACTGGGCGAGAGAATACCACATTGACGGCATTCACCTGGTAGGCGATGCACCGTTAAATCTGATCGGGCAGGACCCGTATTTAAGCCGCCTGAAGCTGTGGGCAGAATACTGGAATGGGGTGGACGAGGGAAGCCACCGTCATCTGGGCTGGTACAATGATGGCTTTTTAAGAGATATGCGTCAGGTATTAAAGGGGGATGACGGAGGCTTAAACCGTCTGGCTTACCGGGCCAAGTTGAATCTGGAAAAAAGCGCTGTGATCAACTACATGGCGGGGACCAATGGTTTTACGCTGGCAGATATGGTTTCTTATAATGAAAAGCACAATGAAGCCAATGGCGAGCGTGGAAAAGACGGTCCGGAGGAAAATGACAGCTGGAACTGTGGCGCAGAAGGGCCGACCAAGAAAAGAAAAGTGCTGGAGCTTCGCAAAAAGCAGATGAAAAATGCGGTGCTGATGCTGTTTTTCAGTCAGGGAACGCCCATGCTTCTGGCTGGTGATGAATTTGGCAATTCCCAGTCCGGCAATAACAATCCTTATTGTCAGGATAATGAGATCACATGGCTGAACTGGAACCAGCAGAAGAGCAATGCGGAATTTTACCAGTTTGTAAAAGCGACCATTGCCTTCCGCAAGGCACATCCGGTTTTTCATCAGGTCAAACCGCTTCTTGGTATGGACAGTTTAGGCTGTGGACAGCCGGACATCTCCTGTCATGGGATGAAAGCATGGCAGCCGGATTTTTCTGATTCCTGTCATCAGCTTTCCATCATGTATTGCGGAGAGTACGGACACAAGAAAGACGGAACCAGAGACGAGGATTTCCTGCTGATCTACAATATGCACTGGGAGCCGCATTCGTTTGCCCTGCCTAAGCTGCCGAAGGGACGCCGTTGGCATCTGGTGGTGGACACCGGGCGGAAGGAATCAGAGAATTTCTGGGAGAATGGAAATGAACCAATGTTAGAAGAGCAGAGGACCTATGAGGCGGAGCCGCGTTCTATCGTAGTTCTTATGGGGAAGACGCACCCGGAGTTGGAAGAAGAGTTAAAAACGAGAAAAACACGGCGGGAAAGACATAAAAACAGAGTATCAACAACGAAAGGACAGACACCATGAAACAATATGATTACGTGATCGTAGGAAGTGGGCTTTTTGCCGGAGTCTGGGCATATTTAGCGAACAAACAGGGTAAGAAATGCCTGGTGATCGAAAAAAGAGACCATTTAGGCGGCAACATCTACTGTGAAGATGTGGAAGGTATCCATGTCCACAAATATGGCGCCCACATTTTCCATACCAGCAACCGGGAGGTATGGGATTTTGTCAACAGTCTGGCAGAATTTAACCGCTACACCAACAGCCCGGTGGCTAACTACAAGGGCGAGATGTATAATATGCCATTTAATATGAATACTTTCAGCAAGATGTGGGGCATTTCGACTCCGCAGGAAGCGAAAGACATCATTGCCAGCCAGCGCTCCAGTATCACAGGCGAGCCTAAGAACTTAGAGGAGCAGGCCATCAGTCTGGTAGGCGTGGACATTTATCAGAAGCTGGTGAAGGGCTACACCGAGAAGCAGTGGGGAAGAGACTGTAAGGAGCTTCCGGCCTTTATCATCAAACGGCTTCCGGTCCGTTATACTTATGACAATAACTATTTTAACGATCTATACCAGGGAATCCCCATCGGCGGTTATAATGTGATCATCGATAAGCTATTTGAGGGCTGCGATGTGGAAACCGGCGTGGATTATCTGGAAAACAGAGAGAAATATGATGCATTAGGAGATTGTATCGTGTATACAGGAACCATTGATTCCTATTATGGCTATCAGTATGGAAAACTGGAATATCGAAGTCTGCGTTTTGAGTCCCAGGTGCTGGACATTGACAACTATCAGGGTGTTGCGGTGGTCAACTACACCGACCGGGAAACTCCATACACCAGAGTGATCGAGCATAAGCATTTTGAATTCGGAACACAGCCAAAGACGGTGATCACCAGAGAGTATCCGGCAGACTGGGAAGAAGGCATGGAGCCGTACTATCCGGTTAATGATGAGAAGAATCAGGATCTTTACAGCCAGTATGCAAAACTGGCAGAGAAAGAGGAACGGGTGATCTTTGGCGGACGTCTGGCAGAGTACAAATATTATGATATGGATAAGGTGATTTTATCTGCCTGGAACGGGCGAAAAAGGCCGGATTATAAGGAACGGAGTAGAAAAAAACGGATTAATAAGAAAAAATAGATTTATGTATTAGAAAACATGATAGAATAATAGTGGAATTTTACATAAATTTGATTTATAATATTAGTTCGTGAGTTTTCATGATAAAGAATATCATGACCGGATACAGAGAGGGAACAGTGCTTATGAAACCAATTTTGGAAGTACGGAATCTGACAAAGATTTATGAGGGCGGTGTGCTGGCCAACCATGAAGTGAATTTCAGCGTGGAAGAAGGAGAGATCCATGCGTTGGTAGGCGAGAATGGAGCCGGCAAAAGTACACTGATGAAGATGCTTTATGGAATGGAGAGTGTCACCTCCGGCCAGATTTTTCTGCGGGGAGAGGAAGTGCATTTTAGTTCCAGTAGGGATGCGATCGATCATGGCATTGGTATGGTGCATCAGCATTTCATGCTGGTGGATTCCTTGACCGGCGCAGAGAATATGATGCTGGGCGTGGAGCACCTGCCATTTGTGGTAAATAAAAAATCGGATGTTCAGATCACAGAGGATATTGCCAGACAGTACAATTTTGAGATTGATGCGACCCGCCGTGTCCGCGACATGAGCGTTGGTATGAAACAGAAGCTGGAGATTTTAAAGATCCTGTACCGTGGTGCGAAGATCATTATTCTGGACGAGCCGACGGCAGTTTTAACACCACAGGAGACCGAGGAGCTGTTTGACCGTCTGATTGGGTTAAAGAAAAAGGGAATGACCATTATCTTTATTTCCCATAAATTAAAAGAGGTAAAACAGATCAGTGACCGGATTACCGTCTTAAAGAGCGGCCATACAGAGGGTACTTACCGGACCGATGAGGTGACGGAGGAAGATATTTCCCGACTGATGGTGGGACGTGTGATCTCTTTTGATTATGATAAGAAAGAGCTGCATCCGGATAAGGAGCTGCTCCGGGTAGAGAATCTTCATTACCGGGATAAATTTGAGGTCAGCAAGTTAAATGGTGTATCGTTTGCCTTGAAGGATAAAGAGATTCTGGGAATTGCCGGAGTCGATGGCAACGGCCAGAGTGAACTGATCTCCATTATCACAGCCGGAATCCGGTGCAGTCAGGGAAACGTTTATCTGAAGGGAAAAGATGTGACCCATGATTCTATCGGTGAGATCCGTAAGACCGGACTGGCTTATATTCCGGAGGATCGTATGTATGATGGCTGTGCGGAGACCATGTCCGTGGCAGAGAATCTGGTGGTTTCCAATATTGACAGCTTTGCCAATCGATTGAAGGTGATCAATACCAAGAAGATGCGGGAACACTGCATTCAGCTGATCAAAGAGTATAAGGTAAAAACCCCTTCTGAAAAACAGAAGATCAAGAGCCTTTCCGGTGGTAATATCCAGAAGGCTATTGTAGCCAGAGAGTTCAGCAGCGGAAGCGATGTGCTGATCCTGGATCAGCCAACACGAGGTGTCGATATCGGAGCGATTTCCTTTATCCATTCCAAGATTTTAAGCATGCGTGAGGCGGGAAAGGGAATTCTGCTGATTTCTGCGGACTTGAATGAGCTGCTCTCCTTAAGCGACCGGATACTGGTTATGCACAAAGGAAATATTGTAGCAGAGCTGGACAACCGGAAGAAAGAGGTCAGTGAGAAAGAACTGGGTCTCTATATGCTGGGAATTAAGACACAGGAGGGCATGGGCAAATGAAAAAGACAGGACAGAAAACAGATTATGTGATGAAATATTTCAGTGTGATCCGTATCATCAGTGCCATTGCCATTGCGTTGCTGATCGTATTTGCCATCATTTTTATGGTAAGTGATCAGCCGGTATTTGCGATACGCAAGCTGGTACTTGGACCGCTGGAGACAAAGAGAAGCTTCTTTAATGTGCTGGAGAGAGCGGTTCCACTGATTTTCTCCGGACTGGCATTGAATATCATTTTACGAAGCGGCGTGTTCAGTATCGCAGCAGATGGCTCCTTCTATATGGGCGCTGTTGTGGCGACAGCCATGGCGGTGAAGGTTCAGCTACCGAACATTGTACATCAGTGTGTACTGATTCTGGCAGCAGCAATCGTTGGCGGACTGATCTCCATGCTGCCGATCATTTTTGAAAAATTTACCCGTGTGAATGCGACAGTGCTTTCGATTATGTTTAACTCTATTTTTTACTATGTGGGTTATTCCATCGTCAGCGCTTACCTGCTTGAAAAGACCGGCCAGTGGGGCAGCTCCTATTTCCTGGATACTGCAAGACTGGGCAATCTGCTCAAGGGAACCAGCATGAACTGGGGATTTGTGATTATGATCGCTACGGTATTCTTCGTGGTGTTCCTGATGGAGAAGACTTCCTTTGGTTATAAGGTAAGAGTCACCGGTATTAACAGTGCATTTGCGAAAAATGCCGGTATTAAGACAGGAAAAGTAATTTTGACAGCTTCCTTTATCAGTGGTCTGATCGCTGGTATGGGTGGTGCCGTGGAGATGGTCGGTATGTACAAACGTTTCCAGTGGCAGACCAGTGTAAACTACGTCTGGGATGGTCTGATGGTACATATGTTAGCCAATGAGAACCCGTATTTCATTCCGGTGACAGCGTTCTTTATCGCATATCTGCGTATCGGTGCAGAGATTATGTCCCGTGCGACAGATCTGGATAATGAGATCGTTGCGTTCCTCCAGTGTATCGTGATTCTGCTGGTGGGTGCAGAGCGGTTCCTGGCTGTGATCAAGAAGAGAAAAGAACAGAAGAATGCACTGCTTCAGGCGCAGGAAGCATCTGAGAAGGAGGTATAAGCAGTATGAAGTTTCTGATTTCTCCAAATTTTTGGTCTTCCGTGCTTGCCAGTACTACACCGGTTCTGTTAGCAACGCTGGCAGCCAATATTATGACAAAGGCAGGCATGTTCAATCTGGGTATTGAGGGTACGATGCTGATGTGTGCCCTGGCAGGTGTCCTTGCCAGTGCGTTTACAGGAAGCCTGTTCGTAGGAGCGCTTCTTGGCGTACTCCTGGGAATCTTAGTTTCCTTTGTTTTAGGTTATTTCATTTTGAAGATGAATGCACCGATGAACGCCTGTGGTGTTGCGATCAACTTAGCGGCAACTGGCGGTACCGTATTTATTCTGGCTATGGTGTGTGGAAGTAAGAACAACTCCACTTCCATCGTCAGCGCAAGCTTTCCGAACATCAATATCCCGATTTTAAAGGATATTCCGGTTCTGGGACAGATCTTATCCGGTCAGAACTTTGTAACGTATTTAAGCTGGATCTTCGTGGCACTGACAGCTCTGATGCTGTATGGCACCAGACTCGGCGTGAATATCCGTGCAGTCGGTGAGAATGAGGAAGCAGCACGTTCCGCAGGAATCAACGTTCTGTTAACCAAATTCATCGCACTGGCGCTGTGTGGCGTGTTCTGCGCGTTTGGCGGTATGTATCTTTCTATGGGAGCGATGCACTCCTTTACTGCAGGAATGGTTTCCGGGCGCGGCTTTATGTCCCTGGCTATGGATGCCATCGCCCAGGGCAATCCATTGATTGGATGCGCAAGTTCCTTCCTGTATGGATTTTCCGATACGATCACCGTGTACTTACAGCTTTACAGTAAACTGGATCTGAAGCTGATCAGTGCATTTCCATATGTGTTTATTTTAATTGTTTTGATGATCATCCAGGCTTGCCGCAAGATGATCGAGAACAGAAAGCAGAGAAACCTGGGTTAAAACTTAAGGCGCTTTGTCGATAAAACTTGTAACTGTTCAGTACCTTCACAGTTACATAAATTTTCAAAGGCATCAAATGCCGGAAAGGGGAAACATGGCACAGGAGTATTATGATCCATGGTCAAACACAAAGACCAAACATGGTCTGGATGCAGATCTGGTGATTTCTGCACTGCAGAAATGCATTAGAAGAGGAGACGAGGCTACAGCAATGCGTATGGCATATGAGCTGTATGTAACTTCTACATTTCACGAGGAGAAGATGTGGAACCGTCTTTTAGTAATTCCGATCGAGGATATTGGTTTTGGCGATCCGATGGCAGCTGTTATTGTGAAGAATTTAAACGATCTGCGTAAAGAGTTCGCTTATGGCGACGGCGACCGTTCTATTTTCTTCCTGTATGCGATCCGCTACTTATGCAAGTGCAAAAAAGAGCGTTCCACAGACCATATTAAGAACATCATCATGAGAGAATCTGAGAAAGGTCAGGTTCCGGAAATCCCGGATTATGCGATTGATATGCATACCATCAAGGGAAGAGCTATGGGAAGAGATGTATTCTTCTTCTTAGACGAGGCAAGCAAGGTAATGCCACAGTGGGAAGGCTACGATGATTCCTATCGTCAGCAGCTGTATCAGATGTGCAAGGAAGAGGCAGAGGCTGAGAAAAACGAAAAATAAGTAATGGCTGATATGACATTACGAAATAAGCATGTGGTAACTTTCGCTGCGGATGCAGCGGTTACAAAATACAAGAAAACCAAGATACAAAACCAGGAGGACATTATGAAAAAAGTTATGGCAACCATGCTGGCAGCAGCAACAGCAGTAACCATGTTAAGCGGATGCGGCAGCAGCAACAGCGGATCTACTGAGACAAAAGCAGCAGAGACTACTGCAGCAGCAGAGTCCGGAGCAAAGGCAGAAGAGACAACTGCAGCTGATGCAGCAGCAGACGGCGAGAAAAAAGAGATCTATCTGCTGATCAGGGCAAGAGGCGATTTATCTTACTGGGACAGCATGGCAGACGGCGCAGATAGAGCAGCTGTTGATTTTGCAGATCAGGCAAATGTACATGTGATTGAGACAACTGCTGATAACCAGGCAAACTTAACTGCTATGTATGAGGCTGCTGACAAGGGCGCTGATATGATCATCACCGCTGGCGACTTCATCGACAACATGGTAACTGTAGCAGAAGAGTATCCAGAAATCTCTTTCCTGATGGTAAATGAGAAGATGGAAGGCTATGATAACGTATATGCGATCGACTTTTCCACAAGCCAGGCTGGCTTCTTAGCAGGTATCGCAGCAGCAGACGTTGCTTCCCAGGGACTTGAGGGAACATCCGGTAATAAGACAGTTGGTTTCATCGGTGGTATGGATGAGGTTACTGTTATCGAGGAGTTCTTCATCGGCTATATCCAGGGTGTAAAATACTATGATCCAGAGACTACAGTTGTATACAACTATGTTGGTGACTGGGGCAACCCAGACAAGGGTAGAACCCAGGCTTTAGCTCAGTACAACGATATGAATGCAGATGTAATCTTTGCATGTGCAGGTGGTTCCGGTAACGGTGTTCATCAGGCAGCTTCCGAGGTTGGCAAATATGTCATCGGTGTTGACTCTGACCAGTCCGCAACCTACACAGAGCAGCCAGAGATCCAGAAGACCTTCGTAACTTCTGTATTAAAGAAGATGGGTAACGGTATCTACAAAGTAATCGGCGACTTCTTAAACGACGGTACTCTTCCTTATGGTAAATACGAGATCTTTGGTCTTGCTGAGGATTCCGTAGGTATCGTAGAGAACGATCTGTATGATCAGTACGTATCCGATGCTGGTAAAGCAATGATCGAAGAGGCTAAGAAGGGTATTGCTGATGGCTCCATCACTGTTGAAGGTGCAATCGGTAAAGAGCAGAGCGAGATCAAGGCTGAGATCGATGAACTGTTAGCGAAGTAATTGATTTGCAGAAATTGCTTGAGCAAGCGTGTTTCATGAAAATGGAATAAAAGAAAAATATGAATATGCCCGGTGAGAGCCAGAAATAACTGGTTCTGCCGGGCATATTTTCATTTTTCAACTTTTTGTTGCAATTTTTGATTTTTGACGTTTAAATGAAGACTTTTTTGTAAAAAATCGCTATACTTACAAGAAAGAGGCAAAGGGGGACATCGTATGAAGGCTGGAAGAGTAAGAAGAACAATGCTGTATTCGCTGACACTTCCTTATCTAATTGTAGGTATGGTGGTGATTATTTATTTTGGATATCGGTGTTATGCGCAAATTCATTTTATGAATCAGAAATTCGAGGAAGAAGATCAGAATGTATTATCAAAGGCAGCTAGGGAATTGGATTATCTTATTGATGATATGAATCAGCTAACTTTGGAGATAGAGCTGAATGACAGACTGATGCGCCCTTTGAATATTGGAATCAACCGGGATGGTGAAGATAATTATCATATTGCCATGGCTTGCCGGGAACTGCAGGGAATTAAGAAATTTAATAATTTAATCGAGGATGTTTTTGTATATTACCGCAAATCAAATCTTTTTTTAAGAGGGATTGGAATTGGAGATGAATATCGGATCTGGAATGATTATTCGGAAAATCAGGTCATTCCATTTGATCAGTGGAAAGGAAATTTGAGTATTCAAGATTTCTTTGGAACTTTGATAAGTGTAGGGGACGCAATTTATTACATTAAGACAGTTCCATTTAATGATGAAGAGGAAAATTGTAATATTATTATTAAAATCAATGAAAAGAGATTTTCAGAAAATATCAATAGCTTTACAGTTGAAAATGAAAGAGAAATTGTAATTGTGGATCCGTCTTTTGAAATTATCAAGACGAATTATCATCTGGATGAATCGTTATTAAATGACGTGCAGGCTTTTTTAACAACTTCAGAAGAGAAAAAATGGACAGATACTTCAAAAATAAAGCAATCTGAAGAGGAATATGTGATTACCTATATCCACGAGGATGAAGAGAAGCCGTATTATGTGATTGTATCAAAACTTTCCCAGGTGAGAAAACAACAGACGTATGTATTACTTATGTATGTCAATGGAATTGTTGTTTTGGGAATACTTTTATTATATGGCTTACATTTAATGGAAAAAAATTATAAGGATATTCGGCAGGTTGCAGAACGATTAATGAAAGCAAGTGGAAAAGAGATGAAAAAGGGGGATTCGGAACTTGACTACATTAACCTTGCGATAAATGGTATGGAAGAAATCATCCAGAATCAAGAAGATATGGTTGTGGATCATTGTGTGAGAAGGGCGATTTATGGACTGATTGAGAATGGAGATAAGAATTACAAGCAGCTATTAAAGAATGAAACAATCATGTGTAACGGTCTTAATATCATTGCGATCTTTGAAAATATGGCGGGCAGAAATAACGAAGTGAAAGAGATCAAATTAAATCTTTTTATTATAGAAAATGTCTTAAAAGATGTTTTAGATGGACAGATGAAATACCGGGTAATTCCGTTATGCGATTGGGAGATTGTAATCTTAAGCAGAGAAACTACGGAAGGAGAGACCTACGATGATATAAAAAAACGTCTTCAAAATGTTAGAAATTATCTAAAAGAGTCATTGGAACTAGATTATGCGGTTAGTATGTCTGATGAGGTGTTAGGAATAGGACAGCTATCTTCTGCATATCGTGATGCAGTGCGGGCAATTGAGACAGCAAGAATTGTGGGAGATGGTCATGTGATCAGTAGTAGAACTCTTCAGGATAATACAGATCTGTTGGATGAGATGGATACTTATGAAAAACGGTTGGAAAATATGATCCGGTCTGGTCAATATGAGAAAGCAGTGGGAACAATGAACACTCTTTTGAATCAGGCGTTTAAGGAAACTGCGGTATCGCCGGAAACTGGAAAGATTGTGATATTGAACCTGATCAAATTAGTCAACCGTTTGAAAAAAGAGTATGGATGCGCAGGACGGCTGAATGCAATGGTAATATTAAAACATGGCGGTTCTGTTCATGAAATCCGGGAAAATTTAGACATAGAGATTAGGCAGTTGTGTGAATATTATACGGCAGATGAAAGTGAGACAAGACGGGAACAAATTAAGCAGTATGTGTCAGAACATTATTCAGATATTAATCTGAATGTTGCAATGATTGCAGAGGCATTTAATTTAAATGCAACATATCTGTCGAGATACTTTAAGGAAGAAACTGGAGAAAATTTATTAAGTTATGTAAATCGATATCGAATCGAACAGGCGAAAAAGTTGTTGGATACAACTGATGAAACCGTAACGGTGATTGCCAGTCAGACGGGATTTATTAATATTGCCTCCTTAATCCGGACATTTAAAAAGTATGAGGGAATTACCCCAGGACAGTATAAGGAGAAACAATTGCTAAAAAGTTAGAAAATGATAAAAGAACTAGAAAAATGAACAGTAAAAAGTTAAAAAATGAATCATAAAGTAAGAAAACAATTCTATGAAAAGCCTGAAGACTGCAGTATAGTGAAATCAACCGAAACAAACGTACACAAGGAGGAGATGGGATGAAACTAAAGAAGTTAGTAGCATTGGGGCTTAGTACGGGATTGGCAGTGAGCAGTCTGGCGGCATGCGGACAGAAATCAGAACCTGCTGCAACCAAAGGGGAAAGTGTCAGCACGGAAGCTGCGAAAGCAGAGACGTCTGGAAAGGAAGAAGCAAAGGCTGAGGCCGGAGGTAAATTCACTTACTGGGTAGAAATGAACGGAAATGCAGCTACCGTAGTAAAAGATTATGGTGAGATTGAGTATTTTAAACAGCTACAGGATATTACCGGAGTACAGATTGAATTTATGCATCCACCGGCAGGACAGGCAAAAGAACAGTTTAAACTGTTGATCGCTTCCAGAAAAGATCTTCCAGATGTGATTGCGGCAGACTGGTTGACCATGTATCCAGGCGGACCAGAGAAAGCAGTAAAAGATGGTATTATCATTGATCTGAATGATTACATTGATCAGTTACCTAATTATAAAGCATTCTTAGAGTCCAATCCAGATTATGCAAAACAGGCAGTGACAGATGAAGGAACTTTATTTGGCTTCCATGGAATCAATGTGGATACGGAACACCCAAGTGATGCAGGTTTGATTGTTCGCCAGGACTGGCTGGATGATCTGGGACTTAAAGTGCCAGAAACCATTGATGAGTGGGAAAATGTATTAAGAAAGTTTAAAGAAGAGAAAGGTGCGACTGCTCCATTTACGGTATTGCTTTCTAATTTCCTGACACACAACGGATTTAATTCTGCATATGGTGTTGGCAATGACTTTTATCTTGATGATGACGGCAATATCCAGTATGGTCCGATTCAGCCTGCATACAAGGATTATCTGACAATATTAAATAAATGGTATAAAGAAGGCTTGATTGATCCAGATTTTGCATCCATTGATAACAAGACCATTAGTTCTAATATGATCAATGGTAAATCTGGTGTTACCTGGGCTTATATCGGATCAGGTATGGGAACCTGGACAAATGCGGCAACGGAAGAGGGGTACAAACTGGCAGGTTGTGCTAACCCTGTATTAAATAAGGGCGATGAAGGAACTTTTACCGGAAGATATAAACATAAAGTCATGATCACAGCTGCAGTAACCACCAATGCTAAGAATCTTGATGGTATTTTAAAACAGTTTGATTACCTGTATACAGAAGAAGGAAAAATGCTGAAGAATTTCGGTATTGAAGGCGTTCACTACAATATGGTGGACGGAAAACCTGTTTATACCGATCTGATTCTGAAGAATCCAGATGGGCTTTCTGTATCAGAGGCCATGGCAAAATATATCCAGTGCAGTTATCCGGCAGCAGGAATGGTAAACCTTCCAGAATATCAGGAGCAGTATTATGCACTTCCAGAACAGAAGGAAGCATCTGTTAACTTCAATACATTTGCAGAAAATGCAAAGAAGCACGTATTGCCGCCAATTACTGCGAACTCCGATGAGAGCAAAGAACTGGCTAATATTATGTCCCAGATTGAGATTTACAGAGATGAATCTATTGTGGCATTTATCACAGGTGCTACTTCTTTAGATGAGTTTGATAATTTCGTGAAAGAAATCAATAATATGGGAATTGAAAAAGCTATTGAAATTAAAAAAGCTGGATTAGCGCGTTATAATGCACGTTAAAATGTGATTCTAAGGGCTGCTGCAAGATTGCAGCGGCCCTTGAATGTTAGGATGAGGTCCTATTTTTTAGGAAAGAGGAAAACTATGGGGGAAAAAATCAAGAAGAAGATTGGCAGGGAGTGGAACAGAAACAAATACCTTTATTTCCTGTGCCTGCCGTTCTTAATCTATTATATTCTATTTCATTATGGTCCAATAAGTGGGCTTTTGATGGCGTTTCAGGATTATAGCATTGTAGACGGGATTTGGAACAGCCCATTTATTGGATTTGAGAATTTTATCCGTTTTTTCCAGAGCCAGTATTTTGTTCGTTTGGTAAAAAATACACTTCTTTTAAGCATTTATAATATTGCATGGGGCTTCCCGGCACCGCTAATTCTGGCGCTTCTTTTGAATGAGGTCAGAAACCAGAGATTTAAGAAGGCGGTGCAGACGATCACTTACCTTCCACATTTTATTTCTCTGGTCGTTGTCTGTGGTATGTTGACACAATTTTTATCCAGAGATGGATTTATTACGAATATTCTGGTGCATCTTGGCGTTATGGAGCCAACAAACCTTTTAGGAGAAAAACAGTATTTTCGCACCATTTATATTGCCAGTGGTATTTGGCAGGAAATTGGCTGGGGAACCATCATTTATCTGGCGGCACTATCAGGAGTAGATGAACAGCTATATGAGGCTGCAAGAATTGATGGGGCTAACCGTTTTCATTGTATGACGAATATTACATTGCCATCCATTGCACCGACCATTATCATGCTTCTGATTTTAAAGGTTGGAAAAGTTATGAGTGTAGGATTTGAAAAGATTATTCTTTTATACAATCCACAGACTTATGAGGTGGCAGATGTACTTTCCAGTTATATTTACCGCTATGGTCTTGGAGGAAGCTTTGACTATGGGTACACAACTGCAATTGGTATGTTCTCTTCAGTGATTAATTTTATTCTTGTTATTTCGGCTAATAAGATCAGCAAAAAACTGACAGAGACCGGAATCTGGTAAGGAGGGGAGACTATGAAATATAAAGGCTCTTTGGGAAGCCGCATTTTTGATGTTGTCAATGTCGTAGGACTTACCCTTATTATGGTAGTCACTTTGTATCCGGTTATTTATGTTGTGTTGGCTTCTGTCAGTGATTCTAATCGACTGCTGGCCTATACAGGACTTTTAGTAAAGCCATTGGGATTTAATACAGCGGCATATGCAGCAGTAATTAAGAATCCGAATATTTTGTCTGGCTATATGGTAACAATCTTTGTAGTAGTTGTAGGAACCATATTAAATATTTTAGCAACATCGGTATCTGCGTTTGTACTGACGAGAAAGCGTTTTCCGTTTCGCATTCCATTTACGCTGATGGCGGTATTTACCATGTATTTCAGTGGAGGTATGATTCCGAGATATTTATTTATTAATGACACATTAGGTTTAGGAAATACGGTATGGGCCTTGATTCTGCCAGGTATGATCTCCACTTATAATATGATCATTATGAAAAATAACTTTGAATCGATTCCTGATAGTCTGGAGGAATCAGCCAGAATGGACGGAGCCAATGATATCGTAATTCTTTTTAAGATTGTACTGCCATTGTCAAAAGCAATTTTAGCAGTTATGGTTCTAATGTATGGTGTTAGTCACTGGAACGCCTGGTTTGATGCCATGCTATTCATCAGAAAACGGGATCTGTATCCACTTCAGATTATTTTAAGAGAAATTTTGATTGCCAATTCGACGGACAGTATGATGGCAGGAAGTGGAATGAGCAGTGATGTGGAGGCAATCGGTGAAAGTATTAAATACGCAACGATTGTAGTTGCTACAGCACCGATTTTATGTGTTTACCCGTTTATTCAAAAATACTTTACTAAAGGTGTTATGCTTGGTGCCGTGAAAGGATAGAGAATGATGGAAAAGAAACCAAATGTAATAATTATTATGGCGGATCAATTAAGATATGATATGCTGGAAAAAGGAATCACACCAAATATTCAGCAGATAGCGGAAGATGGAGTAGTCTTTAATAACTGTTATTGTGCTTGTCCATTATGTGTCCCGGCTCGTGGCGCATTCTTTACGGGAACTTATCCAGGAAATAATGGAAGTATGATCAATCCATGGGCACCGGTAGATCGGTCTTATGGAATGGTGAAGAAAGAGTTTGATAATTTGTATACGTTGATGGAAAATCAGTGGAACAGCATTCATGCAGGAAAACAGCATTTGTATACAGAAGGGGAAAAGCTGGAATGTCGTGAAAATAGTCCAACAAAGTTTGCTGCTACCGATGATACATACTTTCAGCACTTGAAAGCTGAAGGAAGAAGAAAGCCAGGAGGGCCAGAATTTCGGACGCTAGTTCCAGAGATGGCAGAGGGAAAATATACCCGTGCGGTCAGCTATTCCATTCCGACAACAGGTTGTTATGAAGAAGGTTATGAACATTTCTATGATGGATTTTACACAGAAAGAGCGTTGGCGGCTTTAAAAGAACGGGATACATCGAAACCATTGTTATTAAATATGATGTATCTGGCACCCCATCCGCCATTTGATATTCCGGAACCATGGTATTCCAGGTTTGAAAAGGCAGAAGTTTCAGAGAATGTGGGAATCTGGTATGATAGACAGTCTCCTTTGCAGATGTATAATCTGACAGGGGCCGCAGGCAGCCGATATAGCCGGGAACAGTGGAAAGAGGTATGGAGGGTTTATGAAGGATTGGTCAGCCTTTTAGACGATTGTGTTGGCAAAATTCTTGATGAACTGAAACGCCAGGGAATCTATGATGATTCTCTGATTATTTTTACTGCGGATCATGGAGAAATGCTTGGATCTCATCGACTGTTCCAGAAGATGTGTATGTATGAAGAGTCAGCGAGAACTCCGGTATATATCAAATTTCCGAAAGGATATTCCTGTTCTAAGAAGAAATATGACCAGTATATCAGTTCCATTGACATTTTCCCAACCATATGTGAATTCCTGGGTCTTCATCCGGTTCACAAGGTAGATGGTGAGTCCTTGATGCCGATCTTGACAGGTCAGAAACAGGAATTAGATCGAAAGGAGCTGTATATCCAGTTTGATGGAAATGGAGCAAGATCAAATTTCCAGCGATGCGTAATGAAAGATGGTTATAAGCTGATCGCAGATATTTTTAAGGATGAAACTTATCTGGAACTTTATCAGGTGGAAAAAGATCCATATGAGACAGAAAATCTTGTATTTGATCCAGGATATGATGCGAAAACGGAAGAATTACTGAAACTGCTGAGAATTCATATGGAAGAGATGAATGATGAGCAAAAAGTGAAGGAGATCTGTTTAAACGAATTCCGGGATCAGTATAATCAGGCTTTTGGAAAAAGAGTATTCGAACAGAAAAAATAGTGGGGGAGAAGCATGAAACAACCCATACGGGCAATCATTGTCGGAGCAGGACATCGTTCTCTCATTTACGCCAGTCTGGCAGACCGTCATCCGGAAAGATTACAGATTGTAGGGGTGGCGGAACCGAATGAGGTTCGCCGGAAGATGGTGCAGGAGAAATATGGTTTATGTGAGGAGATGTGTTTTCATGATGCGGAGAAACTGGCTGAGAAGGGGAAATTAGCGGATGCTGTGATTAATGGTACCATGGATGATCAGCATGTGGAAACCACAGTGGTTCTCTTAAAAGCAGGCTATGATGTATTGTTAGAAAAGCCATTTGCTGTAAATGAAGAGGAAATGGAAACTCTGGTAAAAACAGCCAGGGAATGTGGAAGAAAGGTTATGATTTGTCATGTGTTGCGTTATGCGCCATTTTATAAAACAATCAAAGAAGAATTGCTGCGTGGAACGATTGGCGAGATTATCAATATTCAGATGACAGAGCATGTCAGCTATCATCATATGGCGGTATCTTATGTGCGCGGAAAGTGGGCATCTGAGAAGCTTTGTCATGCACCAATGCTTTTGGCAAAATCCTGCCATGATTTGGATCTGATGATGTGGTTTATGGATCGGACGAGTCCGACGGATGTAGCTAGTTTTGGATCAGATTTCCAGTTTGTGAAAGAAAAGAAACCGGAAAATGCCGGAACAAGGTGTCTGACAGATTGTCCGTTGGAAAAGAATTGTATATATTCAGCGGAGAAAAATTATCTAACTCCGCCGTATCGTTGGGAGTTTTATGTCTGGGAATCTTTAGAAGGAATCAATGCAGACTTGAAGAAAAAACGGGAGTCATTAAAAACAGATAATCCATATGGAAAGTGTGTATGGGAGTGTGAGCGGGATGGTAATGTTGATCATCAGTCAGTCATGGTCCGGTTTGCCAATGGAAGCACAGGTACCTTCAATATGATCGGAGGTGCATCCCGTGCAGAACGGAATATTCATATTATTGGAACGCAGGGAGAGATTAAAGGTACATTTGATGATTCCAGGTTTGTGATTCGCAGGTCCGATCCTGAGACTCCGGATGGTTATACGGAGACTATTGTTGATTTAAAAATCAGCGGTGATAAAGCTGGAATGAAAGGCGAACATGGAGGTGGAGATCGGTTATTGGCAGAAGATTTTGTCAATTATGTGGCCGGGGAGAAGGGATCCATTTCTAGTACTTCTCTGGAGCAGTCAGTATTGGGACATCTGGCGGTATTCCGGGCAGAAAAAGCGCGGAAAGAAAACAGAGTGGTATCAATGGAATAATTCACTTGATTTCCATGAGAGAAGATAAAACAGGAAAAGCATTTAACTCACACACGGATTTCTGGTCAGAATGGACTCTTGTCACGCATTTTATCATGTGTTAAGATTATATTGCAAAGATAGATATCCCAAAAGTTCATAGCGAACTTATTACGAAAGAAAAAAATGATGTACCGTGAAGTATTTCAGGAATCATCAAAAACTCAGGTATGTAAATATGTAATAAGGGAGTAAAGAATATGGGACAAAAAGATACTACTGAAAAGCTTCTTATGGATTACAATGATGTCTTTGCAGATATTGTAAATGGATTGTTGTGCAAAGGCGAGCAGGTGGTTCAACCATGTGATTTGGTTATGTCTCAGCCAATTTCCCAGTATAAAGCAGACGGAAAGATTCACGAAATGGAACGTGATGTATGTAACTACTGGAAACCAGGCAATGTATGAATTGCGCTTTATCATAAAATCGGCAAAATACTCCCATTCCTCTTAGGTGGCGAGATGAATGCCGCTATAACGATACATAGACAGATGGAAAATGGTAAGCAATTACGATTCTTTCTCTTCCCTTTTGTGGATACATGTGCTATAATCAAAACAGAACATATGTTCTACACCGATTAGAAAAGGAGGAACTGCTTTGTATTTGACCGTATGCCAGCAGCTAAAACATCTGTCCAAAGACGAATTCCTCATTCTACGGGAATTATGCCGTACAGCGAAAAATTTGACCAACCAGGCCATCTACCAGATACGGCAGCATTACTTTGAACATAGCCAGTATCTCCCATATGAGAAAAACTATGCCATCTTAAAGACTTCCGAAAACTATCGGCTGCTGAATTCCAACATGGCCCAGCAGATTCTTAAGGAAGTGGACGGAGCTTTTAAGTCTTTCTTCAGCCTGTTGAAACTGGCAAAACAGGGAAAGTATCCCTTTTCATCCTGCAGACTGCCCAAATACCTTCCAAAAGACGGCTATGCAACCCTGATCGTCGGGTTTGTAAGACTGAATGGGAACCGGTTTGTCCTTCCGTACTCAGCAGCGTATAAGAAGCATCATAAACCGGTCACCATTACCATCCCGCCGATCCTGGCAGATAAAACCATTAAGGAGATCCGTATCATCCCAAAAGCAGACGCCAGGTTCTTTGAGATCCAGTACACCTATCAGGTGGAAGTGGCTCAGAGAAATCTGAATCCAACCCATGCACTGGCAATCGACTTCGGGATCGATAATCTCATGACGGCCGTCTCCAACAGAGGGGAAAGCTTCCTCATTGATGGGAAGCGCTTAAAATCCATCAACCAGTGGTTCAACAAGCAGAACGCCTGCCTGCAGAGCGTCAAAGACAAGCAGCACTATGGAAAGAAAACAACCAGACGTCAGACCGCTTTGCAGAGGAAGAGAAACAACCAGGTCCGTGACTACATGGGGAAAGCAGCGAAACAGGTGGTCACCTACTGCATCCGGAATGATATCGGAACCCTGATCGTGGGTTACAACACCACCTTCCAGCGCTCCTCTGACCTTGGCAGGCGGATGAACCAGGTCTTTGTGGGAATCCCGTTCGGGATACTCCGCAGGAAACTGAAATATCTGTGTGAAATGAATGGGATCCGCTACGTGGAACAGGAGGAAAGCTACACTTCCATGGCATCCTTCTGGGATCTGGATGAGATGCCCGTATATGGAGAAGCAGGATTTGTGCCACCGGTCTTTTCCGGCCGTCGGATCTGCCGTGGTTTGTATCAGGACCGCGCTGGAAGGCGGATCAACGCTGATGTCAATGGTGCTCTAAATATCATGCGTAAATGTAACATTGTGAGCCTAAGGGCTCTATATGCTAGAGGCGATGTGGATACGCCTGTAAGAATAAGGATCGCCTGAGAGCAGGTGGAAACTCAAAGATCAAACTTCTTAAACGGGAGTCCAAGGACTCCCCAGAAGCCCCCACTTCAAATTTCTTCAAAATTAAGTGGTGGGTAATTCACGCCGTTTCGGATAATTGCCAGATTCTTTGTGGAAAAGAGGAAAAATCCTGACTATATTCCGGAAGATCCAATGGAAATTGAGCATGTGGATGAATTTTTGAAGCTGATGGCAGTTTTAACGGGTGATAATCGGTATGTTGATATTTTGAGGTTTGATGGAAAGGAGATTGTGAGCATGTGTGACGTTGCAGCGAGATTAGAGAATATTGGTTTACAGAAAGGTCTGGCAGAAGGCGATCTGAGACGACTGATAAAGCAAACTTGTAAAAAAATGCAGGCACTTCTTTCAGCTGAGGAGATTGCAGACGATCTTGCTGAGGATGATGTTGCGCTTATCCAGAAGATCATGGATGCAGCCAAAGAATTTGCACCGGAGTATGATATTGATGCGATTTATGAGAAAGTGGCTAAATAAGAATTTCGTGTAACAAAATTTCTATTCAGAATTATTGTAATAGAAGTATTATGTTGAGTTTAAGGAATCTTGCAGCACATCAAATCATATCCGTAACAGGTATTACAATTCAATCACAGACAGGTTATACTGGAAAGCAGATTATGGAAATGCTGAAAAAAACATTTGCATTTGCAGAAATGGGAATCAAGAAAGAGTATTGGGACTCTTATGATGATATGAATACAGTGATTGTTCGGCAAATGGACAAAATGTATGATGAATGTTAATTTCATAACACAAAACAGTAAAAGAGCCCGCCTCTCCATACAAATGGAGAGACGGGCTTCTATGTTTGGGGTATTTTATTCCGGATATACCAACCGTTCTTCACTGATATGATCCAGCACTTCATCCACATACTTCTTCGCCAGATATTTTGCCATGTTCAGGTTCATATCCAGGTAGTTGCCGCAGTCCTTCGCGGCAGCGCCAGGAACTTCTCCTTCAAAATCCCGGATAAAGGTAAACATGCCTTTCACCAGCGGGATAATGTCCTTGGACTCGTAATCTCCAGCCAGAAGCAGATAGAATCCTGTCCGGCATCCCATCGGGCCAAAGTAAAGGACATGATCCTTCATGGTCGGATGGTTACGCAGATAGGTAGCGCCTAAGTGCTCAATGGTATGTATTTCAGCTGTATTCATCACCGGCTCATAATTAGGCCGTGTCATGCGGATGTCGAAGGTGGTGATCACCGAATCTCCCGCATGGTCTTTTCTGGACACATAAAGACCGGGAAGAAGCTTTAAGTGATCAATGGTAAAGCTGGTAATTTTTTCCATATATGATTAGTCTCCAAATACTTTTCTATAATCTTCTTTAAATTTTTCAATACCGGCGTCGGTTAATGGATGTTTGGTCATCTGCATCAGAACCTTAAATGGAACGGTTGCGATGTCAGCGCCTGCCTTTGCACAGTCTACGACATGGATCGGGTTACGGACGCTGGCTGCGATGATCTGGGTCTGGATGTCATGCATCTGATAGATCTCCATGATGTCGTTGATCAGGTCGATACCTGGCATGGAGATATCATCCAGACGACCAAGGAATGGGGATACATAAGTCGCGCCGGCCCGTGCTGCAAGTAATGCCTGTCCGGCAGAAAATACCAGTGTTACGTTGGTTTTGATGCCCTCAGCAGTTAAGGTCTTTACTGCCTTTAAGCCCTCAGGAGTCATCGGGATCTTTACAACCATGTTGGATGGATGGCTGCGATCTCCCGGCCTTCCTTTACCATGTCTTCAGCCTGGGTGGTAGTAGCCTTTACTTCACCGCTGATTGGTCCGTCAACGATAGAAGAGATCTCTTTGATGACTTCTTTGAAATCCCGGCCTTCCTTTGCGATCAGAGATGGGTTGGTAGTGACACCACAGATAATGCCCATATCGTTCGCCTGTCTGATCTCATCTACATTTGCTGTATCAATAAAAAATCTCATGACAAAAAACCCTCCTTAAGAAAATGAATTTGTCGCTAGCCCTATTCTAATATAATTTCCGGTAAATCTCAAGCACCTGTTCCCTGGATAACGGAACAAAGTTATTGAGCGTTACTGTACATGGATAGGCATTTTCTGAACTGAAAATGCCGTATGATACAGTGGTGGTAACAGATTTTGCCGATTTAGAATGCGAAGCATCGGCAAATCCGTTGCTGTTTGCGCAACGCGTGAACAGCAACTATTGAGCGTTACTGTACATGGGTAGGCATTTTCTGAACTGAAAATGCCGTATGATACAGTGGTGGTAACAGATTTTGCCAATCAGATCACCCAAAGACTGATGAAAAAAATCCCCCCCTTCTTGTAAAGTTGCAGCCAGATGATATAATCGAATAGAACTATTTTACCATACTTTGAAAAATGGGTCAAAAGAATCTGAGTGGGAGGAAGAGGCAATGGATATGAATTATGTAGTTTCATTTTTGGAGAAAATCGTCAATATCCCAAGTCCGAGCGGATATACGAAGAAAGTCATGAAAGTGGTAGAGAAAGAGGCAAAGGGCTTCGGATATGAGGCAGAGTACAGCCGGAAAGGCGGACTGATCATCACGGTTCCCGGTAAAACAGAGCATTGCCTGGGAATTTCGGCCCATGTGGATACCTTAGGAGCAATGGTGCGTTCGGTTACCTCCGAAGGAAAGTTAAAATTAATTTCTGTTGGCGGATTTACCATGGAAAGTATCGAGGGTATGTACTGTAAGGTGCACACCAGGACCGGAAAAACCTATACGGGAACGATTCTGACCACTTCCCCGTCCGTTCATGTGCAGGATGATGCCAGAACCCTGGAGCGCAAGGAGAAGCATATGGAGGTGCGTCTGGATGAGGTGGTCCATAACGCTAAGGACGTGGCAGAATTGGAGATTGGGACTGGTGATTTTATCAGCTTTGATCCAATGTTTGTGTATACAGAAAGTGGCTTTATCAAATCCCGTCATCTGGATGACAAGGCATCTGTAGCGGTACTGATGGGTGTGTTAAAGGACATGGCAGAGCAGAAATTTGTACCGGAAATGACAGTGAAGCTGCTGATCAGCAATTTCGAGGAAGTGGGCTTTGGCGCAAGCTGGGTTCCGGAGGATGTGGAAGAGCTGCTGGCAGTGGACATGGGCTGTGTTGGTGACGACCTGGCAGGAAATGAATTTGAAGTCAGCATCTGCGCTAAGGACGGCGGTGTACCGTATGATTATGACATGACGAATAAGCTGATCCAGATTGCGAAAGAGCGGAAGCTGGGGTATGTAGTAGATGTATTCCCACATTATGGATCGGATGTCGGGGCAGCGTTAAAGGGAGGCAATAACATCCGCGGCGCACTGATCGGACAGGGCGTGCATGCGTCCCATGGAACAGAGAGAACCCATGTGGAGGGATTAAAGCAGACGCTGCTTCTGGTTGAAGGTTATATTGGAATGGAGAAAGCCGAGTAATAAGATGAAGATGTAAATTGGATTTTAGTCTGGACGAAAAATGCATGATTTTCTTTTAGCAGGCATAGATATAAAGGGAAAAAGCATGGAGCGTCTGGCATGAAGGAATGGTATCGGTGTTCTGCGGATGAGGTGTTAAGAGAGCTTGGCACTTCATCTGCCGGTCTGAACCGGAAAGAGGTGATCCGGCGCAGGAGGCAGTTTGGAGAGAACCGGGTGACAGAAAGCCGGAAAGATCCGCCCTGGAAAATCTTTTTTAAACAATATCAGGATCTTCTGGTGATGATCCTTCTGGCTGCTGCAGTGATCTCTTTTCTTACAGACAATGGAGAAAGTACCCTGGTGATCTTTCTGGTGGTGACCATGAACGCAGCCCTGGGGACGGCGCAGCAGGTCAAGGCCAGAAAGTCTCTGGAGAGCCTGAAACGGCTGTCAGCGCCCCGTGCGGCAGTGATCCGGGAAGGACGCCGACAGCAGATCGAAGCCTGGGAGGCAGTGCCGGGGGATATCCTTTTGCTGGAGGCGGGAGATCTGGCTGCGGCAGATGCAAGAATCGTGGAATGTGCTTCCCTGCAGGTCAATGAAAGTTCGCTGACGGGAGAATCAGGGGCTGTTTTTAAACGTCAGGAGCCTTGCGTCCGGGAAATGCCGTTGGCGGAGCGCAGCTGCATGATCTACAGTGGTTCTCTGGTAACGGGAGGCCGTGGGATGGCGGTTGTGACCGCGACAGGCATGGAGACAGAGATCGGCCATATTGCGGACATGATGAATGACGCAGGAGAGAAAAAAACACCTCTCCAGATCAGCCTGGATCAATTTGGAAGCCGCCTGGCAGCAGCAATTCTGGTTGTCTGTCTGGCGGTCTTTTTTTTAAGCATTTACCGTGGCATGGCTGTATTAGATGCCTGATGTTTGCCGTAGCGCTGGCGGTGGCGGCGATCCCCGAGGCTCTTGGCTCCATCGTTACCATCGTCCAGGCCATGGGTACCCAGAAAATGGCCCGGGAACATGCCATTATCAAGGATTTAAAGGCGGTGGAAAGTCTGGGCTGTGTGTCTGTGATCTGTACGGACAAAACCGGGACATTGACCCAGAACCGGATGCATGTGGAAGAACTGGGACTGGTGGAAAATGGCAAGTTCCAATGGGTGAAAGAGGCACATCTGACTGCCCACCGGGGACGGCGGCAGCGGGAAACAGCGAAACAGCTGCTGCGCGGGTGTATGCTGGCGGGAAATGTGGCGGTTCTGGACAGCAAGAAACCACTGGATCAGAAGCCTGCGGTCTGCGGTGATGCGATGGAGGTGGCGTTGGCAGAGGCGTATGTTTCCCTTGGCTTTACAGAGGAAAAACAGAAGCAGGAAACCAGCCGGTTAAAAGAATTTCCGTTTGATTCTGTCGGAAAGTCCATGAGTGTGATATATCGGAAAAACCAGGAAATCTTCTTATATATGAAGGGGGCGCCGGAAGTGGTGCTGGGCAGATGTACAAAGTGGTGGTGCGGAGTGGAGCGGCGCACCGGCTCAGAAACGGCTCAGACAGAACTCACAGCAGTTTTAACAGAAACAGAACGAAAACAGATTCGGGAACTGGTTTCTGAAGCTGGTTTAAGGGGGCGGCGTGTGATCATGGCAGCTTACCGGCGGCTTCCCACCGGCTGGGAGCAGCTGGAACGGAAAAAGGTGGAAAAGGATCTGATTTTCCTTGGTATGGCAGCCATGACAGATCCTCTCCGCCCAGAAACAAAGGAAGCCGTAAAAGAGACCAGGGAGGCGGGGATTTTCCCGGTCATGATCACGGGAGACCACATCGAGACAGCCATGGCTATCGGAGAACAGGCGGGGATCCGTACACCTGGGGATCTGGCTCTTTCCGGGGCTCAGCTGGACCAGATGGGAGAAGAAGAGCTGGACCAGAAATTAGAGCGGATCAGCGTCTATGCCAGAGTATCCCCGGAGCATAAGCTGCGGATCGTCAAAGCATGGCAGAGAAAAGGAAGGATCACTGCCATGACCGGAGATGGCGTCAATGATGCCCCGGCTTTGAAACAGGCGGATATCGGTATTGCCATGGGCAAAGGCGGAACGGAGGTTTCCAAGGAAGCCTCTGCCATGATCCTGGCGGATGATAATTTTGCCACCATCATAAAGGCGGTTGCCAATGGCAGAAATGTTTACCGGAACATCTTAAATGCCATTCAGTTTTTGATGTCCGGCAATATGGCGGGTATCTTGTGTGTACTGTATACAACTCTAAGAAATCTGCCAACACCATTTGCACCGGTCCATCTGCTTTTTATGAATCTGGTGACCGATTCTCTTCCAGCCCTGGCGATTGGCATGGAACCGCCGGAGGAAGGGCTTTTGAAGAGACCGCCGAGAGATACGAAACGGGGGATTCTGACAGGAACTTTCCTAAAAGAGATCACGATCCAGGGATTTCTCATTGCAGTCTGTACCATGACGGCGTATTTAGCCGGATTATATGGATGGCCGGAATGTATGGCGGGAAATGTGACTGGAAATGTGGCGGGAAATGTGACTGGTTCCAGTGCTGTAGCGGCGACCATGGCATTTTCTACCTTAACATTGGCCCGCTTATTCCATGGCTTTACCTGCCGCAGTCACCGGAGTCTTTTCAAAATCGGCATTTTCAGTAATTTGTACACGGTCATGGCATTTGAAGCGGGCATTGTCCTTCTGGCAGCAGTACTGTTTGTGCCGGGACTCCAGCGGGTATTTATGGCAGCAGATATGTCAGTGGAGCAGTTTTGCCTGGTAGTGGGCCTTTCCTTTACTCCGACGGCTCTGATCCAGATGGGAAAAATGCTGAAGCATTTATGATACAGTGGTGGTAACAGCAACGTGGTCACCGAAACTCTCCGAGGCAGTTTTGATTTGCGATTGCTATTCGGTAGGGTAAACAGTATAATAAAGTAAATGAAGGTACTGAACAGTTACATAACAGGAGTTAATTGTAAGCAGATGTATCCGCAGGATCAGGCTCGAATGTTCACAGGAGTGAAAAAACGCAAAGGAGGAGTATGACATGAAAATTGTTACATATGAAGTGGAAAATAAGACAAAGCTTGGCATTTTCAGCGCAGATGGACAATGGGTTTATCCGTTGGAATGCTTTGGCATAGAGTATCAGGAGATGCAGGAAGCCATCGCGGAGATGAGCGATTCCGAGATCCAGCTTTTAAACCACATGAGTAAAAAAGACCCTTATGAGACCCCGGGCGCAGCCCGGATCGAGGAAGTGAAGATCCTTGCTCCGATCTTAAGACCGAAGCAGGATGTGATCTGCCTGGGTATCAACTATATGGCCCATGCAGAGGAATCTGCCCGTTATAAGAAAGAGGCATTTGGCGGTGAACGTCCGTATGCTATTTATTTCTCCAAACGTGTCAATCAGGCGGTTGGTGACAAAGAGGGTATCCCGAGACATGCAAACCTGGTGGAGCGTCTGGATTATGAGTCTGAGCTGGCTGTGATCATCCGCAAGGACGCTTACTGTGTATCAGAGAAAGACGCAAAGAACTATATTTTCGGTTACACCGTGATCAATGATGTCAGTGCCAGAGATGTACAGACCCGTCATCAGCAGTGGTATTTCGGCAAAAGTCTGGATGGATTTCTGCCAATGGGACCATGTATTGTGTCTGCGGATGAGATCGCGTACCCGCCGAAGCTGCCGATCCGCTCTTATGTGAATGGTGAGCTGCGCCAGAACAGCAACACCGAGCTTCTGATCTTTGACATTGACCATGTGATCAGCGAGTTATCCCAGGGTATGACACTTCAGGCCGGAACGATCATCGCAATGGGAACTCCTGCAGGAGTCGGTATGGGATTTGAGCCTCCAAAATTCTTAAAAACCGGTGATGTGGTGACCTGTGAGATTGAAGGAATCGGACGGATCACCAATCCGATCGTGGAGTGATTGCTATGGCAAAGAAGAATTCCAGAGCGACCAGGGCCAAGATCGTAAGCGCCGCTTGGAAGCTGTTTTACGAGCAGGGATATGAGGATACCACGGTGGAGGAGATCATCGAGGTATCCCAGACCTCCAAGGGCTCTTTTTACCACTATTTTGATGGAAAGGATGCTCTGTTAAGTACTTTAAGCAGTCTTTTTGATGAGAAATATGAAGAACTGATGGAGACCCTGGATCCGGAGATGAACGCCATGGATCAGCTGCTGTATTTAAACAGTGAGCTGTTTGGCATGATCGAGAACAGCATTTCCCTGGATCTGCTGGCAAGACTGCTGTCTACTCAGCTGACCACCAGTGGAGAGAAACATCTGCTGGATCACAACCGCATCTATTATAAGCTCCTCCGCCGGATTATCGCCAGGGGGCAGGAGAAGGGGGAACTGGACAGCAAAAGCAGCGTCAGCGAGATGGTGAAGCTATATGCCCTGGCAGAGCGTGCGCTGATGTATGACTGGTGTCTGTGCGGTGGCGAATATTCCCTGCGGAAATACAGCGCAGATATTATGTCCGGTTTTTTAAGCAGTTTTCTTCCGAAATAGAGTGCACATAATCTGCAGCTGAATGACCGCGTCGGGAACACAGAAGGTGCTGTGAGAAGCCGGAGAAAAGCCAAGTTTCGTCAAAAAAAAACAAAAAGAATGTTTTACGTTTGAATAATATTTTTAAGAATCGTCTAGTCTAAAATCCTTGTATTTCATAATAATACAAGGATTTTTCTTTAAAATCGTACAGGATTCAGTCTGCACACCGTTCTGTATTGCGTTCTATAAAAAACAGTGCTATAATCGCCCCATTCGAACGAAATAGGAGGGCATGAGTATGGCATCTATAGGAATTCTGATCGCGATCATCGTCTATCTGGTGATGATGGTGTATGTGGGATTTTATTTTAGCAAAGGGGAAGGCAAGGAAGATTCAACGGACCATTTTTATCTTGGTGGAAGACAGCTGGGACCGTTCGTGACGGCTATGAGTGCAGAGGCATCGGACATGAGCAGCTGGCTGCTGATGGGACTTCCTGGAGTGGCTTATCTGACCGGTATTTCTGACGCTGGCTGGACAGCCATCGGCCTGGCAGTGGGAACCTATTTAAACTGGCTGATCGTGGCGAAACGGATCCGCCGCTATTCCATCGCCTGTGATGCGATCACGATCCCGGATTTCTTTTCCAAACGGTATCATGATAAGAAGAATATCCTGATGTGCATTGCGGCGATCACGATCCTGATTTTCTTTATTCCGTATACGGCTTCTGGATTCAAAGCAGTAGGAACCTTATTTAACAGTTTATTTGGTGTAAATTATCATATGGCCATGCTGTTTGGCGCGGCGATCATTATTATTTACACAGTTATGGGCGGATTCATGGCTGTATCTACCACGGATCTGATCCAGAGTGTTGTCATGAGCATTGCGCTGGTGATCATTGTATTTTTTGGAATCAGCAAAGCTGGCGGCTGGGATGCGGTTATGGATAACGCAAAGTCCCTGGCAGGTTATTTAAGCATGATACAGGCCCATAATATGGCAGACAACACCTCTTCTCCATACAGTCTGCTGACGATCTTTTCCACTGTGGCATGGGGACTTGGATACTTTGGAATGCCTCATATTCTTCTGCGTTTTATGGCTATCGGAGAGGAGAAAAAGCTGGTGCTTTCCAGACGGATCGCGACTGTCTGGGTTGTGATCTCCATGTTCGTGGCAATCTTGATCGGCATCATCGGTTATGGCGCATCGGTAGCCGGAGTTCTTCCGATGTTTGAGACCAGCTCTGAGTCTGAGACTATCATCATCCGTCTGGCCGGGTTGTTAGCAGAGAAGAATTTCCTTCTGGCGCTGGTGGCAGGCGTAGTACTGGCAGGTATTCTGGCATGTACCATGTCAACCGCAGATTCCCAGTTATTAACAGCGGCGTCCAGTGTTTCCCAGAATTTATTGCAGGATTTCTTAAAGATTAAGATGAGCCCGAAACAGTCGATGCTGGCAGCCCGTCTGACTGTTGTGGGGATTTCCCTGGTAGCTGTGGTTCTGGCATGGAATCCGGACAGCTCCGTATTTTACATCGTGTCCTTCGCCTGGGCAGGCTTTGGAGCTGCCTTCGGACCTGTGGTATTATTTTCCTTATTCTGGAGACGCACTAATTTCCAGGGTGCTCTGGCAGGTATGATGACCGGCGGCGTGATGGTATTCGTATGGAAATACTTGGTGAAGCCAATGGGCGGCGTCTGGGGCATCTACGAGCTGCTTCCGGCGTTTATCCTGGGCTGTATCGCGATTGTTGTTGTGTCTTTGGCGACTGCGGCTCCGTCTGAGGAGATTTTGAAGGAATTTGATTCCGTTAAAGAAGAAAAGTAGAATTTTTTGAAAATTTCAAAAGATTGAAAAAGAGGTTTGATTGAAAAAAAAGGCGTATCGTGCTACCATAAATGGTATCGGTGCGTCTCTTTTGATTTACGCGAGTAAAGAGAAATGTCCGTTGGAAAATCGGATGAAAAATTATAAGATAACGGAGGAAATGACATGAACAATTACAGAATGGGAACAAAATGTGTGCAGGCTGGCTATACACCGGGCAACGGAGAACCAAGACAGGTTCCGATCATCCAATCCACGACCTTCAAGTACAGCACCAGCGAGGATATGGGCAAATTATTTGACTTAGAGGCAGAAGGCTATTTCTACACCAGACTGCAGAACCCGACCAACGACCATGTAGCAGCGAAGATCGCAGCGATGGAAGGCGGTACGGCAGCGATGCTGACCTCCAGCGGTCAGGCGGCAAACTTCTTTGCCATGTTTAATATCTGCGAGTGCGGAGATCACATTGTAGCATCTTCTTCTATTTATGGAGGCACCTTCAACCTGATCGCAGTGACTTTGGCGAAGATGGGAATTACCGCGACCTTTGTATCTCCAGATGCTTCTGAGGAAGAGTTAAATGCGGCATTTCAGCCAAATACCAAACTGATGTTTGGTGAGACCATCGCCAATCCGGCGTTAACGGTTCTGGATATTGAACTGTTTGCCAAGGTAGCCCACGCTCACGGAGTTCCGCTGATCGTGGATAATACGTTCCCGACGCCGGTTAACTGCAGACCATTTGAATGGGGCGCTGATATTGTGACTCATTCTACCACCAAATATATGGATGGACATGGTGCGGCAGTAGGCGGAGCCATTGTGGATAGTGGAAGATTTGACTGGATGGCACACGCAGACAAGTATCCGGGTCTGTGTACACCAGATGAGAGCTATCATGGAATCACTTATGCGGAGAAATTTGGAAAAGAGGGCGCATTTATCACGAAATGTACCTCTCAGCTGATGAGAGATCTGGGCTGTATCCAGTCACCGCAGCATGCGTTTATCCTGAATCTGGGACTGGAATCTTTGCATGTGAGAATGCCGAAGCATGTAGAAAATGGACAGGCGGTCGCTGAATTCTTAGAGAGCCATCCAAAGGTTGCTTACGTGAACTATCCGGGACTTCCATCCAGCCCATATTATGAGAGAGCGAAAAAATATATGCCAAACGGCGGCTGCGGCGTGGTTTCCTTTGGCTTAAAGGGTGGCCGTGAGGCAGCTTCGGTCTTCATGCAGAACCTGAAGCTTGGCGCCATTGAGACTCATGTAGCAGATGCAAGGACCTGCTGCTTAAACCCGGCAACCTCCACTCACCGTCAGATGACCGATGAGCAGTTAAAGGAGGCAGGCGTACCGGCAGAACTGATCCGCATCAGTCTTGGGCTGGAGGATAAAGAAGATCTGATCGCAGATATCTCAAACGCATTGGATGCGATCAGAGATTAATGGTGTCTGCACCTTGCACAGGCGGATGGGGCTGTGGCACATCCGCCCAGTGCAGTCTCGCGCAGCTCTGCCGGGAGTCTTCTTCCCACGGCATACATGGTATCCAGCATTTCATCAAATGGGATCAGCTGTGGGATGCCGGACAGAGACATCTCAGCTGCGATCAGGGCGTTAGCAACTCCGGCTGCGTTGCGGTTCTGACAGGGATATTCTACCAGGCCGCCTACCGGATCACAGACCAGCCCAAGCATGTTCATCAGAACGGTGGAGGCAGCGTTTAAGCATTGCTCTGGAGTTCCGCCAAGAAGCTCTACAGCGGCAGAGGAGGCCATAGCGGAAGCAATCCCAACTTCGGCCTGACAGCCGCCCACAGCTCCGGCAACGGTGGCATTGCGCATGGCCAGATAGCCGATCGCTCCGGCATTATAGAGCACCTGGATCATCGCTTCATCGGAATATCCATATACCTCCTGAAGGGCAAGGAGCAGTCCAGGGACGATCCCGGCAGAGCCTGCAGTCGGGGCTGCTACGATCAGTCCCATGGAGGCGTTGGTCTCCAACACAGCCATGGCTCTGGTCATTGCTTTGTGGAGTACCTTACCGCACAGCTGCATTCCTGCGGCTTCATGAAGAGAAAGGCGTTTGGCTTCGCCTCCGATCAGACCGCCCATGGATGCGACCGGATGGTGGATGGGAGTAGAAGAGGAATCCTTCATGATCTCCAGCACCCGTTCCATTTTTGTATACAATTCTTCCGGAGAACTTTCTGTTTCAGAAAGCTCCCGCTGTCTCATGACTTCTGAAATCATCAGTTTTTCGCTCTGGCTAAGCTCCAAAAGTTCCTTTGCATTTTTGAAATCCATAGTTTGCCTCGTCAATTGTTTTAATTTCTTAACATTTTCTCCTATATCTGCACCACCATCACATGCCGCACGTGATCATTGGCCCGCAGACTTTCTGCAATTCCCTCTGGAAGCCGTCCATCCGATTCCACGATGGTGTAAGCTGTATGCCCTTTTGATTCCCGGAACAACCGCATAAAGGCGATATTCACACCCCGGTCACTCAGACACTTGGTAATATGGGCCACCACGCCCGGGCGGTCCAGATGGATCACGATCACTGCGCTGTATTCACCGGTGAATCCACCTTTACCTGATTGATCCGCACGATCCGTACCTTGCCGCCGCCTAAAGACTCGCCCCGGACAGTCATCGTCTGACCGGAGGCATTGACCATGGAAATATCCACGGTGTTCGGATGGACATCGGTTTCAAGCTCATTAGGTGTAAAAGAGTAAGCGATTCCCTGTTCTGAAGCCAGATCAAAGGAATCCCGGATCCGCATATCATCGGTATCAAATCCCATGATTCCGCCAAGCAGCGCCCGGTCCGTACCATGACCGTGATACGTCCTGGCAAAAGAACCGTAGAGAGTAAAATCCACTTTCACTACAGAGCCCCCGATCATTTTCTGGGCCAGAAATCCGATCCGCGCAGCTCCTGCCGTGTGGGAACTGGAAGGCCCGATCATGTTAGGGCCAAGTACATCAAAAACACTGATAAAGGACATGCGGGTTCACGCCTCCTAAACGAAGAAAATTAAGCCTGATAAACACAGGTTCCCTGGATAAATTTAGCGGTTACAGTATCTGCAGTATACAGCCATAAAATACGCTGGAAACGATCCTGTACCGGACGTTCCACAAAATCAGCCAGAGCTGCATCGTCCAGGACTACAGCATCAAATTCATAATCCGGCTCAAAGCTGCCGACCTTTCCGAAGAATGATCCACCGCCTTTGGTAGCGAGATAAAAGGCATTGGCAACGGTCAGGAAGTTCTTTTTGGCAAAAGGATCGCCATTCCGCTCTGTAAAGCACCAGCGCAGCTTGCTGGCCTGGATGGCATCAGTCATGGTCCGTAACAGATTTAAGTTATAGCCGCCTGCCATGTCAGTGCCCAGACCGACACGGATACCGTCATGCACCATCTGAAGGATCGGAGCAACGCCATTGGCAGCATTGGTGTTGGACTGGGGACAATGTGCGACCAGGACATTGCGGTGCTTGATCAGTTCATATTCCGCTTCATTGGGATGCACCACATGGGCCATGACAGCTGGCTGCCTGCTTCCTAATAAGTCGTACATGTCATAAGCTTCACCGTAGCAGGAGAGACCGGGTTTTAACTGCTTGACCCATTCGATCTCATCCAGACCCTCTGAAAGGTGTGACTGGACTGGTACCTGATATTTTTCGGAAAGCACCTGTAAACCTTCCATACATGCATCGGTACAGGTTGGGGTATAACGTGGAGTCAGAATCGGCTTTACCTGTCCATATCCGGTTTCGGTTTCTTTCAGCCAGCGTTCGGTCTCTTTCAGGGTCTCTTCCGTCGTTTCCTGGAGACCAAAGCGGGAGTTACGGTCCATATTTAATTTGCCCACGTAAGCGCTGAAGCCTGCATCTGCCAGCTTACGCATCAGAAGCTCGGTTGCAGGGCGGTGAATAGTGGCAAAAATAGAGGCTCTGGTAGTGGTAGTTGTTTTCAACAGATCATCAACAAAGCGGCCATAAGCTTTGTCTGCATATTCCAGATCTGCATACCGGCTTTCCTCTGGAAATGAATAGCGGTCAAACCAGGTTTCCCATTCGGAATTGCAGTCCAAAAGCATTCCGAGACCACGGAAACCATACTGAGGTGCATGGACATGCATATCACACATGCCGGGAATGATAAATTTGTCAGAAAAGTCCAATACAGGAATTTCCTGGTATTCCTCTGGTAATTCATGGAAAATACCTACAGATCTTCCATCTTTACAGATGACATATTCATTCTCGTGATATTCCATATGATCAAAATCTGGTGTATGAACGATAATACCCTTTAATGCAAATGTGCGATTCTTGAAAAATTCCATGATAAAATTCCTTTCCTGTCCGGCGCAGTTTTGCGTTGGTATATTTAATAGCTTTAACATAGCACATCAGACTTTTCTGTGCAAGAAAAATCAACAGGAAACAAAAAATGCGGTTCACTTGTTATCGTGAACCGCATCAGCTGTATTCAGAAGATTAACCAAAGTATCTCTTTAACAGACCCTCGAATGCTCTGCCATGACGAGCCTCGTCTTTTGCCATCTCATGAACGGTATCATGGATTGCGTCTAAGTTCAGCTCTTTTGCTCTCTTAGCCAGATCAAACTTACCAGCAGTAGCGCCATTCTCAGCCTCAACTCTTAATTCCAGGTTCTTCTTGGTGGAGTTGGTAACGACTTCGCCTAATAACTCAGCAAATTTTGCTGCGTGCTCAGCCTCTTCGTAAGCTGCTTTCTCATAATACAGACCAACCTCTGGATAGCCCTCTCTGTGAGCAACTCTTGCCATAGCCAGATACATACCAACTTCAGAACACTCGCCCTCGAAGTTTGCTCTTAAATCAGCCATGATATCTTCACGGGAGCCCTGTGCAACGCCAACTACATGCTCAGCAGCCCATGTTCTCTCTTCTGTCTGCTCGATGAACTTGGAAGCTGGAGCTTTACAAATTGGACAAAACTCTGGTGCGTTCTCTCCCTCATAAACATATCCGCATACTGTACAAACCCATTTCTTCATAATGATGATCTCCTTTTCTTTTTTAATATGATGTGTTGTTTTATTGACCCTTGAATTAATAATAGTAATTGTTACTGATAACAATATACACTAACAAAATGTATTTGTCAAGCACTTCTTGCATAAACCGTAGAAATAAGTGGTGTGGGTATCGATCCGGCCGTCGCAGTGTTCCTGGGCGGATTCATTGAGTCCGGGGAAGGTATCCATTTCCAGATCAGACACGGCGCCGCAATGTCTGCATACAAAATGGTAGTGTGGGCTGGTATCTGCGTCGAACCGGTCCGGTCCATTGCCGCAGGTCAGCTTCTGGATCTCGCCCAGATCTACTAAAAGATTTAAGTTGCGGTAGACGGTTCCAAGACTGATGTTGGGAAATTCCTCCCGGATACTCATATAGACAGCGTCTGCGGTCGGATGATCACGGCGTCCCATTAGACAGGTCTTGATCGAATCCCGTTGTTTGCTATGTTTGATCGCTTTCATTCGAACTCCTCTTAATAAAAATGATAACAGTTACTATCTTTATTATAGCAGAAGCTCGAATGAAGTCAATAGATAGGTCGAAAAATGATACAAATTACAAGGTTTCTTTAGCAATCCGAATGAATTCTTTGGTTGCCTGGGACATATAATGTCCCTTGTGGTAGCCGATTCCCAGAACGCCATGTGCTTTCGGGTAATTCAGGGAATAGAAGTTTAACCCGGTTTTGTTTTCCAGATTATTCTGGAATACCTCGTGGCTGGAGATGAACATCTTTGGGTAGAATGTAATTCCCATGCCTTTGGCAGCCAGCGCCAGGACCGTCTCGATGTTTTCAGTTTCCAGGATGATTTTGGGCGTGATCTGTGCCTCCTCGAACATCTCATCTGCCAGAGTGCGGACCCGGTTGCCGGGATTGATTAGGAGAAATGGACAGTTCTGCAAAAGACGAAGATCGGCATTGGTGAGCAATTGTTCTTTTATCTTTTCCACCTGCCCCGGATAAGCGTGCTCCAGCACTTTATTAGGGACTGCCAGAAGAATTTCCTCATCACACAGGGGGACTGTCTCGATGTTTTCTACCTTAAATGGAAGCATACCGATGATCAGGTCGATCTCACCGTGGAGCAGTCCGGCATCCAGCTCACTGGAATTGCCCTCGATCAGCTGCAGATCAATGTTGGGGAATTGTTCCTTATATAATGGAAGAATTTCTGGAAGGATCTTGCGCCCACGGGTGTGTGACATACCGATGATCAGCTTGCCTTTGGAGAAATCCTTGATATCAGCGATCTCATGGTAGGTCTCTTCCCGCAGTTCCAGGATCTCTCTGGCCCGCTTTTCCAGAACCTGTCCTGCATAAGTTAAGGTCAGCGGGGTGGTGCGGTGAAATAAAGCAATATCAAACTCCTTTTCCAGGTTGGAAATATGGTTGCTCAGGGACTGCTGGGAAATGTAGAGTCGTTTGGCAGCTTTTGTAAAGTTTAGTTCCTCTGCAGCCACAAGAAAATATTCCAGATTCAGAAAATTGATCATAGGGGCCTCCGTTTATTCTTCTTCATCCTGCTTCAGAACAGCAGGAATATAAGCAGCCAGTTTTTCAATGGAAGTGTTTACTACCAGTTCCTCCGGGAAATTCAGTTCCTGTAACAGCTTGTGTGCCCGGCGGTGATTGCCTGCGTCTTCAGCAATATGGGCATCACTGTCCAGGATGATCGGTGTTTTGTAGTGCATGCAGCGCTCTAACAGATCACGGCAGTTTTCAATCGCATGAGGCCGTCCATCTGTGGGATGTAAGGAAGAGTTATTTAACTCCAGTAAAACGTGATGTTCTTTCGCGGCAGCAGCCAGAGTGTCATGATCATATGGAAAACGTCCGTCATCCGGGTGCCCGATGATCTTTACGTGTGGATTTTTCAGCACACCCAGGTAAGCGGCAGTGTTCTGTGCTATGGTGCCGCAGGTGTAGCACTGCGGGTGAATGCTGGCAATGGCATAATCAAGCAGGCTTAAGGTGCTTTCCCTTAAATCCACAGAGCCCTGGTAGTCAATGATATCCACCTCGCAGCCCATCAACAGCCGCAGCCCGAATAAATGCTTTGGGATGACTTTAAAATTCTTAAAGTAGACTTCATTGCAGGTACCCTGGATACCTCCCGGTGCATGATCCGTGGAACCGAAGACCTTCATGCCGTGATCAGCGGCAGCCCGTGCCATTTCATATAAGGTATTGTAAGCATGTCCGCTGACAATGGTATGTGTGTGCAGATCCATAATATCGTTTATCATGATAATCAACCTCATAAAATTCGTATTTGACGATACCAGGGTCAAAAGGTCAGAAGTTCGACGCAAGCTTGCTTGCAGGAGAAATTTTGGCCTTGGGACCCGCTAAAACATGAGTAAGTAGCCATTTTTCAAAGAAAATGAGCGAATTACGAATGTTTTGAGGATTGCGAGAGCACGTAGTGCAGAGCAATCCGGTATCAGAGGGGGCAAAAGCTTTTGACCCCAACATCATTTGCTTAAACTATATCACATTTTTTTTCGGAAAAACAGTAGGTGAATTGGTGAAAATGTGGTAAACTAGATTGCAGTGATGGGAATCTCATTTCCTATTAAAAAAATGTATCAGGAGGCTGTATTATGAGCGAAGAGATGAAGAATGAAAAAGTCCAGGAGACCATGGAAGATTTTGCCGCAGAGTTAGAGGCATCCTATAAAGAGTATGATGAGAAACGCAGCCAGGCATATGTGGCAGACGAGACTCCGGATGCTGAAAAATGGCAGGAAGTAAAGCAGCTTCAGGCAGATCATGCGGTTGTGAACGTAAAGATCAAAGAGATCGTGAAGGGCGGGGCAGTGGCTTATTTAGATGAGTTACGTGCATTTATCCCAGCGTCCCAGCTGTCCTTAGAGTATGTGGAGAAATTAGAGGACTGGGTTGGCAGACACATCGAGGCGTATATCATCACTGCAGATCCGGAGAATAAGAAGCTGGTTCTGTCTGCGAAAGAGTTATTAAAAGAGCGCAGAGATGCAGAAGTGAAAGAGAAGATGGGCGCGTTCAAAGCTGGCCAGGTAGTAGAGGGTACCGTTGAGAGCCTGAAAGACTACGGTGCATTCGTAGAACTGACGGATGGTGTGACTGGACTGCTCCATATTTCCCAGATCAGCAACCAGAGGATCAAACATCCTGGCGTTGTCCTGAAGGAAGGACAGAAGGTAAAAGTAAAGATCTTATCCGTAGCAGATGGTAAGATCAGCTTAAGTATGAAAGCCTTAGAGGCAGATGAGCAGGAAGAGCCGGTTGATTTCCATTATGAGAGCACCGGAGAGGCTGCTACAGGTCTTGGAGATCTGTTAAAAAATTTGAAATTCTAATGTGACACGAGGAGGGATAGTGAATGGAAAATATCCCCAAAAACTATGATCAGATCGATCAGTGGAAGTCGCTGATGTTTTTATATAGTTCAGCGTTAAAAGAAATCAATGTAAAGATCGAGATCCTGAATAATGAGTTTATCCAGATCTACAACTATAATCCCATCGAACATGTCAAATCCCGTTTAAAAACGCCGGAAAGTATCGTTAAGAAGCTGAAACGCATGGGTGCAGAGGTCAATGTGGTCAATATGACGGAAAAGATCAGTGATATCGCGGGTATCCGTATCATCTGTTCTTTTACGTCAGATATTTACCAGATTGCCGACATGATCTCCAGACAGAGGGATGTGACGGTCCTTTACATCAAAGATTACATCAAGAATCCAAAACCGAATGGTTACAAAAGCTATCATATGGTAGTGACGATCCCGGTTTATCTGACGGATGGGCCGGTGGAGACCAAGGTGGAGATCCAGATCCGGACGGTGGCCATGGATTTCTGGGCCAGTCTGGAGCATAAGATCTATTACAAATCAGATTTTGAGGCGCCGGACTATCTGCAGCGGGAATTAAAGGCCTGCGCTGATGTGGTGGATATGTTAGACGCCAAGATGTTTTCCTTAAATCAGGCGATTCTGGAGTGGAATCGCAGAGATGATGGAAAGCAGGAAGAAAAAGAACCGGAAAAGTCAGAAATTACATAACTTAATGAAGAAAAGAGATGGAGCACTTATGAAAAAGCAGATCAAAGAGATCTATCAGATGATCCGCGGCAATTTAAGAAGTCTGCTTCTATTTGAATTCTTTTTCCGGTTTATTGCAGGAACGTTATTGGTACAGGTGGGAACCAGAGGCTTAAAGTTTTGTCTGGACAGAGCCGGATACAGCTATCTGACACTGGCTAACGCATGGAAATTTTTTCTCCATCCGTGGACGATGCTTTTTGTACTGGTCATGACCGTTCTTGCGCTGTTTCTGAATATGATCGAGATAGGCGGCCTGGTCACGGCGTTTTCCGGGGCAGCGTACTTCTGTCATCCGACGCTGTGGGAGATTTTTAGTGGAGCCTTTGAGAAAGTCCGTGATGAGCTGCGTCATAAGAATTATCGTCTGTTTGGCATGGGAATGATCAGCACCTTTACTGTGAACCTGTTCTATTTGTACCGGATCTTCAGCCGTATCAAACCGGTCAATTTTGTTATCAAAGAACTGTTGGACCAGCCGCTTGCAGTTTCTGTGTTGCTGCTGGTCTTTCTTTTGTTCCTGACACTGTTGTTTCCGGCCTTTTTTGTGTTCCATGGCTGCATGATCGGTCAGAAATCTTATTGGGACAGCCGGTTTGAGAGCATGGAACTATTAAGGGGCGCTGGGCACAGATCATTGGTATGGTGGCCCTGCTTGAGGCGTGGCTGATCATCCTTTTTCTGGCGGTTTACTACTTAAGTGTCTTTTTGATGGCAGTGGTGACCGTTCTTTTTGTGAAGGAGGATTTGGGACTGGCCTTTCTGATGGAGACTACAGACCGTGCAGAATGGTTTCTGGTGATCCTGGCTTCTATTTTTGCTTCGATGGTGTGCTGGGCCTTTGTGACCAGGGAATATTATCAGGTGATCGGCCGGAGAAAGGGCCGTATGGAGGGCTGGGAATTTGCCACAGCAGGAAGAAATATACAATTTTCCAAGAGAACCGGATTGGCACTGTTAGGATTATTTCTGGCGATGTCCGGCTTCTTTTTGTTTGATGCTGCTTATAATGGCAATTTTATCAGTAAATCTGTAGCAGTCCAGACGAGGATCACCGCCCACCGGGGCAGCTCCTCAGGTGCACCGGAAAATACCATGGCGGCGTTGGAAAAAGCGGTAGAGGAGATGGCAGACCGGGCGGAGATCGATGTGCAGGAGACGGCGGATGGGGTCATCGTCCTTTGTCATGATACCAGCTTAAAACGGGTAGCCGGGATCAATAAAAAAGTGTCAGACCTGACGCTGGAACAGATCAAAAAACTGGATGTGGGAAGCTGGTTTTCCAGTGAATATCAGGGAGAGCAGATTCCTACACTGGAAGAGGTTATGGAATATGCAAAAGGAAAGATCGATTTAAATATTGAGATCAAGAATCTGGGAAATTCCAGCGGACTTCCGGAGAAGGTCATCGAACTGGTCGAAAAACATGAGATGCAGGAGCAGTGTGTCATTACCTCCACGAACCGTTTCTATTTAAAAAGAGTGAAGGCTGTAAATCCGGAAATCCGTACCGGCTATATCATTTCCGCTGCTTATGGCAATTTTTATTCTGATGAGTTTATCGACCTGATCAGCATCCGATCCAGTTTTGTAACAGAAAGAATGATCGAGTCAGCCCATGAAGCCGGAAAAGCGGTCCATGCATGGACGGTAAATGGAAAAGTAGAGATGGAACGGTTGAAACAACTGGGAGTTGATGATATGATAACAGACAGGCCGGTTCTGGCAAGAGAGATTCTGTATGGAGAAGAAGCGAAAGCCAATCTTCTGGAATATCTGAGATTAGTATTGACTGTCCAGTAGATCTGCACAGTTACGATTGATCCTGAGATCCTGAACAGGCCTGGGAAAGAAGGCAGTTATGGCTTCCAGACGGTGTCATGCAGACAACGGAATCAACAGCTGTAAGAATGAGGAAAAAGAACATGAAAGTAGTACTTCAGAGAGTAACCCATGCACAGGTGACGGTAGAAGAGCAGGTGGTCGGTAAGATCGGACACGGCTTTTTACTGCTTCTGGGCGTAGAAGACGCGGATACGGTGGAGACAGCGGACCGCATGGTGGAAAAGATATGCAAATTGCGGATTTTCCAGGACGAACAAGGCAAGACCAACCTTTCACTGGCAGATGTGGGAGGAGAACTTCTGGTAGTCAGCCAGTTTACCCTGTATGCAGACTGCAGGAAGGGCAACCGCCCAAGCTTTGTAAAGGCCGGGAAACCGGAGCATGCCAATGCACTTTACGAGCATTTTGTGGAAGAAAGCCGTAAATATGTGCCGAAGGTCGAACATGGCAGCTTCGGTGCGGATATGCAGGTGGAACTGGGGAATGAAGGGCCATTTACATTGATATTAACGAATGAAGAATTAGGTTTCTAGTTTACGCATTAGAAAGAGAGGGAAAATCGATATGACAGGCAAAGAACTTCAGGAAGAATTAACATGGAAATTTCCACATATCGCGAAAGAAGCTCCAGAGCAGGTAGAAGAGGCTGCAGCTTTTTGCGAAGGCTATAAGGCATTTCTGGATGAAGGAAAAACAGAGAGAGAATGTGTCAAAAAGGCAGTAGAGTTGTTAAAAGCAGCAGGCTACGCAGAGTTTGACACCCAGGACAGCTATCAGCCGGGAGATAAGGTGTATTATGTAAACCGTAATAAAGCGATCATCGCGACTACCTTTGGTGAGAAATCCGTAAAAGAAGGCATCCGTATGAACGGCGCTCACATTGATTCCCCAAGACTGGATTTAAAACCAAGCCCGGTTTACGAAAAGGATGATATGGCGCTGTTTAAGACCCATTATTATGGTGGTATCCGCAAATACCAGTGGGCGACCATTCCGTTAGCTATGCACGGTGTGATCATTAAGAAAAATGGTGAAATGGTAGAATTGAATCTGGGTGAGAAGCCTGGCGATCCGGTATTCTGCATCACAGATTTACTTCCTCATCTGTCTGCGGAGCAGAATGAGCGAAAATTAAAGGATGGAATCAAGGGTGAGGAGCTGAACATCGTGATCGGTTCTATTCCATATACCGATGACGAAGTGAAAGAACCGGTGAAGCTGATGGCTCTGAAGCTGATGAATGAGCAGTTTGGAATCACAGAGAAGGATTTCCTCCGCGCTGAGGTGGAATTTGTTCCGGCACACAAAGCAAGCGATGTAGGCTTTGACCGCAGCATGGTCGGCGCTTATGGACAGGATGACAGAATCTGTGCTTATACGGCATTGATGGCAGAGATTGATACGAAGAATCCAACATACACCACCATGACTATTTTAACGGATAAAGAGGAGATCGGCTCTGAGGGCAACACCGGACTGAATTCCAATTATGTGGGTGATTATATCACTTATCTAGCTGAATTAGAGGGCGTGAATCCAAAAGAAGTGTTCCGCAACACGATCTGCTTATCCTCTGATGTTAATGCAGCTTACGATCCGACATTTGCTTCTGTATATGATCCATTAAACTCAAGTTATGTAAATAAAGGCTGCGTGCTGACCAAATATACCGGAGCAAGAGGCAAATCCGGCTCCAACGATGCCAGTGCGGAACTGATGGCAAAGGTCATCGGCATCATGGAAAAAGAGGGGGTTTACTGGCAGATTGGCGAGCTGGGCGCTGTTGATGTAGGCGGCGGAACAATCGCGAAATTTGTGGCTTCCATGAATATTGATGTGGTAGATTTAGGAGTGCCGATCCTGTCCATGCATGCGCCATTTGAGCTGGCTTCCAAGCTGGATGTGCTGAATACCTATCGGGCATTCAAGGCATTTTATAAAAATTAGAAAGATAAGGATAAAAACATGAGAAAATTTGTGAAATTAGGTATTTGCGGCCTGATGGCTGCAATGGTAGCAACTGGCTGCTCTAAGAAAGATACAACGGGAACTACTGATCCGGCAGCTGCAACAACGCAGGGGGCAGAAACTCAGGAGGCAGGGACTTCTGAGGGAGCAGCAGAAGACAGTGTGACATTAGGTGAGTATAAAGGAGTTGCCTATACACCGGCTTCTGTAGAGATAACCGATGAGCAGGTAGACAACGAGGTCCAGAAACTGGCAGATTCCAACCTTGTAGAGGTTGACCGTCCGGCAGCAGAGGGCGATACTGTGAACATTGATTATGTAGGAAAGAAGGACGGCGTAGCCTTTGATGGCGGTACCGCTTCCGGATACGACTTAAAACTGGGTTCCAACACATTTATCGATGGCTTCGAAGACGGTCTGATCGGTGCGGTAAAGGGACAGAAGCTGGATCTGGACCTGACATTCCCGGAAGGCTATCCAAGCGAGGATCTGGCTGGTCAGGCAGTGGTATTTGAAGTGACTGTTAACGCAGTTAAAACTCCAAGTGAGTTAAATGATGATCTTGTTATGGCTAACACGGACTATAAAACCCTGGAAGAGTACCGGGAAGCTACCAGAAATGATCTGGAGAAACAGGCTGCAGACAACGCGGAGTATCAGAAGCAGAGCTCTGTGTTCCAGACGATCATGAATAACAGCCAGGTGGTTGCCTCCGAGGAATCAATCCAGGCTGCCTATGATGAGGCAATGACCTATTATGAAACCATGGCAACCAATTCCGGAATGGAATTGGAGACTTTGGTTGGCTATTATGGCATGGACCTGGATACCTTCAAAGCCAGGTAAGAATGCAGGCGGAAGAAAACGCAAAGCAGCAGCTGGTGATCAATGCTATTGCAGATAAGGAAGGCATCAAAGTAACGGATGAAGAACTGGAGAGTATGGCAGAAGAGTACGGCTTCGAGAGCGTAGACAAGATGAAAGAGTCCGCTGGGGAAAATGTGGTAAATGAAAGCCTTCTGACCAATCTGGTCCTGAAATTTGTTTCTGACAATGCAGTAGCTGAATAGAAGTAAAAGGAAATCGCGGTTAGATATTGACAGAAGGCCAGTTACCCAATAAAATCAGAAGAAAATTGGTAACTATATGGACAGTTACAGAAAATTCATATGCAGGAGGAGTCGCTATGCAGCTCTTAAAAGACCGGATTCGCAAGGATGGTAAGATCAAAGGCGGTAATGTATTAAAGGTAGACAGCTTTTTAAATCATCAGATGGATATCAAATTGTTTGAAGAGATCGGAAAAGAGTTTAAGAGAAGATTTGCAGACGTAGAGGTAAACAAGATTCTGACCATTGAGGCATCCGGTATTGGGATTGCCTGTGTGGTAGCCCAGTATTTTGATGTTCCGGTATTATTTGCCAAGAAAAATAAAACAAAGAATATCGCAGGCGATGTATATACCAGCCAGGTAGAGTCTTTCACCCATGGTCGTGTGTATGATATCATTGTTTCCAAAGAATTTCTGGGTAAGGGCGATAAGGTCCTTCTGATCGATGATTTTCTGGCTAATGGAAAAGCATTAGAGGGACTGGCAAAGCTGGTTAAGGATTCTGGCGCTGAGTTAGTGGGCGCAGGTGTTGTCATTGAGAAAGGTTTCCAGCCAGGCGGCGATAATTTAAGAAAGCAGGGAATCCGCCTGGAGTCTCTGGCGATCGTGGACAGCATGGATGAGGAGAAAGGAACCATCGTGTTCCGGGATGACAAGTAGTGAAAAGAAAAGCATTATTTTTTGATGTGGACGGAACGCTGTTAAGCGAGATCACCCATCAGGTTCCGGAGAGCGCCAAAAGAGCGCTCTCTGAGACCAGAAAAAGAGGCAATCTGGTCTTTATCAATTCCGGGCGGGGATATGGCTTTTTGCGTGACATTGAGCAAATGATCGAGCATGATGGCTGTTTATGCGGCTGTGGCACCTGTGTGGCAGATGCAGAAGGGCATATTCATCTTCAATACCGGATCCCGCATGAGAGAGGAATTGAGATCAAGAAGGCAGTTTTGCGATATGGCTTTGACGGTATATTGGAAGCTACAGAAGGAAACTATTTCCGGGAAGAATTATCCTGGATACCGAAGGTCAACGAATTTCGAAAAGCCCAGGTAGCTACCGGATTCGTGGTGGACAAGGGCTGGAATGATAACAGCTATGATTATGACAAGCTGTGCGTCATGGCAGATGAACACAGCGACCGGGACGGACTTTTTCATTTTCTGGAACCGGATATGGTGGTCATTGACCGGGGAGATAATTTCTATGAATGCGTACCAAAGGGATATTCCAAGGCAACTGCGATCGAATGGACATTAAGGCATTATGGCATTGATTTCGAAGATTCTTATGTCTTTGGCGACAGCAGCAATGACCTGTCGATGTTTGAATATGCAAAGCATGCGGTTCTCATGGGCAGACATGATGCGGTTCTGGAACCATATGCACCTCGAGACAAAAACGGTGGAAGAAGACGGGATCGAATATGCAATGAAAGAGCTGGGACTTATCAGATAGTGGGTACTATGTGGTAAGCTCCAGCTCTTTTAAAATCGTACAGATATTATGACGGGCATTTTCCAGATGGAGGGTTACCAGACGGTGAACCTCCATTTTGATTTAAAATTATCTCCTGAAGCCGGGAGAGGTACGGGAAGGCAGATGCAGACAGAATCATTGCAAAACATGTTTAAATCAAGTATAATAAGAAGGCAGTGATTTGATTATTTATAAAATACCGGTTTTTTAGGCCGGATCAAAAGAAAGGGAGAATAAAATCATGAAAATTGCATTAATGAACGAATTTAGCCAGTCTTCCAAGAACCCAACGATCTTAGGCGAGTTAAAGAAGGTTGTTGAGCCAATGGGACATACGGTATACAACACAGCTATGGAGGCTCCATTAGTTCCTCAGGATGTACCGGAAGCTTATACCGAGGACAACCCAAGACTGACTTATCTGCATCTGGGTATCCAGGCAGCTCTGCTTTTAAATTCCGGCGCTGTTGATTTCGTGATCACAGGCTGCGGTACTGGCCAGGGCGCATTAATGTCTTTAAATATGTATCCAGGCGTTGTCTGCGGATACTGCATCGAGCCAACTGATGCATATCTGTTCTTACAGATCAACAATGGTAATGCTTTATCCATTCCTTACGCAAAGGGATTTGGCTGGGGCGCAGATCTGAACTTAAACAACATTTTCACAAAGGCATTTAGTTCACCAAAGGGCCAGGGCTATCCAGCATCTGGTAAAGAGAGCCAGAACCGTAACGCTGCGATCCTGTCTACGATGAAGTCCCAGATTGCAAAACCATTAGTAGAGGCATTAAAATCCCTGGATCAGAACATGGTAAAAGAAGCTCTGATTCCTAGATTCTTAGATTGCTTCTATGCAGGTTGCAAAGATGAGGAACTGAAAGCATACGTTGACAGCGTTGTTGCATCTAAATAATTTTTAGAAACAGCTTTATTTAAAAATAGAAGCCGGGCGTATTCGAACAGATGCGCCCGGCTTTTTATCTCAGTCGAGAAGACTCCCACCTCTTCAGGTGATGAGTAATAACAAATTAGTCTCGAGGTGGGAGGTCTCCCGACTGAGATAAACGCTCCGCGAGGATGCGCAGTGATTCTGTAAAGAATATGTCAGCTACG
>QUFC01000060.1 GCA_003478355.1 Lachnospiraceae bacterium AM48-27BH
TTCTTTCGTAAATGTTGCAAATGTTTGTTTTGGCACTTTCATTATACAACACATGGAATCGAGGTGTCTTTCTTTTATGCAAAATCACGAACTTGCTCATTTATAGTTTGAAGAATAATTGTAACTAGGGAGAAACTGAATAGTTACGAATAATTGGAAAAGAAAAGGATATGGCGTTGGATCCTGTTAAAAAATTGTCGATAATCAATAAAAAAGTCGAAAATGAAACAGAGAAACTGTACAAAATAATAGGAAATTGAACCTTGTCCGTACAATTTTGTAAAGATTTTTTGTCATAATTTTCCTATAATAAGAATCGTAAACAGGAATGCGGGGAAGGTACCCCGATTCTTAAACGATATGTATTCAGGAGGGAAATACTATGAAAAAATCATTAGCACTTGTGTTAGCAGGAACCATGGCATTTGGTCTGACCGCATGTGGCGGTGGAAAAACTTCCACACCATCGACAACTGCAGCAGCGGCAGCAACTGAGGCAGCAGCAGTCAGTGAAGCAGCAACCGAAGCAGCTAAGGCTGAGGCAGCAGACTTAAATGTTGGTGTTTTCTACTATACATACAGCGATACTTATATTGCAAGCGTTCGTACCGCATTAGACAAAGCATTAGGCGACGCTGGTATCTCTTATCAGGATTATGATGGCAACAGCAATCAGACTACACAGAATGAGCAGATCGATACCGCAATCAGCCAGGGTGCTAACTTGCTGATCGTTAACATCGTTACTTCCGGTTCTGTAGATGCTTCCCAGGCGATCGTTGACAAGGCAAGCGCAGCAGGAATCCCGGTTATCTTCTTCAACCGTGCAGTTGAGTCTGACGAGGATGAGGGTAAAGTACTTGGAAGCTATGACAAGTGTGCATTCGTTGGTACCGATGCTCCAGAAGCAGGCCATATGCAGGGTAAACTGATTGGCGACTATCTGGTTGAGAATTTTGATAAAGTTGACTTAAACGGCGATGGCAAGATCAGCTATGCAATGTTCATGGGTCAGTTAGGTAACGTCGAGGCAATCTATCGTACCCAGTACGGTGTGGAAGATGCCAACGCAGTATTAAAAGAAGCTGGAAAGCCAGAATTAGAGTACTTTGACGCTTCCAACAGCGACTGCTACCAGGTTGACCAGGATGGTAACTGGAGTGCAACTGCTGCCAATAACTATATGAACACTAACTTAGCACAGTATAGTGAGGCAAACGGCAACATGATCGAGCTGGTTATCTGTAACAATGATGGTATGGCTGAGGGTGCAATCTCTGCTCTGAATGATAAAGGCTATAACTTAGGAACTGCTGACTGTGTAACGATCCCGGTATTTGGTGTTGACGCAACAGACGCAGCAAAACAGCTGATTAAAGATGGCAAGATGACTGGAACCATCAAACAGGATGCAGAAGGTATGGCAAACGGAATCGCTTATTTGACCAAGAACGTAGCAGATGGCAAGGATCTGATGGCTGATACCAGTGATTTCAATATCTCTGAAAAAGTTGCTAACAAGATCTATATCCCATATGCAGCATACACAGGAGAAGAATAAGGATTAAAGACCTTTTAGAACTGAAAAAGGGCGGCTGCCGTTATGCGGCTGCCGCCCTTTTTACATAAGTTTGACTTGAATCGAAAAACGGGAATGGATAGGAGGACACAGATGGAGCATGATGTTTTGCTGCAGATGACAGATATCTGTAAGGAATTCCCAGGTGTAAAGGCACTGGATCATGTTTCCCTGACCGTAAGACGTGGAACTGTTCACGCATTGATGGGAGAGAATGGTGCAGGAAAGTCCACCCTGATGAAATGCCTGTTTGGTATTTATTCCAAGGACAGCGGCACGATCACTCTGGAAGGAAAAGAAGTTAATTTTAAAAATTCAAAAGAAGCCCTGGAAAATGGTGTGGCTATGGTACATCAGGAGTTGAACCAGGCATTGAAACGCAATGTTATGGATAACATCTGGCTTGGGCGTTATCCGATGATCGGCGGTATCATGGTAGATGAGAAGAAAATGTACGATGATACGAAGGCAATTTTTGAACAGTTGGGAATTGATGTGGATCCGAAACGGATCATGAGCACCATGCCAGTATCCCAGAGACAGATGGCGGAGATTGCAAAGGCGGTTTCCTTTAATTCAAAGATCATTGTATTTGATGAGCCTACCTCTTCCTTGACGGAGCAGGAGGTAGAGCATTTATTCCGGATCATCAATATGTTAAGGGATAAGGGCTGCGGTATCATCTATATCTCCCATAAGATGGCAGAGATCCTGCGGATTGCAGATGATGTCACTGTCATGCGAGATGGTACATGGGTGGCTACAGAACCGGCCAGTGAGCTGACCACGGAGAAAATCATCAAGCTGATGGTAGGCCGTGAATTAAATAACCAGTTCCCGCCGAAAACCAATAAACCGGGAGATGTGGTGCTGGAGGTTGAGCATCTGACCGCCCAGTATTCACTGTTAAACGATGTTTCCTTCAAGGTAAGAGAAGGTGAGATTGTTGGTCTGGCAGGTCTGGATGGCAGTGGCCGAACAGAGACATTGGAAAATATTTTTGGTATCGCAACGAGAAAGAACGGTACCATTAAATATAAAGGAAAACAGGTACTAAACCGGAATGCACGGGAGTCCATCAAGAATGGATTTGCCATGCTGACGGAGGAACGGAGAGCTACGGGTATTTTCGGTATTCAGGATATCAAGGAGAATACGGTGATCTCCAGCTTGAAAAAGCATCTGAAAGCCGGAATCTATCTGGATGAAAAGTCCATGAGAAAGGACACCCAGTGTCCATCGATGCGATGCATACAAAGACCCCCAGCCAGAGCACAAAGATCCGTTCTCTTTCCGGTGGTAACCAGCAGAAAGTTATTTTAGGCCGCTGGCTTTTGACAGAGCCAGAGGTACTTCTTCTGGATGAGCCAACCAGAGGTATTGATGTAGGTGCGAAGTATGAGATCTATCAGTTGATCATCGACCTGGCCAATAAAGGAAAAGTAGTTTTGGTGGTATCTTCCGAAATGCCAGAGCTTCTTGGTATCTGTGACAGGATCTTAGTTATGTCCGGAGGCCGCCTGGCAGGCGAAGTAGACGCGAAAAATACAACACAGGAAGAGATTATGGCTCTTGCTGCAAAATATGTATAAGGAGGCTTACACAGTATGAACGTGATTGCCAATGTAAAACAAAAATATGCCAGCTATCAGAGTCTGGATGCTAAAGATAAAAAGACCTTCTGGAAAGAAGCGCTGATCAATAATGCACTCTACATCCTGTTAGTGATTGCGATCATTTACACCTACACTCAGAACCACCGGTTCCTGGCACCGTCATCTATCGTTAATATCATCAGCCTTTCCGCCGCAAACCTGCCAATCGCCTGCGGTATTGCCGGATGTATCGTATTAACTGGTACAGACCTTTCAGCAGGTCGTGTGGTTGGTCTGACTGCATGTATTTCTGCTTCCCTGTTACAGGCGGTGACTTACTCCACAAAGATGTTCCCGAATCTTCCGGTTCTTCCGATTCCGGTCGTGATTCTGGCAGTTGTTCTGGTAGGCGGTATCGTTGGATGGGTCAACGGTTTCTTCGTTGCCAAATTCCAGCTGCATCCATTTATTGTAACTCTGGCAACGCAGCTGATCGTATACGGTTCTTTGCTTATGTACATCATGATCAACGGCAATAACGGACAGCCGCTGTCTGGTCTTGATGATTCCTTCAAGAACTTTGTAACCGGAAGCTTTTTAACCTTTGGTGAAGGAACTTCCAAGGTAACTGTTCCATGGTATGTATTATATGCAGCTATCATTGTTGCCCTGATGTGGTTCATCTGGAACAAGACCACTTTCGGTAAAAATATGTTTGCCGTAGGTTCTAACCCGGAAGCAGCCAATGTATCCGGTGTAAATGTTATGAAAACTACCATTATGGTTCATACCTTAGCAGGTATGATGTATGGTATTACCGGATTTATCGAGTCTGCACGTATCGGTTCCAATACAGCCAATACAGGTCTGAACTATGAGTGTGATGCCATTGCAGCCTGTGTAATCGGTGGTGTCTCCTTCGTAGGTGGTACTGGTAAGATCAGCGGCGTGGTTATGGGTGTATTCTTACTGCGAATTATCTTCGTCGCACTGAACTTTTTATCCATCAACGCCAACTTACAGTACATCATCAAAGGTCTGATCATTCTGGTTGCATGTGCTATTGATATGAGAAAGTACCTGGTTCGTAAATAAAATAAAAAGTCATAGAAGTGGCTTCTGAAAAGATCCAGCCATGACGCAAAAGAGATTTATGATAGTTCCTGCTCTGCAAGAACAGAAATTTCCCTATGCGTCATGGCTGTTTCGTGCTATACTGATTCTATCGGCTGAACGAGATAGAAAATTAGAATAGATAAGAACGTGGGAAAACACTGCGGGAGAGGAATCAACATGGAAGAAGAAAAAAAGGAATTACCAAAGAAACGATGGTTTGGCCGTGGAATTTATGGAAGTAAGGACGTACCGATCCGGATCTTGGATGGTCTGATCGCTTTTTTGATCGTATTGACAGTTGCGCTGACTGCGGTTTTTGCCATCAATGGAGGTTATGTCGTCAGCTTTGATACGGATGGCGGGGAAGCAATCGAGTCACAGAAACTCCGTCATGGCAGCTTTGTGGAAGACCCTGGAACTCCGATGAAGGCCGGATATGAGTTTGAAGGCTGGTTTTACGGACCAGATCTGGAAAATCCATGGTATTTTGATATTAATAAGGTGTCGGAGGATGTGACACTGACTGCCAGATGGACTCCGGCGAAAGTTACGGTACGGTTTGATCTGGATGGAGGCATCTGGTCAGAGGCAGATCAGGAGAAGATGAGTGCAGGAACAGCTGCCGGTGCAGATTCCCTGGAAGTGACCTTTGGAGAGAATTACGGTGTACTGCCGGTTCCTGTAAAAGAAGGAGCGGTGTTTGACGGCTGGAGGTACAGTGGCCAGAACATCACAGAGGATACGAAAGTAACGGTCAATGGAGAACATCTGTTGACGGCACAGTGGAAATAGGAGGGAGACCATGATACCTGACGAAAAAGTGAAACTGACTTCCATGTCCCCGGCGGCGGGATGTGCGGCAAAAATCGGTCCCGGCACACTGGCGGGGATTTTGCAGGGTTTGCCTGGATTTGAGGACCCGAACCTGCTGGTGGGGATTGAAACCTCGGATGACGGGGCTGTCTATCAGATTTCAGAGGACACAGCTCTGATCCAGACGTTGGATTTCTTTCCGCCTATGGTGGATGACCCCTATGTGTTTGGACAGGTGGCGGCAGCCAATGCTCTGAGCGATATTTATGCCATGGGAGGAGAACCCAAGGTGGCTTTAAATATCGTGGCCTGGCCTAATTGTGTGAATCCAAAGTTTTTAGGAGAGATTTTAAAAGGTGGTGCCGATAAAGTAAAGGAAGCAGGGGCAGTTCTGGCAGGTGGTCATTCCATCCAGGATGATGTGCCAAAATATGGCTTAAGTGTGACTGGCCTGGTGCATCCAGACAAGGTATACAAAAACTGTGGGGCAGAGCCTGGAGATGTGCTGGTGTTAAGTAAGCCTCTGGGAACCGGGATCGTCAACACAGCAGTGAAAGCGGAGATGGCTTCGGAGGAAGCAGAGGCAGAAGTGATCCGTGTCATGACAACACTAAATAAGAAGGCGAAAGAGATTCTGGAGGAATTTCCGGTTCACGCCTGTACGGATGTGACAGGATTTGGTCTGGCGGGCCACGCCATGGAGATGGCGGAAGGAAGCCAGGCAGAGATTGTGATCCACGTGGATCAGTTGAAGGTTCAGATAGCGGCTTTGGAGTACGCCCGTATGGGGCTGGTTCCAGAAGGGGCATACCGGAACCGGCAATACACAGAAGACCGGATGCAGATCGATCCGGCGGTGCCGGAAGAGAAACAGGATATCGTCTTTGATCCGCAGACATCCGGTGGATTGCTCTTTGCAGTAACCACGGAAACGGCTGATGGGATCTTAAAGAAAGCGGAAGAAGCAGGTGTGGCAGAAGACTGGGCTATAGTTGGAGAAGTAAGGGCAGCAGGTGGAAAATCACAGGATTCCAGAGAAGGAGACGGTGAAAACGGACAGCAGGAGAACAGAGCCGGATTGCCTTCTGTTGTGAGAGTGAGGTTAGAGCCATGATCTACTTAGACAGTGCGGCAACCTCTTATCATAAACCGGACGGGGTAGCCAGGGCAGTGGCGGAAGCCATTTCCCATATGGGCAATCCGGGACGAGGAGCCCATGAGGCTTCTTTAGATGCATCCCGTGTGGTTTATGGCACCAGAGAAAAAATGGCAGAACTGTTTGGCGCGGAGGAGGCCAGCCAGATCGTATTTACCGCTAATTCCACAGAAAGTTTAAATACTGCCATTCAGGGACTGGCAGATCCAGGCGATCATGTGATCACCACCGTGATGGAGCATAATTCCGTGCTCCGTCCTTTATATCTGTGCCAGCAGCGGGGAGTGTCTTTAACGATACTTCCCTTTTCAGAGGCCGGAACGGTAACGCCGGAAGCAATCGAAGCAGTCATCCGTTCGAACACGCGCATGATTGTCTGTACCCACGGCTCCAATCTGACCGGAGATCTCAATGATCTGGAGGCTATTGGCCGTGTATGCAAAAAACATCACCTGTTATTTGTGGTAGACGCTTCTCAGACAGCCGGTGTCTTTCCAATCCAGATGGATTCCATGAACATTGATGTACTATGCTTTACCGGGCATAAAAGCCTGATGGGTCCCCAGGGAACCGGAGGTATGTGTGTGAGAAAAGGAGTCCGGATCCGGCCACTTCTGGTGGGCGGCAGTGGGATTGACAGCTATTCGAAGATCCATCCACAGGTGATGCCAACCGCCTTAGAGGCAGGAACTTTAAATGCCCATGGAATTGCCGGACTTTCGGCGGCTCTGGATTTTATTAAGAAGGTGACACCAGATGTCATCCGACAAAGGGAAGAAGCGTTGACCAGGCGGTTTGTCAGCCAGATTAAATCCATTCCCGGTGTGAAGCTGTATGGCAATTATGAACAGTTTCCAAGAGCGCCGATTCTTTCCTTAAATATCCTGGATTATGATTCGGGAGAAATTGCAGATGCGCTGGCCCAGGATTATGGAATTATGACCAGGGCGGGCGCCCACTGTGCACCGCTGATGCATGAGGCTCTTGGTACGAAAAGTCAGGGAGCTGTGCGGTTCAGCTTTTCCTATTTTAATACGGAAGAGGAGATTGACCAGGCGGCAAACGCCATAAGAGAACTGGCGGAGGAAGCGACATGAGAAACAAAGAAAACCGTCTGGTGATTACGTTTCATTCCACAACAGAGGCTATGGAAGCAGAAAAACGCTTAAAGGAGCTTGGAGTCCCTGGAAGACTGATTCCCATACCAAGGCAGTTAAGCGCCGGATGTGGTCTGGCATGGAGCGCACCGGAGAGGGAACGGGAGAATGTGATACAATCGGTTGGACTGATGCAGCTGTCATTTGAAAAAATGGCAGTTGTTCAGATATAATACTGGTGACGTTTTTCGTTACCCAATTTCATACAAGGAGGAAGCATATGGAAAGCAACAAAGGCGTGTTGGAAAAGTGGTTCCATCTGAAGGAGAACCACACAGACGCAAAAACTGAGGTGATCGCCGGAATTACCACGTTTATGACGATGGCATACATTCTGGCTGTGAACCCTAACGTGTTAGGCGCATCAGGAATGGATGGCGGCGCGGTATTTACAGCGACGGCGCTGGCGGCCATGGTAGGTACCCTGATGATGGCACTGTTTGCCAATTATCCATTTGTCCTGGCACCTGGAATGGGATTGAACGCATATTTTGCGTATACGGTTGTCCTGCAGATGGGTTATAGCTGGGAAATGGCTCTGGCAGCAGTATTTGTAGAAGGTGTTGTGTTTATCGTTCTTTCGGTGACCAATGTAAGAGAGGCAATCTTCAACTCCATCCCGATGAATCTGAAATATGCAGTTTCTGTAGGTATCGGTCTGTTTATCGCCTTCATCGGTTTTCAGAACGCAAAGATCGTAGTAGACAGTGCAACTTTAGTATCTTTATATTCCTTTAAGGGCGCTGTTGCAGCAGGAACCTTCTCTTCTGAAGGAATTACAGTTGTTCTTGCCATGATCGGAATTCTGATCACTGGTATTCTGGTAGTAAAAAATATAAGGGGCAACATTCTCTGGGGTATCCTGATCACATGGGCACTTGGTATGATCTGCCAGCTGACCGGTCTGTATCAGCCGAATCCAGAGCTGGGATTCTACAGCATGTTCCCGGATTTTTCCGCAGGCTTTGGCATCAAGAGCATGGCTCCAACCTTTATGAAGCTGGACTTTTCAAAGATCGCTTCCTTAGATTTTCTGGCAGTAGTATTCGCGTTCCTGTTCGTGGATCTGTTTGATACGTTAGGAACTCTGATCGGTGTTGCTTCCAAGGCAGATATGCTGGACAAAGATGGCAAGCTTCCTCACATCCGTGGCGCACTGCTTTCCGATGCGATTGCAACTTCTGTTGGTGCGGTATTTGGTACTTCCACCACCACCACTTTCGTTGAGAGTGCTTCTGGTGTAGCAGAAGGCGGACGTACTGGTCTGACTGCCATTGTAGCAGCAATCCTGTTTGGTCTGTCTCTGTTCTTATCCCCGATCTTCTTAGCGATTCCATCCTTCGCTACCGCTCCGGCTCTGGTAGTCGTTGGATTCATGATGATGACCACCGTGACCAAGATCGACTTCAGTGATTACACAGAAGCAATTCCGGCTTACATCTGCATCATTGCTATGCCATTCATGTACAGTATCTCTGAAGGTATCGCCATGGGCGTGATCTCTTATGTGATCATGAACGTGCTGACTGGCAACGCAAAGAAGAAAGGAATCAGTATTCTGATGTATGTGCTGGCAGTAGCCTTTATTTTAAAATACATTCTGTTATAACATAGAAATTGACAATGTTCCAATGCCCGGTTTGTCTGTGTCCTACGATGCAGGCGAACCGGGCATCTGCATTGCATGGAGAAAATATTTGCAGAAGCCTTTTTGTACATAATTCTGCAAATTAAATAAACAAATCAAAAAGAGATATACAATTCATAAAATTATAAAGCATAGTAAAAAAAGATAAAAATAATTATAAAAAAGTATTGACAAAATAGTAAACACAGGATATAATAAAGACAACAAAAGGAAATACAAAAAAGAAACAAAAAAGATGTCAGACAAACATCGAATCTAAGTAAAGGAGGTACAGTCCACCAAAAACTTAATTTTACCAGAACTGTAAAAGAACCCTGAAGAAATGAAATTTCGAATTCTAAAGTAGTTACAGGGAATCGTGATTCAGTCATATGACGAGAAAGTGTGGTTGGATCAATGAAATTCTTAAAAGAGTAACCTTAGAAAGATATGAAAACAGAAGAAAGGAAATAATACATAGAAAGGGAAGAGATTTACAGAAACTGGCAGGAAAAAAACTTCATATAGATAAAAATCTCAAAGAGAGGTATAGTCCCATGGATGAGATAGTTTAAAAGCGAGTATCGAAAACCAAGAAAAGATGGATCGATACTCGCTTATTTATGTTGTCATGCATCAGCAGTTGTTGTTTTCAGTCTTTCTAGTCCAGTCCTTCCAGATCAAATGGCGGCGTATATTCTTCTTTCGCGCTGCTTTTTTCTTGCATAAATCCCTGTTCCAGACCAAGTGCGATGGCTTCATTTAATACTTTTTCATACTCAAAGGTGGTGATTCGGCGGCTGATCTCCGGAAATTCACTGCCGCCTGGGTTTGCTTTTGCTGCGCGGAAAAATGGTGTGTACTGGCTTAACAGGCTGATATAGTACTGACCTTTTGGAAGATTGTCATGGATCCAGTGCAAAAGCCGGATGGAATCTTCTCTGGCACCGGGAAGTACCATATGGCGGATGATCACACCGGACTGCATGATTCCATCAGAATCCAGAACCGGAGCCCCGGTCTGGCGGACCATCTGGGAGATGGCTTCTGATGCGTGGTCAAAATAGTTTTTAGCCTGAGAGTAACGGTTGGAAAGGGCTGTATCATAATATTTTAGATCCGGAAGCCAGATATCCACATAGTCTGCCAGCTCCCGGACGATCTCTACCCGCTCATAGCCGCCACAATTATAGACAATCGGGATCGCAAGCTTGTGTTTTACCAGATCCAGGGCAGTTATAACCGAGGGCAGGTACTGGGTAGCAGTAACCAGATTAATGTTGTGGGCACCCTGATCCTGAAGGCTTAGGAAAACGTCCCCCAACTGTGGAATGGTCAGCTCTTTTCCTAATCCCTGCTGACTGATGGGATAATTCTGACAGAAGCAGCATTTTAAGGTACAGCCGGAGAAAAAGATCGTTCCACTGCCGCGGGTGCCGCTGATACAGGGCTCTTCCCAGTAGTGCAGAGCGGCTCTGGCGGCTTTTATGGTATCTCCACAGCCACAAAAACCAGAAGAAACCCGGCGGTCGATACCGCAGGACCGTGGACAGAGGTGGCAGGAGCTATAATCAGAAAGATTCATGATAATTCCTTTCATAGACGCAATGCGTGTCCCGCATTGACAAACAATAGGGAAAACGCTAAAATTAGTAATTGTTTTTTGTAACCAGGCTACTTACGGTCAGCGCAGCAAGTGTGCAGACCTACAGAACAGTTACATTTAGTTTTCTATTATGTTACTAAGAAATGAAAAAATTTGCAAGAGAAAGTGAAGGAATCAAGTTCATGAACAAAGGCACAAAACAGGCATTCCAATATGTGGTTCCAAAGACAATTCCTGTTCTGGTTGGATATTTATTTCTGGGTGCAGCCTATGGAATTCTTATGCAGGTCAATGGATTTGGTATCGGCTGGACTTTGATTTCCAGTATTTTTATCTATGCAGGAAGCCTTCAGTATCTGGAGGTGACTCTTCTTGCGGGGCTGGTCAGTCCAGTTTACGCATTTTTGATGGGGCTGATGATCAATGCGAGACATTTGTTTTATGGAATTTCCCTATTAAATAAATATCGGGATGTGAAAAAAGGCAAGCCTTATCTGATCTTTGCCTTGACGGATGAGACATTTTCTGTCATCTGTGATGAAAATGTTCCTGAGACCTTAGAGCAGGATAAAGTATTTTTCTGGATTACATTTCTGGATCAGTGCTACTGGGTGATGGGAAGTGCAGTGGGAGCCCTGGTAGGAGGTTTTCTGACCTTTAATACACAGGGGCTTGATTTTGCATTGACTGCGCTGTTTGTGGTGATTTTTACGGATCAGTGGAAGCACCAGAGAAACCACAGACCGGCGTTAATTGGACTGCTTGGATCTGCAGCCTGTGTGGTGGTCTTTGGAACATCAGCTTTTCTTATTCCGGCGATGCTTGTGATCATTCTGGCTTTGACCTGTGGATATAAGAGGGAGAAGAGAGTGGAAAGGGGGATAAGATAATGGGTGATGCAGAATTTCAGAAAGCTATGATCGTGATCCTTTTAACGATTGCAACCATGATTACGCGTTTTTTACCGTTTCTCATTTTTCCGGCAGGAAAGAAGGTTCCGGATTTTGTAGAATATCTGGGTAAGACACTTCCCTATGCGACCATGGGGCTTTTGGTCGTGTATTGCTTAAAGGGAATCTCCTTAACAGCATTTCCATTTGGACTGCCGGAGCTTTTTACGGTGGCGCTGATCGTGGAGCTTCATTGGTGGAAGGAAAATTCCCTGTTAAGCATTGGTGTCGGAACGGTATTTTATATGTTCCTGATTCAGGTGGTTTTCTGATCCGGGATTTTGGGAAGAAATGGATAAAGTTCCTTGTAGGACTCTAACTGGTCCTCATTTTCCGGCAAAGCGGGGATCAGCCCGGTACATTCCATAGAAGAGCAGATGCGAAGATCGTCGTCATCCTGTTCTTCTTTTTTGTATCCTCAAAAAAATCAGCCATACAATCACCTCCTTAGAAGGTAGTATGGCTGATTTTTGCATGATTATTATTTCTCAGAAGCTTTTAAAGCAGCTTCTACAAATCCTTTAAACAGTGGGTGTGGTTTGTTTGGACGGGACTTTAACTCTGGATGTGCCTGAGTGGCAACAAACCACGGATGAGATGGGATCTCGATCATTTCCACGATCCGTCCGTCTGGAGAGATACCGGACAATAACATACCATTTTCAGAAAGCACGGTACGATAATCGTTGTTGACTTCATAACGATGACGATGGCGTTCATGGATCAGTTCTTCACCGTACAGGGCATAGGCCTTGGAGGACTTATCCAGAACACATGGATAGGAACCAAGTCTTAAGGTTCCACCGATGTTCTCAACGCCATTCTGGTCAGGCATCAGATGAATCACCGGATGTGTGGTGGATGGATCAAGTTCTTCACTGTGTGCATCGGTAAAGCCGACCACATCTCTTGCAAATTCTACGATAGAAAGCTGCATGCCAAGGCAGAGACCAAGGAATGGAATCTGATGGGTTCTTGCATACTCGATGGCATAGATCTTACCGTCGATACCGCGGCTTCCGAAACCGCCTGGAACCAGGATACCGCTGACATCACCTAACAGCTCTGCTGCGTTTTCACGGGTGACTGTCTCAGAATCGATCCATTTGATGTTGACTTTAGCCCGATTTGCAACACCACCATGCTTTAATGCTTCTACGACAGAAATGTAAGCATCGTGAAGCTGGATGTACTTGCCAACTAAAGCAATGGTGACTTCTTTCTCTGGGTGTTTCCATGCATCGATCATGGCTCTCCACTCATCCAGATCTGGTTCCGGACATGGAAGATTCAGACTCTGGCAGGCAACCTCCGCCAGATGCTCTTTCTCCATCGCTAAAGGTGCTTCATAGAGAACTTCGACATCTAAATTCTGGAGTACGTGGCTCTTTGGCACATTACAGAACAGGGCAATCTTGTTGCGGATGCTGTCATCTAATGGATGCTCCGTGCGGCAGACGATGATATCAGGCTGAATGCCCATTCCCTGCAGATCCTTGACGCTGGCCTGGGTAGGCTTGGTCTTTAATTCACCGGATGCTTTCAGATAAGGGACCAGAGTTACGTGGATCAGGATTGCATTGTCCGGACCAACTTCGTGCATGAACTGGCGGATGGCCTCCAGGAATGGCTGGCTCTCGATATCACCAACCGTACCGCCGACTTCGATGATGGCGATCTCAGTATCAGTGGTGGTGTAGTTGCGGTGAAAACGACTCTTGATTTCATTGGTAATGTGGGGAATTACCTGTACAGTGCCGCCACCGTAATCGCCACGGCGCTCCTTAGACAAAACGGTCCAATAAACCTTACCTGTGGTTACGTTGGAATTTTTAGTCAGACTTTCATCAATGAAACGCTCGTAGTGGCCAAGATCCAGATCAGTTTCCGCACCGTCATCGGTAACGAACACTTCACCATGCTGGACCGGATTCATGGTTCCCGGGTCAATGTTGATGTAAGGATCAAATTTCTGCATGGTAACTTTGTAGCCACGGGCCTTTAACAGGCGGCCAAGAGAAGCTGCTGTGATGCCTTTTCCAAGGCCGGACACAACGCCGCCGGTGACGAAGACATATTTTACTGGCATAATTATAAACCTCCTTCGTAGTATAAAATTTGGGAATTTTGGGGTGCATTATATTTAATAAAAATAACTCACATATTATACATCTATGATAAGTAGAAATCCAGAAAATTTTGAAAAAAGTTTATAGTTTTTTCATGTTCTTTCCTTGATTTATAATTGCACTGCCACTATAATAAGTAGATATGGCGAAGTATGGCCAGATGCAAGAGATAGGAGAAGCGACTATGAATGATAAGAACAAAAACAGTAATGGCAAGATGCCGGGTTCCGGCCAGGTATTTGCTACCATACTGATAGCCGGACTGATCACACTGGCAGTTGTTATGTGGATGAGCAGTTTCTGGGGGAATAAAGCCCGTGTTCCTTACAGTGATTTTGTCCAGTTAGTAGAGGATGGAAGAGTGGAGAGTGCGGAAGTAGACAGTTCCCAGATTTACTTTAAATTAAAGAAAGATTCCAGCAATAAGGGCCTGTTTTTGGATGAACTGGTAACGATCCGTATGGAGAGCGGGGATCAGTTAACTCAGAGACTTCTTGCTAATGGTGTCAAGAGCGAGCAGGTTCATCAGAATACAGCCATCTGGAGTATTGTCAGCTATGTGCTGATGTTTGGATGTCTGGTATTTTTCATGAATTTTATGATGCGGCGCATGGGTGGCGGCGTCATGGGTGTCGGCAAAAGTACGGCGAAGATGTATATGCAGAAGGAAACCGGAGTTACGTTTAAGGATGTAGCAGGACAGGATGAGGCGAAGGAATCCTTAGTTGAGATCGTAGATTTCCTTCATAATCCGGGCAAATATACCCATATTGGTGCAAAGCTGCCAAAAGGCGCCCTGCTTGTAGGCCCTCCAGGAACCGGTAAAACCTTGCTTGCCAAGGCAGTTGCCGGAGAGGCGCAGGTTCCATTTTATTCTTTATCCGGTTCTGATTTTGTGGAAATGTTTGTGGGTGTCGGCGCATCCCGTGTCCGTGATTTATTTAAGCAGGCCCAGGAAAATGCACCTTGCATTATTTTTATCGATGAGGTGGATGCGATTGGCAAGAGCCGTGATTCCCGTTTTGGAGGCGGCAACGATGAACGTGAACAGACCTTGAACCAGCTGCTGTCCGAGATGGATGGTTTCGATTCCTCCAAAGGACTGCTGGTTCTGGCGGCTACCAACCGTCCGGAGATCTTAGACCCGGCGTTGCTGCGTCCAGGCCGTTTTGACCGTCGGATCATTGTAGATAAGCCGGATCTGAAAGGCCGTGTCAGCATTTTAAAGGTACATTCCCGCAATGTTTCCTTAGATGAAACCGTAGATTTAGATGCCATTGCTCTGGCAACTTCCGGAGCCGTTGGTTCCGATCTTGCCAATATGATCAATGAGGCGGCTATTCTTGCAGTAAAGAATGGCAGAAATGCAGTCAGCCAGAAGGATTTATTTGAGGCTGTGGAGGTTGTATTAGTTGGTAAAGAGAAAAAAGACCGGATTCTCAGTAAAGAAGAACGCCGGATCGTGTCTTACCATGAGGTTGGGCATGCGTTAGTCAGTGCTCTGCAGAAAGATTCAGAGCCAGTGCAGAAGATCACCATTGTTCCACGTACTATGGGGGCATTGGGATATGTGATGCATGTGCCGGAAGAGGAAAAATACTTAAATACCGAGAAAGAACTTCGCGCCATGTTAGTAGGTGCTTTAGGTGGTCGTGCAGCGGAAGAACTGGTGTTTGACACGGTAACGACCGGTGCGGCCAATGATATCGAGCAGGCTACCAGAATAGCCAGAGCTATGGTGACCCAGTATGGTATGTCCAAGAAATTTGGTCTGATGGGTCTTGCTACCCAGGAAAACCAGTATTTAAGTGGTCGTGCTGTTTTAAACTGTGGCGAGGAGACTGCATCTGAGATCGACCAGGAAGTGATGAAGATCCTGAAGGAATCCTACGAGGAGGCAAAACGTCTTTTGAGTGAGAATCGAGAGATCATGGATAAGATCGCGGAATTCCTGATTGAGAAGGAGACCATTACCGGTAAAGAATTTATGAAGATTTTCCGGGAGTGCAAGGGCATTAAGGAAGATGGCAGTGAGAATCAGACTCCGGCGGAGAAGCTGGAAGCAGAAGTAACCGAGGAAGAAGCAGAACGGAAGGCAGAGGAAAGTGTATCGGTATCCAAGAGTGCGGAACCTGCAGCTGAGTCTGAAGTGGACATTGTGCCGGAAAATGAACAAGAATAATATGGTGTAAATGCAATGGAGCGTTTTTAAACAGAGATGTTTGGGAACGCTCCATTTAAAAATTGGGAGGATACATAGGATGAATACAGAACAGATCAAGAATGCAGTTGAGAAATATCATAATTATATAGTAGAAATGCGCCGGGAATTTCATCGTTATCCGGAGGTATCTGGAAAAGAACAGCATACCAGAGAAGTCCTTGTGCGGGAGCTGGAAGAAATGAAAGTGCCATATCGTCTTTTACCTGGTACCGGTTTGATTGGAATCATGGAAGGGGGAAAACCAGGAAAACATCGTGTGGTGCGGGCAGATATTGATGCTCTTCCAATTACAGAGGCAAAGGAAAATCTGAAGCAGGAAAAAGTTTGCATTTCTGAGAAACCAGGGGTCTGCCATGCATGTGGACATGACGCCCATATGGCCATGCTTCTCGGGACCATGAAGGTTCTTGTGGAAATGAAGGAGGAACTGGAAGGAACCGTTTATTGCTGCTTTGAAGAAGCAGAAGAAGATATCACTGGTGTTGAAGCTATGATGGAGGCTTTAAAAGACTATCCGATTGATGAATGTTTTGCCCTTCATGTATACAGTGGTCTGGAAGCAGGCAAGATCGACATTTCTGCAGGCCCCAGGATGGCTGGAACTGCAGGAATAGGTTTCTATCTGAATGGCAGATCAGGCCACAGTTCCAGACCCGACCAGGCTATCAACCCGATCATTCCGGCGGCTCACATTATAACTCAGTTAAATTCAGCGTTTATGAATCAGATTGATGCAGAAAAGACAGTTACCTTAAGTATCTGCATGATGAATGGAGGAAGTGCGGATAATGTGATTCCGGAAAGAGTCTATGTAGGAGGAACAGCCCGCTTCTTTGATCGGGAAGAAGGAGAAAAAGCACAGCAGATCATCAATAAGATTATAGAAAATACTGCCGCCTGTCATAACTGCACCGTGGATTTCCAGCCAAGAAATCACATTATGGTATATCCGGTCATTAATGATGCAGCAGTGGCAGAGAGTGTGAGAAATGCCGTGAGTAAACTTTGCGGAGAACAGGTCATTGGCAGCTGTGATCACTGGTATGCATCAGAAAGCTACAGCCGGTATCTGGAACAGTATCCAGGAGCTTTGGGTTTCCTGGGAATCCGTAATGAAGAGTACGGAAGTGGAGCGGCACATCATAATGAGAAGTTTGATGTGGATGAATCTGTCCTTCCATTAGGCGTATGTGCAGAGCTTGCTTTTTTGTTCCAATAAATGAGCAAATGAACAAGTGAAAAAATATTTGAAAAAAGCCGAAAAATATTGTTGACATTTGGTCCAGTATTTGCTATTATAATACACGCCCCGTGAGAACGGGGCACGGACTTCTAAAAAAGTTCAAAAATAAATAAAAAAAGTTGTTGACAAACAGAACAACATCTGATATACTAAACGAGTTGCTGCTGAGACAGACAACAACAAAGAACCTTGAAAATCAAAGATTGAACAGTATGTAAAACCCTGAAAATTCTAATGAAAAGAGTCCTGGTTGGACATCTTTGAATATGAGTATTCAGAAACAAAACAAACCAAAACAACAGTAGAACGGTTTAAACATTAGCCAAGCTAAGTTCTAAACCCGGATACAAACTTTTAACATGAGAGTTTGATCCTGGCTCAGGATGAACGCTGGCGGCGTGCCTAACACATGCAAGTCGAGCGAAGCGATCGAGATGAAGTTTTCGGATGGATTCCTGATTGACTGAGCGGCGGACGGGTG
>QUFC01000061.1 GCA_003478355.1 Lachnospiraceae bacterium AM48-27BH
GACGAATGATATTTCTTTTTCCGTCGGTCATTTGTACTCTGTGTACAGGTTTCTTTTGTCTTGCCATAATAAAAGGCCCTCCTAATGATATTTATTTTATCATAGAAGGGCCTTATGATGGTTATTTTACAGAAAAAGTTTCACAGGCTCGTCAATAACCTTGCAAGCAAATTCGTAATTGCTTTTAATCAATTCATTTTTTAGAAAAAAACCTCCTTTTTGGAGCATTCGGTTGAAGAACAAATCTTCTAATTCCAGCGTTCTATGATGTTTCACCTTATCTGATACTATTAAATTGTAAGTATAAAGCAAAGCTATGAATTCAAGCATTGGACGACAAGAGAGTTTCTTCTGCCGTTGAGTGGTATTGATAGAAGCTATTTTTGCAATAGCCTGGCTAATTTCTGCAGGCGGACGAGAAGTTCCGTGTGCCAAATCTGCTAATATACAATTATTATGTGCGGCTCCGTTTCTTAAACTCTTGACAAGGTTTATAACAGGGAAAGATATTTTGCTATATGATCTTGTGGAGTAGTAAAATTGGTAGAATTTTATAAAATCTCCAAATGTAAGCATTTCTAAAAGAACCCAAGCTGGACAGTCATCATATAAGGTGATTTTGTTTTCTTTTTTCCCTTTTTGAGGGTTATATACTTGTTGGACTGTAAAGTACTTATGAATCAAATCACTTGTAAAGGGAGAAGCGCTGGTAGCTTCCAATTTGCCAATGATGTAGCTGTTGTGACTTAGAAATATATTTACAATATCATAGCCATCGGTTGTAGAATCGGTTTCTATATCTTTTAACATTCGCACTTTAAGATCGTGTTCAATATCTAAACACATTTTTGATACTAAAAAACGAAAGTGCATATCGATGGTTGATAGCTCTTGCAAATAGGAAAAGTCAAGATCTATGTATTTCCCAATATTTAAACCGTTATTATATTTTTGATAATTTTTCCGATATGCAGCGGTGCGTAAGTAATTGTTTTTATCAGTAAGATACTCAGCAGCCTTTTCTTCAGTGATGTATTTAAAAGTGATGCCCTTACTTTTCATTTTAGTAATTAGCTGCGGAGCAGTTTGTTTTGGCTTATCTATTTTATTTGACATATATGCTCCTTATAACAAGTTTTCACTTCAAAGAATTAGGATTTACTTTTACTTTAACACCATTAGATGTATTCTGCCAAAGTCTCTGTCATCTTTCAACAAAAAATGCAAACGTTTTGTTTTTTTGCTTGCTAGGAAAGAAGGATAGAACGTATAATAGTGTTAATGATCCAGAGATATTGGAAATAAGAGACGACAATTCAATTGGAAAAAGGGGAGCATATGAGACGGATTATTTTTCACGAGAAAACGAAAACTTTTCATTTATACAATGAAAAAATCAGTTATATCTTATGTGTATTAGAAAATGGGCATCTGGGGCAATTATATTTTGGAAAACGACTTCATGATAAAGCGGATTTTTCTTATCTGGTTGAGAAACGTGAACGCCCAATGACATCGTATATATATGAGTGGGATCGTACTTTTTCACTGGAACATATCCGACAGGAATATCCGGTTTACGGTACGACAGATTACAGACATCCGGCAATTGAATTGCTGCAGGAAAATGGCAGCAGGATCAGTGAGTTCCGATACGACAGTTATGAGATCATTGACGGAAAACCAAAGCTCGCCGGATTGCCGGCAACATACACAGAGTCCGGGGAGGAAGCGCAGACATTGTGCATCTTCCTGAAAGACGCCCTGACCGGTGTAAAACTGGCGCTTTTGTATACAATTTTTGATGAATACAGTGCAATTGCAAGAAGTGCGCATATTGAAAATGCAGGTGAGAAAAATCTACATGTATTAAATATGATGAGCTTAAGCCTGGATCTTCCAGATAAGGATTATGAATGGATGCAGTTGTCCGGTGCGTGGTCCAGAGAACGATATATTAAAAATCGAACATTGGAGCAGGGTATAACAGCGATCGACAGCATGCGCGGAAATTCTTCTCACGAACATAATCCGTTCCTTGCTTTAAAACGTCACAACACAGATGAAAATGCAGGAGAAGTCATCGGAATAAGTCTTGTATACAGCGGAAATTTCCGTATGCAGGCAGAAGTAGATACACATGATGTGACACGAATTACAGCCGGGATCAATCCAGAAGGATTTGATTGGAAATTAGAGCCGGGAGAAAGCTTTCAGACACCGGAAGCAGTTCTGGTTTGCAGTGAAAATGGATTAAATGGCATGAGTCAGACATTCCAGAAGCTGTATGCAAAGAGACTTGCAAGAGGGTACTGGCGCGATAAGGCAAGACCGATTTTAAATAATAACTGGGAAGCAACTTATTTTGACTTTACAGAAGAGCGCCTTGTAGAGATTGCCAGGAAAGCAAAAGAATGTGGAGTAGAACTGTTTGTCTTAGATGACGGATGGTTTGGCGCAAGAAGAAATGACAGAGCCGGTCTTGGCGATTGGGTGGCAAATGAAGAGCTTCTGCCAAATGGCATCAAAGGCCTGTCAGAAAGGATTGAAGCGCTTGGATTAAAATTCGGTCTTTGGTTTGAGCCGGAGATGGTAAATAAAGACTCTGATCTTTATCGAGCACATCCAGACTGGATCTTACAGACACCGGGAAGAAATACGTCACACGGCAGATACCAGTATGTACTCGATTTCACAAGAAAAGAAGTAGTAGATCATATTTACGGAATGATGGCAAAGTTATTATCGGAGTCGAAAATCTCATATATTAAATGGGATATGAACCGAAGCATTACGGAATGCTACAGCAGCAAACTTCCTTCAGACAGACAGGGAGAAGTGTTCCATCGTTATATTTTAGGCGTATATGATCTGTACGAGCGTTTGACAAATGAGTTTCCAGAAATATTATTTGAATCCTGCGCCAGCGGTGGTGGAAGATTTGACCCGGGAATGCTGTATTATGCACCGCAGGGATGGACAAGCGATGATTCGGATGCGATTGAGCGTCTGAAGATTCAGTACGGAACTTCTATGTGTTATCCGCTCAGCAGTATGGGAAGCCATGTGTCTGTTGTTCCGAATCACCAGGTATTTCGCAATACCCCATTACATACAAGAGCGAATGTAGCATACTTTGGAACGTTTGGATACGAACTGGATCTCAATAAATTGACAGAAGAAGAGATCAAAGAAGTAAAAGAACAGATCACATTTATGAAAGAATACAGAGAAGTGTTACAGTTTGGAACATTTTATCGTCTGAAAAGTCCATTCGAAGGAAATGAGACGGTATGGATGGTGACAAATGAAGACCGCACGCTTGCAATCGTAGGCTACTATCGTGTTTTAAATGGAGTGAATCAGCCGTATAGCCGTGTCAGATTACAGGGGTTGAACCCGGATATGGTTTATGAAAATGTATGGAATCATACAGAACATTACGGCGATGAGTTGATGAATTATGGATTGATCACATCCGATGTGACAGCTGGTGAAGTGCCAGGAAATGTGACTCCTTGTACCGATTTTGAATCTAGAATATATATGCTGAAAGGGAAAAAGGTCAACCAGGCATATGTATCTGAAAATATATGATAAGAATGATAAGAATAAGTTAATGCAGATTCGCTTTTTCTTGTATTTCTGGTATAATAGCATTATACCACTTAGATAATGTTCCTATTTATTTAAGATCGGTTATGTCAGAATATTGTATAGCTGCTGACATGCAGCAATCTCATTTTGACAAAGAAACGTTATAGAAACTCATTAAAATTTTGAAGGGGGAGTTACAAAATGAACGTTACTGAAATCAGACGTCCAGCCGATATGGAGAGAATCAACACACCGGAGCTTGCTCAGGCTTTTATTGATGAGCAGATCGCATTGATCAAGGAGCAGGTAGGAGATAAGAAGGTTCTTCTTGCACTTTCCGGCGGCGTAGATTCATCCGTAGTTGCAGCTCTGTTAATCAAGGCAATTGGCCAGCAGTTAGTATGTGTTCATGTGAACCATGGTCTTCTGCGTAAAGGTGAGCCGGAGCAGGTGATCGAGGTATTCCGCAATCAGATGAATGCGAACCTGGTTTATGTGGATGCTACCGACCGTTTCCTGGATAAGCTGGCAGGTGTGGATGATCCGGAGACAAAGAGAAAGATCATCGGCGGCGAGTTTATCGAGGTATTTGCTGAGGAAGCCAGAAAGCTTGATGGAATTGAGTTCTTAGCACAGGGAACGATCTGGCCGGATATTCTGGAGTCTGAGGAAGGTATCAAGGCACATCACAATGCAGGCGGTCTTCCAGAGGATATGGATTTCGAACTGGTAGAGCCGGTTAGAATCCTGTTTAAGGATGAGGTTCGTGTTGTTGGCGATCAGCTTGGTCTGCCGCATGATATGGTATATCGTCAGCCATTCCCGGGTCCGGGACTTGGTGTTCGCTGCCCGGGTGCGATCACACGTGACCGTCTGGAAGCTGTACGTGAGTCTGATGCGATTCTTCGTGAGGAGTTCGATAAGAACGGCCTTGCAGGCAAGATCTGGCAGTACTTTACCGTTGTTCCGGAGTTCCGTTCAACCGGTATCAAAGATGGCAAGCGTGCATTCGAGTGGTGCTGTATCGTTCGTGCCGTATGCTCCACCGATGTTATGACAGCTACCGCTGCTGAGATTCCGCATGAAGTGATGGTTCACATTACAGACCGTATTACCCATGAAGTTCCGGGAATCAACCGTGTGCTGTATGATTTCACACCGAAGCCAACTGGAACGGTAGAATTTGAATAGTATTACCCCCGCAGCCCCTTGTAAAATAAGTAGCTGCGGGGATTTTTTAGAAATAAGAGAAAAGGGTTCCATAAGAAAAGAACGGAATAGTTGGAATTAGATAATAGGAAAATGGAGAGACAATAGCATGAAAAATGATTACCTAATAACTGAAAATCCTCTAAAAGCCCTCATCGTTTTTGCTATTCCCATGATCATAGGCAACCTCTTTCAGCAGGCCTACACCATGGCGGATTCAGCAATCGTGGGGCGGTTAGTAGGAGAAAAGGCTTTGGCTGCGGTGGGAGCCGCTTATTCTTTGACGAATATTTTCATCTGCGTAGCGATCGGAGGCGGTATGGGCGCGTCAGTGATCGTCAGCCAGTATTTTGGCCATGGAAATTATGGAAAATTGAAGAAAACGGTGTATACAGCGCTGGTGACATTTCTGGTCATCAGTGTGATGTTAGGTGTCATTGGACTGGCATTCAGCAAAAATATCATGATTGCTATGAATACGCCGGTGGAAGTTCTGGATATGTCAGTGACTTATTTGCAGATCTATTTCCTGGACTCGTCGTTTTATTTATGTATAATGTACTTTCTTCTATGTTCAATGCCTTGGGAAAATCCAGGATTCCACTATATTTCCTGATCTTTTCCTCAGTGTTTAACATTATTTTGGACTGGGTGTTTGTGGCAGATTTTGCATTGGATGTGGCAGGGGTAGCCTGGGCGACGCTGATCGCGCAGAGCGTTTCTGTGTTGGGGTCATTTACGGTTCTCAGGAAGGAACTGAAGAAACTGGAAGGTGCTTCTGATGGCATTTTCGAGGCGGAGGAACTTCTTCCCATGGCGAAGATCGCCCTCCCGTCTATTTTACAGCAGTCTACCGTGTCCATCGGCATGATGCTGGTACAGTCGGTGGTCAATAGCTTCGGTGCAGAATCATTGGCGGGATTTTCGGCTGGTATGCGGATCGAGTCCATCTGTATCGTGCCCATGGCGGCAGTGGGCAACGCCATTTCCTCGTACACGGCACAGAATATCGGCGCGGGACAGTTGAAGCGGGTAAGCAAAGGTTACGTGCAGGCCAACAAAATGGTCATATTCTTCGGCGTAGTGATCTGCGTGATTCTGGAACTGTTTCCGACACAGTTTATCACTCTGTTTCTAGGCACGGATGGCAGTCAGGTCGCGATTGCCACTGGCTATGGGTATCTGGTGTTCATGGGATTTTTCTTCTTCATGATCGGTTTTAAGATGGCAGCAGATGGAGTCCTTCGGGGCGCAGGGGATATGAAGTTATTTACCATTGCCAATCTGGTGAATTTAAGCATTCGTGTAATCATGGCCATGACACTGGCGCCGAGGTTTGGAATCGCATGGGTATGGTATGCAGTGCCGATTGGCTGGACGGCTAATTTTGTAATTTCGTATCTTGAATACCGGACAGGAAAATGGAAAACCATCAGACGTTAACGCAGAAACATAAATCCACAAAAAGTGATGGCAGATGTGTTGACCGTAAATAGATGAAAATAATAGAATTAAACATAAAATTAAAACAAATAAAACAATATATTCAGAAATAACAAAAATAATTTTAAAATATTTAGAAAAAATATAATTGACAAATTGTACTTAATCTAGTACAATAAAGACAACAAGAAACAAGAGAAATAAAAAGCAAAACAAAAATAAAAAAGGAGGACGGTCCAATGGGTTAGGAAAATAAACTTAAGAAAAATCTCTTAGCGAGTTTACATAGATGTAATCGAAGGAGGAGATTCAGATGAAAGGCAGAGACCCATAGCAATTTGAAAACTAGATAACAGAAAGAGAGGTTATTAAGTGAAACTTCGGGATATTTCGTAAGAGAGCTATCTGATGACGAGAAAGTCAGATAGCTCTTATTTTGTGTCATAGAAAACTTTGTCCTATGACACAAAAACGTTCCGCGTGTAATAGCCTAGAATCTCAGGGACAGACAAGTCAGGCTTCCGTCAATTTTCCGGAATTCGCTGGTGTCTACCAGTTTTACCGGATATCCCAGTGTTTCAATCAGGGCTTTTGTCTTTGGATAACTGGCTGGAACCAGGACGGTGCCATTGATGTATAAGCTGTTGATGGCGTAAAGCTCCTCTGGATCGATGACAAAGCGGTTGAAGTTCTGGAAGGAAGGTTCCTGATCCATCAGGGAAGTAACTAACAGGTTGTTATTTTCCAGATAGATGGCGAAATCTTTTAAATGCAATCCCTCGGTCACTGGGACAGTAGAAGAGGTGTAACCAAATTTTGTCACAATTTCATGGAACTGTTTTGCGCCCTCTTCGTTGGTGCGGTCAGAAAGACCTACATAGAAGTGATCGCCCACTCTCATGACGTCGCCGCCTTCTAAGGTTCCTGGAGATTCGATGTGGAAGATCTGATCATCATTGTAAAACTTTTTAATTGTCTGTTCGATTTCTATTTTTTCACCATTCCGGGATTCGCGCGCCGGGTTGGTGATGATAGCACAGCGCTCCATGACAACAGCCGGGTCTTCGACAAAACAGGAATCTGGATAACGTTCATCTGCTTCCAGGTCTGTGACTGCAAGGCCAAGTTCTCTTAAAGTGGTAACATAGCAGTCGTGCTGCTTTACTGCGGTTTCATAATCTGGTGTGCCGTCGCAGAACTGGGCGGTGGAGATGCCATCGATCAGGGCTTTGCAAGGCTTTCTGGTGATTGCTTTTGTAAACATTGGATTACCTCCGTGGATGATCGTTTCGTTTTCGAACCAGTATACAATAGAAATGGAGATTTGTAAAATAGAAGTAATTGAGAAAGTCTCTCCAGACAAAAAGGACTTGACTTTTCTTAAAAAAATGCCTACAATACCAGTTAGTTAGTTGCAATCAATCCAAAAGCGAAGATCGTGTTTTAAGATACTGTTTCCGGTCAGAGAGAAGAGGTCGGCGGCTGTGAGCCTTTTTCCGTTCAGACAGATATCCGAATTTCCCACGGGAGCTGCATTGCTGAAGGCTGCAGAGCTTAGTAGGCATTGCCGTCTGGTATACGTTACGTACCGGAAAGTGTCTGAAGGCAGATCGTTTAGGATGCCTTACAGGAAGCTGGGTGGTACCGCGGTAGAATTATCGTCCCTTTGCACATTTGTGCAGAGGGATTTTTATGTCATAGGAAACTTCGTCCTATGACACAAAAACGCTCCGCGGGATGCAATTTAATTTTTCCCGAGCATATAGATGTGCAGATTGCGAAAGAAACTGCTACAAAGTAATTTAAGGTAACTGTCCATTTGCCGGACCTGTTTGTGAAAGACGGGGAAAGAAAAAAGAGCAGTTATGAAAAGGAGAGAAAACATGCAGGATTTAAAAGAACTGAATGAAGTGATCGCTGCGATCAAAGAAGAGATCCGTCAGGGCGCAGATGCTCTGACCACTTCCAGAAGTGTTTATGAGTTCAAGAAAACCTTCCTGGACAACAAGCAGGGACGTATTGGTCTGCTGATGAAGGAAATGCGTAACGTAGCAAATGACCAGAAAGCAGAGTTTGGTAAGACCATCAATGGTGCTAAAGAGTGGGCCAACCAGTTTTTTGATGAACTGGATCAGAAATTAAAAGAGAAAGAGCAGCAGCAGCGTTACGAATCCGAGAAGATCGACATTTCCATGCCGCCAGTAAAGATCCGTTATGGCAACCTTCACCCGGTAACGACTGTGAGCAATCAGTTGATCGATATCTTTGCGTCCATGGGATTTGAAGTATATGAGGGAACAGAAATTGAGACTGATTACTACAATTTTACGGCGTTAAATACTCCACAGGATCATCCGGCGCGCGATATGCAGGATACGTTCTATTTAACTCCGGAGTTTTTACTGCGTACCCAGACCTCTGCAGGCCAGGTACATGTCATGGAAGCTAAGAAACCTCCGATCAAGGTTATTTCCCCAGGTAAGGTATTCCGTTCTGATGATGATGCTACCCATTCTCCGATGTTCAGCCAGATGGAGGGCTTAGTGGTAGATGAGGGCATTACTCTCTGCGATTTAAAGGGAATGTTAGACATGGTTGTTCAGAGAATTTTTGGTGAGTCCACCAGAACCAGACTCCGTCCATCCTATTTCCCATTTACCGAGCCATCTGTTGAGGTAGATGTCAGCTGCTTCCAGTGCGGCGGCAAAGGCTGCAGACTGTGCAAAGATACCGGCTGGATCGAGGTCTTAGGTGCAGGTGTGGTAAACAAGAAAGTATTAGAGAATTGCGGCATTGATTCCGAAAAATACAGTGGATTCGCTTTCGGCATTGGCCTGGAGCGTATCGCAATGCTGAAATACGGCATCAACAACATTAAGATGCTTTTTGAGTCTGATCTGCGTGTGCTGGATCAGATCGATGACTGATCAGGACAGGAGGATTAGAAATGCTGGTACCATTAAGCTGGTTAAATGACTATGTAGATATCAATGTTTCCGCAGACGAGCTGGAGAAAAAGCTGTTTGACTGTGGATTTGAGGTAGAAGAAAAATGGCAGGTGGGCAAGGACATCAGTGGTATTGTCGTTGGTTATGTAGAGTCCTGTGAGCCGATCCCGGAGACCCATCTTCACGTATGCCAGGTCAACGTAGGCGGACCGGAGCTGTTACAGATCTGCTGTGGCGCTGACAATGTAAAAGCAGGAGGCAAATTCCCGGTAGCCATGGTTGGCGCAAAGGTTTACGCAACAGCAAAAGACCATGTGACCATCGAGGGCGTTGCTACCATTAAAAAAGGTAAATTAAGAGGCTATGAGTCCTACGGTATGCTCTGCTCCGGTACGGAGTTAGGCTTAAATGAAGACCTGTACCCAGGCGCTGGCTACAACGGACTGCTGGTTCTTCCAGAGGATGCCCAGATCGGTTCTGATGTAAAAGAACTGACGGGTTTAAATGACTGGATCTTCGATGTTTCTATCACAGCAAATCGTCCAGACTGCCAGAGTATCTTCGGTCTGGCAAGAGAGGTGGCAGCTGCTTTAGGCCAGCCATTAAAGACACCGGCTCTGGACTATACCGAGACAGAAGTAGAGAAAGAGGGCTTTGACGTAACCGTAGAAGCACAGGATCTGTGCCCACGCTACATTGCCCACTATGTATACGATGTAAAGCTGGGTCAGTCCCCGGCATGGATGAGAAGACGCCTGGCTTTAGTGGGCAACAACTCCATTTCCAACATTGTTGATATCACCAATTATATCATGCGTGAGTTAGGACAGCCGCTGCACGCATTTGACTGTGACTATCTGGAAGGCAATGCGATCCAGGTAAGACGCGCCAATGAAGGCGAAAAGATCATCACTCTGGATGAAAAGGAGTTTACCTTAAATCCAAGTAATTTAGTGATCTGTGACGGCAAGAAGCCAGTAGCATTAGCAGGTATCATGGGCGGTTTAAATTCCGAGATCCGCGATACCACCACAGAGGTGATGTTTGAGTCCGCAAAATTTGCCCGTGACAACATCCGCAGAAGCTCCCGTGCATTAGGACAGTCCTCCGATGCAAGCCAGAGGTATTCCAAAGGTGTGGATGAGTATGCTACGGAGATGGCAATGAAACGTGTCCTGCATCTGGTAGAGGAGTTAGGCGCAGGTAAGATTTCTAAGACTCATAAGAATGTAAATACCGGCAATTCCTTAGAGCCAGTGACCTTTACGACCAGCATCAAGAAGGTAAATGGCGTTCTGGGAATCACCGTTCCGGACGAGGATATTTTACGGATCTTAACAGGATTAAACTTCCAGCCGGAGATCAACGGTGATGAGCTGACCATGCATTTCCCGGCATACCGTGAAGATATGGCAGATTATCCAGATGTGGCTGAGGAGATCATCCGTATGTATGGTTACGAGCATATCCAGTCCACATTCATGCCGTCCGCTCAGGTAACGATCGGTGGAACTAATTTACGGCAGAAAACGATTTTGAAGGTGAAAAGAGCCCTGTGCAGCATTGGCGCATTTGAGGGAATGCATTATTCCTTCTTCTCCCCGGCTGATTTAGACCAGATGGGATTTGCCGAGGATGCTCCAGAGCGCAAGGCTATCCGCATCATGAACCCGATCAATGAGGATCTGTCCTTAATGAGAACCACTCTGGCGCCTCAGATGATCCACGCCATGGGACGCAACCAGAAGAGAGGCAACTTCGAGGGCCGTATCTTTGAGATTGGTAATGCATTTATTCCAAAGTCCCTGCCGTTAACAGAGTATCCAGAAGAACGTGCGACCCTGTGTATCGGCGTATTTGGCAAGAACGAGTCCTTCTTCACCTTGAAAGGTATGGCTGAGACCGTTGCAGATGTGCTGAATATTTCCTTCACCTATGAAAAAACTGAGAAGCCATTCCTGCATCCATATCAGACCGCAGCCATTTTCTGCGAGGGCGAGGAGATCGGATATTTCGGTAAGGTGAAATACGAGATCATGAAGGATGAGGCGATGCGTGAGGACGCTTATGTCTTAGAGATCAGCATGAAAGCCCTGGAAAATGGTACGGCAAAGCACCAGTCTTTGAGCCACTTCCAAAATTCGCAGAGGAGAAACGTGACCTGGCTCTGGTTATGGACAAGGAGATCACCTGTGGACAGGTAGAGGAGTGCATCAAGGCAGCAAGCTCATTTGTGAAAGATGTAACACTCTTTGACGTATATGAAGGCAAACAGATCCTGGCAAATAAGAAATCCATGGCATTCACTGTTCTGTTCACACCAAAGGATGAGGCATTTACCGCTGAGGCAGTGGACGGTTATGTGAAGAAGATCTTAAAACAGTTGAATAAAACTTATGGTATTGAGTTGAGAAGCTGATTTTTGGTTTTATATTATATGTGAGACGAAATCCGGTGACAGGTGATGAAAATCGATTTGTCACCGGATTTTTCGTCATAGGAAACTTCGTCCTATGACACAAAAACGTTCCGCGGGATGTGCACTCGCGCAAAGAAGAAATATGTCGCAAGCGACCGCGCTCGGCGCGAGGATGCGCAGTGATTCCGTGAAGAATATGTCAGCTTATGCTGACCAGAATCACGCGCCAGGTCTCACGGACGTTTCGACTTGAACTCAGTGGGAGGTGGATCATGAAATCAGAGAGGAAAGAAGCAAAAAATGAAGAGCAATGGGATAAACTGCTGCACATTCACACCACAGGACGGGACGATTCCAAAGCAGACCAGTTCCGGTATCCTTATGAGCCGACGCCGTATTCGGTACTACAGCGGCTGGCTAATGAGGGACTGATCTGGAAAGGGGATACGCTGATTGATTATGGCTGCGGAAAGGGCAGAGTGGACTTTTTTCTGTCATATCAGACGAAATGTCACACAATTGGCGTGGAATATGATGAGCGGCTTTATGAGAAGGCAATGGAAAACCGGGCGGGAGCTGTGTCGGCTGGACGGGTGAGTTTTGAACTGGTGGACGCAGTTCAGTTTCTGGTGCCGGAACAGGTGGATTGCGCTTACTTTTTTAATCCATTTTCGCTGGAGATCTTACAGAAAGTGATCGCCAGACTGTTGGAATCCTATTATGCATGTTCGAGAAAAATCCGGTTGTTTTTCTATTATCCGTCGGACGAGTATATTTCCTATCTGATGTCAGTGGATGAACTGATGTTTGTGGATGAGATCCCGTGTATGGATCTGTTTGAGGAAAATAATCCCAGGGAGCGGATCGTAATCTTTGAGGTGGAGTAGCGGGTATTGGGACGTTGCTTTTCTTGTAAAAATAGGGGATTCGTGCTATCATAATTGAAAAAATAAAATCATTAGAAAATGCAGAAAAAACAAAAAATAGATAGGAAAGGGGCTTTATATATGGCAGAACAGCTTACATTAACATGGATCGGTCATTCCTGTTTTAAATTGGACTGTGGAGATTATACGATCGTATTTGACCCTTACGAGGATGGCTATGTGCCTGGATGTCCGCCGGTACGTGAAAGTGCGGATCTGGTGCTGTGCAGTCATGATCATAAGGATCACGGAGCCAGCCATCTGGTGAAGCGGATCGAGGGGAGAGAGAACCCATTTCAGATCCAGGTGATCCATACCTGGCATGACGACCAGAAAGGGGCTTTGAGAGGCAAAAATCAGATTCATATTCTGGATGATGGCACATTCCGCATGGCCCATATGGGGGATCTGGGATGTAAACTGACAGAAGAAGAGATGAAGCAGCTTCGGGGGCTGGATCTGATGCTGATCCCGGTTGGCGGGTATTATACCATTGACGCGAAGCAGGCCAAGGCGCTGGTGGAGCAGGTAAAGCCGAGAATCGTGGTTCCGATGCATTACCGGGGTGAGGGCTTTGGGTATGATGTGCTGGGAACGGTGGAGGACTATACGGATCTGTGTGAGACGGCGGTTTATGGGGACAGTGAAGTTTTAGTTCTGGAAAAATCAGGTGTTTTGGAGTCTGATCAGATGTCTGCATCCGACCAAAATCCGGCATCAGCGCAGGCATTAAGCTGGCGCGCAGGAACCCAGTCCGGCACACTGAGAAATGGACAGGAGGAAACCGTAGTTCTGCGGCTGACAAAGGATGAATAATGGAAAATGGAATCAGCTTTTGACCCAGTGGAGAGAAAAATTCCGCCGGTTTATGGTGGGACGGTATGGCAGCGATGAGCTGAACCAGTGCCTGGTGTGGGTATTTATCGCGATCCTTTTTGTAAGGATTTTTATTCATTCCGGAATCTGGTACTGGCTGGAAATGGCAGTGATCGTTGTGATCTATTACCGGATGTTTTCGAAAAATACCAGCCAACGGTTTAAGGAGAATCAGAGGTACCTAAACCTTCGTTTCCGGGTGACGGAATGGGCGAAAGGCGTGAGATCAGGAAAATGGAAAGAAGACCTGGAAGAAGTCAAAAAGTATAAGATCTTCAAATGTCCGAACTGTGGTCAGAAGATCCGGATTCCAAGAGGACATGGAAAGGTCAGCGTCCACTGCCGGAAATGTGGACATGATTTTATCGGAAGAACTTGACAGTCTGGTGATGGAGTGATACTCTAATAATAGCGATAACTATAAAGGAACTGAATCGTTATCGATAAATGAAATCATGTGCCTAAGAGATGAGAGAGCAGGCAGATCAGAAGCGTGATAGCTTCTGGTTTGTTGTGCTCTTTTTTTGTGTCATAGGAAACTTCGTCCTATGACACAAAAACGCTCCGCGGGAGGCGCACTCGCGCGAAGAAGAGATAGTCGCAAGCGACCGCGCTCGGCACGAGAATGTGCTTGGCACATTCTTTCTTACGTACATACAAAACAGGAGGGTCAGTTGTGAGCAGATGGGATTATGATGTAGCCGTGATCGGCGGCGGTGTAGTTGGCTGCGCGGCGGCAAGAGAATTGTCAAGATATGAGCTTTCCGTGTGTTTGCTGGAGAAAACAGAAGATGTATGTTCTGGAACCTCCAAGGCTAACAGTGCCATCGTCCATGCGGGATTTGACGCAGTGCCGGGTACCAGGAAGGCAGAATTTAACGTAAAGGGCAATGAGATGATGGGAGATCTGGCGAAAGACCTGGATATTCCATTCAAGAGAAATGGTTCCCTGGTGTTATGCTTTGCTGAGGAGGACAGGGATGGTCTGCAGATGTTATATGACCGTGGAATTGCCAACGGAGTGAAAGATTTAAAAATTCTGGAAAAGAATCAGGTATTGGAACTGGAGCCTCATGTATCCGATCAGGTGGTGGCAGCGCTGTATGCACCGACCGGTGGAATCGTCTGTCCATTTGAGCTGACCATCGCCATGGCTGAGAATGCCTGTGAAAATGGTGTGGAGTTTAAGCGGAATACAGGAGTCCGTAGCATTGAAAAATTGGAAGACGGTTACCGACTGGTAACTGAGAGCGGTGAACTGACAGCCCATTATGTGGTCAATGCAGCAGGCGTTTATTCTGATGAGATCCACAACATGGTCAGTGAAAAGAAGCTGCACAATACACCAAGAAAGGGGGATTACTGTCTGTTAGACCAGGCCGCCGGTGGATATGTATCCCATACGATTTTCCAGCTTCCTGGTAAATACGGCAAAGGAATCCTGGTATCCCCGACGATCCATGGCAACCTGCTTCTGGGACCAACCGCTGTGGATGTGGAGGACAAAGAAAATACCGCAACAACAGCAAAAGAGCTGAGTGATGTGATCAGCAAATCTGCAGTCAGTGTGAAAGGTATCCCATATAATCAGGTGATCACTTCCTTTTCTGGCGTTCGTGCCCATGAGGATGGAGATGATTTCGTGATCGGAGAAGCAGAGGATGCAGAAGGCTTCTTTGATGCAGCAGGTATCGAGTCCCCGGGATTGACCAGCGCCCCGGCTATTGGAGTGTATTTAGCAGAGCAGATTGCGGCAAAAGCATCAGCAGAACGGAAAAAGAACTTTATTTCCACCAGAAAAGGTATTCCGAGACTGAACCACATGAGCTTTGAGGAGCGGGCAGAGTTGATCCGGAAACGTCCGGAATACGGCACCATCGTCTGCCGGTGCGAGGGTATCAGTGAAGGTGAGATCATGGATGCGGTCCACAGACCGGTGGGAGCAGTTTCCATGGATGGTGTGAAGCGCAGGACCAGACAGGGCATGGGAAGATGCCAGGGCGGTTTCTGTACACCGAAGGCCATGGAGATCATCGCTAGGGAACTGGGATGCGCCATGGAAGACATTTGCAAAAATCAGCCAGGTTCTGAACTGCTGGTAAAGAACGGAGGGATGGAAGCATGAAGACATGGGATGTGGTAGTGATCGGCGGAGGCCCGGCTGGACTGGCAGCAGCGGCAGCAGCCAGAAAACAGGGAATTGAGGATGTTCTGATCCTGGAACGTGATCAGATGCTTGGCGGTATTTTAAACCAGTGTATCCACAATGGTTTTGGACTTCATACATTTAAAGAAGAACTGACAGGTCCGGAATACGCAGACCGGTTCATCAAAGTAGTAGAGGAATTAAAAATCCCGTATCATTTAAATACCATGGTACTGTCCATTTCAAAGGACAAACAGGTGACTTACATGAACCGGGAAGAGGGACTGGTGACCATCCAGGCGAAGACTGTGGTTCTGGCCATGGGATGCCGGGAGCGATCCAGAGGCGCGTTAAATATTCCGGGATTCCGTCCGGCTGGCGTGTATTCTGCAGGAACCGCCCAGCGCCTGACCAATATGGAAGGCAAGAAAGTGGGCCGTGAAGTGGTGATCTTAGGCTCCGGTGATATCGGCCTGATCATGGCAAGACGCATGACTCTGGAAGGCGCCAAGGTGAAGGTGGTTGCGGAACTGATGCCTTATTCCGGTGGCCTGAAGAGAAATATTGTCCAGTGCCTGAATGACTATGGCATTCCGTTAAAACTAAGCCATACGGTGGTGGAGATCCACGGAAAAGAGCGTGTGACCGGAATTACCCTGGCACAGGTGGATGACCACCGGAAACCGATTCCAGGAACGGAAGAGTATTATTCCTGTGACACCTTGTTATTGTCTGTTGGCCTGATTCCGGAAAATGAGTTGACCAGAGGACTTGGTGCAGATGTCAGCCGCGTCACATCCGGTCCAGAGGTCAACGACCATCTGGAGACCAGCGTGCCAGGCGTATTTGCCTGTGGAAATGTACTTCATGTCCATGATCTGGTGGATTACGTGTCTGAGGAAGCGGCTATGGCTGGACAGGCGGCGGCAGAGTATGTGAAAGAACTGGCAGAACGTGAGAAGTATGCTGGAAAGACAGATGCAGAAACTTCTGCGTTGGGCGACGGGGAAGAAGTACCCATGTCAGAAGGCCACCAGTCCCTGGTACGTCTTTCAGCGGAAAACGGTGTCCGTTACACCGTTCCGCAATATCTGGATCCGAAGCATATGAAAGATCAGATCATTGTCCGGTTCCGTGTGGACAATGTATATAAAAACAGATCCATTTCCGTATACTATGACGGTGTTAAGATTCAGACCAGGAAGAAACGTGTGATGGCGCCGGGTGAGATGGAGCAGGTGATCCTGAAAAAGGATAGCTTTGGCGATTATCCGGATCTGAAGAAGATCACGATCTGCACAGAGGAGGAGTAAGGAAATGGAGACCAGAGAATTGACTTGTATCTGCTGTCCGATGGGGTGTTCCATGACAGCGGAGATTGAAAATCATGAGGTAGTAAAGGTAACAGGCAATACCTGTCCAAGAGGTGCAGCTTACGCGAAGAAGGAGATCACAAGCCCATCCAGAACGGTTACCTCCAGTGTTCATGTGACTCACGGAAAGCTTTTGATGGCTTCTGTGAAGACAAAGGAGGAAGTGCCGAAGGAGCGGATCATGGATGTGATGGAAGTGGTGCGGAACCTGACCGTAGAAGCCCCGGTTACCATTGGCCAGGTGCTGGTGGAGGACTGTGCGGGAACTGGTGTGGAGTTAGTGGCGACCAGGAACGTGGATGTAGTGTGACCGGTCTTTTCATTGTGGAGGCGGTGTGACTGGTCTTTTCATTGACAGATGAGAAAAAAAGAGTCACAATAGGGGTAATAACGTTATAAATTTGCGGCGAAAACCCACATGCTTGCGTGTGGGATGAAAGCCGCTTCTCTTTGACTTGATAATAACATAGAATATAATATATGCATAAGCGAAACATGGAAAGATGTGGAGTTTTGTGGTCAAGAGGATATTTTGTATCTACAGTAGGACATATAAGTGAAACTACAGTAATTAAGTAC